>JAFVWS010000049.1 GCA_017501545.1 Clostridia bacterium | reverse complement strand
GCTTAAGCAATCCTTAAAGGCGGAGCCGCCAATTGAAGTGATTGACGCCGGAAGAGTAATGCTCTCAAAACCGCAACCCTCAAAGGTATTGTCGGCAATAGCGGTTGCATTACCGAAATCAAAGGATTTTAGTCCTGTCCATCCCTTAAAAAAGCTACCTTCATAGGAAACGGTCGGCATACCGGAGAGGAACCATTTAACCTCTACACAATTAACAAAAGGTGAAGATGGTTTTTTCATTCTTGTAATTGCATTGCCCTGTACTCCGCCAACGTAGGATTTTGCAACAGAAAAGTCGATTCCCGTCGCTGTAGACATATCAACCTCTTGTGTGAAGTCAACGTCAGAATAGAATTTTTTGGTTGCAAAGTTGATTTGTGGATTTCCTGTGGATTCCGCGTTTTCGGTGTAAACGGTAATGTAATTATCGTTACCCGGGAATTTTGCACCGAACTCGATGTACATATTCGGTGTTTCAGCGCTTACTGTAATTGCAAACAAGCAAACAAACACTGCAACAAGAGTAAGTGCCAAAAGTAATTTCTTTTTCATAAAATTCTCCTATAAATATATTTTTACATAATAATCTTATCATATAATATTACATAAGTCAATATTTTCTATGAATGTAAACAATTGTTTGTTACAATTTCTATGTTTTGCACAATTTTTTACTGCTTCGTCTTATGTTTGCTTCAAAAAAAGTGAAAAAGCGCACACTGGGTGCGCTTTTTTTGTGTCAAAAATTATTTTAGCTTTGCCATTAGGTCAAGCATATTCAACTCTTGCTCAAGCTTATATAAATCTGTATTTTCATCAATTACAACAAGCTCAGTATCGGTTAATTTAGCAAATAGCTTAATGTCCTCAACTGTAAGTGCAGTTGAAACTACTGTGTGGTGTGCACCGCCTGCGTAAATCCAAGCAGCAGCACCTGTTTTGTGGTCTGGCTTTAGCTTCCACATAATTCTTGCAACTGGAAGCTTTGGCATTTCCTTTGGTTGCTTTACAAGCTCAATTGAAGCACAGATAAGGCGGAAACGATTGCCCATATCAACCATACACACAGCAACACCGTCGCCCTCAACACCATCAAATACAAGTCTTGCCGGTGGCTCTTTTCCACCGATGCCAAGCTGATGAACCTCTATCTTTGGCTTAGTTGATGCAAAGTCAGGTGAAACCTCAAGCATATGGGCGCCAAGCACAACCTCATCACCTCTTGTAAAGTCATAGGTGTAGTCCTCCATAAAGCCTGTTGAGCCACGTCTTCCCTTTGCCATTTCACAGAAAATAGCATTGAGCGCTGATGTCTTATAGTCGCCCTCTGCACCAAAGCCGATGCCCTTTGCCATCATTCTTTGAGTTGCAAGACCAGGAAGCTGACGCATGCCGTGTAGGTCTTGGAAGGTGTCTGTGTAAGCGCCAAAATTACCTGCTGTTAAGAACTTATCAAGTGCGATTTCGTACTTTGCTTGCTCCCTTACTGCATCAAGGTTATCTGTGTTCATTTCATATAGCTCATTATACTCTGCCATTTTAGCATCAAGCTCGTCCTTAGTAACTGCGTTTACAAGTGCAACAAGGTCGCCAATTCCGTAATAGTTTACGTTCCAGCCGTACTTAATTTGGCTTTCTACTCTGTCACCATCGGTAACTGAAACCTCTCTCATATTGCTACCAAACATAGCAACGTTTAGGTTCTTTGAAAAGTCAACCGCCCTTGCTACATCAAGGAATTTCTTAACTGACTCAATTACCTCCTCGTGCTGATAATATCCAACAACAACCTCACGCTTTACTCCAAGACGTGTGCACATAAAGCCATACTCTCTGCCACCATGTGCTGTTTGGTTTAGGTTCATAAAGTCCATATCGATTTCATCATATGGAAGCTTTTCGTTAGCTTGTGTATGTAGGTGTAAAAGTGGCTTTGTTAAAAATTGCAGACCCTTTATCCACATTTTAGCAGGACTGAAGGTGTGCATCCATGTAATAACTGCGATACAGTCACTATCATTTGATGCTTTTTTGCAAGCCTCAACACAGCTTGCCTCATCTCTTACTGTTGACACGTATTCAATTTCAACACCGTCAATTTTTTCATTTAAGTATTTTGCGATTACCTTTGAATCCTCGGCAACCTGTAAAAGCACCTCTTCACCATAGAGGTCTTGGCTACCAGTAATAAAATAAACCTTTTTCATATTTATCTCCTAAAAATTATTTTGCGAGCTTATTTTCAAGGGCTGTAATCATATCAACGCGAGTTTGATGTCTGCCACCCTCAAAGCCAGTGTTTACGAATACGTCAACGATTTCAAGTGCAAGTCCACATCCAAGTGTTCTTGCGCCCATGCAAAGCACGTTTGCATCGTTATGAAGACGTGTGAATTTTGCCGAGAAGGTATCTGAGCAAAGCGCGGCACGAATGCCCTTGCATTTATTAGCTGCCATGCTCATACCAATGCCTGTGCCACAAATGAGAATACCTAAATCGTATTCCTTGTTATATACAGCCGTGCATACCTTTTCTGCATAGTCAGGATAGTTACAGCTATCCTTTGTATAGGTGCCAAAGTCGTAGTATTCAAAGCCATTATCGCTAAGATACTTTAAAACCTCAGCCTTCATATCAAGCGCTGCGTGGTCGCACGCAACTGCAATTTTTTTAGCCATTTTCGTTTCCTCCAAGTCGTTCTTCTCTTTCACGCTCAGCCTGTGGCTTGCGCAAATATTCTACTCGAAGGTCACTGTCACTTACATACTCCGAGCTTAAAAGCTTTTTATAGGCAACCTTACCAACTGAAAATGCATTTTGATATATCAAAAGCTCAGGCGTTGGTAAAAAGCCCTTTATTTCCTTATCAAATACAAGGTCATATCCGTCACCATTAAAATGAATTGGTACGTTTTTTTCTTCTAAAACAGGCAAAAGCTCATTTAGCATCATACAGCAGTCATCAAGAATACGCTTGCCATTTAAAAATGCGCCTGTATATACCTGCCCACGACGTGCGTTCATTATAGGACACACAATTCCCTCATAGTCAGCCATATTTTCGTATAGCGCCTCAATTGTGCTCACACCAACGCATGGCTTTTCCCTACCAAACGCGAGACCCTTTATAGTTGCTGCGCCAATTCTGACGCCTGTAAAGGAGCCAGGCCCCTCGGAAACAGCATATGCATCAATATCATCATTTGAAAGCTTTAGCGACTCCAAAAGTGACTTTATCATCGGCAACAGAGTTTCGCTGTGCGTATTTTGAATATTGACTGAATAGAGCCCCAAGAGCGAATCGTTTTCCAAAACTGCGACGCTTGAGGTTTTTGCTGTTGAGTCAAGTGCTAATATTTTCATCTTATGCCTCTATGGTTATTTTTCTTTCATTTTCACCCGTTGCGCGCTCAATTCTTACGCGATAGCAATCACTTGGAATAGAATATTCGATATTCTCACTCCACTCTACTATACAAACTCCCTTTTGTAGGTAGTCGTAAAAGCCAACGGAATAAAGATCATCCTCGTTTTCAATTCGATACACATCGAAATGGTAAAGTGGAAGCTTTTCTCCATGATACTCGTTCACAACGGTAAAGGTTGGACTTTTAACTCGTACGCCATTTGCCAAAACCGAGGCAACACCACGCACAAAGGCTGTTTTTCCAACACCAAGGTCACCATACATCGCAACAAAATGTGGCTTGCCATCATCAAGACTCCTTGCAAAGTCGGCTGCGATTTTCTCAGTTTCCTCGGTCGATTGCGAATTAAAGATTTGCTTCATATTAGAAAAGTCCTGTGATTTTTCCGTTATCGTCAACGTCAATATTAAGTGCAGCAGGAGATTTTGGAAGTCCTGGCATTGTCATAATAGCACCAGTGAGCGCCACTATAAAGCCTGCACCAGCTGAGAGCTTAACCTCACGCACGGTTAAGGTGAAGTCCTTTGGTCTGCCAAGCTTAGCTGGGTCGTCAGAAAGTGAGTATTGGGTTTTAGCCATACAAACCGGGAAGCGTGCGTATGCAGGGTCAAGCGCCTCAAATTCCTTTATTGATTTTTCTGCCTTAGCATCGAACTTAACGTCCTTAGCACCATAGATTTCTCTTGCAATGGTTGTGATTTTGTCCTTAATTGACATTTCGTCTGGGTATAGAACACGGAAGTTGCTTGGCTTCTCGCAAGCCTCAACCACCTTATTTGCAAGGTCAATTCCTCCCTCTGACCCCTTAGCAAACACCTCGGAGAGAGCAAAGTCAGCGCCCTTGTTAATACAAATTTCTTCAACAGCCTTAAGCTCAGCCTCTGTATCTGTGCCGAAGCGGTTGATAGCAACAACTACTGGCACACCATATTTTTGAAGGTTGTCAATATGCGCCTCAAGGTTAACTGCGCCTGCCTTAAGTGCCTCAACGTTTTCATTTGCGAGGTCTGCCTTTAAAACGCCACCATTATACTTAAGTGCACGTACTGTTGCAACAAGCACTACACATTTTGGCTTGAGGTTGGCAAAGCGACACTTAATATCGAAAAATTTCTCAGCACCAAGGTCAGCACCGAAGCCAGCCTCTGTAATTGTGTAATCTGCAAGCTTAAGTGCAAGCTTTGTCGCCCTTACAGAGTTACAGCCGTGTGCGATGTTTGCAAATGGTCCACCATGGATAATTGCAGGGGTGTTTTCGAGTGTTTGAACGAGGTTTGGCTTAAGTGCGTCCTTTAAAACTGCTGCCATAGCGCCGTTTACACCAAGGTCCTTACAATATACTGGAGAACCGTCATATTTATATGCAACTAAGATTTTGCCAAGTCTTTCCTTAAGGTCAGAAATTGACTCACTTAGGCAAAGAATTGCCATAATTTCGCTGGCAACGGTAATCATAAAATGGTCTTCTCTTGGAACACCGTCCATCTTTCCACCAAGTCCAACGATTACTGAACGAAGAGCTCTGTCATTCATATCAAGAACGCGTGAGAACAAAATTCTTCTTTGGTCAATGCCAAGAGCGTTGCCCTGTTGAATGTGGTTATCGATTACGGCGGACAAAAGATTGTTTGCTGTTGTAATTGCGTGGAAGTCGCCTGTGAAGTGAAGGTTGATATCCTCCATAGGTAAAACCTGAGAGTAGCCACCACCAGCGGCACCACCCTTTACACCAAATACAGGTCCGAGCGATGGCTCACGAAGGGCGATGATTGTTTTCTTGCCAATCTTACTCATTGCCATACCAAGACCAACTGTTGTAGTTGTCTTACCCTCGCCTGCTGGGGTTGGGTTAATGGCGGTAACTAAGATAAGCTTGCCGTCATTTTTTGACGCCATACGGTCAAGGAACTTGTCCGTAATTTTTGCCTTGTAGTGACCATAAGGCTCATACTCCTCTGGGAGAAGCCCGATTTTGTCAGCGATTTCAGAAATGTGACTTAGTTTTGCACTTTGTGCAATTTCGATGTCTGTAAGCATAGTATTTTGCTCCTTATTTTAAGATACTTTAACTCTATTGTAGCACAGTGAGATTGAAAATTCAAATATTTTATTATAATTTATTAAATTTTTTGCGCGTGTAGATAGAAACAATATTTATCAAAGAAAAATCGACAAGCGTTGGCTTGTCGATTATGGCCTACCCGATAGGAGTCGAACCTATGACCTCAAGAGTCGGAGTCTTGTGCGCTATCCATCTGTGCCACGGGTAGAAATATTAAGACCTGTCCTAAAGGACAAGTCTTTTATAGAAATTTTACAAATTCTTTTAGGTATTCGTCGCTTAGATATTTTTGAACGCTTTCGTAAGGCTCATCAAATTTGCCGTCATTATATTTTTTCACAATGCCGTCAAAAATATGCCAACGAATATTTGAAATTATTGAATCCTCAATCCAGTAGGAAAACTTGGTTTTTGGAGATTTCGCCTCAAGCTTTTTCATTTTAATATAAAGCTCAACTCCGTCAGAAACGTCATGCCATAAATCGACAAAAGCACAGTCGAATTTATGCTTTGGCATTTCATTTTCCACAAAATCAAATGCATCGCTTTTAACGATTTTTATTTTATCCTTATTTTCAAATTGAGGAAAAATAAATTTTTCGAAGAGTGATATTACGTTTTGGTCACGCTCAACAATCGTTATTTGACTAACCTCGTTCTTTAGGCTTGCCATATATGCAAAATAGCCCATGCCAAGTCCAAAAATTGCGACACTCCCTGCCATTTTTTCAAGATGAGGTGCCATTGTAGAAATTTCGTTCGGCTTAATTGCCATCCACTCTATACCATTTTCAAAAACTGTTGGAAAGGTGAATTTTTCACTAAAAAATCCCAGCCTTGGAATTTCGCGATGGTTTGGAAGTGAAATTATATCATCATAGATAAAGCCCTCATATGGCATATAGCTTTGGTAGCCTAAATTCCACTCGCCAAGGCTTGCTTCCTTGATTTTTATATTTTTAAAATATGGATTTTTATAGTATTCCTTAGGGTCAAGCTTTTTTACTGATTTTTTCAGATATTCTCTTTCTAATATAGATGACTCCTTGTCATTCTCGCACAGCGCAGTCGAGAGAAACGCAGTGAAGCAAAGCTCCTCATTTTCAGCCACTCCCCCGCTTATTTCGTCCATTATTTCCTTCGTTAGAAGCGTTGGTATATGATTTAAATACGAAGCTATTTTTTCAAATGCGAAAAAGTTTTCGTTTCTTATTTTTTCAAGTGCTTTTAGTCTGTGCATATTACTTTTCATACGACGAAAGTGCAGCGCCGATTACTGTACTATATTGTGCGTTTTGAGGGATTACAAAGTTCATATTGAACATTTTATTAAGTCCCTCAAATATTTCCTTGGACTGTGAAATTTGTGTTAGGTTTCCTGTTAAAACTATATCACGAAGCGAGTAGTTTTTTGCAGCAAAATATGATATCATACCTATGGTTTCAAACACCATATTTATTATGCCCAAGGCGAGGTCTCCATTACTTGCTGTGTCACTGATTTTACCGAAATTTGCCGCGGTCATATCTGTGCTTAAGCCGATATCCTTTTTTGAAATATCGCTAATCCTTAAATCTATATTTGCAAGGCTACCACCCTTTGCAATTTCGTCAATTGTTTCTATTTTACTAAGCCCAAGCATTTTGTGTGATAAGCCAACAAGTGTGCCACCACCAACGCCAGTACCACCAAGGTATTCCGGCTTAAAGCCTTCCTTTGCGTGCACAAGGGCTGTGCCGGTGCCAAGGCTGACTATTATTGCTTCATCTAAGCCCGAAAGGTATAGTCCACCAAGACCTATACTTTTAAATTCCGGTGTGTGAATACAATTTAAATTATAAATAGGCTTAGTGATATAAGAGGAGCCAACGCCAGTAATCATTACCTTTTCTATATCATTAAGACCAAGTCCGTTTGCGTCAGTAAATTTACCAAATGCGCCATAAACTGAGGTGATTGGGTCATCTGCTGTTACAAACATAGGTGCAATTAGGCTTTTGTTTTCGTCAAAGCCAACGATTTTAGTGGTGCTGCCACCTATGTCTATTCCTACTACTACTCCCATTTTCGTTCTCCAATTTTCTTTGATATTTAACATTTTAGCATTTATATTAAAAAAAATCAATAATATAGAGAAAAAAACTCGGTAGCGTTTGCTACCGAGCTTTAATTAATCAAGTGCAATTTCGTGTCCACACTCAGCTGATTTATAAATTGCTTCAAGAATTTTTACCATATTTACGCCCTGTTCAGGTGTAAAGTCTGGCTCCGCCTTGCCCTCAATTACGTCAATGAAATGACGAATGTTCATCTCATGATGTGGTGGGCAATTATAGTCGTCAATTGCTGGCTTTATAGTTACGTTTGTGCCACATTCTTCGGTGAAAATGTCGAATTTTCTGTCAATTCCTGACATACGTGAGCCTGATTTTTCGCCACGAAGCTCAACAAACATTTGGTCGTATTCAATGTTTGAAGCCCATGAGAATTCAATCTGTAGGCACGCACCATTATCAAAGCGAATGAAGCCCATTGCAAGGTCCTCAACATCTGTCTTCGAATATGATGTGTGTGGGAATTTTGAATATGTTGAGCCACTAACAGTGACAGGCCTTGGGTTGCCCATTAGGTACATAGCAAGGTCGATAATATGAACGCCAAGGTCAATAAGTGGTCCACCACCTGATTGCGCCTTGTCGGTAAACCAACCACCCCAGCCAGGAATGCCACGACGTCTAATCCAGCCACAGCGACCTGCATAGATTTCGCCCATTTTTCCATCCTTAATGTATTCCTTTAGGAATTTTGTAGTTGGACGATAGCGATTGTTTCTTATTACCATTAAGGTCTTGCCACTTGCCTCGGCAGCATCCTTCATTTTTTCAGCCTCCTCTACGCTAACGGCATCTGGCTTTTCGCAAATAACGTTAATGCCCTTATTTAGCGCGTAGATTGCTACTATTGAGTGGTAGTTGTTTGGAGTGCAAATATCAACTGCATCAAGCTTTTCGTTATCTATCATTTCACGATAGTCCTTATAAAGCTTAGCGTTTGGATATCTTTTGCCTACTACCTCTAATTTTTCTTCATTAATATCGCAAATTGCAACGATTTCGGCGTTGTCAATTTTATCATAGGCGCCCATATGTGGTCCTTGACAAATTTTTCCTGCGCCAACAATACCTATTTTAACCATTATTTTTCCTCTAATCTTGCAACCCAAGGACACTCAAGTGGTTTTCTTGGGCAAACAGGATTTGCCCATCTTACGGCGTTTGTAATTATCTTTTGAACTGTTGGATTATAGAAGGTTGGGAAGGTTTCATGACCTGGTTGGAAATAGAACACCTTTCCATTTTCGCGATGCCAAATACAGCCAGAACGGAACACCTCACCACCATTGTACCAGCCGATTAAAAGGAGCTTATCTGGATCTGGAATACCAAATGGCTCTGTATACGTTTCCTCTGCCTCAAGCTCAAAGAATCTACCCTCAACGCCTGCCATAATTGGGTGATTATGGTCAAGAATCCAAAGTCTTTCCTTATCATTGCTTTCTCTCCAGCCAAGGTTGCAGGTTGTACCCATTAAAAGCTTGAATGGCTTTGAGTGGTGTGCTGAGTGGAGGAAAATAATTCCCATACCGCTAAGCACTGCATTTTTAACCTTCATTGCAATTTCGTCAGGAACCTCGCCATGTCTTACGTGTCCCCACCATAGCATAACGTCGGTGTTTTCAAGCAGCTCATCTGTGATGCCTGCGTCTGCCTTAAGCTCTCCGTTTTCGTCGTGGAGTGTTGCAGTTGTAACCTTTATGTCCTCATTTGTGCCAAGAAATTCAGCGATTGCGTTGTGAATACCATTTGGGTAAACCTTGGATACGCTTTCCTCCTTTAGCTCGTGGAAATATTCATTCCAAACAGTTACTCTAATCATTTTTTAATCCTCGCATTAAATTGTGATAAATGGGCTTTGCCCACAAGCAAAGTATAGCATAATAGCTTATATATTTCAAGTCTATTTGTCAATTTTATTGACAAGAAACGATAAAAATGCTATCATATTAAAAGTAAGCCTTAAGGAGGTTTTTAATGGTACATCTTGGAAATGATTGGGACGAGATTTTAAAATCTGAGTTTGAAAAGGAATACTACCTAAAGATTCGTGAATTTTTAAAGAGTGAGTACTTTTCACGCGTGATTTTCCCACCGATGGGTGATATCTTTAATGCGCTGAAGTATACCTCATACAAGGATACTAAGGTAGTTATTTTAGGACAAGACCCATATCACGAGTTAGGTCAGGCGCATGGTCTTTCCTTTTCGGTTAAGCAAGGCGTGAAGATTCCACCATCGCTTGTAAATATTTACAAGGAATTAAATAGCGATATTGGCATGGAAATTCCAAGCCACGGTGAGCTTACCTCTTGGGCTATGCAGGGCGTTTTATTGCTTAATGCAACACTTACAGTGCGTCAAGGGCTTGCCAACAGCCACCAAAATATTGGCTGGAGCATTTTTACTGACGAGATAATCAAAATTCTAAACAAGCGAGAAACTCCACTTGTATTCATTTTGTGGGGAGGCAATGCGCGCTCAAAGAAAAAATACATCGACAATCCTAACCATTTAATTCTCGAATCCGCACACCCCTCGCCACTTTCTGCCTATAACGGATTCTTTGGTTCACATCCGTTTTCGCGTGCAAACAAGTTTTTAAGTGAGCATGGAATTAAAGAAATTAACTGGAATAGTGTAAATGAAAAAGAGAGCTAAGTTAGCTCTCTTTTTTTATCCTTTTTAATATCAAAGCCGATACAAAATATGCAATTACCACAAGAATTATATCCTTTAGGATATATGGCAGTGAGGTGGTAATCAATGATGCTATAAAGGAGGCATTGGCAACGAGCATATACTGTAAAACGCCCATTACGTGACACAAAATCGTGCCCAATATGCCAAATAAAATTTTAACCTTACCTTTACCTATAGAAGAAAGCGCCACAAGTGGGAAAAATCCGAAAACGAAGCCCCCTGTGTAGCCAAAAAGGGTGCCGAGCCCACCATTGAAGCTTGCAAAAACAGGCAAGCCTACAGCACCTATTGATACATAAGTAAAGATTGTAGCCAATGCACTTGGTGTTTTCAATAGAAATCCGACTAATGCAACAAACAAAATTTGCAAGGTAATCGGCACTAAAAATGGTGTTGGGATTGATATTTGTGAGCCAGCAGCCAAAACCGCCACTAAAATCGCGACCTTGACAAGGTTTTTTATTCTTGCGCTCATCATAACATCTTGCTTGCCTCTCTTACCCTTGCCTCACCAGAGTTAAAGGGGATTATTTTGTCTCCTACCTTGACAATGAGTCTTGCATCATTATCTATATCGACTGCAACCCCACTAATGACTTTATCGCCTTGATATACGTCAACCGCCTTGCCTATCAAATTTGACTTGTTTCTGTAGGCATCTATAAATGACTTGTCATCAATTCTTTGATAATAGTCAAAGAACGTATTGATTATTTCAGCCAAAAGCTGTGATTTATAGCCACAGGGGGCGTTGTTTTCATAAATTGAGGTTGCTATATTGCTAATTTCATCATCAAAGCCACCCTGGGGTGGAGTAATGTTTATACCCATTCCAATAACGAGATAGTCAAGCATTCCACTTTCAAAATTAAGCTGTGCCTCAGAGAGAATTCCTGCACATTTTTTACCATTTATATATATATCGTTCACCCATTTAATTTGAGTTTGCACGCCACTTGTTTTTTCAATAGCCTCGGAAAGGGCAACTGCACCTAAAACAGTTAGGTTGAGTGACTCACCTGCTGGGAGCCTTGGACGAAGTATCATAGTAAAATAAAGCCCATTTTCGCTACTTGAGATAAATCTCCTTCCCATTCTACCCTTGCCACTTGTTTGCGATTTCACTACTACTACACTACCCTCGGCTTCTCCATTTTGCGCCATAGCCTTTGCGATATCGTTAGAGGACGAAGCGACATCATAAAAATAAAGCTTGTGGTGATTATTTAAATTTTTTTTAACCTCGCAAGCGTTAAAGACGTTTGCGCTTGAGCTTATAGTGTAACCATGCTTAGGGTGCGAGGTAATATCATAGCCCTCAGCCTTAAGTGCGTTTACCATCTTCCACACGCTGTTTCTTGATACGCCAAGCGCTTTTGCAAGCTCACCACCAGAAACTAATGTGCCCTTATGCTCATTTAATATTTTAAGTACGCTTTCCTTTAGGCTCATTTTTCTCCTTCTTGTCACCTCATTCAACATCTTGAGGGTGACACAACATCTTAAAGAAAAGCCGACCGTTTGGTCGGCTTTTAGTTTTGTGACTTATGCTGCCTCGCCAGTTGCGCCTTCTCCCTGTGCTGGAGGATTGGTATCTTCTACCACTGGAGCTGCTTTATAGCCGAGTGTAATTAGAAGCGCGTCAATTTCTGCTTCATAATCAAACGTGCTACACATATAGCTTGGGTCGTCCTTAACCCATACTTGCTTTGCTGTATCGTAGCCAAGGTCAGTAACTGTAGCCTCAGATTTGAACATCTTAACGCCTGCTGTGATTAAATCACCAAGGTCATCTCTTGTTAGGTACGCCTTGAGATTTGCTGCTTCCATAAGCTTGTTAAGTCCAAATACACCTGCGTCAGCAACGCCTGCTGCAAGAGTTTTAACTACATTCTTTGTAGCAGCCTCTCTTGTTGAGCCGTTTATCTCTGCATCCTTTACATAATCATAAAGTGCTTGTTTGTCCTCAAGCTTTTCGCCATCGATTTCGATGCCACCGAGATTTTCAGCAGCGCTAAAGAATGTTGAAATTGTAAGCTCAGCATAGCCGTTTACTTTAATGCCATAGTTGTCTTGTACTGACTTTGCAAAGAGTGCAGAGCCACCGAATGCATATGCATCATAAAGTGGACCAACGCCAACCTCAGGAATTACTGCCATTGAGGATTTGTTGATTGTAACGTATGTAACCTTAGACTCGTTTGCGTTTAGTGAAAGCATAACTGCAACGATAAGACCCTTGCTATCGTCTGCTAAGTTATTCTCAGGATTTTCTGCATTGTTGTCATCAGTAATAAGCATAATGTAGTTATAAATGCCATCTACTGAATTAATATTTGTGTAGTTGTCCTTATGATTTGCAACTGCTGCGAGGTAAGCATTTTTAAAGCCCTTTGAATCCATAAGACCCGCTGTGTTTTCATAGATAACGCCCTCGGCAACAAAATTCTCTGGAACTGTTGCGTCCTCAACTGCAACTAATTCGCCATTATTGGTAAGTGTAGCGAGCTTGTTATTAATTATTACGTTGATAATAAGAAGAGCGCATGCGATAATTGCAACGATTGCAAGCACAGCAACTAAAAGCTTCTTGTAAGGGAACTCCTTTTTCTTTGCTGGTGCATCAGCCAATACTGCTTTGTTTTCAATATTGGTATTAGCAGTTCTTTCTCTTCTCTCACTGATTTTACTCATTTGGAATCCTCCGTGTAAAAGATTTTAATATTTATAAATTTATTGTATAACAAATTGAGAAATTTGTCAACCATTTTTTATATATTTTTACTTAAATTATAGATATTATTTATTTAAGCAGTGTCCAAACTCACGCAAAAAATAGATTGAGTCAAATGGAACTGATAGTGCTTTGCCGTTTAAATATGACAAGGAGTCGGTAGCTGTGCCGAAGATAAGCTTATACGAATATAGCGCTTGATGCTTATATTGTCTACCGTTTATCTTATCCTCTCTACCATATTTTCCATCACCTAAAAGAGGGTTACCTATGCTTGCCATATGGGCGCGAATTTGATGAGTCCTTCCTGTAACAAGCTCAATTTCCACAAGAGAAATTTGCGCCTCAGAGTTATACGAAAGTGCCTTGTATTTTGTGATTATTTCCTTTGCGCCCTCAGTCTTGTTTTTTAGAACCTTAACCTTGTTATTTTTGCTATCTTTTATCAAAAAGTCGCATAGAGTGTCTGATTTTTGAGGTGTTTTGCCGTGGACCGCACAAAGATACAGCTTTGTAATTTGGTTGTTTTTTATTCTTTCATTCACATCTCTTAATGCTTGTGCATTTTTTGCAGAAATAACCATTCCTCCAGTATTTCTGTCAATTCTATTACAAAGCGCTGGAGCAAATGAATTTTCCATACTTGGGTCATACTCGCCTTTTTTTGCAAGATACGCTTGGATATGATAAATCAAGGTGTTTCTCTCGTTTGCTGTTCCCTTGCCATTTTCCTTGCCATCACCATCGCCAGTATGTACTAAAATCCCAGGTGCCTTGTCACAAATTAAAAGATTTTCGTCCTCATAAACGATATTTAGCCTTGGCGCAACCGAAAGAAGCTCATCTTTTGTGATTTTATCCGAGAATAAATCCTCGCTTAAAAACATTTGAACAGTATCACCAAGTGCAAGAATTTGGTTTAGCTCTGCTCTTTTTCGATTAACCTTTATTTTTTTGGTGCGAATCGACTTATACATAAGCGAGGCTGGTATGCCCTTGATTGTTTTTTGTATGAACTTATCAAGGCGCTGACCCTTGTCGTTTTCGTTTATTGTAAATTCTCTCATTTTCGTTCCTATTTCAAATATTGTTAGTTATATTATATATGCATTTTTAATTCTTTTCAAGTTTATTTTTCATTTTGGTTTACATATTTAAAAAAGTGTGTTAAAATATGCTTGTGAATTTTTTAGAGGAGGTAATGGATTTGATTAAGGCTTCTGTTTTGACACTTGGCTGTCGTGTTAATCAATATGAGAGCGATTTTATAATGGAAGAGCTTTCAAAAAATGGCGCCAAAATTTGCCATTTTGATGAAAAGTGCGATATTTACATAATTAACACCTGCTCCGTTACCGCCGAAAGCGACAGAAAATCAAGACAGCTTATCAGGCGCTGTATTAAGAAAAATCCAGAGGCCAAGGTTGTTGTAACCGGTTGCTTTTCGCAAATTAACAAGGACGGCGCTTCATCAATTGAGGGTGTTGACCTTGTTGTTGGAAACAATGAAAAGTCTAAAATCGCTAAGCTTGCACTTGATTTATATAATCAAAAGCAAGCATCATCGTGTGGATTTGACATTTACAACGGCAAATTCGACACAATGAGTGTTGGTGCGCCACTTACAAGGACACGCGCATTTGTTAAAATTGAGGACGGCTGTGACTCAAAATGTGCTTATTGCATTATTCCTTATGCAAGAGGCAGTGTGCGCTCTAATCCACCAAAAAACGTTATAAGCGAGGTTGAAAAAATCGCCAGCGAAGGATGCTGTGAGGTTGTTTTAACTGGCATCGAAACAGCCTCATATGGAAAAGACCTTGAAGGTGTTTCCCTTGCCTCCTTGCTTACCGAAATAAACAAAATAGATGGCATTTCGAGGATTCGCTTAGGCTCACTTGACCCATACAATCTAACAAAGGATTTTTGCAAGCGCATAGCAGGACTTGAAAAAATGATGCCACATTTTCATATTTCAATGCAAAGCGGCTGTACAAAAACGCTTAATGAGATGCGCAGAAAATATAATATTGATATGGCAAGGGAGCGCCTTGAATATTTAAAAGCATCCTTTGATAGCCTTATGCTTTCTGCCGACATTATCGTTGGTTTTCCAAATGAAACTGATGAGGATTTTGAGAAAACCTATGAGTTTTTAAAGAGCCAAAGATTTTTGCACCTTCATATTTTCCCATATTCAAAAAGGGATGGTACTCCTGCTGCAACCATGAAGGGACAGGTGCCCGAGGAAATCAAAAAAGCAAGACTACATAGGCTTGAAGAGATGCAAAGAGAGATAAAAGCAGAGCTTCTTAACGAATTTTTAGCCTCCCACACCAAGACCGAGGTGCTTTTTGAGACATACGATGGTGAAAATGTAGTTGGACATACACCGAATTTTATTGAGGTGAAGGCAAAAAGCGAAAAATCCTTAAGTGGCAAGCTTGTAACCGTTAGACTAACCCACACCGACGGCGAATATTTATATGGTGAAATAAAATAAAGCACTTCATTTGAAGTGCTTTTTTATACGCTTTGTAGCTCTTTTTCATTACTTATAATGCCAAGGTAAAGGCTCATATTGTTGTCAAGCGTGCTTTGAAGCTTGTAATTTGAAATATCATAGCTTGCGAATTTTACGTCATTAACACGCGAAATGAATTCTTCCATATTGCCAGATTCGTAAAGACACTCGCTTGGCAAAAGGTCACACTGCCCTTTTATATTCGATGCAACTATTGGAAGCGACGCCTCCATTGCCTCAAGAATGTTAAACGGCAAGCCCTCAACGGTTGATGCGCTTACGTACATATCAGCCTCACTAAGATATTTTGAAACGTTCTTTGTAAAGCCTGTAATTGTGACTCTATTTTCAAGGCCTAATCTTTTGATTTCCTTTTCAATAGCCTGCCTTTGTGAGCCATCACCTACAAGGGTCAAGGTAGCATTTTCAAGATGCTTTAAAGCTCTGACCAAGAAAATTTGGTTTTTGCGCTTGTTTAGCTCTCCAACGTAAACAAGCTTTTTGGGTGGCAAGGCAGGGCTTGCCTTTTCAATAATCCTTTTTTGGGGGTCAAGACCCATACCATTTATTTTATAAACACCAAGCTTTGCAAGGGAATTAGCTTTGGCAATTTCCTCATCCTCGTTATTCATAACGAAAATGTAGTCGGTCTGTTTTTTTACAAGTCTTTCACAGCTTAAATATAGCTTGTTATGTAGCTTGCCGAAGCCACCACCGAAGAGATAACCGTGGACGGTATTTACAACTATGGGTCTGTTTTTTACGCCCTTTAAGGCAAGTCTTACCCAAAAGGCAGCAAGCGTAGTGTGTAAATAAACTACGTCAAATTTTTCTCTTTTAATTATCTTCTTAATTTTCACCGACAAAAGTGCATTTTTTAAAGACAAGGAGCGCTTTTTAAAAGGAATATCAAAATCTGCGCCCTCTCCACTTGCCATAATATAAGCCTCATGCCCTAAACGCTTGAATTCATCAATGTAGGGACGGTGAAAATTGTTTATATGCACCATATTTGATGCGCAAATAAGTATTTTCATTTTACGTATTTTTCGTTTCTGTTAAACATTTTAAATGGAGTTGTAAGAATAATCTTTAGGTCATTATAAACCGACCAGTTTTCTATGTACTTAATATCAAGCTCAATTCTGCGCTCAATAGACGTATCTCCACGGAAGCCATAAATTTGGGCAAGACCTGTAATTCCTGGCTTAACCTGATGCTTAACGTTGTAAAGTGGGATTGTTTTTGAATAAATATCTACAAACTTAGGAAGCTCTGGCCTTGGGCCAACGATAGACATTGAGCCAAATAAAACGTTAAATAGCTGAGGAAGCTCATCAATACCAGTCTTTCTTAAGAAGGTGCCGAACTTAGTCTTTCTCTTGTCCTCGTTTGTTGTCCAAGCAGAGTCTGACATCTCATTTACTCGCATTG
This sequence comes from Clostridia bacterium, assembly GCA_017501545.1. Taxonomy (GTDB): domain Bacteria; phylum Bacillota; class Clostridia; order Oscillospirales; family CAG-272; genus RGIG2000. The sequence goes on along the minus strand of JAFVWS010000049.1, from coordinate 9,792 downwards.
AACGGAATTTGTACATTGTAAACTCCTCACCATATCTGCCAACTCTTTTTTGCTTAAAGATTGCAGGGCCCTTTGAGGAAAGCTTTACGCCTATAAATGCAAGCACCATAATTGGAAGCGTAACAATTATCATAATAAGAGAAATTATTATGTCCATTGTGCGCTTCAGCATTGCATTTACTGTATTGTCAAGTGGAACAGCACGGGTGTTGATAACAGGAATATTGCCTATCATATCAACCTGACACTTCGCCTTGAAGTACTTATAGGTTGCTGTTGGAATAATCACTGCCTTTATGCCACATCTGTCAGCAATTTCCATAATCTTTTGAAGATTATGCTCCTCACGTGAGGAAAGTGCAATTACTATCTCGTATGGATGCTCTTTTTTTATAATTTCCTCAAGCTCCATGTATGTGCCAAGCTTGTTCTTTACCTGTGCACGTGGTGAGGCAATAGTGCCAAGAACCATATAGCCAAGGTGCTTATTGTCGTTTACTTCTCTTGCATAATTCTCGCCAGCCTTGCTACTACCAACGATAATAACCTTTTTTACTCTATGCCTTTTTATACGAAGCATATGAACAAATTTAGTTGTGATAATTTTCTTTAGCACAAGCGCTGTCGTTGAAATGCCAACAGCAATAAGCTCAGCTATATAATAGCTATTTTCGCCGACGAATATAAGAAGGCAGATAAGAACAACCACTGCAATTAAGGTTTGTGCAACTAAAATCTTTAAAAGCCTTCTATGTAAAGGAGAAAACTCCTTTGTCGAATAAAAATCAAATATGAAATAAATTAAAACTGTGGAGATAGCAATGACAACAGCTATAACTGAAATTGGAACGGTAATTGGGTTGCCATAAATTGCATAGGCTATTAAAAGCGCACCAAAAATAGAGGCGATATTAACGACTAAATCAAATATTGCACTGAAAAAGTGTGAAATCGTCTTTTCGTTTTGTCCCATACTAATCTCCTTTCTAAGTCTAATAGCCTCACCGAAGCTTTAATTTTCGTGAGGCTATATTTTATTTCTTTTGTTCCTTGCAGTATTCTTGATATTTTTCGCATACCTCGCCAACGTCTCCGTATGCCATAACCTCAGAATTTTCAATCCAAATTGCCTTTTGGCAAAGTGACTTTATCTGTTGCATATTATGCGAAACAATAACAAAGGTTACTCCATTTTCACGAAGCTCATTAACCTTTTGGGCGCATTTTCTGCGGAAGTTTTCATCGCCAACTGACAAAATCTCATCAACGAGCAAAATGTCAGGGTTTACGTCAATTGCGATAGCAAAGCCAAGCCTTGCAACCATTCCTGATGAAAAGTTTTTAATTGGAATGTGCATATGGTCCTCAAGCTCTGCAAACTCTACAATTTCCTTATATTTTTTTGCGATTTCTCTTTTTGGATAGCCAAGGATTGCGCCGTTCAGATATACGTTTTCCTTAGCAGTTGACTCAGGGTCAAAGCCAGCACCAAGGTTAAGAAGTGGTGCAACCTTGCCGTTTACCTTAACTGTACCCTTAGTTGGACGATAAATCTCGGCAATAAGCTTTAAAAGCGTGCTTTTGCCTGCGCCATTGTGACCTATTAAGCCGATGGATTCTCCCTTTTTCAGCTTAAAGGAGACGTCCTTTAAAACCTGTACTGTTTTTTTCTGAGCCTTGCCCTTAATGAGCCTAACAATAAGCTCCTTTAAATTATCAATCTTTTCGTCGCGAGTGTAAAACTCCATGCTGACATTATCAACCTCGATAATGTATTCCTCTTCTAAAGATTTGATAGCCACATTTTCGTTGGCTACAACTTCGTTTTGATTGTTCTTCTTCATTATAGCCACCTTAAATATTATAGATAAATTTACGTCGTGTTAATGCGAATATGAGTATGCCGATGCCCAAAGAGATCAAGCCGATGACGTATAAAAGTGCAAGTGTTGAGAATGTCTCAAGCACCGGGGTAAATCCAACCGAGCAACGATAAATAATATCTCTAAAGTATTCAACAAAATGGAACATCGGATTAAGATTTACCACTGTTTCTAGAATAGCGAATTTCATATCTTCCTTGTTTTTAAACAGACCAAAATCCCAGAATATCGGTGTTAGATATGTCCAAAGGGTTAGGAACACTGTGTAAAAATGCTGAATATCCCTAAAGAAGACATAAAGTGAGGAAAGAACAAGTGAAAGTCCAAAGCTGAATAGGAATAATGCAGGAAGCATTAAAAAAACAAAAATCAACGTATAACTAAACGCAGAGCCAGGTGCAAAAAAAGAAACTACAGCCATGACTCCAATTAGAGCGATCATAGAAAACGAGAAGTTTACAACCGCACTTAAATTCTTTGAAATTGGAAATACGTACTCGGAAATTTTGTTTTTAGTTAAGAGACCACGATTTTGAACGATTGAAGGGAGGGACTGTGTGGTTGCATTTCTTACAAAAGAGAACATAATATTGCCACAAAGAATGTAAAGCGAAAACCAGTCCTCCTCCTGTTTGCTTCCAAAATCCATAATGGTACTAAAAACGAAATACATAACAAGCATATTCAAAAGAGGATTTAGCACTGTCCAAAGCACACCGATAACAGAGTTACGATACTGAATCTTAACGTTTTTAATTACAAGCTCACGCACGATGTTGGCATTCTTTTTAAAGCTTTTTGATTTTTTTACAACAAATGCGCCGATTTTTTGAAATACATTAGGCTTTGTAGTCATATGCTTACCTCCTTTTAGATTTAGTTGCTTAAATTATTCTATCATAATATTATAGCAATGTCAAGTAATGTGTGAAATTTGGCAAAATGTGTCGATTTAATCCTTATTTAGCGACTTAATCGCAGATAAAACCTCACCATACATGTAAAGTGAGCCGAGACAAAATAGTGCCTTGCCAGCCTTTTTAGCCTCTAAAATCGCACACTTGGTCGCCTCTTTTACATCTTTGAAGTGTTCAGACCTTACACCAAGACCATCAAAGACCTCAGCATATTTTTCAGCGCTTAGTGCACGTGGGTTGTCTGGGGTGATGCAAAACACCCTTTCGCTAACCTCAGATATTTTTTTAGCCATATATGAATAGTCCTTGTCCGCCATAACGCCAGTTAAGGTATATACCTTGCTTGAGCCAAAGTAGCTACGTATGCTTCTTACGCTTGCCTCTATGCCCTCTGGATTATGTGCGCCGTCAAAAATAACGAGGGGAGTGTCTAAAATTCTTTCAAATCTTGCATGCCAAGTAGCTTTTTTCAGTCCTTCAATCACTTGTGGGATTGTGATGTAAAGACCCTTTTCGCAAAGGCACGTAACTGCCTCTAAGACGTTTGCGCAGTTAATTGGCTGATATGCGCCAAGAAGATTAATCTCAACATTTCTAAATCCCTTGTAGTCTAACACTGTTTTCTCAAGAGATGCTATTTTTATAATTAATTCATCGTGGCTTGGGGTGTAAAATGGAGCTTCCATTTCCTTTGCCACGCCCTCTATAACTGCCCTTGCCTCTCTGTTTTCACCACACCACAAAACAGGAACGCCCTTTTTGATAATTCCCGCCTTTTCTTTAGCGATTTTTTCGACTGTATCGCCAAGAATTGACGTGTGGTCAAGAGAAATGCCTGTTATAACTGATAGAACCGGTGTTTCAATTACATTTGTTGAATCAAGTCTGCCACCGAGCCCACACTCAAGCACCACGTACTCACACTTGTTTCTTGCAAAATATTCAAATGCTATAGCAGTCACAAGCTCAAACTCGGTTGGCTTATCCTGCATCTTATCGGCATGCTCCTTAACCATTTCGGTAATTTCTGCAAGCTCCTTGTTTGAAATTTGCTTACCATTTATCGCCATGCGCTCATTGAATTTCAAAATATATGGCGAGGTATATAGTCCTACCCTATAGCCTGCCTCTTTTAAAATACTTGACAGCATTGAGGAAAATGAGCCCTTGCCGTTGGTGCCGGCAACGTGTATGAACCTTAGCTTGTCTTGAGGGTTTCCAAGCCTTTGGCAAAGCTCTCTTGTTCTTTCAAGCCCAGGCTTACAAAATGTCCAGCTGATGTTATGAATATATTCAAGCGCGCCCTTGTAGTCCACTGCCATTTTCTCCTTATCTTCTGAATTTTGCAATTTGATTTCTTATTGCCTTACTCCTTAAAAGGAATAGTATAATTGCAATTTCTATCGTTGCTGTTAATATATACGTTACAAAACGAATTCCAAGCAATGTGGCAAAGCCCATATTATAGCTTGAAAGATAAAAGCTTGCAAGTCCAAGCGTTTTTATGAGCACAGAGCCAACCAAGTGTCCTACTCCAACGGATAAAATGAGCTTTTTTCTTGGACTCATTAACATATCTCTGTAAATTACTCCACTTAAAAACGCAAGAGTAACACAGCCGATTGTAACGATTGGATTTATTTCATAGCCACGTAGTATACAGCCAAGCAAATCAGCAGTTAGTGCAACTACTGCGCCCTTATATGGGCCCAAGACAATGGCTGCAAGTAAAATCGGCAAATTTTCAAGGCTTATTCTTATCATGGTTGTGACGTTTATTGCTAAAAATTTACCTAATACGATTGACAACGCAATCATTAACGCCATAAAGACGAGTGTTTTTGTGGCAAGAATAATTTTGCCACCTGTTTTCTTTTTTTGCATAAAAAAAGCACCTCCTTAAAATAAGAAAGTACAGATTTTGCATCGGGTGTTGCTGACAGGGTCAGCATATAGTCAAAATTGACTACAGCGGGATGCAATATGCGAACCGCAACAATTGTTTTCGTTTTAAAGGCAACTCCCCGTCCCCTAAACACTTAACGCACGCATATTTACTCTGTAAAATCCATGTGCAAAAAGCACAATAATATATTATCACACAATAATCAGTATTGCAAGTTTTTTCGACAAATAATTATATTTCATTTTTAAGAAAAAATTTTCAATATAGTTATTGACAAAAATGAGTATTTTATGTATAATGAACACGTAATTTGAGAATGGTTCTCAAATTGAGAATGAATTTGAAAAAGGATTAGGAAATGAAAGCTGTTTGGGAGGCTGTAATAACCGTTTTTGGTGAGCCTGTTATTGACACCTTAAAAATAATTCCATTGCTCTTTTTAGCCTATCTTTTGATGGAGCTTCTTGAAAAGAAGGCTTCAAGAAGGATGGAGCTTTTGCTTGGCAAAATCGGCAAGGCAGGCCCTGCAGTTGGCTCACTCCTTGGCTGTGTGCCACAGTGTGGCTTTTCCGGGGCAAGCGCGAATTTATATACTGCCGGAATAATTACTGAGGGAACTCTAATTGCTGTGTTCTTGTCAACCAGTGACGAGGCTGTTGTGCTTCTTCTTTCTTCAATGGCGCCTATTAGTGTTATTGGAAAGCTAATTTTGGCAAAAATTATTATAGGTATTGTCGCTGGCTACTCCGTCGATTTTATTAATAAAAGACGCGGTATCAAAAAGAAGCACGTTGATATGTGCAAGGACTGTGGCTGTGAGGAAAACGGAGGAATTTTTCTACCTGCCCTTAAGCACACCTTAAAGGTTGGATTTTTTGTTTTTATTGTTAACTTTATTCTATTTAATATTGCAAGCGTGCTTGGTGAGGATTTTATAAACTCAATTCTTTTAAGTGGAAGCTTTTTCCAGCCATTTATAACTGCTCTTGTTGGACTTATTCCTAACTGTGCTGTTTCTGCTGCCATCACTGAATTATATTGCAGCGGCGCCCTTTCCTTTGGCTCGGCTGTGGCAGGGCTTTGCTCTGGTGCTGGCGTTGGCTTGGCAATTTTATTCAAGGCTAATCCTATAAAAAAGGAAAATGCAAGGATTGTCATTTCTCTTTACGTAATTGCAGTTGTGTCTGGTGTTTTATTAAACCTTTTTGGAATATAAGAAAAACGGTGTCCCTTGACACCGTTTGTTTTATTTTGAGTTTTCCTGTCGCTCCTCAAGCCTTACAAGCTTAATTGTGCAAAACGAAATTATTCCAAAGGACAAGGCGCAAATTATAAAAAGCATAGTTGAATTTGAATAAAGTAAAAGCGCGCCAAGCGATGCTGAGCCAAAGCCAGCAATGAATGATAGCTTTACTGAAAACGACTTTAGCTTTTTAGAAACGAAGCCATATATCGAAAGAACAAAGCCAAAAATTGAAATTCCAACAAAAACAAGCATTAAAATACCTGTTATTGGGTATATTTCATTTTGTAGGAAGCTGATAATATTCATATAATACGGCTCTGCATTTTGTGCGCCTGCAACGCCTATTCTAAGCTCGTTTACATTGATAAGAGGAAAAAGCATAGACACAACTACTGCAAGGTGCGAAAGCGCTATTATTAAATAATATTTTCTGTGCATATTTTTCCTCCCTTTTGTTTTTTACTATTTTAACATATAGAGAATATTTTGTCAATTATATTAATTTTTATCTATTGACTTTTATTTTTTTGTGTGCTACAATACATAAAAAGCGATGACAAAGACAGTAGCATTTTCCTAAATTACAGAGAGGTGGCGTTTGGTGCGAGCCATTATGAGGGGAATTGTGAACACCACTTTCGAGCTGCAGGCGTTAATAAGCCGTGCCGTATTCCTGCGTTAAAGGCTAATTGAGTTAAATTTAAGGTGGAACCGTGCTATGCACCCTTAATGTCCTGTGGGCATTAAGGCTTTTTTTATGCCTAACGGGAACCAATACTAAAACACGGAGGTATAATTTATGAAAATTATGCAAAACAACGGTGTGGCTTGTGAAATTGACAACAAAGAAGAAGAGCTACACATAATCAGACACTCAGCTGCGCACATTATGGCGCAAGCAATCAAGCGTCTTTATCCAGAGGCTATTTTCGCTTATGGTCCTGCTACTGAAAAGGGCTTTTACTACGATGTAGATTTGGGCGACAAGAAGCTTAACGATAGCGACCTTGAAGCTATTGAAAAGGAAATGAAGAAAATCACCAAGGAAAACCTTCCTATCAAGGCTTATTCTCTTCCACGCGAGGAGGCTATTAAGCTAATGGAAGAGCGTGGTGAGAAATATAAGGTTGAGCATATTGCAGACCTTGCGCCAGATGCAACAATCACATTCTTCCAACAGGGTGACTACGTTGACATGTGTGTTGGCCCACACCTTTGCTACACAAAGGCATTAAAGGCGTTTAAGCTTACAAAAATTTCTGGCGCTTACTGGAAAAACGACAAAAACAACAAAATGCTCACTCGTGTTAATGGCACTGCCTTCCATACAAACGAGGAGCTTGAGGAATACCTAAAAATGGTTGAGGAGGCTGAAAAGCGCGACCACAATAAAATTGGTCGTGACCTTGAATTCTTTACAACCGTTGATTCAATTGGACAAGGTCTTCCTATCCTTTTACCAAAGGGCTCTCGCGTTATTCAGCTTCTGCAAAGATGGGTTGAGGACACTGAGCAAAAGCGTGGTTATCTTTTAACTAAGACACCACTTATGGCAAAGCGTGAGCTTTATAAGATTTCAGGTCACTGGGACCACTATCTTGATGGTATGTTCGTTATGGGAGATCCTGACGATTATACAAAGGAATGCTTTGCGCTTCGTCCTATGACATGCCCATTCCAATATCAGGTTTTCCTTAACAAAAAGCGCTCATATAGAGACCTTCCTATGCGTCTTGGCGAAACCTCTACCCTCTTTAGAAACGAGGACAGTGGCGAGATGCACGGTCTTATTCGTGTAAGACAATTTACAATTTCCGAGGGCCACTTAGTGCTCCGTCCTGACCAGCTTGCAGAGGAGTTCAAGGGTTGTCTTGAGCTTGCTAAGTATTGTCTTGAAACTGTTGGTCTTTGGGAGGACTGCACATTCCGCTTCTCACAATGGGACCCTAACCGCACTGACAAGTACGAGGGTACTGCTGAGCAATGGAACGAGGCACAAGAGATTATGGGTCAGCTTCTTGACGAAATCGGTCTTGAATATGAAATTGGCATTGACGAGGCTGCATTCTACGGACCTAAGCTTGACATTCAATGCAAAAACGTATTTGGCAAAGAGGACACTATTGTTACAATCCAAATTGATATGCTTCTTGCTAAGAAATTTGGTATGGAATACGTAGACTCTAACAACCAAATGGCTACCCCTTATATTATTCACCGCACATCTCTCGGTTGCTACGAAAGAACACTTGCTCTAATTTTGGAAAAATATGCAGGTGCACTCCCACTTTGGTTGTCTCCAACACAGGCAACAATTGTTCCTATCAACTCAGAGTTTGATGAATATGCAAAGGAAATTCAGGCAAAAATGCTTGAAAAGGGTATTCGCGTAACTGTTGACACAAGAAACGAAACTATGGGTAAGCGCATTCGCGAGGCACAGCTTGAAAAGATTAACTACGTTTTAGTTGTTGGAGCTAACGAGAAGGAAGCTGGCACAGTTTCTCTACGTGCCCGTGGTGGTATCAACCTTGGTGCTATGACTATTGATGAAATGCTTGAAAAGCTTACAAAGGAAATTGAAGATAAAGTAAGATAATTTAGGAGACCGCTTTATGGCTATTGATAAAACTGCCCTCTACAAGCTTAGCTACGGCTTATATGCCGTAATCTCAAATGATGGAGTAAGGGATAACGGCTTAATTGTTAACACTGTTATTCAAATTACCGACACTCCCCTGCGTGTTTCTGTCACTATAAACAAAAGCAATTACTCTCACGATGTGATTCTAAATTCCAAGGTGATGAACGTTTGTTGCCTTAGTGAAAATACACCTTACAAGGTTTTCGAGGCGCTTGGTATGCGCTCTGGCAGGGACACTGATAAGCTAAAGGACGTTGACACCTGGACAGGACCAAATGCCCTGCCACTTCTTAGCTGTGAATATATGAATGCATACTTGTGTCTTAAGGTGGTTGACACGGTTGACGTTGGCACGCATACAATATTTATTTGCGACGTAACTGACTCTATGTCCTGCACAGACGACCCAGCAATGACCTACGCGTATTATCACGCAAACGTAAAGCCCAAGCCAAATACCAAGAAAAAGGGATTTGTATGCAAAATTTGTGGCTACGTACATGAGGGTGACGTACTTCCCGACGACTTTGTTTGCCCTTGGTGCAAGCATGGTGCTGACTTTTTCGAGCCTATCGAAGGGTAATAGTAGATATAGAACAAAAGCACACTAAGCTCTAAAACTGCACCTTTCTATTTCAAACAAAAAATAAGGTAGAAAACAGGCAACTGCCTGTTTTCTTTTTGTGCTTTTTATGTGCGACCACTCCTCCGATGTACACAAGTACACCTCTCGTCGCGTTCACACATTCTCTATCCGCTCTTGCCCTTCTCTCGCAAGTAGATATAGAACAAAAGCACACTAAGCTCTAAACCATTTCAAATTAAAAAGCGTTGCAATTGCAACGCTTTTTGTTTTATTTTTAGACACTGGGGTCTATTTTTTCCTCAGTTTGCTCACCGACGATGCCCTCAAGCTCATAGAGCGTAGTTTCTTCGTCAAGGGTTGAATATTTAACGTGCAATATATCACCTACGCGAAGCTCCTTGCCACCATGTCCATCAAGCTCTTCGTTTTCTGACTTTGCCTTTTTAACTGACAACACAAATAAATTTGATGGCCAGAAAATATCTCTTACCTGTTTGCCTACTGCGAACGAACCGAATTTTATTTTAACAAATTGCTGATTTATTACTGGCTCCTTGCCGTGGTTTTGCTCCTCAATGCGAGACTCCATTGCGCTGTCGTTTATTGACTT
>JAFVWS010000010.1 GCA_017501545.1 Clostridia bacterium | reverse complement strand
GGAGCTGGAGCTGGAGCTGGTGCTGGCGCTGGTGCATCTACTGGCTTTTTAACACCAAGAGCATTTGCAGTTGCACCTCTGCCAGATTGGTTAAGGTCTCTGATAAGTGAAAGAACTACGTCATCAGGAGTCATCTTTGAGGTAACTGCCTCAAAGCCGAGCTTAATTCTGTGACGAAGAACAGGTACTGCCAAGGAGTTGATATCGTCGTATGAAACGTTGTATCTTCCTTTAATAAGTGCGCGTACCTTAGCGGCGGTAATAAGAGCCTGTGCAGCACGAGGGCTGGCGCCTTCTCTAATATATCTCTTAGTTGTAGCTGTTGCTACCTCAGAGCTTGCATGTGTTGATGCAATCATTACCATGGCATAGTCAAGCACCTCTTTAGCTACTGGAATTGTCTTAGCTACGGCTCTCATACGGAGAAGCTCCTCGCCGTTACAAGCAGCCTGTGCGCACTCGTCCATGGTCTTTTGTGTCATTGTTACGATTTGTCCAAGCTCTTCAGCTGAAGGGTTTGGAACAAGAATTTTGAACATAAAACGGTCCATCTGAGCCTCTGGAAGTGGGTATGTACCGTCTTGCTCAATTGGGTTCTGTGTAGCAAGAACGAAGAATGGCTCGTCAAGCTTACGAGATACACCCATAACTGTTACCTTGTGCTCCTGCATGGCCTCAAGCAAAGCAGCCTGTGTCTTTGGGGTAGCACGGTTAATTTCGTCGGCAAGAACGATGTTACTAAAGATAGGACCCTTTTGGAACTCGAACTTTGAGTTACCCTTTTCGTCTCTTGCAATGATGTTTGTACCTGTTACGTCGGCAGGCATCAAGTCTGGTGTAAACTGAATTCTTGAGAATGGTAGGTCAAATACGTTACCAAGAGATCTTACAAGACGTGTTTTACCAAGTCCTGGGGCACCCTCAAGAAGAACGTTACCACCTGCGATAATTGCGATAATTGTATATTGAACAACCTCTGTTTGACCGATAATATCCTTTTTAATTTCTCTGAATATCTTTTCGCACTTTTCTGCAAAAAGCTTAAGCTCTTCAGCTGTTTTTGGGTCAATCACTGGAGCTGCTGGCTTTGCTACTGGTGTAGCTGCTGGAGCTGCTGGCTTTGTAGCAGGAGCTGGCGCTGGAGCTGGTTTTGCAGCAGGAGCAGGAGCTGGTGCTGGTTTTGCAGCAGGAGCTGGTGCTGGAGCTGGTTTTGCAGCAGGAGCAGGAGCTGGTGCTGGTTTTGCAGCTGGAGCTGGTGCCGGTGCTGGTTTTGCAGCTGGTGCTGGAGCTGGAGCTGGTTTTGTAGCAGGAGCTGGAGCTGGCGCTGGCTTTGCAGCTGGAGCTGGTGCCGGTGCTGGTTTTGCAGCTGGTGCTGGCTGTGCAGCAGTTGCCTGAGCCGCCACTTGAGCCGCTACCTTTGCTGCCTCCGCTGCTGCTTGAGCAGCTTGAGCCGCAGCCTGAGCCGCAGCTTGCGCTGCAGGCTCTGATGCTGGGGTTGTTTTTGTATCTTTAGTATCCATTGTTCCCATAATAATTTTTCTCCGTAAACTTTATTTGATTTCTTAAGTGTTATTAAAGGCTGTTTTTAGATTAGCCGTTGCCCTTCAATGATTGGTAGTAGTTTTCAATAGCTTGACGCTCTTCATCTGTTAGGTCTCTGTCAAATTGCTTATCGTAAGCACCTGAGAGAGCTCCATTTTGAATGAGTTCCTCAAGAGTTGCACTACCTGCGCCTGGAAGGAATGCGTCTGTCTCTGCTTTAGAGTCACTATCGCCACCGGTTGATTGTGAAGGATCCTCTGGAAGCTCAGGATTTTGGGCATCGCCTTCACCCTGTTGAGTATCATCAGTTGGTTCCTTGTTTTCCTCATCCTTGCTTTCGCCCTGTTGTCCGCCTTGCTCTTCAGAGCTTTGGTTTTTATCGGATTCTTGCTTATCAGATTCTTGCTTATCGCTTGACTCTTGCTTGTCTCCGCTTGGCTTTTGACCTGAAATGCTGTTTTGTGCATTTTCGAAGCTATTGTTTATATCCTCATTGGTTTGACCCATATTTTCAAGCTTGCCAATAAAGTCCTCAAATTTTTGCTCAGCGTCATCAAGTGCGCCTGTTGCCTTGTCAATAGCTTCCTCATCTTTTCCTTGGTTTGCACTGTTTTGTGCATCCTTAAATGAATCTGCTAAATCTTGCCATGTGTCCTTAGCCTCGCCATCTGGCATTTGGTTTGCCATATCTTGGAATGCATCTGACATATTTCCAAGTTGCTCCTTAAGAGCGTCGCCCTGCAACCACTCGCCAGTTTCCTCATTCTTTAGTTGACCCTCAAGCTTATCAAATGCTGAGCTGAGATCGTCCTTTGCATCATCAAGTGCGCCTTGGTCATCCTTTTGGATAGCGTTGTTTGCATCTTGGATTGATTGGTTAATGTCTTGCATTGCGTCGTTCATTTCGCTGTTTTCAAATGAACCCTCTTGGTTTTCTGAGCCGTTTTGCTCAAATCCGCCCTCTGGCTTCATTTCTTCCATAATGTTACCAAAGTTTTGGTCAGCGTTTTCGAAAGCGTCCTCAAGCTTGCCTTCAGCATCCTCTTGGTTTCCGTTTGAAATATCTTCCTTAGCGCCTTCCATCTTGTCAAGCATATCTTGCCAAGCATCCTTTTCAGCACCCTCGGAGTTTTCAACCTTGTTTTGGATATCTCCTATTGCCTCGTCGAGCTTGTTCTCAAGGTCCTCGCCCTCAAGCCACTCACCCTTGTCATCCTTGAATTCATTTTCAATTCTGTCAAGTGATTCTTGTAGGTCGTCCTGTGCTTGGTCGTACGCGTCTTTATCGCCGTCTTTGATTGCATCCTCAGCGTCCTGAATAGCGTCGCTTACGCCATCCATTGCGTCTTCCATTTCATCTTGTCTTGGACCATTTTCTTCCATATCGGTTACGATATCCTCGAATTCCTGCTTGCCTTGGTCAAGAGCGCCCTCAATCTTATCTTGTGCTGCGTCTTGATTGCCGTTTTGAAGGTCATCCTTAGCTTGCTCCATTTGGTCCTTCATGTTTTCCCAAGCGTTCTTTTCGGAGCTGTCAGTTGAGCTGTCTGCCTTATCTTGGAAATCCTTAATTACTTCGTCGAGCTTGTTTTCAAGGTCTTCACCCTCAAGCCACTCGCCGTCAGAGTCCTTAAATTGATCCTCTAATTTATCAAATGCATTGTCAAGGTCATTCTTTGCATCCTCAAGTGCGCCACTGTCCTCGTTACGGATTGCATCCTCTGCATCCTCAATAGCGTCCTCGATGTCATTCATAGCATCGTCGCGCTCTGCATCCTTGATTATATCGCTGAAGTCCTTGTCAGCTTGGTCAAACGCATCCTCGAGCTTGCTCTCTGCGTCTTCCTTGTTGCCGTTTTCAAGGTCTTCCTTTACTCCCTCCATCTTGTCAGCCATATCCTGCCAAGCGTCCTTTTCAGCTTCGCTTTCAGCATTGTCTGCCTTGTCTTGGAAGTCCTTTTGCATTTCGTCTACCTTATCCTTGAGCTCATCCTCAGGTAGCCACTCGCCTTTGTCGTCCTTGAATTGATCTTCTATCTTATCAAGTGCATTTTGAAGGTCGTCCTTTGCATCCTCAAGTGCTGCATCGTCATCCTTCTTTATTGCGTCCTCGGCGTCCTTGATGGCATCGCTTACGTCGCTCATCGCGTCGTCCTTTTCCATGTCCTCAACGATGTCCTCGAAGTTTTGGTTTGCATCGTCAAGAGCGCCCTCAATCTTATCCTGAGCCTCTTGCTCGTTGCCGTTTTGAAGGTCATCCTTAGCTTGTTCCATTTTATCCTTCATATCTTCCCAAGCTTCTTTTTCAGCACCTTCTGTGTTTTCTATCTTGTTTTCAAGATCCTTGATTACTTCGTCAAGCTTGTTTTCAAGATCCTCACCCTCGAGCATTTCGCCGTTGTCGTCCTTGAATTCGTCTTCTATCTTATCAAGTGCATTTTGAAGGTCGTCCTTTGCATCCTCAAGTGCTGCATCGTCATCCTTTTTAAGTGCATCCTCGATATCCTTAATAGCATCACTTACTTGATCCATTGGATCCTTTTTGTCAGGATCAAATTGGTCAGTGGCACTATTCATATCGTCCTTAATTAGTTGGTCAACCTTATCCTTGGCGTCGCTGATTTCAGAATTGATTTCGTCCTTGCTTGCCTCATTCTTAATCATTTCGTCAACCTTGTTTTCAAGGTCCTCGATAACGTCGTCAATCTTGTCTTGTGTTTCCTTGCTAATTTCAGAGTTGTCTACTGCGTCCTTAATCTTATCGATTTCATCTTGGAAGCCCTTGTGCTCCTCACCGATAATATCTTCTCTCAAATCACCGATGTCCTCAGCGATTTCTTCTTTTGTTTCTGTCTTTTCTACTGAATCGGAAATTTCTTGCTTAACGTCCTCAAACGCATCCTTAATTTCCTCTTCAAGGCTTGTGTCGTTCTTATCAGCATTCTCAGTTGCGTTCTTTAAATCCTCAGCTACGTCCTCAAATGCGTCCTTCATATCAGAATCAGGAGCCTTTGTAACTGCGTTGTGAATTGCGTCAGCAACCTTGTCTGCGTTTTCTTGCTTTTCTTCCTCAGTGAGGTTTTTATCCTCGCCTGTTTCTGGGTCCTTACCATTGATTAGGTCCTCAAGGTTCTTGAGTGCCTCGTCAATCTTATCCTGAGCCTCTTGCTTTTCCTCTTCGGTTTCAGCCTTGTTCAAATCCTCAATTGCTTGGCCAAGGTTTTCAAGCTGCTCGCCCATTTCCTTTTCGGTTTCATCCTCGCTGTCCTTAAGCTCGTTATCCTTTAGGTTGTCAGCGATTTCCTCATAGGATTCCTTATCGTTGCTAATTTCTTCCTTGAGCTTGTTTTCCTCGTCTCTAAGGATATCATTAACCTCTTCTTGCTTTTCCTCGTCGGTCAAGGTTTCATCTTTAAGAACGTTGTCAATCTCTTGCTTTACGTCCTCCATCTCTTCCTTGATTTCTTCCTTGTCCTCTTCTTTCATTTCGGAGTCATTGATTTCCTTTTCAATCTCCTCAAAGGTGTCCTCTACTTCGTTTTCGATATCACCCATGAGCTCATCCTCGTACTTATCAAGCTCCTCTTCAATCTTCTCTACTGTTTCTTGAAGATCCTTAATATCTACTACAGCTTCAATAATATCTTCTGTTGATTCTGTAAATTTAGTATCAATAAATTTCAAGATAGATTCTTGAGACATTGTTGCGCTACCCTCAGCCTCGTCCATTTCTTTTAGGTTCTGGCAGAAGCCTTGGAGAGCAACCTTGAGCGCATGCATATCCTCTGTCATGCCCTTGTCTGCCTCTTCAATTGCAGTCTCGATTGCTGTGATAAGTCCCGTATAGGTTATCTTTGATCTATCAAGGTTAGCTTGGAGATTTTCCATAGCGGCAACGACTGCGTCCTTACCAATTTGGATTTCTCTTGTTGCTTTGTCAGGTGAGCTTACTGCGTTATAAAGAATTTCAATAGCGCCACCAAGCTCCTCGGTGATTCTATCAGCCTTCAAAGCCTCGATAAGGCTAAGAATCTTTTCCTTTTCTTGCTCAACCACCTGCTCGAACTTTTCAAGTGCGTCCTTGATTGCCTCTTCCTCTTCTTCAGGAGTTAGCTCTTCTTTCTCAAGTGCTTGGTCAAGCTCTTCCTTGATATCCTCAAGCTGTTCTCTCTTATCCTCTGTGATAGGAGCCTGCTCGATGATTTGGTCGATGTTTTCAAGAATTTCTTCTTTTGTTTGTTCCTTTTCTTGCTCAGCCGCTTGCTCTTGTCTTAATACCTCATAGTCAATAGCGTTTGCAATGAATGGAACTGTTGCGAATACAAGCAATACTGCAAGTAAAATTGCAACTGCGCCAATGATTTTTTCCTTTGGTGTTTTAATCGCAACAGCTTTCATGTCAAACTCAGCGAGTCTTCTTTGTGCGTCTTCTCTTTGAAGCTTTGCTACATATGATCTGTCCTCTTGGTACTCAACCATTGTAACTACACGCTCTTCAAGACCGAGTGAGTCAACCTTCTTTGCGATTTCGTTTGTGCCCTTTTTATAAACTGATACGAGCACTAATGCACCAGATAATATACCAGCAATGCCACCAATAGCAATTGATGCCACGATGTATGCGATATAAATCCAAAGTGCAGAGTTTTGGAAGAATCCTGCGATTGCTTCGTTTTGGCTTACAAGAGTAGCGATAGCCTTTGCTCCAAGTCCGCTTGAACCAAGAACGATTGCTGCAACCAATGTAGTAAGAAGTCCAATAACAATTCCCACTGCTACGCCCTTAACTACGCCTTCAGCAACTATCTTCTTCTTGTAAGGTTTTAACAAGTTGTTAAGATCCATAAATACCTCCTAAGTATTTCTTTACTTTATTATTATAACACGCACATCTAATTTTTGCAATTAGAAATAAATTTTTGAAGCGATTTTGCGTGTTTTTCGTCACAATGCACAAATTTTTGAGCTTTGCTTTTGACAAAAGACCCGAAAAATTATCACTTTTATCCAAACCCTATGGCGTGTTTTCACAGAGTCCTTCGTTGCCGTGCTTGGGTAACGGTAACCGTAATATACCCGAACAAACCAAGCTTTTATTGCTTTTGTAATTTGCTTGGGTATATTGCGGTTACCCCCTTGTCGTTAGTGCACCATCTTGCAGACGACATAAGCTGGTGCTTCAACCTTGGTGGTCAGCCTTTTTAATCCTCCTTTTCATCAAATTTAAAGTTTACGGAATGGGTGCGCTTATGGGTGCGCGCCCCTTCCACAAAAAACGCACAACCGATTGTCCTTTCAAGGGGTTATGCATTTAATGGGCTAATTTTGTTCACCTTTTCAAAATAAGACGTGTTTTTTTGATTTTATCGCAAAAACTAAATAAAAAGCTTAAGGAGAAAAGATGAATTTAGAATGGATTTTAGAGGAAGCTAAGACGATTTTTCCTAACGTAGTAAGAGAAAGACGCTATGTTCATTCTCTTGCCGAGGTTGGGTTTGAGCTTTATGAAACTCGCGATTTTATTGAGCGTGAGCTTTCATCGTTTGGGCTCTTGCCAGCTCGTCTTGGAAGGTGTGGTGTTGTTACCACAATTAAGGGGCAAGCTCCCCCTCCCATAGGTTCCTCCGACAATAAAGACGAAAAAAGAATAGCAAAGGTTACACAATTTGGAAAATTTTTTCGAGAAAATAAAAATTGCGTATTATTACGTGCAGATGCGGACGCTTTACCAATTGAAGAAAAAACCTCGCTTCCCTTCTCAAACAAGGGCAATTCAATGCATGCCTGCGGGCATGATATGCACACTGCAATGCTACTTGGATGTGCAAAAATTCTTTCAAGGAACACGGATAAATTTTCTGGAGAGATAAAGTTAGCATTTCAGCCGGCTGAGGAAATTTTGTCGGGCGCTAAGGATATGGTTGAGAGCGGTCTTTTGAAAAAACCAGAGGTAAAATGTGCTGCTATGCTTCACGTTGTGCCTGCTACAAATTTCGCAACAGGATCAATTTTCCTTCCACCATATGGCATAAGCGCGCCGAGTGCAGAATTCTTTAAAATTACCGTTTTTGGGAAAAGCGCCCATGGTGCATCGCCAAGTGTAGGTGCTGATGCCTCCGTGGCTGGGTGCAAAATTGTCGGTGCAATCGACTCTATGCTTGCCCACGAAATTGTTGGAACAAATGCCACATTAACCATTGGTAAAATTGTCTCTGGAAGTGCGCCGAACATCATTTCAGACAGATGCGAAATTTGGGGCTCGCTACGCTCGGTTGACGAAAAAACAAAGGCTTACCTAAAAACAAGATTAAAATCACTTTCCGAGCAAACTGCAAGGGCGCACAAATGTATTGCCAGCCTTGAATTTACAAGTAGTTGTCCAGCACTGAAAAACAGCGTAAAAATTACAAAAAAAGTCGAGGAGTGTCTGAATTTACTATACAAATCATTGACAAACGCATCTATAATTTCGCCTAACACAAACGGTGTCAGCGCCACTCTTGCCTCAGAGGATTTTTCGTATATTTCACGCCTTGTGCCATCGGTTTGCCTTGGTATTTCGGCAGGTAACATCAAGGACGGCTACAAGCACCCGCTTCACCACCCAAGCGTGACGTTTGACGAGGATGCCTTGCTTTATGGAATGGCAACATATACTGCGCTTGGAATTTATCTTCTGAATAAATAAAAAGCAAGGCATTTTCGCCTTGCTTTTATCTGTTTTCATACATTTGTTTGTAATAATCACGATACTCGCCGGAAATAATGGTTTCCCACCATTTTCTGTTCTCTAAATACCACTTTATTGTCAAATCAATGCCATTTTCAAATTTAGTTTTGGGAAGCCAACCAAGCTCACGATGAATCTTAGTTGGGTCAATGGCATAGCGCATATCGTGCCCCTTTCGGTCGGCAACATACGTAATCAAGTCCTCACTTTTGCCAAGTCTTTTGCAGATGAGCTTTACTATGTCAATGTTTGCCATTTCGTTGTGTCCGCCAACGTTGTAAACCTCGCCCACGGCGCCCTTGTGGATAATTAAATCAATCGCCTCGCAGTGGTCAGAAACATATAGCCAGTCGCGCACATTTTCGCCTTTCCCGTACACTGGTAGAGGTTTTTCTCCCAAAGCATTTATTATCATAAGTGGAATTAGCTTCTCTGGAAAATGGTACGGACCATAGTTGTTTGAGCACCTTGAAATAGTCACCGGCAAGCCGTAGGTCCTATGATAAGCAAGCACCAAAAGGTCAGCGCTTGCCTTAGAGGCGCTATACGGACTGCTCGCATGTATTGGTGTTTTTTCCGTGAATAACAGGTCTGGTCGGTCAAGTGGCAAATCGCCATAGACCTCGTCTGTTGACACCTGATGATAGCGGTCAATTCCGTATTTACGGCACGCGTCCATTAAAACCTGTGTGCCGAGAATATTTGTTTTCAAAAACACCTCGGGGTCGTTAATTGAACGGTCAACGTGGCTCTCCGCCGCAAAATTCACCACAATATTCGGCTTCTCTGCCTCGAAGATTTTATCAATCGCCTCGCGATCACAAATGTCAGCCTTGTAGAACTTAAAATTAGGATTTTTCAAAGCACCCTCAAGGGTGGAAAGATTTCCCGCATAGGTCAGACAGTCAACGCAAGCTATTTTGTAATCGCTATATTTTTTTAGCATGTGATAAACAAAGTTCGAGCCGATAAATCCCGCCCCACCTGTCACGATGATAGTCATACCGATGTCCTTTCCTAAATCATAAGCCTAAATTGCCCATTAGCCTCTTGGAATATTCAATTTGCGCGCTTGTCACCTGTTGATTTAGCTTGATTTCATCAAACGCGCGCTTTCTGTCACGACTGAAGATTATTCTTAGCCACCTGCGCACCAAGTAAAATGGATACAGGGGTGGGCATTTTTTTAGTGATGGGTATCTAATTATTAGTTGCTTGTAAGGCATAAATATGCGCTTCCACAAGCGTGCAAAGCGACCCTCCTTAGATTGTGCAATTGCAAGGTTGTGTTGCATTGAGCCGTATACTCCACCATCTAAAATATAGTCCTGCATTTCCTTTGAAAGCTCAGTGTGCGCCCCGTCCTCAAACCAAGCCTCAGCTAAGGTGAGGGCGTTTTTATAAAATACACCGTAGCCCTCATTTTCCAAAAGCGCGAGCACCTTGTTTTCGTCGTAGCCCATTTTGTTTCTTATAATTATAAGGTCAAGCAGGGGCTTTATGCCACAGCCACCAAGCTTAAAATGCTTTGCCATATGGTAAACGTGGTAGAACAAAAACAGCTCGTTTGTCATTTTATGCTCAAAGTTTGCTACCTTTTCAAGCTCGCCACTGCACCAAACGTTGGCAAGGGTGTCTGAGGAATTAAATCCCTCCTCCTGAAGGTCAAAGTGAAGCTCAATATGTACTCCACTTGGTGTCATAATAGACACGTCATGGGTCGTTGCAAACTGGCGCTTGTAGCCAAGGGTGGTGACAAGAGCGTCCGTTGCCCTCTCCAGGTCCTCTTTTTTGACAAGAATGTCAATATCACAGCTTGTCCTTAACCAAGGCTCACTGTAATATCTGTTAATCACTGAGCCCTTGAGTGGAACAAAGCATATCTCTGCCTTTTCAAGTGTCTCGGAGAGCGCCTCAAGCTCATAGCTACTCTTGGCGTAGCGAAAGCCAGCGACGTTAATCGCCTTGTCAAAGGAAGCCCTTAGCTCTGGCTCAATTTCCACGTCGTAGAAATTCAAGGCGTAGCCTATAAGATGCGCCAAATCGTGCTTTTTGGATAGATCATATATAGCCTGCCACGCATCCGCGCCAAGCTTAAGCTCTTCTCTCTTCTCCACCTCGCCTAAGGCACATTTTAAAAGTTTAAATATCATTTTATTTCCTTTTGTTCAGCATTTGAGTTTAGCCATTCAACAAAATCAAAATC
Source organism: Clostridia bacterium (assembly GCA_017501545.1). GTDB lineage: Bacteria > Bacillota > Clostridia > Oscillospirales > CAG-272 > RGIG2000. The sequence continues at coordinate 30,215 of JAFVWS010000010.1, read as the reverse complement.
GTCATATCTTCTTTTTATTCCAAATTTGCTTTTGTAGTCCGTCATAGCTTTAACCATTGGATCGTTTTCTGAACCTTTAATATAAAACGCACTTTTATATTCTGGATACTCTTTGTGTACAAAGCAAATTTTGTTTTTATATGGTAACGAGTCAAAAGCTTTCAAATGTTCTTCAACAAAACCATTACGGTCATTCATCATAAAGAAGCAGTTGTCGTAATTTATACGCTCTTTTCTAGAGTTCCATTTTTCTATAAATTCTTCTGCTGTTTTATAGTGAATACAGTGGGCAACTATTTCTTCCCCATCAATTGCAATAGCAACCTTTACATATTTCCAACCATCTGTAACGTCTCTCAGCTTACCGTTATCTATGTAATCTTTCAACTTGCTAACAAACTTTACATAATCCTCTGATGAAAAATAGAAATTAACCGTAGGGGAATTAAAGCGACATCTCAAATCCTTACATATTACACCACCTATGCAGTCGTTAGATATTATACTGAAATCATGATTCTTTAGGCGTTTTCTGTATTTTTTATTTATGGTTTTATCTCTAAAGAAAAATTGTATTTTTTTGATAAGTGTCTTTAATTTACTCAATATTTTTTTCATTTTATTTTCCTAATACTTTTCTTGCAAGCTTTTTTACGAATTTAGGGCATGCATTGTAAAGCTGTCTTGTAATTCTTTGCTTTCTGTATTTTTTGTTATAGAAGCGTGAAACTCCGTCCCAACCGCTTTCCTTATAAATAGCCCTTACCGTATCATAATTCCTTCCTCTTGTTGATGGACAGACAAGGTTGCCATTTTCTTTTTGAATCTTTTCTACTGTTGACTCCTTGCAAAGAAGCTTTTCTTTACTTTTCTCAAAAAACTCCTCGCCTTTTTTGGTGTTTATAATTATGCCGGAAATGCCAACCATGCCTTTTTCTTGGCACGCCATGTGAAATTCGCCTTCCTGCTTCTCAACGCCCCAATAGTCGCAAATTGTAATATCTCCCGGGCGATTTGTGTTTGAATATGCACAGCTATAACAGCTTTCTCTGAAAATATCACATTTTAAAAATGCAGTATAGTATGGGGAGCTATATGAATAAAGCGCCCTTTTACCATCCTTATTTTTAAATTTTAAGTTTCCTACGCAGTTTTGTCCAAAATCCTTATCTCTAAAAGCAAAGCCAGAAAGATTGTCCTTGTATTTCTTTTGAAAAAGAGCGATTTCGTCCTTAAACATTTGGCTATTAGGTACGCCATGGCAAACAATGTCAACTAAAATTAGATTTTCGCTTTCCTTACCTATGTAGTTTTTAAGTGCAGAAACCTGACAAGGGGTGCCACAAAACAGCACCTTTTTCTCCTTCAACGCTTCCTTTATCTTTTTAAAGGCAGAAAGCATATTTGACTGCACGTATTTCGAGCCTTGGAGCTTAGGTAGCTCCTCCTCACTTTCGATGCCTATTACCTGCACGTCAAAGCTTTCATTCATTTCAGTACCATAGACTACTCCGCCCTCGGACAAAACCTTTTTGGCAAAAAGAGCAAAAATGCCACCAGAGGTTGATTTTTTGGTAGACTCATCAAGGCTTGTGCCTGCATAGGCTTTTTTCTCAAATTCCTTATCATTATTGTTTACAATTGCAGGACAAACGCTTTTGCACTTGCCACAATCAACGCAAAGCTCATTATCTATGGACGCATACACATAGCCATATTCGTCTATTTTCATTGTAATGGCACTTTTAGGGCATACCTCGTGGCACGCACCACATCCACAACAATCCTTGTATTCAACTACAAAATCCATATTAACCTCTTTTTAATATTTTTCTAAATATCTTTTTTATTAAGCCAAAAATTTTCTTAATCGGCTTTAATATTAGTCCTCTTTCATATTTGTTAAGACCTAAGAACCACATTGACAAGCAATAAGCAACTGTGTATCCAACCATAGACAAAAGCATAAACCAAATGTTATAAATATCAACAAATAGATTTATTAAAACGCCACAGATTATAGGCATTATAAGTCCAAGTGACATTCTTAGTATGTTTTTCCAAAAGCTTAAAATGTTTATGTAGCACTTTTTATGATAATAAATATTCATAATAATGCCATTAGCCACAATTAACGAAATAGCCGTTCCTATCGCGGCTCCCACCGCACCATATTTTTGGCATAGGAATATAGACAAAACCAAATTACCAAGTGCCATTACTGTATAAACAATACTTCTAAATTTGTGCTTATTAAGCGCTCTTTGCACTTCAATGCCAAGGTTTTGCATAAGTGCTATTGTTGCAGGTAAAATAAGAAGAAGCGCTACGTAATATGCGTCTTCATAGCCTTCTCCTGCCCAAAAATGGATAAAGGGCTTACCAAAAAAGACAATTCCACTTGCAACTAAACCTAAAATCGCAAATTGGATTCTACCGATTTTGACAAATAAAGGAGAAAGCTCGTTTTTTAAATTTCTTTCTTCTGATGTGTTAACAATTTTGTGTATCCTTGGGGTGAAAACACCCGATATTGATGTTGAAAAAAGCTGGTAATATTGATATAGCGTAAAGCCAACTGAATATATTCCAACCGCACCCGTGCCTTTAAATCTACCAAGTAAAAACTTGTCAACGTTCCAATTTATTTGGTCTACAATAGTGCTTATTGCTATAAACAACGTGAATACGAATAAATCCTTGAAAAGTCCTTTTTCAAAATCATGAAAAACAAATTTTTGCTTTAGTCTAAATATTACAAAAATGAAATAAAAGATGTCAACAACAATGCTCACTCCAACAGTTACGCTAACCATAGCAATTGAGCGAAAGCCCATAAGAAGAAGTGGCAACGTAACAAACGGTCCGCCAACTGTTTTAAAAATAGCAAGAAGCTTTAAAAATATGTATTTTTCGTGTGCGGAAATTATACTTTGAAAAACGCTCATTGGAAATGAAATTGCAAGATTTGCAGTTAAAATTAGCATTAAAACCCTTGCTATTTCATATTCCTCACTGGTAAGCCCTTTATCAAAAACCAAATTTAAATTAAAAGAGATTACAAGACCACAAATAAGCGCAATTACACCAATAATTGTAAATATTATTAAGAAAAGCCCGTTTAGCTTATAAATTCTATCGTTATTTTCTTCTTTTTTGTATTTTGCATAATATCTTATGTATCCTGCATTAAATCCAAGCGACAGGATTGAAAGCATAGATATTACAGACGCAACTGTGTTATAAAGGCCATACTCGCTTTTGCCAAGATAATGTATCATAAAAGGAGTATATAAAAGTCCTATTATAACGCCAAGCGCCATTTGCACATATGAAATTATCGCACCTATCTTTACTTGGTTTAATTTCTTTGCCATTTTTAGTCCTTTAAATTATTTTCTAAAAATTCAATTGATTCTCTTTTTTTAGTCAAAAACTCGTCGGTTTCCCTTGTGTAATCAAGAGGTGACAAGCCTTCTATGTAACTAAGTGCCATTTTTTCATTTGTATCACAGTATCTTTCTTGACATGCAAAAAGGCTGGTTATGTCCTTTATTCTGCCGTTCATAAGTGCTCTTTTATCGCGATTGAACACAAAGAATTCCTTGCCGTATATATGGCTAAAAACAACTGCATGAAAGCTATCTGTGAAAACGTATTTTGCATGCTTTATTAAAGAAATAAAGTCCTCAGGAGAGGCATCTATAAAGCGATAGTCTGCAAATTTTCTATCTGATAAAACCACACCCGCAGTATATGGGATAAACGCAATTTTCAAATTGTGTTTTTTCGCGAATTCATTTACCAATTTACGTGTTTTTTTATAATCACCTAAAAAGTAACAGAAAATATACTCTTCTTCTATTAGTCTTTCTGACGAAACCTTGTCCCAGTCTTCTCTTTCCAAAAGCAAGGTTGGGTCAAGCGTTGATACAACAGGAACTGGAGATAAATCCTCTATTAGTTTAATTGATGATGGCTCTCTTACCGAAACTGCGTAATAATCCTTCAAGCTGTTTTTGAAGGTTTTCTTTTGCTCTTCTGTCAAATAATCACTACCTATGCTTGCTGCATAAGAAATTTTCTTTTTGTCAGATGGAACAAAGTCGAGAAAATATTCAGGATTATATCAAGTAAAATTCCATACTTGATCGCTTCCCGCAACAAAAGAGTCATAATTATCCACGCAATCTTTTATGTTTCCCTCGTTGTAAACAACTTCACTATGCCCTATAATATTCCTATTAAAGTTTTCAAAAGCTTGTTTTTTCGCCTTTGGCAAACTGTATTTTTTTGATATTATTGTTCTGTATAAGGTTAATGGTATTTTTATAATTTTTTTTGCAATTCTTTTAATTGACTTTTTCGGATTAATATCTTTCTTTTCAAAAGATATTTGTTCGCAATCATATCCTAGACTGGAAATTTTATTAAACAAGGCAAAAGCTTGTAAATTTCCTCCATAATTTATGCTTTTATAGTAATGTGTAAGTATTCCTATTTTTTTCATTTTCACTCTCAATATAAATGTAATTTAATTCTCATCCAAAACAAAGAAACTTTAGCTTTTGATAAAAATTTAGGAAAAGATATTAAAATATTTTTCAAATTAAAAAATTTATAAAAAGTAGATGATTTTATTTCTTTAATTTTCTTTTTATAATTTTCATTCTGGTATTTCATTTCGTTGTTAATAATAAAATACGATGAACGGCACGAATAAATATCTAAGCATTTTTTTGATATTCGATTGTTTTTATACATTTCATCCAATTCATTGTAAACAGCCACGCTTTGCTCAAAAAAATTTTTAATATAATTTTTAGTCACAGAACTTGTGTTAATTCTATAATTATAAAGTACATTTGAAATTAGAGACACTCTGTTACAATTTAAAAGACAGTTTAGTGTAAAAAGAAAATCCTCATTGTTTTTTATACTTTCATTAAATCTAACATTGCTTATAATAGCTCTATCATATAAAATTCCACAAGACGAATAATCATATTTACCTCCAAAGAAGTCAATAATAAACTTATTTTTATTGTTGTCACTTACATCGAAAATTTCAAAAGAATCATTTTTAACTTTATCATTTATTGTTTCGACAAAGGACTCCATTTTACAAAAACAGATATCAGAATGTGTTTCTACAAGTTTATTATACATAAGTTCAAGATACTGTTTATCCACCACATCGTCAGAATCGATAAAAGTTATATATTCTCCATTCGCGTTATCAAGACCCATATTGCGCGCAGAAGAAACCCCACCGTTTTCTTTGTGGATTACCTTTATTCTTTTGTCTTTTTCTGCATATTCATCACAGATTTTTCCACTGATATCAGGTGAACCATCGTCTACTAATATAAGCTCAAAATTTTCATATGTTTGAGCTAAAATAGAGTCTATACACTCGCAAAGATACTTCTCAGCCTTATAAACAGGAACAATAATACTTATTAATTCCATTTTTCCTCCTTATTGCCAGTTAAAATGATATGGATATAGATGATTCCATTTAGGTCTAATAATAAGTGATACAACGAAATATAACACCATTATAAATCCAACTAAAAACATAAAAAGTTTCTTGCGTTTTATACTGCCTCTGTATATTGAGTTTGGTAGCTCCACCATTGCAATTAACATAAAATAGTTAGATGCCCTATGAAACAAATTCAAGCTAAAACCAAACGAAACGGTTATTAATAGCATTGAAAACAATGAAAGCACCAGTGAGTTTTCTTTTTTATTGCTTTCATACGATAAAAACACTAAGAAATAAAAAACAAGTGCCCTTAAGCAATAATATGTAATAGCAAGCCAGCCGTTTGTTAAAATTTCGGATTCATAATAACCGCCATAGCTACCCATTAAAACAGCAAAAACCTTATCCATTACGCCACTTAATGAAAGGGCAATGAAAATGCCAGTTAGCGGTATAACCCAAAATGGTTTTTTCGGGATAAATTTATGGAACAAAAGAACCAGCATAAGTAAGGCTGAGGTATGAAATAATGCTGCAAAAGCAATAAGCAAGATAGCACGAATAATCTTTTTGTTTTTTATTGCTTGATAAGCATAAAGACATATTACCATTGCAATTGCTTGTCTTAAGCCTGAGGCAAAAAAGCTATATGCTATTGGGAAAAGAAGTACTGTAGAATAAACAATATTGTCTGAATATTTATAAATATAAATTCCAGTGCCAAGATAGCATATTGTTGCAACAAAGCCTAAGAAAAAGTAAGGATTTAAGCTTATTTTTGAAACAAGAATATTTAATACTTGATATCCTATTTCAATGCGTGAATTTTGCATTATACCATTGCTTGCAAAAAGGTTGAAATATCTGACATAGTTTAAGGTATCATTTCCTATATTAGCTGCACGAAAGGCAGTTAAAAACCATAAAACAAAAATAACAACTAAGAAAAACAACACTTGATATCCAGTGTGCTTGTTCTCTTTTTTTACCCTTGAATTTTCTTTGGTTACAGTTGCTTTTTTTCTTTTTGCTGTAAACTCTAAAAGTAAGCCTGCTATTAAGAAAATAGCAATGCAAATATAAAGTGCCACAATGTTTCTCCGTTAAATAAATTTTCTATAATTATCAAGTGCGTCCTTTGCAACGTTTTCCCATAAAAACTCACTTTTTACAAGATTAATTGCATTTTTTGATTTTTCCTTTAAAATGTGCTTTTCTAAAACTGCTTTTTCTATCGCATTTGCAATATCGTCGGCAGTTGTTTCGCAAGCATAGCCTGCATTATATTTTTCAAGCACACCTGTTAAAGACGTTCCCTTTGTTATAAGACAAGGAATTCCATAGCTCATTGCTTCTAATATACCCATAGGCATAGCCTCAGTGCGAGAGCATTGGATAAATATGTCTGTATTTAAAAGAACTTTTTTCTTTTCTTCTCCAAGGACAGGACCATTTACAAAAACAACATCAGAAAGTCCTTTTTCCTCTATAAGAGCTTTTAAAGAATTTATGTTGCCCATATAATAATCATTATGAGGGCCATATAAATTGAAAATGCAGTTGTTTCTTCTTACAAGCTCTTCCTTTTGTTTTACCGCCTCCACAAGCAAATCCAAGCCTTTTATGTGCATATCATATCTGCCGATGTAGGAAAAGACAAGCTTGTCCTTGTTAAATTCTTCCTTTTGCTCGTTTGGCATATTGAGCCCATTAGTTGAAACAAAGCAAGGAAATTTTTTAAATGCACGATTTTTTTCATCCTCTGAAAGATATTGTATTGCAGAAGCACCATTCATAAACTTGTTAAAGTACAATAAATTACCCACTATCTTTTTTAAGCGTTTAACCTTTTGCGCCTCTTTTGTCATGCTGCCATGAGGAACAATTATGTATGGAATATTTAGTTTTCTTGCCTCTTTAGCAATTTTTAAAAACTTAGGGAAATATACTTGGTGGAAAACTATAATATCAGGCTTATTAAACGGCTCCTTTAAGCTTGATAGCTTAAAATCCTCTGAATATTCAAACTGATTATCTATTCCACTAATAATTGCCTTCTCTACATTTAAAAGTGCAACACTTTCAACTTTTTGATGCTCTCTTATATGCTCCGGTACAATTACATCCGCTCCGCTTAATGAATAATTTCTTATTCTTGCAACATGTAAAATATTCATAAAAATCCTCTGATTAATTTTCTAATGCGCCTTTTAGGTAGGAAAGCGAGTCCTCTCTTGTTTTTTGCACTGTCTTATTTACCACCTCGTAATCAAGTGGCTCCTTTGATATATCTTCCGCCTCTTCAAAGGTGCTTACCTGTCTTTGGGTTACACCATATTGCTCCAAAAGGAAGCGAAGCTTATTCTTGTTTTCTCCCACCCTGGTGAAAAATTGAGCCTGTGAAACAAGTGAAACCACAGTTCCATGGAATGTATCAGTGAATACAGCCTCCGCATTGGTAAACCACTCAAACATTTCAAGAGGGGAGACGTTTATGCTTTTATCACACCATTTGTGGTAGAAGCCAACACTATATATTTTCAAATTACGTTTTTTTGCATATGCTTTGATTTGAGAAATGGTTTCTTGATCATTCATATTCTTGTCATATGAATACACAACGCAGTATTTTTGACGTATTTTCTTTTCCTTTGCCTTTTCTATTTCCTTACTGAAATCATACAAAAGAACAGGGTCACAAACGAGTGTTACGTTTTTATTTGAATACTCCTTTGCTATTTCCAAGGAGTTTTGGTCACGCACAGAAATTTTATCTATTCTTTTAAAGCCTGCTTCAATAAACTCCTCTGCGTTATGCTCTTTTATAAAGTCCTTTGTTGTAGGGCCAAAGCACCCTGCATATGAAATCACCTTATCGCAAGGAACGCCCATACCAAAAAAGCAAGGGTTGAGCCCTGGCTCAATACTAAAAATCTCATCACTTCCTATAACGGTAGCATCAAGGCTTGTTGCCTCTGAATAATACTCACCTACGAGATTTTTTTCCTCTCTAAAGGCCTTTAGAAGCTTTCTTTTTTTCATATTGTAAAGAGTTTTTCCAACGCCATTTTGAAAAAGATATTTTATGTATGTAGGAATTGAACGAAGAGAGATGGAATACTTTTTGTCAAGAGAGTGTCCCATGAAGTCATAGTTCTTTTTATAGCGCAGTGCCTGCGCATCATAGCCTAGCTCCTTTAGCTGAGAGCTTAATGCGTATAATTGCAAGTGGGCACCATGGTTGTGCACATCGTAGTGTGTGATAATTCCTGCTTTCATTTATTTCTCCAAATTATTTGTTTTCTTTCGTAGCATTTTTTTATAAGCCCAGGCGCGGAGCTTGTTTGGCAAGAGGACATAGCCGATAAAGCGCACGGTGCTAATTTTTAAATATTTAAAGGTGCCAATAACCTTATTTTGCTTCATAAACTTAAGTAGCCTTTTACAGCTCTTATAGTATTTCATTCCGCCACGGCGTGCTGACATATCAAAGATGCGCACGTTTACCAAAACGTCGTTTATGTTGGCAAATTTACAGCCGGCAAGATACATTCTCACCCACAAATACCAGTCCTCAAAGAGGTAAAAGCTTTCGTAGTTGCCTGCCTTTAAAACGGCTTCCTTTTTAAACATTACTGTAACGTGGTTGAAAGGACTGCGCCCCTTTAGGTCGTTTACTATCTCATCGTGAGAGGCAAGGACAACCCTATACTGCACAATTTGGTCTGGAGAACCAAGAAATTCAGAGATGTTTCCACCCACCATATCAAGCTCAGGGTTATTAGCAAAGCATTCAAGCTGCTTTTCAAATCTATCAGGCGCGCAGATGTCGTCAGTGTCCATTCTTCCAACTAATTCATTTCTGCAATATGGCAAGCCATAGCCAAGCGCCTTGCCAAGGCCACCGTTTTCTTCAAGTGGTAGATATGTAAAAAGCTCAGGGTGGGCGCTTACATACTCGTCAATTGCAGATTGAAGCTCATCATACACGGCGCCGTCACGCACCAAAACAATTTCGTCAGGTGGGACAGTTTGGTTAAGCAAGCTTTCTATCGCCTCTTTGAAATATTCAACCTTTTCATTTTTATAAACGCTCATCAATACGGAATATTTCATTTTCCTAAGCCCTTTCATCAATTCAAAGTTTTGCGCGTCAAGACGCACGCATACATATTAATTATATATTATAATAAAATATTTGTCAATAGGCTTAAATGTTACTTTTTTTGGATTATTTTGTTAACAAACAAAGAAAAGCCACCGAAAATCGGTGGCTTTTTGCTTTATTTTGCACACAGGGTGGGCTATTTTAGTCCTCAACTACCTTTGCTGCGGTGATTTTTGGTTGTGCCTTTGCAATAACGATTGTTGCAGATGCGCCTGCCTTAATTTGGTCAGCCTTTAGTACAACTGTGTAAACCTCGTTCTTTTCAAGGAAAATATATGATGCTATTGGATTTTCCTTGCTTGCGTCGTCATCAGCGTAAACAGTAAGCTCATTACCCTCGCTGTCGAAAACTGTAAACTTGCAGTTTATGTTTACAAGTTTGCCATCAGCATTCTTTACTTGGTCGCCATAGTCCTCGACAAGCTTTTGGTAAATACCACTGAATGAGTATGGGCCTGTTGTTGGAGCTGTAAATGTGTATTCAATCTTGCCAGCAGTGGAGTCTTCCTTTTCAACTACTACACTGTTGTTACCAGATGAAAGGATAGCATCCTGAACGGAGATTGTGTAATCAACGTATGCAACCTTTTCTGTGTCAGCATCCTCCTTGTTTTCGCAAGTGATATTCAAGGTTTGTGCGCCAAGGGCGGTTGATGTAACAACTACTCTATATTGAACGCCAGCCTTGAGTGAAACTGACTTAAGGTCGCTTGTCTTATCAAGCTTCTTTGTGCCGTTGTAAACTTCGAATTTGAGGTTTGCACCTGTGAATGTGTACTTCTCGCTTCTGTATGCGGTGAAGAGGAACTCCTTAGAATACTCTGGAGCTGCGTCCTTATCAGCGTTTTCAACCTTTTCTTCCTTTGTAAATTCCATAGCGTTGTCGCCAAGGTCAATTGAAGGAGTCTTAGGACAAATTTCTACTGTGTAGGTTTCGCCCTTCTTAAGCTCTACGTAGTTGTCGCCAAGCTTTTCGCCATTTGCGTCATAAACTACGATATCGAGATTTTTGTTAAAGAACACGTGCTTTGAGTTTTCCTCTGCGGTGAAGTAGTAAACTGCCTTGCCTTCCTTAAATGTATATACTGGAACCTCAAGAGCATTAGAGCCGAGGATAAGTGTTGGCTCGAGAACTACGATTTCGTAGTCGTCTGACTCAACGCCCTTAGTTGTGATAATTACATTATATACCTTACCCTTTTCAAGGAAAGCGGAATTGATACCGAGGCTTGTCTCGCCATCGAAGATTTCAATCTTGTCCTCAAGCTTTGAGCTTGTGAAGAAATGAGTACCTGTATAGTTTGGTGTGTATTCGTATGTTACTGATTCAGCCTTAACGTCCTCCTCAGAAATTTCAATTGTGTTTTTATTTGGGAACAAGATATCAGCAGAAATTGTGATTAGGTGTGTACCTGTCTTAAGCTCACCAAGTCCAAGCTTAACCTTGTATTCCTTGCCTGCCTCAAGCTCATATGTTACGCCGTCCTTAAGGTCGGTGTACTCTGTGCCGAGCTCAGTTGTCTTTGCTCCATCTGCTGCTGTGCCTGTAACAAGGTCAAGAACGATGCTTGCGTACTTTGAGCTTGTGAATGTGTACTTGCCGCTTACCTCTGGGATAAAGCTGTACTCGATTGACTTATTTTCAATATCCTTTGAGGAAACTGAAAGCTTGTTGTCACCAAATACAAGCTCGTCCTTTGATGATGTTGAGCTTGATGTTGAGTCAGCCTTTGATCTGTAATCTTCCATCATCTTTTCAATTACTGAAAGAGTACCGCCTGTAACCTTACCAAACGCAGCTCTTGTGCCGTTGTATGGAGAAGTTAAGGACTCCTTGTAGCCAGTTGTAAGAATCTTGAAGTTTTGGTGGCTTGAGCTGTCGCTGTAGCTACCGTTGTCCATTGTCAAAACACCTGCCACGTGAGCGATATTGTTTGCATAGCCGTTGTTGTAGAACTCACCTCTTACGTCAACATGCTCCTCACCCTCCTCATGTGAGTGCGCTGGAGCGAATGAAACGTAGTAGCTTGTTGTTGATGTTGGAACGGTGATTGATTTATCTGTAAGCTCACCATGCTCAACCATATGTAGGAAGTTTTTAACAGTTTCTGGTGCTTCCTTACCATAAAGCTCAATTTTTACAGTGCCGTAGCCCTCAAATTCAAGCTCTACTGTGTCTGTAACCTCAAACGCACCATCAACAGGAACAATATACTTGCGCTCCTCTGTTTTTGATGTGTGGATTACTAAAAATACAATGCCAGTAATGATTGCCGCTGCAACTACAACTGCAATCGCAATAAGAATTACATTTGATACGATATTTTTTGTATCTCTTGTACCACTTGGCTTTGTTGGTTTTTTCTTCGCAGCTAATGTTTTTTCTGTAACATAGTTGGAATTTTTGCTATTTTTTGCCATAGAATTTTCCTTTCAATTTTTTTAGCTTAAGTATTTACTCGACTATTGTAACATACTTTTTTAAATAAATCAACCCATTTTTAATTATTACTTTTTGAAAAATTGTGTTGACTTTGGGAATATTATGTGATATAATTTTTTCGTAAAACAGTTATTCGGAGGTTTATAATATGGAACACATTAAGACTATTAAAACAGGCAACCTTTGCGAAAGCGCAAAAAATGGTGGCTGTGGTGAGTGCCAAACTTCTTGCCAATCCGCTTGCAAAACAAGCTGTGGTATCGCTAACCAAGCATGCGAAAACAACGAAAGAAAGTAATTTTTACTGCCTGAATTAGGACTGCCGAAAGCTGTTTTGGCAGTCCAATTTTATTTTAAGACAAGGAAAAATCAAATGGTACATCAATTTAAATTTAATGAGCTTAATATAGTTTTAGATGTTTGCTCCGGCTCACTTCACGTAGTGGACGACATTGCATATGACATAATTGAAATCTACGAAAGCTATACACAGGGTGAGGTTTTTTCTAAAATTTCAGAAAAATATGCAGACAAAGGCATTTCAAAAGAGGATATTGAAACCTGCTATAATCAAATCAGCGAATTAAAGGCAAGCGGGGCTTTATTTACCCCAGACACCTTTGAGCCTATGGCAGACAAGCTAAAGCAAAAGACAAGTGGCGTAATAAAGGCGCTTTGCTTACACGTTGCACACACCTGTAACCTTAACTGCTCATACTGCTTTGCCTCCCAAGGCAAATATCACGGTGAGCGTGCAATTATGTCACTTGAGGTTGGCAAGCGTGCGCTTGACTTCTTAATTGAAAATTCCGGCTCTCGTCACAACCTTGAGGTTGACTTCTTCGGTGGTGAGCCACTTATGAATTTTCAAATGATTAAGGACTTAGTTGCCTACGCAAGAGAGCAGGAAAAAATACATAATAAAAATTTCCGCTTTACACTAACCACAAACGGAGTTTTGATTGACAAGGACGTTATTGACTTTGCTAACCGTGAGATGTCAAACGTTGTTTTGAGTCTTGACGGGCGCAAGGAGATACACGATAGATATCGTGTTGACTATGCTGGCAATGGTAGCTGGGATAAGATTGTGCCTAAATTCAAGGAGCTTGTAGATGCACGTGGTGGCAAAAACTACTATATGCGTGGCACCTTTACTCATGCAAACCCCGACTTTTTAAATGATATTAAGGTTATGCTTGACCTTGGCTTCAAGGAGCTGTCTATGGAGCCTGTTGTATGTCAAAAGGGCGACAAGGAGGAATTAACCGAAGACGACTTCCCTATTGTCTGTAAGCAGTACGAGGACCTTGCCAACCTTATGATAGAAAAGCATAAAAAGGGCGACGACTTTACCTTTTATCACTATATGATTGACTTAAAGGGCGGACCCTGTATCTATAAACGCATATCCGGCTGTGGCTCAGGAACTGAGTATATGGCAGTTACTCCTTGGGGTGACCTTTACCCTTGCCACCAATTTGTTGGTGAGGAAAAATACAAGCTTGGTGACATTTGGCAGGGCGTAACCAACAAGGAGGCGCAAAACGAATTTGCCTCCTGCAACGTATATGCTCGCCCCGACTGTAAGGATTGCTGGGCTAAGCTATACTGCTCCGGTGGTTGTGCTGCAAATGCTTATCACGCAACTGGCTCTGTACGTGGTGTTTACGAGTACGGCTGTCGTTTGTTTAGAAAAAGAATGGAATGTGCAATCGCGGTTGCTGTCAGCCGTGCACTTGAGGAATAATGAAAGCTCCTATTTGTGATTTTATTAATAAATATGTAAGCAATGACGTGCAAAGGCTACATATGCCTGGGCACAAGGGCAAAAGCTTTTTGGGCTGTGAAATTTTAGATATAACAGAGGTTTTGGGTGCTGATGCACTTTACTCAGCCAACGGAATTATAAGGGAAAGTGAGGAAAATGCGTCCTCAATTTTCGAAAGTGGTGCAACCTACTATTCCTGCGAGGGCTCATCACTTTCCGTGCGCGCAATGTGCTATTTGGCACGTGCGTATGCCATAGCCAACCGTCAAGGCGGGCGACTATGGGCGCTTGCAGGTAGAAATGCGCACTCATCATTCCTTTCAGCCTCTGTGCTTCTTGACTTTGAAATTGAATGGCTAAGCGCCGAGGGCGAAAGCTATTTAAGCGGAAATATTTCACCCAAGGCAATAGAAAAAGCCCTATCCAGTGTCGATATCTTGCCATTTTGCGTTTACATAACAAGCCCCGACTATCTCGGTAATATTTCCGACATCAAGGAAATATCCAGGGTCTGCAAAAAATATGGCGTGCCACTTTTGGTTGACAATGCGCACGGGGCATATCTAAAGTTTTTAGAAAATAGCAAGCACCCACTTGACTTGGGGGCTACAATGTGCTGTGACTCTGCGCACAAGACATTACCCTCGTTAACTGGTGGTGGCTATCTACACATTTCAAAGGATGCGCCAAAGTTTTTTGGGTCAAATGCTAAGAGCGCACTTGCCCTATTCGGCTCAAGCAGTCCGTCATATTTAATACTTGCCTCGCTTGATAATCTAAACCTTTATTTGTGTGATGGCTATCAAGAAAAGCTTTGTAGCTTCTTATCCGAGGTAAGAGTGCTTAAGAAGAATTTAGTAGCGCTTGGCTACACGCTTGTTGGAAACGAAGAATTAAAGCTAACCATAAGGGCTAAGGACTACGGCTATCTTGGCAGTGAGCTTTATTCTACCCTTTATGAAAAGGGACTTGTTTGTGAATTTTCCGACAAGGATTATCTTGTCATGATGCTGGCCCCAGAAAATGGTAAAAAAGCCTTAGATGCTATATTTTCTGCGCTCTCAGCCATTCCTAAAAAAGCGCCTATTTTGGACACTCCCCCTCGTTTTTTCCCTTGCAAAGCAGTTATGTCACCTAAGAGCGCATACATGAGCGAGAGCGAGGAAATAGATATTAAGAATGCCACTGGCAGAATAATGGCTGGGCTTAGCGTTTCTTGCCCACCAGCTGTTGCAGTAGTTGCTTGTGGTGAGGAAATAAACGAAGGTGCCATTAAAATGCTAAAGTATTATGGTATTGATAAATGCAGAGTTGTTAAATAATAAAAGCACCCTTTTTGGGGTGCTTTTTTGTTTTATAGTAAATTTTTTCTTAGCTCCTCGCCACTCTTTTGGGAAAGATATGCAGGTGCAATATCGAATACCGTTTTACAGCCACAAGCACCCTCACAGCTCAGCTTATATGCTGCGCGTGCGTATGCAACTATTACAGATGCTGTAAACTCAGGGTTGGAATCAAGTGTAATTTTATATTCTATAACGTGCTTGTTTTCAAGGCTTGGTCCTGTCTTACCTGTGCGAATTACAACACCACCGTGAGGAATACCAGCGTGGTTTTTATTAAATTCATCCTCGCTGATAAAGTTAACTGTTGTGTCATAGTCGGCAAAGTAGTTTGGCATTGTCTTAATTTCGTTTTCAATGCGCGCTAAGTCTGCGCCCTCGCAAGGAACAACAAAGCACTCTCTTGTGTGCTTTTCTCTTGTTGTAAGCGTTGGGTTTTCGCCATTTCTTACAGCCTCAAGCGCCTTTTCAACTGGAACTGTATATTGCTTTGCATTTTTAACTCCCTCTATTCTACGAATAGCATCAGAGTGCCCTTGGCTTACTCCTCTACCCCAAAAGGTGTAGTCAGCGCCGTCAACCAAAATTGAGCCGGCTAATAGTCTGTTAAGTGAAAACATACCTGGGTCCCAGCCCACAGAAATTATGCCAACATTGCCATTTTCCTTGGCACTTTTGTCAACGTTTTCAAAATGCTCAGGAATTTTTGCGTGTGTATCAAAGCTGTCAATTACGTTAAAGTATTTTGCAAGATATGGTGTTTGCACTGGCAAATCAGTTGCACTTCCACCACACAAAATCATAACGTCAATTTTATCAGTCATATCAAGCGCGTCCTCTGCCCTGTAAACTGGTACGTCACTGTTTATTAGCCTTACTGTGCTTGGGTCGCGACGGGTAAAAACCGCAACAAGCTCCATATCGCTATTTTGCATAATCGCACTTTCAACGCCACGTCCAAGGTTTCCGTAGCCATATATTCCTATTCTAATCACAGAAATCACCTCTTTTAAAATATAATTTATTTTAACACACACATTTCGTATTTTCAATATTTTTGCGCAAAAAAAGAGGAAGTCTTTTAACTCCCTCTTTTATTATTTTGCTTAATTAAAGCTATTATATGTCTTTCCAGTTGCGCTTACGCTTGATAGTCCCTCGCTGAGGTAGTAAATTGCTTCATTTTCTCTTACATAGCCACAGCAAACTATTGGCGTATCCAAATA
This sequence comes from Clostridia bacterium, assembly GCA_017501545.1. Classification (GTDB taxonomy): domain Bacteria; phylum Bacillota; class Clostridia; order Oscillospirales; family CAG-272; genus RGIG2000. The sequence continues at coordinate 13,773 of JAFVWS010000010.1, read as the reverse complement.
TTCATCGCTAAGTCCAATAACCTTGATTTCAAAATAACCAAGCTCGGTTGCTTGCATTGCTACGTTTACTGTGTTTGCCAAGGACTCTGCCTTGCCATTTACAACGCTAAGTGGCGCGCCCTCGTTTTTGGATGCAACCACGCCATATTCAAAATCGCTTGACACGTGTTGCTTGTATAGCTTAATTGCTTCAAGGTCTGCACTGAACTTATAGGTAATTCCAACGTCGTCAAGGCAAACTGAATAGCCCTTGTCTGTAAATAATGGATCGATTTCTACCACATCACCCTTTGCGGTTTTGCAGTTTTCGCACGCCTCACAAACTGTGATTGGCAAATAATAGTTTACGTCACTCTTTCCACCATAGCTAACTGTTTTTCCAAAGCTGTGCTCTGGGTTTTCAAGAAGTGCAACCACGCCACAGCCCCTTGCACAGCCAAATTGGCAAGAGTTTAGCTTTTGCTCATCGTGCTGATTTCCATAAAATGCACGACACTTATTGTAGTTACATACAATTGTCCAACCACTTGAAGGAACATATTCATCATCGGTTTTAGTTGAATCCCATTCAACAAGTGTTGCATTATTGAAAATAGGAGTATCGCTTTCCGCCTTGTCAACAAGAGCCTGTGCTTGCGCCATTGTGCCTGTATAGAACACTACGCCCTTTAAAAGTCTATTTCCTGTCCAACCATTAAGCCTGCCTCTTTCAATAGTGTCAATATTAGCAAACAAATTTTCAGATGCATAAATCTTCAATGGTCCATCTGTGTATGAAAAGTTACCGCCATCGGTTCCACCGGAATCAACCTTTGCTGCTGCACCTAAATCCATTAAGGAAGCTCCAAGATAAATTTCTTTAACCGAGGTAAAAGAATTGAAAAAGGCTTTTCTGTCAATTGTTGTCATTTGGTTAGAAAAAACAACCTTTTGAATATTTTTTGCGCCAGTAAAGGAGTCCTTTGGTGGTATAGCGCAAAAGCCATCATCAAAGATTAATTCTTTCAACGCAGAGCTGTTGTTAATGATAAGCGTTCCCATTGTGGTAACATTTTTAGGAATATTTAGTTTTTCCAGTTTTTTGTTAGCATAAAAGCAACCATATTCAAGTGTGTGAAGCTGAGAGCTTGGCGAAAACTTAATTTCTACAAGATTATTTGTTTGTGATAAATCACCACAGTTTGTAGCAATTAAGATATTATCAGGAACCTCAATTCTAATCACGCTGTGCTTGTTATAGGATGTGCCAAGCGCAGTGTTGATAGGGCTAAAGTTGTAATAAAACTTTGTGTTATTTGACACAACGTACTGTGCTGGGTAAGTGTGATACTCTCCATTAGCATCAACTATCACCACGCGCGAGGTTGTATCAGTATTCATATTAGTCAGGTCAATGCCGTCTATTGTTTCAGGTGTGTCAGCAAATTCGTTAGTTGTAGCAGCGCATATGCCAAATACAAAAAGCAAGCAAAATGTAGCTGCAAAAAGTATAGTTAATAGTGCTTTTCTTTTCATTTTTCTTTCTCCTTTTTTGAACTATTTGACTTTATTACAATTATATGATATAATAAATTAAAGTCTTTTTACATTGATTATTTAACGAAAAATTAGCATTATTTAACATTTTATAGGAGGATATATGGAAAATCTTTATCTTTCCACCTTAACCAAGGACGGCAATTTCAGTTGGTTCGACATAAACCACAACAGCCGTGAAAGTGGCGCCCTACCCTTGGTTGTAAACGTCGCCGCACGAGTTAGCACTGGAAACGAAAGCACAAACTACAACAAAAAAGGGCGACTTGACTACTATCTTGTGTATGTAATTTCGGGGTCTTTAAGCGTGAAAACTAAACACGGGGTTGCGTATTCTTATGAAAACGAGCTTTTTATAATACCTGCAAAAACGCCATACGAAATCAAAACCGTCGATTTACCTCTTAGATATTTGTGTGTGCATTTTACAGGCTCACAGGTTGAGAAAATACTTTTTGACTATGAAATTTCTCTGTTTCCTAAAATCAACAAGCTAAGCTATAAAAACCATATGCAGTTAAGATTCAACACCCTTTTTGAGGGCTTTGCAAAAAACGACTCTTTGCGTGAGCGTGAGCTTTCAATTTTACTCGAAAGGCTACTTATTGAATCATCACGCGCTATAAAAAATGCAGTGCTTGAAAAAACGTCTCTTGCTAAATCTATAAGATTTATAAATGAAAATTACCCCTCAAAAATAAAAATCACCGACCTTGCAAAAATGGAAAATATGTGTATGACCTCATATAATCTTCTCTTTAAGGAGCAGCTTGGCATATCCCCTACTAAGTACATAATTCAGCTTCGCTTAGAGCATGCAAGAAGCCTAATCGAAAGCACAAATTTATCAATTGAGGAAATAGGTATTTTGTGTGGATACCCTGATATAAACTTCTTTTCAAGAGTCTTTAAAGCATATATCGGCATCTCTCCATCAAACTATCGCAAGCAAATTATTACATTGTAAAAAGCGGACCTGTCCGCTTTTTTCTTTTCATTACGCCCGTGCAGCTTGCGTTTTACGTCATTACAATATTCTTGCGCAAAAAAAGAGGAAGTTTTTAACTCCCTCTTTTATTATTTTGCTTAATTAAAGCTATTATATGTCTTTCCAGTTGCGCTTACGCTTGATAGTCCCTCGCTGAGGTAGTAAATTGCTTCATTTTCTCTTACATAGCCACAGCAAACTATTGGTGTTTCCAAATATTCATCGCTAAGTCCGATAACCTTGATTTCAAAATAACCAAGCTCGGTTGCTTGCATTGCTACGTTTACTGTGTTTTCCAAGGACTCTGCCTTGCCATTTACAACGCTAAGTGGTGTGCCCTCGTTTTTGGATGCAACCACGCCATATTCAAAATCGCTTGACACGTGTTGCTTGTATAGCTTGATTGAATCAATGTCAGCACTGAACTTATAGGTAATTCCAACGCCATCAAGGCAAACTGAATAGCCCTTGTCTGTAAATAGTGGATTAATTTCTACCACATCACCCTTTGCGGTTTTGCAGTTTTCGCACGCCTCACAAACTGTGATTGGCAAATAATAGTTTACGTCACTCTTTCCACCATAGCTAACTGTTTTTGCAAAGCTGTGCTCTGGGTTTTCAAGAAGTGCAACCACGCCACAGCCCCTTGCACAGCCAAATTGGCAGGAGTTTAGCTTTTGCTCATTATGTGTGCCATTATAGAATGCATCGCATTTGTTAACACCATAAACTATTGTAATATCTGCATTTTGTGTTGGCTTGTGTGTTGCGTAATCATACTCACTTGCACTTACAATGAGTGCCTTGTCATCATCCCACATATAGCCTGCTTGTATTGCCTTGCCATTAGCGACAAATGTCTGTGCTTGCTCTTGAGTGCCTGTATAGAAAAGTGTAACTCTTAGATAGTTGTTATGCCATTGGTCAAATCCGCCAAACAAGTTTGTAAACATATCTTGTGGATTAGCAAAGAACTTGGATGATGCATAAACAAAAGTATCCTTGCCGCTTGGAGTTGACTCACCAAAGAAGTTTGTGCCTATCTTTTCAAGATTTTCGCCCAAAATGATAGTTTTGTTTTGCCAAGACTTACCAAATGTGCTATTTCCGATAGAGACTAAGTTATTTGGGAATTTAACATATTGTAAGTTTGATGTGCCTCCGTTATGCTGTGCACCAAACATACCGTCACCCATTGTTATAGGCTCTGTGCCGTCAAGGAATTCAACTGCTCTAATTACGCTATTGTAGCTTGCAAACAAGTTTGAACCATAGCTTGTTACTGAACCAGGAAACTGTACGTAAATACAAGCTGGGAAGTTGCCTGTACCTGCAAAATAGCTACCTGAAATAGTTGTTACTCCGTCAGGAATTTCAACCATTACAACAGACTTTTTTGAATATTGAATGCTTTGCGCACTGTTTAGCTTTGAAAAATCAAAATCAAAGGTTGCATTGTCCTTTGTTACGTAGTACGTTGGGTAAGTTACATAGTTACCTTCTTCGTCTACCAAAAGCACACGCTCATCAGTTGAGGTGTATAGGCTTGATGGTGCCGCAAAGTTATCTATTGTAGTTACTGCTCCAAAGTCAACGCCAAGGTCTGGCTTTTGTGGAATTGGTGCTGCAGCAAAAACACACATAGCAAATAAAAGTGTGAAAATTGCTACTATAACCATTGTTAAAAGTAGTTTTTTCTTCATAACATTTCTCCTAACTATTAATGAAAATACAATTAGTTAATTATATAATACACTATTCTTATTATAATTTCAAGTATTTTATTTTTAAAAAGCATCTTAATTTTTTTCTTTTAATTGTTTACTAAGTCAACTAAAGCTTAAATTTTATGATTTTTTGTCCAAAATGTTAAGAAAAAATTCATCATTTTTGTATATTACAAATATTGACAAGCAAACTACAAAATGATATACTATACTCAAGAGCACACTATATATAGTATCTATATATAGTTTCGCTTACATTTCCTCGCACAGCGAGATAAAGGAGGTATTTCTATGATTGATGCATGGAAGGGCTTTAACGAAGGCGCTTGGCAAAACGAAATCAACGTGCGTGATTTTATCCAAGAAAACTATACACCATACTATGGAGACAGTAGCTTTTTAACTGGCCCAACTAAGGACACTATTTCCCTATGGAACGAAATTTCTGAGCTTAAGAAAAAGGAAATAGAAAACGGCGGAGTCCTTGATATGGACACTGACGTGGTTTCAACTATCACATCACACGACGCCGGCTATATCAATAAGAAAAAAGAGAAAATTGTAGGTCTTCAAACAGAAAAGCCACTTAAGCGCCCTCTTCACACCTATGGTGGTATTAGAATGAGCGTTAAGGCTTGCCGTGACCACGGCTACGAGATTAACCCAGAGGTTGTAAAAACCTTTACTGAGCACAGAAAAACACACAATGCAGGCGTTTTTGATGCTTACACACCTGAGATGAGAAGGTGTCGTTCAAACCACATTATCACCGGCTTGCCTGACGCTTATGGCAGAGGCAGAATTATCGGTGACTATCGTCGCGTTGCGCTTTACGGCGTTGACCGTCTTATCGAAGATAAGGAAAACCAAAAGGCTTCCACCCAAACTGTAATGTACTATGACGTTATCAGAGACCGTGAGGAGCTTAGTGAGCAAATCCGTGCTCTACTTATGCTCAAGGAGCTTGCTGAAAAGTACGACTGCGATATTTCTAAGCCAGCTAAAACCTTAAAGGAGGCAACCCAAGCACTTTATTTTGGATATCTTGCCGCTGTTAAGGAGCAAAACGGTGCTGCAATGAGCCTTGGAAGAACCTCTACCTTCCTTGATATTTATGCAGAAAGAGATATTCAAAATGGTATTTTGACCGAGAGTGAGGCACAGGAAATTATCGACCACTTCATTATGAAGCTTCGTATGATTTGCTTTGCAAGAACACCAAAATACAACTCAATCTTTGCAGGCGACCCAACGTGGGTTACAGAATCACTTGGTGGTATGTCAACTGACGGACGTCCACTTGTTACAAAGATGAGCTATCGTTATCTTAACACTCTAAACAACTTAGGTGCAGCGCCAGAGCCAAACCTTACTGTGCTTTGGTCTAATCAGCTTCCTGATAACTTTAAGAAATACTGCGCTGAGATTTCAATCAAGCACCACGCAATTCAGTATGAAAACGACGATATTATGCGTCCACTTCATGGTGATGACTATGGTATTGCTTGCTGTGTTTCCTCAATGAAGATTGGTAAGGAAATGCAATTCTTCGGTGCAAGAGCTAACCTTGCAAAATGCCTACTCTACGCTATCAATGGCGGTGTTGACGAGGTTTCTGGTGAGCGAGTTGGCCCTGAATATGCGCCTTGCACAGGCGAATATCTTGATTACGACGACGTAATGAAGAAATATACTGCTATGATGCAGTGGCTTGCAGGCGTGTACGTAAACGCGCTTAATATTATCCACTATATGCACGACAAGTACTCATATGAAAGACTTCAAATGGCGCTTCACGACAGACACGTGCGCCGTTGGTTTGCAACTGGTATTGCAGGATTTTCCGTTGTTGCAGACTCTCTTTCTGCTATTAAGTATGCTAAGGTTAAGCCTGTTCGTGATGAGCGTGGACTTGTTACTGACTATATAGTAGAGGGTGACTTCCCTAAATTTGGTAATGATGACGACCGTGTTGACAACATTGCAAAAGAGGTGCTTAACACATTTATTAAGTGCCTACGTCAAAACCACACGTATCGTAATGGTATTATCACAACCTCTATTTTGACAATCACCTCTAACGTTTCATATGGACAAAACACAGGTGCTACTCCTGACGGACGTAAGGCTGGTGAGGCCTTTGCTCCAGGTGCAAACCCAATGCACTCTCGTGATGAAAATGGTGCAGTTGCTTCCCTTGCATCTGTTGCCAAGATTCCATTTATGGATTCACAGGACGGTATTTCAAACACATTCACAATTGTCCCAGGTGCGCTTGGCAAGAGTGACGAGGAAAGAGTTAACAACCTTATCGCCCTTCTTGACGGCTACACTGACAAGGGTGGCTTCCACCTTAACGTTAACGTGTTTGACAAGGAGCTTTTACTTGATGCACAAAAGCACCCAGAGCTTTATCCACAGCTTACAATCCGTGTTTCGGGCTATGCTGTTAACTTCATTAAGCTAACTAAGGAGCAACAGGACGAGGTTATTTCAAGAACCTTCCACTCTCATATCTAATATGCAGGGCTACGTTCACTCCTTCGAAACCTTTGGCACGGTTGACGGGCCAGGGGTACGATTTGTAGTATTTTTACAAGGCTGTCCTATGCGCTGTCTTTACTGCCACAACCCTGATTCCTGGGGGCACGGTGGCAAGGAATATAGCGCCTCGGACGTGCTTAATAAAATGACGCGTAATATCTCCTTTTATAGAACCGGTGGCTTAACCGTCAGCGGTGGGGAGCCTATGCTTCAGCTTGATTTTTTAATAGAGCTTTTTTCCTTGGCTAAAGACAAAGGCATACACACCTGCCTTGACACCTCTGGCTGTGTTTTCGACAGAAAAAACAGCGAAAGACTAAGTAAGGTGGACAAGCTTCTCTCCCTTTGTGACCTTGTTATGCTTGATATTAAGCACATTGACAAAAGCGAGCATATTAAACTAACCGGCCACACAAACGAAAACGTGCTTGATTTTGCACGTTACCTAAACGAAAAGGGCGTAAAAATGCGTGTGCGCCACGTTATCGTCCCAGAAATTACATATAAGGACGAATATTTAACCCTGCTTGGCAAATTCTTAAAGGGGTTTACTAATATTGAAAAAATCGAGGTACTTCCCTTCCACAAAATGGGTGAGCACAAATATAAATCGCTTGGAATCACCTGCCCGCTTGAAAAGACCAAGGCGCTTAGCACAAGCGACGCCGAAACAGCCTATAACATAATTAAAAGCGCTATGAATTAGCGCTTTTAGACTTTAATTTTTAAAAATTTTTAAAAAAATATTGCACTAAAAAAGCAATTGTGCTATAATTTTTTTATTCTTATTTTTAGGGGGAATTTCCTATGTCAAACGTACGTCCAGAATCAATGGCTCGTATCACTAATCTTGAGCTTGCAAACGCATTTATTGACGAGCAGGTTAAAGAAATCAGAAACCAAGTTAAAGACGGCAAGGTGCTTCTTGCTCTCTCCGGTGGTGTTGACTCAAGCGTTGTTGCAGCACTTTTAATTAAGGCTATCGGCAAGCAGCTTGTTTGCGTACACGTTAACCACGGACTTATGCGCAAGGGCGAGAGCGAAAACGTAATCGAGGTATTCAAAAACGGCCTTAATGCCAACCTTGTTTACGTTGATGCAACAGACAGATTTTTAGACAAGCTTGCTGGTGTTGATGCACCAGAATCAAAGCGTAAGATAATCGGTGGCGAGTTTATTCGCGTGTTTGAGGAGGAAGCAAGAAAGCTTGATGATATCAAGTTCTTGGCTCAAGGCACAATCTATCCCGATATTCTTGAAAGCATTAAGCAAGCCGAGGGCAAAAAGGCTGTTAAATCGCACCACAACGTTGGTGGCTTACCTGATGACCTTCAATTTGAGCTTGTTGAGCCAATTAAGCTTCTTTTCAAGGACGAGGTTAGAGTTGTTGGTGAGGCTTTAGGTCTTCCACGCGAAATGGTTTATCGTCAGCCATTCCCAGGTCCTGGCCTTGGTGTACGTTGCCTTGGTGCCATCACAAGAGACAGACTTAATGCACTTAGAGAGGCTGATGCAATCTTGCGTGAGGAATTTGAAAATGCTGGCCTTAATAAGACAGTATGGCAATACTTTATCATAGTTCCTGATATCAAGAGCGTTGGTGTAAAGGACGAAAGCCGTTATGAGGGTTGGCCTGCAATTATCCGTGCAGTTAACACAAAGGACGCAATGAGTGCAACAATTGAGGAAATTCCATACGCTATTCTACACAAAATCACAGCCCGTATCACAAGCGAGGTTGAGGGCATTAACCGTGTTCTCTACGACCTAACTCCAAAGCCAACTGGCACTATTGAATGGGAATGACTTGAGCGTAGCTCGAGTCAACTATGATCGTTTCGCAGAAACGGTCATATCATAACATTTGGCGAAGCCAAATTCATAACTCTAAACTCATAACTTCTCGTTCTCCATCTGCGAAACGAGTTGTCAGTTATGATTGCCTGTGGCAAGTTATGATTGGCTTCGCCAAGTTTGAAGTTACAGGAGTTTGGAATGACTTGAGCGCAGCTCAAGTCAACTATGATCGTTTCGCAGAAATGGTCATATCATAACATTTGGCGAAGCCAAATTCATAACTCTAAACTCATAACTTCTCGTTCTCCATCTGCGAAACGAGTTGTCAGTTATGGTTGCCTGTGACAAGTTATGATTGGCTTCGCCAAGTTTGAAGTTACAGGAGGATGGAATGACTGATAGCGTTTTGAGGAATAAATCCAAAGAATTTGCTAAGAGCATCGTGTTTCTTTGCCGAAGATTAAAACAAAATAATGTTGAAGCCACTTTGATCAACCAACTGTTGCGCTCGGGTACATCCGTTGGAGCAAACGTGCATGAAGCGCAATATGCGCAGGGAACAAAGGACTTTATCTCAAAGTTTGAAATTGCACTCAAAGAGTGTAACGAGAGTGAGTATTGGCTTGAGTTGTTGTATGAAACGGCCAGCATAAGCGAAGTGAAATTCAAAAATCACCAAAAATCATGTATAGAGCTTCGCCGCATATTGGTTTCTTCTATAACTACTTTGAAGGAAAAATCAAAATGAAACTTTATTTAAAAGGGCTTAAGGCTGGTGTTCCTATCGGGCTTGGGTATCTTTCGGTATCCTTTACCTTTGGAATTATGGCTGTTTCCTTGGGCTTTGACTGGTGGCAGGCAGTTATTATTTCTGCCCTTACCTTAACCTCGGCAGGACAGCTTGCAGGCATTGAGGTTATGGTGTCCCCTGGTGGGTATTTAACCATGCTTATTTCACAGCTTACTATAAATATGCGATATTCCTTTATGTCAGTGTCCCTTTCCCAAAAGGTATCACCGAAATTCAAGGGAATAAAAAGGTGGCTTCTTGGCTTTTTTATGACGGACGAGATTTTCGCCGTTGCGTCAAACGAAAAAACCGTTGAGCCTAAGTTTTTCCTTGGACTTTCAACTCTGCCTTGGGTGGGCTGGACGCTTGGCACCCTGCTTGGCGCGCTTATCGGCAACGTTTTGCCACCTATTATTATGGCTTCACTTTGCATTGCAATTTATGGTATGTTCCTTGCCATAATTATACCGCCTGCAAAAAAATCAAGGTCTATATTTATCGTAATTGTAATAGCTTCACTGCTTCACTGTGCATTTTACTATTTACCAGTGTTAAAGGAAATTCCATCTGGCATTTCAATTAGCATTTCTGCTATTTTAGCCGCCGCCTTAGGCGCGCTTCTATTTCCTATTAAGCGTGGACAGGAGGAGGCTGAAAATGGTTGATTTCTTTATTTATCTTTTAATTCTTTCTGGCTCCACCTATTTAATCAGGGCTGTGCCATTGGCGCTATTTAAGCGCACTATTAACAATCGCTTTGTAAGGTCGTTTTTATACTATATTCCTTACGCAGTTTTAGCAGCAATGACGTTTCCAGCCATTATTTATTCAACAGGAAACATTGCCTCTGGCTTTGTTGGGCTTTTGGTTGGTATCATCTTTGCCTTTAAGAAAAAGAGCCTTACCGTGGTTGCAATTGCAGCATCACTTGGTGCCCTTTTTGTTGAGCTTATTATTATGCTATTTTAAAAAGAAAAGACTTGCCAAAAAGCAAGTCTTTTTTCTTTATTTATTTCCAAGTGCTGTATTCTTTGCATTTTCAGAGCCGAAAAGAACTACTGCGCCTTGACGCACAGCCTCTGTACCTGTCATTTCCTCGTCTATATACCTTTGCGCTTCCTTAGTTGTGTTGAATTTAATAATTGTCACAACCTCAAATGAGCTTATAGAAATCTTTGTTGCTATAAGATATTCCTTTATCTCGTAGCCCATTTTTTCAAACCTTTCCTGCTCACCAAGAAGTGCTTCATCCTCATATCTTTCAACGTCATAGCCAGCATCAATAAGCCTTGATTCATATGTATCAAATGTGCAGGCAACAAGCATAATTGTAAAGGATAATATAACAAGTGCCAAAGCAGTAAATTTAAGTGTCTTTTTCATTTTACGCCCTCGTTTCTAATTTCTATCTTTATTATAACTCTTTTTAGTTGTCTTGTCAACTAAAAAAGCAACTGCCGAAGCAGTTGCTTTTTGTTTTTAGAATATTTCATCAAAAATTGTTTCAAAAATACCCTTGTCGCCAGAAACGTTTTCCATTTCATCCTGACCAGCATCAATAATACTGGAGGCGTTCATAATGTCTTCAGTTTCAATTTCTTCTCTTTGATAGAGTGGACTAATATACTTTTTCATTATCTTTACCTCCTTAATTATTCTGCTATCATATCAGCTGGAACGTAGATTTTGAAGTAGTTGTATGCATCTTGCGCACTTGCTTCTGTTCCGCCATTATGACGAATATACATACCACGAACGGTAAATGGTCCCTCACCTTGTTTATCTTCAGTAAACCAGTCTGCCCAGTCACTTCCAACAATCTTTTGTGACCACCACTCGTCTGTAACCTCTATAAAGTCACCAGTTGTGGAGTTCTTAATTGTATATTCACCACTACGATAATAGCTTGAGCCACTTGCTCCATTATCTGCGCCTTTGTAGAATTCGCCGTCAGTTACCCAGCTATCAGCCTTAAGATTTTTGTTTACCCAAATGTACATGCCATTGAGAAGCTCATCATTACCAAACTTTCTTGCACTTGTATATGTGGTGTTCCAAGTAAAGCTTCTGTCTGTGTTATCAAAGCAGTTATAGAATCCACCCTTGAAATCCATCTCTTCAAGTGTAAGGGCATAGTATGTCTTGCCATCAATTACAGTTGAAGCCTCAAAGTTGATTGCTTCCTTCTTAACCTTACCATCGCTACCAATTATGGTATGCTTTGGAGCATACGCTGGCTTATCGTATGGTGTTGGGTCGTAGAGGTTGCCCTCAGCGTCCTTTGCGCCATCTTCGTTCTTTTCTTCTGCACTATATGAAACGTAAATCTTAAATACGTTTGCAATATCGTCTTCATAAACGCCTGAAAGAATTGTTGCTGTGTTACCGATATTAAATGCTACAATATCCTTACCTTCCCACCAATCCTCTGTAATAACTACACGGTAGGTGTCAACAAATGCGCTTGCGTCAGAGTTGCTTGTAGCACCAGTTGCACTAAAGCGTGAGTTAAATGCGCCTGTGCCGGCAATAGGTGTGCCATTTTCATCAAGCTCCCAGCTTTCAACGAAATACTTGTATCCACCGCTTACCTCAATTATAGAGCCAACAGGAAGAGTTTGTTTTGTAAACATCTTTGTTGCAAAATAACGGCCATAGTCATATACTGTTGAAACATCTGCCCACTTTTCACCGGAAAGAGGCTCAAAGTAGAATTCGCCTGCGTTTTTGTTGTAGTATGAGCTCTTTGTCAAATTGAGGTCATCATTGTTAAGCAATGTAGCACCCTTCATTGCAGCCTCTTCAAGTGTAAGAGTGATGTCAGTAGCCTCAAATGGATTTGCAACTGCCTTATTAACTGCGTCAATAGCTATACCAATTTCATATGTCTTGAGCTCAAATGTATGTCCTTCTGTATCGGCAGTTGGCGCATATTCGATATTATCAATTGAAAGACCTGTGAGTTTATTTACCAATGTAAGAGCAGCAGCATATCTACCAAGACCGTAGTTAAGGTGGTTATTATTTGCGTTTCTCATAAATGAAACAGGGTCAACTACGCTTGTTGTTCTTGCGTTTTGAATTGTTGTACCTGTAGGAATGATTACATCAATATCGTCATTTGTTACAATCTTTGACTGAACTGCGCTTACGATACCCTCATACATTGCATCAGAGTTTGATTGTGCGCTCCATGTCATATGCCAGCCGTATTTTGCTGTTGCATTGAGCTTTTTAACCTCTGAAATAAGGCCATTTAGGTCGTCATATGAGTCAGCATTTGTGCTTGATGTGCTTACCTGTTGGAAAATAATGTAGTCCCAGTCAGATTGTGTTACTGCTGTGCTAATCTTATATGTACCATTATTGCTCCATGAGCCGTAGTCAGTCCATTTGTCTGACTTGTCGCCCCAGTATCTGAACATATAGTAGCCAGTATCTTTTTGTGCATTTGAAAGGTGTGTTGCAAGTGAGCAAGAATTTGCACGTAGGTTTGCAACCTCAACATTTTCAATGCCGAGTGATTTTGCAACGTTGTATGCATACTCGGTCAAATCGTCTGAATAGCTATTACCGATTGTCAAAATCTTAAGTGAGCCGTCCTCGTCCCACTCTTGCTTTTCTGGCATTGGGGTAGCTACAATGCCACCATCTACAATAGCCTTTACTGCCTCGAAGGTATATGCCTTATCCTTTGAGGTTTGTACGCCGTTATCAATGTAAACAACCTTTTCACCAACAACAACGTATGCACAGCAAATGATTTCTGTGCTTGCTTGATAGGTTTCTGGAATGTCCTTTACTACTACGTCAAAAAGGTCATACTTTGTATTTGTAAAGTCCATTGATGAAACCTTGCCACTTACCGGATTTCCGTTTGAGTCAATTGGACCAGCGCCAATGTGATTTCTTGTTGCTGAAACAGCACCAAACTTAACAGCTTCGCCAGTTAATTCCTCAAAGCGTGCAACTGCATCTCTGTTTACTGCATAGCGTTGTGTAATGCTACCGTCTGCGCTATATGAATAGCCCTTTGTAACGAACAAAGGTTCAACCTTTTCGATTGAATTAACGTAGCCACATGTTTCGCAAGAGTCAACAACAGTTACTTCGCCAAGAAATCCGTTGCTTCCTGTTTGATAAACAACTCTGTTATCGCACCCACCAGCACACTCTGCACTAACTGTTATTGCAAAGATGCACGCAAATGCAAAGATTAAAGAAGCAATTAGGATAATCTTTTTCTTCATTTTGGTTTTCTCCTTTTTAAATTTTTTAATATAAAAAAACCGTTTTCAAGCGAGCCGAAAAGCCCGTTTGAAAACGGTTTATTACCTATCTAATTGTATGCCAAAAAAGGCAGAGGTTATCTCTGTCTGTCTGTCTGTCTG
>JAFVWS010000048.1 GCA_017501545.1 Clostridia bacterium | reverse complement strand
TTTCAAAAAAGTTCAACGCCGAAGACGGAGATTTTTGACGTTCCAAATCTAATTGGTCCCACTTCCGTCAGGCATAAGCCAAAGGCATCTAAGGGAACAATATCCCAAATGCACCTCTAGCTCAGTTGGTAGAGCAACTGACTCTTAATCAGTGGGTCCGGGGTTCGAGTCCCCGGAGGTGCACCAAATCTTGATAATTAGCATAAGCTATATTGTCGAGGAAAAAACGAAGAGTACCGAGAAGCAAAAACGAATTTTGCCTCCGGTGGCTTCACCGGTTGGTGTTTTTAACGCACAGGGTCCACCTGTACCCATTCCGAACACAGAAGTTAAGCTGTGCTGAGCCGAAGATACTTGCACGGAGGCGTGCCGGGAAAATAGGTCAATGCCAACCTTGAGCGTAAGCTCAAAGACAACAAGCGAATAAATGAAAAAGTTGGTGTTTTTACTGCACAGGGTCCACCTGTACCCATTCCGAACACAGAAGTTAAGCTGTGCTAAGCCGAAGATACTTGCACGGAGGCGTGCCGGGAAAATAGGTCAATGCCAACATTTTTCATTTACACTTGAAGTCGTAAAACATCGGAAAGCCAGTCGAACACGAGAGGATAACTTGATTACCTCAAACTAATTTATTTTCCTAAAAAATGAAAAATCCTCAACCCCGTGTACGAATTTGACTTTTCCGTTTATATATTTTTGACAAATATATACCCTATATATTCCGAATTAGCTCAGTTGGCAGAGCACCTGACTGTTAATCAGGTTGTCGCTGGTTCGAGCCCAGCATTCGGAGCCAAAAGGTCACCGTTAGGTGTCCTTTTTTTGTTGGCTCCGATTGCTGGGCTCTTCCCATCACACCTTCTTATCAGTCAGTGCCCTCAAAACAGAGCTAAGCGAAGTTGGTAGACGACCGAGCAAAACAATTGAGTATTGTTTTACGATGGGAGGTAACTAAAACAGGGAGCCCCCGAAGCGAGCCGGTCGAACGACACAGGGCGACCATGTTTTAGGAAGTTATCACCTGACTGTTAATCAGGTTGTCGCTCCTTCCTGTTTCGCAGCCACTCAAGTCGTATGGTAATTTGATTATATAATATGTCAGTATAACTATTAAGACATAATTTTGAAAAAACTTAAGTAAAACTATTGACAAACTATAGTTTTTTAGTTTATAATGTTGTTGAAAGCGAGGTAAGATTTATGGAATATGAGAAAATTATTTTAGATTTAATTATGCGTGTAGATGCGTTAGAGGAAGAGGTCGCTAAATTAAAAAATTCTGCTATTGACAAAAATTCAAAGCAGCCTGGAACACAACAAATTACAGAATATATTTATTCTTTATTTAATCAAGAAAAAGAAAAGGGTAACAGTTACATTGTTATAAAGGCAAACGATATTCATAAGCAACTTAAATTGACGAGTCGTATGCCTGCTGTTTGCAATGTAATGAAACGTTGTATGAGGCTTGGTGATGAGGTATTACATGAAACACCAAGTGGCTTTTCATCAACATTTGAAGTTAAATATTATTTAGATAAGTGATATGGGAAATTACCTTTTAAGAATAGCACAACGATATTATATTTATAAATGGTTGCGAGAAGCTGACAAAATTAGCGAAAAAAAGAAAGCAGATAAGTTGCGCCGAAAAAATGAGAAGAAACGGTTGATTGATACATATGGTTATCTATATTATTTGAGAGATAAAACTTGGAATACAATAAAAAACCAAAAGAAAAAAGAAACATTTGAAAATTGGCAACATCGTCTATCGCTTTATTGCTTTACTATAGATGGGTATGATACAAAATACAAACATCAGCACTATTCAAAGCCTTTTGTTCATGAATATAATTTTGATTATAAAGTGGAAGAACGTAAAGAATTGGAGGAAAGTCATATGACAATTTGGAACATTATAGTAGAAAGCTTCTTGGAAACTCCCAGAGATGTATTAACTTATGGAAGAAGGAAATATTTTTATGTTTATGTTGAAAATGATGATGTTTATATCGAAAGTGGTAGAGAACATAAGAACATTTCCAATATCAAAGTGCGCAGAAAATTGGACAGTCAAAATTTTGATGAGGTATATGAAAAATACAAATCAGTTGCAAAGCCTTCTGAAGTTTTGAACATAACCTATAACTCTGCTTATTGGTTTGGAATTTTTAGAGAGTTGAATTTATAAAAAAAGCAGACCCTGTGTCTGCTTTTTCTATTGAAAGAGTACCTCTACCATATTGAAAGGAGTAAAATATGAAAAGCATTATACAAGAAACAGCCTTTACATACGGAATGCGTCTTGGTAAAAACTCATAAGGAAAGGTGTAAAAATTAATAAAAAACACTTGACATTGACCTAAGGTTATAGTGTATGATAAAATTAAAATATAAATGCACTGACTTTAACATATGCGAGGTGTTAAAATGAAGATAAATGACGTGGAAAAAATAACCGGCTTGACAGCTAAGGCAATCCGTTTATATGAAAGCAAGGGACTAATTAACATTTCAAGAGAGGAAAACGGTTATCGTAATTATAGTGAGAGTGACGTTGAAGCTTTAAAGGAAATAAAGCTTTTTAGAAGAATTGGCATAGCTATATCCGATATTAAGCTGTATCTGTTTGGGGTAGTTAGCTTAGAGGAGCTAATAGAAAAAAGAAAGGCTGAAATTCTAAAGGAAAGCGGCAAAAATTCTGAAATATATGGCATTTGCGAAAGCATTTCTGCAAAAAGCTCATTGGAAGCTCTTGAAAATAATGAAAGCTTTACCGAAAACGAAAAAGCAAGAAACGGTGGTTATGGTACACCCTGTGTAGGTATTGACCTTGGCACAACGACTATAAGCGCACTTGTGTACGATATTGACAACAAGGAGCAAATAGAAGCATATACCCTGCCACATAACTCCTACATCCAAAAAGGGGTGTTTTCGGAGCAGGACGTGAACGTTATTATGGAAAAAGCTAAAAAGCTTTTGTATCATATTCTTTCAACCTATGACAATATAGTAAGCATTGGCATAACAGGTCAAATGCACGGAATTGTGTATATAGATGAAAACGGACAGGCAGTATCTAACCTTATAAATTGGCAGGACAAGCGAGCAGACCAAATAATAAGGGACGAAAAAACAACCTGTGATTTAATTTATGATATAACAAAGGAGCATATTTCAACAGGCTACGGTATAGCAACACATTATTACAATATGCTAAAGGGACTTGTGCCAAAAGGTGCTTGCGGTATTTGTACAATAATGGATTTGTTTGCTATGGAAATATGCGGTAACAAAAAAGTTATAACTCACACATCTCTTGGCGGTAGCCTTGGAATTTTTGATGTTCAAAATAATACCTTTAAATATGATAAGCTATCCCTACTTGGAATAGAAAAGGAGCTTTTACCACAGGTAAGTGATAAGAGCCTAATTATAGGTAAATGCAAGGGTATACCGGTAGCTATTCCAATAGGGGACAACCAAGCAAGCTTTTTAGGCTCGGTTAGTAAAAATGAGGACAGTATGCTTGTAAATATAGGCACAGGGTCCCAACTTTCCTATGCAACTGACGAATATCAAGAGGTAGATAAGGAGCTGGAATTACGTCCACTCATTGAGGGTAAATACTTAGTTTGTGGCTCAGCCCTTTGTGGTGGCTTTGCATATTCAATGATTGAGGAGTTTTTCAGAAGCTATATGGTAAGCGCAGGGGTACAGGAAAAATCTCAATATAGCATAATAAATCAGATAGCTAAGGAAGCCTATGAAAATGGAGAGGAGGGACTTTTAGTGGATGCCTTTTTCTGTGGAAAGCGTATCGACCCTAACCTAAGAGGCTCTATTAAAAATATAGATAGACACAGCTTTACTCCACAAGCCCTTGTTTTAGGAGTGCTTAAGGGAATGTGTAATGAGCTATATGAGCTTTATGAAAAGGTCCCTTGCAAAAAATCGCACATAGTTGCATCCGGTGGAGCTATTAAGAGAACAGAAATTCTAAAGGACATACTAGCTAAGCGCTTTGGAGCAACTGTTTCAGCTAATAGAGTTGACGAAGAATCATCAACAGGTGCTGCCCTTTTCTCAGCATTAGCAGTTGGAAAAATCAAGTATAATAATGGCTTTTCAGAGTATGTAGGAGGGTAATATGAAGGACTTTACAATAGCCTTTGAAATTGCAAAAAATCCAATTTATGCCGTGTCCTTTAAAAACGGAAGAAAAACGCTTGAAATACAAGCCTTTGATGGCGCTCTTACCATATCAGCACAGTATGATTTTAACAAGCGTCCACTTGAGTTAGTCTGTGGAGTAAAGGAAGGGGACAAAATTAAGGCAGTATTCCTTGATTACAGAATAGAGCTATATGTAAATGGCAAAATAATGGATGAGGAGTGGCCCTGTGGCACAAGGCTTTTTGAAATTGGTGATACGTTTGTAGGTAGCACAGATATACAGGCTAAGGAATATGTAGCGAAGGAAAAGGAAGAGCCAAGCGTAATTGGCACCTTTGAAAATGCGCAGGGCTGGTATCCCGGAAACGGTGTGTTTGTAGGAGATTGTATGCCCTATGTGCGTAAAGATGAGTATCACGTTTTGTACCTAAAGGACAGGCACCACCATAAAAGTAAATGGGGAATGGGCGCTCACCAATGGGAGCATATATCAACTAAGGACTTTAAAACGTGGAGCATACACCCTATGGCAGTGCCTATTACCAAAAAGGAAGAATGCTCTATATGTACAGGCTCTTGGATACGAAAGGGAAATGAGGAGCATTTATACTACACCATAAGACGTAGTGGCTTGCCTGCAATAATTACAAGAAGCGTGTCCTATGATGGCTATCATTTTAAAAAGGACGAGTCCTTTGGCTTTACCCTTTCAGAAAAATATAATGGTCCTGTTGCAAGAGACCCTAAGGTAATAATGGGCGTGGATGGATTATATCATATGTTTTTAACAACCGTGCTTGTCAAAGAAAATAAGGGCTGTCTTGCTCACTATGTATCAAAGGACTTAGAAAAATGGGAAGAGGCGGAAAAACCCATACACGTGGTTGAAAATAGCGACCATCCGGAGTGCCCTGACTACTTTAAGTACAACGGAAAATACTATCTCGTGTTTAGCCTTCGTGGCAGAGCAAGGTATTTAGTTTCAGATAAGCCGTTTGAGGACTTTGAGGTTGTAGATGACACATTAATACCTTGTGCAGGTGTGCCAAAATGCGCCCAGTGGAATGGCAAGCTTATCTTTACCGGCTTTGAGCCGATAGATGGCTACGCAGGGACGATGACCTTTAAAAGCGCTACCGCCGACGAAGGTGGAATTCTTGTTTTTGAGGATTTGAAAAAATAATTTCGAAAAACACTTGACCTTGACCCAAGGTTATAGTTTATAATTAAAATGGACAATTGGCAAAAAAACTAAATTATGGAGGGCTTATATGAAAAAGAAACTGTTTTTAACGGTTGTTATGACGCTCGTTTTTGCAGTGGCACTTATGCTTGCAGTGTCGGCAGAATCGGTTCATAACGAAAATACGGTTGATTACGATGCGACCGTAACACTTAGCGACGGAAAGGTGCTTCCGTTGTTTGATGAAAACAATGATGCGCTTATCTGGTACATCGACGGCAAGGACGAAAGCGGAAAAAATACATATGCATCTATCTTGAGCGAAGACAGCCAGGTGAAGTGGTACACCGAAACCTGGGGCGAGGTAACAGGTGTAGGCATTAACTTTGATGACGGAACAAATGTTGAAGGCAAAAATATCGTAGTGGTTAATATGATGGATGACGATATTGTTACGAATTACGGTCCCGGAACATCTCATTACGGAAAGCATATTACAGGATTTAAGTATGTGTTCCGCAACTGGTCAAACCTTGAATATGTATATTTGCGCCTTGACACCACGGGAATTTTTAAGGAAAGCTTTAACAATTGTCCCAAATTAAAGTATATAAACCTTGAGGATTTAACAAAGCTTGAAAGAATCGGCGATAATTACAATTTTGCAAGCTGCACATCACTTTTTGAGGGACAGGTGCTTGATCTTTCCAACACCAAGCTTTGGTCTATCGACTGGAACAATTCCTTCACAGGCGTTCCTATGATTGGAATTAAGCTTCCAAGCACTATGACAAGACTTGGTGACTCCTTTAAGAACACCGCGCTTATTTCCTTTACATATCCCGAAAAGGTAACAGGGATAAACTCTAATATGTTCTACGGCTGTGCGGATCTTGAAGTTGTTACCTTGAGCAAGGGCATAACAGGCACAATAGGCACGGATGCCTTCTTTGGTTGTTCATCACTTACCACGGTTTACTATGTTGGCACACTTGATGAGCTTAATGCGCTTCTTGACAGAACTGAATCCGGCAACGATGCGTTCCTTGCTGTTGCAGGCGAAAACAGAGAAAATCTTATTTCCTATGCTGATTATAAAAATCTCAAGGACAAGAGCGGCAAGTATATGGTTTACAATTACAGCTGGTGCGAAGCATATAACGACGGCTTACACGAAATAACAAATCCAACAAACGCGTGTGTAGGAGTTTGCGACGTGTGCAAGAATGCTATTGTAAATCACGCACAGGATGCAACTGTTTCTACTGCTATGGTATATGCAGATTACACCTTGGCAGGCGAAAAGGTGACAGCTTGCCAAAATGAGGGCTGTACATACCATATCACAGCTGAGGCACCTGCACTTTTTACCTGCCTTGGATATTCAACTGCTGAGTTTGCAAATGGTGGAATTTCAATAGGCTATAACGTAAATAAGGACGCTATTTCAGAGTATGAAATAATAACAGGCGTTGAGGTTTCATACGGCTTGTTCGCAGGAACTAAGGCGGGACTAGGCACCAATGATGTGATAGGTGAAAATGGCGAGGCTGTTACTGGTGCAATAACAGCAGGCTTTAAAAATAGCGAGTATTCATATATGTTTATTAAAATGTTCGGCTTCGATGAAGATAACAAGGATACACTCTTTGCAATCGGCGCTTACGTTGAGGTGACAGATGAGGAAAGCAAGACGTATTCCTATTTGCAGGTTGGAGCACCTAACGAAAACGAAAAATACGAATTTATTAAGTATAGTGATTTCAAAAAATAAGAAAAAGCAGACCACGTGTCTGCTTTTTCTATTGACAGAGTACCTCTACCATATATTACATTTGAAACCTAAGGGGACGGTATGGTATAATAGAGGGGACAAATACCCAACCCTGTGGCTAAAAACAGAGGGTATTTGAAAAAGCTTAAGGAGGTACAGTAAATGAAAAAGCTGTATATATTTATTCTTTCTGTGGCGATGATGATTACTGCGTTTTTAATGAGTGTATCTGCCGCAAATTTGACACACACCGTACAAAGGGGCGACACTATGTGGAGAATCGCCGTTAAATACGAGGTTGGTCTTTCCGAGATTAAGGGAGCAAACACCCACATCAAAAACCCTGACCTGATTTATCCAGGAGATAAGCTATATATTCCGACAACTGATTCAAGCGTTAGTGCGTACGAAGAGGAGGTAGTTAGACTTGTAAATGTTGAAAGAAGCAAGCAAGGCTTAAAGGCACTTGCAAGTGATTGGCAACTAAGTCGTGTGGCGCGCTATAAATCACAGGATATGAAGGATAAGGGATATTTTTCTCATACAAGTCCTACATATGGCTCGCCATTTGAAATGATGAAAAGCTTTGGTATTTCATATAGAACTGCTGGCGAGAATATAGCAAAGGGACAAAAAACACCGAGCGAGGTGGTCAGTGCATGGATGAACTCATCTGGACATAGAGCAAACATATTAAATAAGTCGTTTTCTAAAATCGGCGTTGGCTACGTAAAGGAAGGCAACTATTGGACGCAAATGTTTATAGGATAAAAGGCGGGCACAAGCTCGCTTTTTTCTTGACTCTATTTTCATTAAATGATATAATAAAATTGATATTTCAAGTCGAGAGGTAATTATGAAAGCAATTTGGGCAAATTACGAAAATAAAATGAACACAACTTTGGCGTTTTGCCTTGATTTAAAGGAAACACAAAATGCAAAAATACGTCTTGCAGCAGGCTCACTGTGCAAGGTTTATCTTGATGGCGCCTTTGCCTTTTTTGGGCCTCAAAGGGCTGCAAAGGGGTATGCAAGAGAAATAACGCTAAGCTCAAATGCAAGACATATAACAATTGAGGTTGAAAGCATTTATATTGAAACGTTTTGGGTGATTAAGTCCGAGCCGTTTTTTGCCTGCGAGGTCACAACTGAGTCTGGAGAAAAATATACCTCCACCGATTTTAAATGCTACCTCCTAAACGATAGAGTAACAAAGGTGCAAAAATACAGCTACCAGCGTGGCTTTGCTGAAAGCTACAAAATGAAAAACGACCGCACAATGCTATACTTAGGGAAGGGCGATTATCCCTTGCTTGAGGTTCGCGAGGTTGAGCTTCCAAAGCTTCTTAATTCCTTCGTTGATATCCCAAGCTATGATGAGGATAAATCCTACACCGAAATAGAAAATGGAAGCATTTCAGTTGACATTAGCCGTCCTGTATGGCGAGACCGTGCGCACACAATGGCAGGACGAGAGCTTGGTGGCTACCGTATTGAAGAGTGGGAGGATTTTGTCAGTGACGAGGCAACACAATTTATATATCATAAGGGTGCTACCTCGGGAAAATATTTATATAACACATATGATTTTGGGCGCATTTTAACGGGCTTTACAACGCTTACAATCAAGGCTAAAAATAAGGGCATTGTTTACGTCCTCGGTGGCGAGATTTTAACCTCTGATGAGTATAACAAGGATTATGTGAAATTTGAGCGTGATGCCACCTCAAATATCTTCAAATGGGAGATAAAAGAGGCGGGGGAGTATCGCGTTTCCACGTTTGAGCCATATGCTTATCGTTATGCGACCGTTGCTCATACAAGCGGTATAGAATGTGAGCTTAGCATGGTTCGCTTGGAAAATCCTAACGTAAATAGATTTAAGTTTTCGTGTCAGGATAAGCGCGCCGAAAAAATTATGGAGGCGGCAAGATCAACTCTTGCACAAAATGCCGTTGATTTGCTTACTGACTGCCCATCAAGAGAACGTGCAGGATGGCTTTCTGATAGCTATTTTTCGTCGGTTGCAGAAAAGCTTTTCACTGGCGAAAACCAAGCTGAAGAAGCATTTTTAGATAATTATCGAAGGGCACACACCGATAGACTTCCTAAGGGCATAATTCCAATGTGCTATCCGGCTGATTGCTTAGAGGGCACGTTTATTCCAAACTGGACACTATGGTACATAATGGAAATAGCAAAATACGCAAGACTGTATGGCAAAAACGAAACAGTTTTAGGTGCGCTTGATAACGTGCGAGGAATACTTGGCTACTTCAAATCCTGTGAAAACGAGCTTGAGCTTTTGGAGGATTTAAAAAGCTGGGTTTTTGTTGAGTGGAGCATTGCTAATCATTGGAAGCGTACAATGGGCGTTAACGTTGCAACAAATATAACCTACGCAAAATGTCTTATTGAGGCAAGCTGGCTTTTAGATGATGATAATTTAAAAAACAAGGCGATACGTATCCAAAATAAGATAAAAGAAATTGCTTTTGACGGCAAGCTTTTTGTTGATAATCTTATAAGAAACGACAAGGGTGAGTTAGTAAAAACCGACCATTATACTGAGGTTTGCCAGTATTATGCGTTTTGGTTTGAATGTATAACAAATGAGGAATATTTTGAGCTTTATAAGGAGCTAATGGACAACCTCGGCACTAATCGTAAGCCAGGATATTTGCCACACGTTGGTGAGCCTAACGTTATGTACGGAATATATATGAGAATTGACCTTTTGATGCGTGAGGGCAAGAGAGACGAGGTTTACAAGGAATGCATAGCATTGTTTGGAAAAATGGCAGAGCTAACTGGCACGCTTTGGGAGCATAATTCCACAGGCGCAAGCTGTGTGCACGGCTTTGCTGCCTACGCTTCAAGATGGCTTATCTATGCCTTGACAGGCTACGATACTATAACGGGAAAGCAGGATGGCGACACCGGCATCGGAATTGATTGCGAAATGAAAATTCCACTTGATAAAGAAAACTATCTCAACCTGACAATAAGGAATAACAAGCTTATAAAATAAAAAATGCACCCTGTTTTAAACACAGGGTGCCTCTTTTTAATTAAAATAATATACCTTTGTTCCGTGACTATTCACGCTTGTTTTAATGCTGCCATATTTATCTTCTGCTTTTAAAGTCGTTATCTGCAAGGGCGCAGAATTTTTTAATTAATTCTATTTCACGTGGGTCGTAAGGACGAAGGCTTGGCCTATATAAGTCGTGAAACCACTTTGTAAAATCAATAGGCGCGTTTTTGTCGTCATTATACCATTGCCAGTGCGCCTCGTATGGCTCATACGTTTGATATTTTCCTGCTACAAAGCCCCAGTTGTAGCAACCGATATTTTCAAGATAGAAAAGAGGGAAGTTGTCAAAAACAGTATTGCCCGTGCATCTTGCAAGCCACTCTGTATTGATTAGAGGACGGCCAAACTGCTTTAGGTATTTTATAACCCTTATATGCTCATCGTATCTACCATAGTTGTGATATGTAATAATGTCAGAATTCTCAATTGCGAAAACGTCCTCAGGCATAGTGAATTCGTAATTCTTATCACAGCACCAAGCACCAATTGTAAGTGGCTGAGATGGATTGATTTTTCTTACCACCTTAACCATTCTTTCAAGAATAGGCATAGTAATACCGCTTCTTTGGCTATTTCCTGGCTCGTTAAATAAGTCCCATATTAAAATGCGAGGGTCATCTTTATATATTGTGACAATCTCACGGACCATTTCAAAGTAGCTATTTGCACTTTTTTCATCATCAAAATAGTAGTGTGGCGCAGGACCCTGATGCCTTCCGTGCTGTGAATGGCGCCTGCCTCCATGATAGCCTATATCGTAGGATTGCTCACCGACACCAGGCATTTTCCAAAGCTCAGTCTTTGGAGGCATACAGTCATTTGCTAAAACAACCATTGCACTAATTCCATACTTATCTAATAACGAAAGATAACGCTCAAAACGTACAAGAAAAGCATCGTGCTCCTTTTCCCAAACCACGTATTCAAGTATTATACGTACAGAATTGAAGCCAAGTGAGCTCATTACCTTAAGCTCCTCTTCGGTAGTAGCCAAGCGCTCATCGAAATGTAGCCCCTGCCACTGGTCAATACGATTTACGCAGTCTGCACTCATATAGTTACAGCCTCTTATCCAAGGATGAGAATTATACCATTCCCACGCCTTTTCCTTGCTCCATCTTTTCATAAAAGCTCTCCTATAGGTTTTTCTTTAATTATATATCATAAGCCACTCTTTTTCAAGATTTCTTGACAAACAAAAAATTTTAATGTATAATATATTATATATTAAAAACTTTCGGAGGTAAACTATGAATTTTTGTCCATATTGTGGCGCTAAGCTCGAGCCAACGCATAGATTTTGCACAGCTTGTGGCAAAGCCGTGCCAGAGAATAAGGAAGTAAAAAAAGATGACCCTGAAATTGAAGAGGTTGCTTTCAAGACAGAAGAGAAGCAAGCTCCAAGACAAGAGCCAGATTATCAAAGACAATATCAAGATCCATCAACACAAAGAATAACTTATGAATATATAGTTGGCGGTCAAAGACAAAATAACACATATAATCAATCATATCAGCAAGCTCCAAGATATGAGGAGCCAAGATATAAAGAAGCACCAAAGCCGGTAATTAACAACAAAAAGGAAATGACCTTGGCGTTTGTATTTGCGATTATCGGTATTGTCTGTGCATTTTACTCAGATATTCCAATTATTTCGCTTTTCACCTTGTTCCCATGCGCTTTGATTTTCAGAGGCATTTCAATGAAGAATTACAAAAAGTATATTTCTCTTGGCAACCCAGACGTTGGACTTGCTAAGGCTGCAAAAATCATAAATAAGATTATATTGCCATTGTCAATTGCATTTGCGGTGCTTGGCACTCTCGTGTTCGTTATTGAGCTAATAAGTGCAATTCAAAACGGTGGCGAATTCGACCTTGAGCTTTTCTTCTACAATTTGTTTGGAACGTTTAGCTTTGATTTTACCATATAATCATTAACGCCTTAAATTCGAAAGAATTTAGGGCGTTTTATTGACAAAATATGCAGATTGCTATATAATGAGAGTAACGAATTTTTTCGGAGGATTATTATGAATTTTATCAAAGTAGAAAGCTATGAAAAGTTAAGTATGCTCGCTGCAAATATTATTGCAGATGTAGTTATAAACAAGCCAAACGCAGTTTTAGGTCTTGCCACTGGCTCATCTCCTCTTGGCACATACGCACGCCTTGCAGAAAAGTGCAAAAATGAGGGGCTTGATTTTTCTGGCTGTACAACAGTAAACCTTGATGAATATGTTGGGCTTGATGAAACAAACGACCAAAGCTATCGTTATTTTATGAACAAAAACCTCTTTAGTTATATTAATGTTGATATTAATAAAACCTTTGTGCCAAACGGCTGTGCAAGCGATATGGCATCCGAGGGTGAAGCTTATGATAAAATGATTGAGGAGCTTGGTGGAATTGACATTCAGCTTCTTGGAATCGGGCTTGATGGTCATATCGGTTTTAATGAGCCTGATGAGTATTTTACAAAGGAAACCCATTTAGTAAAGCTTGATGAATCTACAATTGAGGCAAACTCACGCTTCTTTGCATCAAAGGATGATGTACCCAAGGAGGCAATTACTATGGGTATGTACTCAATTATGCAAGCGAAAAAGGTACTG
Organism: Clostridia bacterium; assembly: GCA_017501545.1. Taxonomy (GTDB): domain Bacteria; phylum Bacillota; class Clostridia; order Oscillospirales; family CAG-272; genus RGIG2000. The sequence goes on along the minus strand of JAFVWS010000048.1, from coordinate 1,502 downwards.
CTTATTGCCAATGGTAAAAACAAGAAGGAAATTTTGGAAAAGGCATTCTATGGGCCTATCACACCATACGTGCCAGCATCAATCCTTCAGCTTCACAAGGACGTAACCGTAATTTATAGTGAAAACTAAATAAAGAAAAATATTTTAGCGCCACGATTAATTCGTGGCGCTTTTTCGTTGACTTATAACTAAATATGTGGTAAAATATTTATGTTAGAAAATCAAGAAGAGGAGAGGGATAATGCGCTTAGAGTCAAGGCTAAAGGGCTATAAAAGCTATATAATAAATTTAATAGTGCCAGCAGTCGTTTTTGGCTTTATAACAGGTACGCTTACGGCGCTTGTTGTTACAGTCTACAAGGCGTGTGCACACCACGTTATTCATTATTCTCAGCTTGGTTATGAGTTTTTGAGGGAGCATCTTGAGTACCTACCAGTGGTGCTTCTTTGCTTACTTGGATTTAGTTGTCTATTTGCATACATTTATAGAAAAATTCCTAATATCAAGGGTGGAGGCATACCAACCTCAGTTGGCATTTTGCGCGGATTAATTGTCTTTAAATGGATAAGGTCGCTAATTGGTGTTTTCTTCCTTTCCTTGTTTTCATTTTTAGTAGGTGTTCCACTCGGAAATGAGGGACCCTCTGTCCAAATGGGCACGTCAATCGGACGTGGGGCAGTGTACACCTTTGCAAAAGGAAAGCACAGGGCGTGGGATAGATACACAATGACTGGTGGTGCTTGCGCAGGCTTTTCAGTGGCAACTGGTGCGCCAATTTCGGGTATTCTTTTCGCAATTGAGGAGGCACATCAAAGAATTTCACCAACAATTATGATTGTTGCCTCGTCATCAGTTCTTTTTGCCAACATCGCCTCACATGCTTTCGCACAAGTCTTTGGAGTTAGCACCTCAATCTTCGGAGAAATTGAAATACCTCAGCTTGCAATTAAACAGCTATGGATTCCGATTGTCGTTGGTTTAGTGCTTGGACTTTTTGGTGCAATAATACTAAAGTATTATCAGTTACTAAAGAAATTCTTCCAAAAAGCACTTAAAAAGGTGCCAATAGGTCTTAAAATTTTCTCCATTTTTACGTTGACAGTTATAGTTGGTATAATCTCCTTTTCGGGAATCTCAACAGGCCACGACCTTATCTTAGACCTTTTCGAAAACAAGCTTACAATAGGAATACTTATATTTATTTTACTTGCTCGCACAACCTTGACAATAGGTGCAAATACCAATGGTATATGTGGAGGAATGTTTATTCCGTCCCTTGCAATAGGTGCGGTGATTTCAGCAATCGTTGGCAAGGGCTTGCTCGCTTGTGGTGTTAGCGAAAAATACTACGGTGTAATATTAGTTCTTGGTATGGTGGCAACTCTTTCAGGACTAATGAAGTCACCTCTTACTGCAATTGTATTTTCAATTGAGGCGCTTTCTTGTCACGAAAATATTTTGCCAGTAATTATAGTTACACTTGTTGCTTACTTTGTCACTG
>JAFVWS010000047.1 GCA_017501545.1 Clostridia bacterium | reverse complement strand
TTTTAGCAAATGACTTGATTTTTGCATACAAATAGTATATATTATATATAATAAGTTTTTTTGGAGGATAAAAATGGCTATTTTAGTAACAGGTGGAACAGGATATATCGGTTCTCATACAGTGGTTGAGCTTTTAAATGACAACAGAGAGGTAGTAATTCTTGATAATCTATGCAATTCAAAGCTTTGCGTTCTTGATAGAATTGAAACAATTACTGGTAAAAGACCGAAATTTTATCAAGGCGATATTTTAAATATCGACGATATCGAAAGAGTGTTTAAAGAGAATAAAATTGATTCTGTAATCCATTTTGCAGGCTTGAAAGCAGTCGGCGAAAGTGTTGCTATGCCTATTCATTACTATCACAATAACGTTACGGGTACACTAAATCTTTGTACTATTATGGCAAAGTATAACTGTAAAAAAATTGTATTTTCTTCCTCCGCTACTGTATATGGTAAGCCAAAATCCGTTCCAATTAGCGAGGATTTTCCTCTTTCTACTACAAATCCATATGGTGAAACAAAGCTAATGATTGAAAGAATACTTTCTGACCTTTATGTTTCGGACAAGGATTGGAGCATTTGTATACTTAGATATTTCAACCCAATCGGTGCACATGAGAGTGGACTTATGGGAGAGGACCCAAAGGGCAAGCCAAACAATCTTCTTCCATATGTAGCAAGAGTTGCATTTGGCAAATATCCTCATGTTAATGTATTTGGAAATGATTATGCAACACATGATGGTACAGGAGTTCGTGACTACATTCACGTAGTTGACCTTGCAGTCGCTCATTTAAAAGCAATTGATCGTACAAACATTGTTACTGGTGTTGAAAGATTTAATGTTGGAACAGGCAAGGGTTATTCAGTACTTGATATTATTCACGCCTTTGAAAAAGCAATTGGCAAGGAAATACCTTACGTAATTTGTGAAAGGCGTCCTGGCGACATTGATGAGTGCTATGCTAATCCTGATAAAGCTTTTCATATTCTTGGTTGGCAGGCTAAATATGACATTGAAAAAATGTGTCTTGATGCTGCTAACTGGCAAAGAAAAAATCCTGATGGATATGGTGAATAAATGATTATTAAAGAACTTTTTGGAAAAAAGCCTTGTGGATGTGAGGTTTATAGCTATACGTTAAAAAACAGCAATGGAGCGAGTGTAAGGATATTGACCTTAGGAGGCATAATCCAGGCAATAAACGTTCCAGATAAGAATAATAACTTAGCCGACGTTGTATGCGGATACGATGATGTTAATTCTTACCTAACCTGTGGCGGATATCAAGGCGCTTTAATTGGCAGATTCGGCAATCGAATCAAGAACTCAAAGTTCTCAATTGACGGAGTCGAATATAAGCTATATAGCAACGAAAAATCCAACCATTTACATGGTGGCAATGTTGGTTTTGACAAAAAGCTTTGGGATGCAAAGGCTTGGCAAATTGGCGACACAATGTATTTAGAACTTTCTTATTTATCAAAGGATATGGAAGAGGGTTATCCTGGCAATCTTAACGTTAAGGTATTGTATTCATTTGATGACAATAATACTTTAACAATTAATTACAAGGCGACAACTGATAAAAAAACGGTTTTAAATCTCACAAACCATGCATATTTTAACCTTGGTGGGTACGATTCTGGCAGAATTGAAAATCATTCACTTTGGATTGACAGTGATAAAATCACTGAAGTAGATAGTGAGCTTATTCCAACTGGCAAAGAAATCAGCGTTACAAATACCCCATTTGACTTTAGAAAAGAGAAGCTGATCGGACAAAACATTAATGACGACAATGATCTACTAAAGCTTGGTCAAGGCTACGATCACAACTTTATTTTAAATGCTGACGGAACCGTAAAGCATATTGCAACACTTGCAGATACCGTATCCGGACGCAAAATGGACGTTTACACAAACCAACCATGCGTTCAAATTTATGCCGCAAACTGCATTAATGAGGATGATGCGCCATTTAAAAATGGGGTAGCGCAGAAAAAGAGGTGTGCAGTGTGCTTAGAGACACAGCATGCGCCAGATTCTCCTAACCAGCCTACCTTTCCTTCATGTGGGCTTGATATTGGAGAGCTTTACGACTATACAACCACATTTAAGTTTTATAACTAATTAAAAAGTCGCATTTTTTTGCGACTTTTTTCATATTATAAATCATAATAACCAATAAAGTGGAGAATTTATGATTTATAATGACATGAATAAAAGATGTGAAAGCTTGGCAAGATATATAATTGAAAACAATACAACCGTTAGGGACGCTGCAAAGAAATTTGGGATTAGCAAATCAACAGTACATAAGGACATCACCGAAAAATTATCGAAAGAAAATCGTGGGCTTTTCCTTGATGTTAAAAAAATTCTTCAACAAAATAAGTCCGAACGTCACTTACGTGGTGGCGAGGCCACAAAACAAAAATATCTAAAAGCAAAAAAATAATTCGAGGAAAAATCAGTCCTCGAATTTTATTTTTTAATTTTTGCCAAAGAGAATTGTACATTTAGCAAACAATTTTTCAATTTATCTAATTATACAAAATACAAATTTTATATAATCGGGAGAATAGAAAAAAGCCTTATAAATAAGGCTTCAGCTTGTTTTTTCAAAAATTTTATATTTTCTTTAATTTCGCGTTTTTGTAATTTCCTTGAAAACGCATTTATTTTTTCCTTTTGCGATTATTTGATCACAAAAAAGAAAAATTTAAAATTTTATTTTTGGTAATTAAAGATAAAATTTATAAAAACGATTTTTTTATAATAAATATTTTGCAAACAAAATTACAAGCAAGAATCAATATATCTCTTTCATATAATATTTTTTATAAAAATTTCTAATTTCCAAATAAAAAATATTTTGTATAATTATATTTTTGGAAAAAGAAATTATAATAATTCAATTTTCCATGCCTCAACTAATTTTTCAAATGTCCAGGTTGCATTTGCAGGAGATGTTGATGGCAAGCATATTGCTTTTCTATTAATTTTATTCAAAATGTACTTATTATAAAATTTTTCTGCCGTTTTACCGTTTACAATGATTTTTTCTATTTTCGCAGAATTTAAAATTAACGATACATCATTCGCAGTTACATTTTTTATTGTGCTATCAGAGCTGGCAACAATTTCGCACGATTTTATAACGTCCCAAACTGCAATATTGTTTTTTAAGAGCAATTCTCTCTTTTCAGCGACTGTTTTTGGGATTTCTGCTTTGAAAATTGTTGAAATCACGCGCCAAAATCTGTTTTGAGTATGACCATAAAAAAAGCCCTCATCCCTTGATTTTACTGACGGGAAGCTACCTAATATAAGAATTTTAGAATTTTCATCATATACAGGTGCAATTGGGTGCTCAATTTTCATATTTTAGCTTAAATCTCCTTTAAATATCTATCAATTTCTTCTTTTGAGCGTAAAACAATAAAATCCTTGTTTGGGTATTTATTATGTAGTTCTATAATTCTCGGCTTGCGTTTTTCTTCAAACTCAAGCACACCACGTTCAAAGGTTTCAAAATCACCTTGCTGCTTGTCTAAATGATTTGGAAAATCTGTTCTATCTTGCGATTCTCTTTGTCTTACGCTTTCAAGACAAGTATCGGTATCAATATCTAAAAAGTATATTGCATCTGCTTCCTTAAAACGAATTTCAAGAGTGCTTATGTGCATCCCGTCTATTATCCATTGCTCACTTGCTACTAATTTTCTTTGAATTTCTGCCCATTTCTCTCGGCTTGGGTGCGTCCAATTTTCTTTCCAAAATAGCAAGTCTAAGTGTATAAGTGGTAAGCCTGTTATCTCTGCCAATTTCTTTGAAAAATAGCTCTTCCCACTTCCGTTATTGCCAATAACAATTACTTTTTTATAGTTAAAGTCCATTATTTTCCTACATTGGTAATACCAAGCGTCTCCGTCTGGATGTGCTCCTGCATATATAAATCCTGCCTTTTGGAAAGCTTTTTGGCTTGCTATGTTATTTGGATATATTACCGCTTCTGCAACAGAAATATCTTCTCCTATTATATCGTTTGAACAGTCTAATAGTTCTTTCAAAATTGCTGAGCCATAGCCTTTTCCTCTATGATTTGGAGAAACTATGAATTCTTGTATTGTGAACACATTATCTGGAGCTTTCGCTAACGCTATAACAGCAATTGGCTCGTTTTCAATTAGAATAACCTTGCACCAAAAATTGCTTTCACCAAGCTCGTTATACCAATATGTATAAAAGTCGTTAAAGCCATCTTCACAGCATGTATATTTATTAGCCTCTTTGTCAAGAAAGACTTCTATCATTTCTACATATTCAGAAGAATAATCATTCCATGTAAATTTCATTATTTTTTACCTATTTTTAAAAATTTACAGCAATAAGGCTACATATGAGCCAAGTATTTGTCCGTTTTGATTTTTTACCGGTGAAATTGTAAAGTTGTTTTTCTCCCACAATTTATGTGAAGAAATATTGTTTATATCACAATATGCGCGAATTTGATATAGTGATTGTGCCTTGGCTAATTCGATAAGCTTTTTTATTAATTCGCTTGCTATACCTTTGCACTGATTTTTTGGTTCAAAGGTCTCTATAACATTTACAAACATTTCGCTTTTATCTATAGGTGCTGGTATTTTTCTAACAAACGCCCAAGCGAAAGCTTCTATATTCTCATTTTCTTCTGCAACAACCAAATATCCATCTTCACCAAGCACTTGCTTTGTATATGGATATTTTCCAATTATATCTCTTTTATCCTCTTCTGTTCCAATGCGAATGTTCATAGCCATACCTCTCTTGTTTTTTCATTTTAATTATATCATTTATATAGTACTAATTCAACATTGAAATTTTTTAATTAAATTAAAAATAACTATTGACAAATCATAATTATAATGTTATACTTGTAAAGTAATTTGGTTTACACTCAAATTTGGAGGGTATTATGTTTGAAAAAAATCTAAATATTTCCCTTCTACTTGATTTTTATGGCGACATTTTATCTGAACGTCAAAGCGATATGCTATCATTATATTATAATGAAGACTGCTCTCTTGCTGAAATTGCTGATACATATTCGATTTCACGTCAAGGAGTACGTAGCGTTTTAAAGAAGGCAGAAACTATCCTTTTTGATATGGAAAACAAGCTTGGCTTGGCTGCAAGATTTATTAAAATGCGCGAAAAATCAACTGAAATCGCGTCAGAACTAGATTCTATTAACGATACAATAAAAAATGACGATATTTCTTCTAAAATCCAATCCTTGATTGAACAAATCAAGGAAATGGCAGACTATTAATAGGAGGTATCAATTATGGGAATGTTCCAAAACTTAGCTGATAAGCTTTCTAATGCTTTTAAAAAGTTTAGAAATAAAGGTAAGCTTACCGAGGCTGACGTTAAGGAAGGCATGCGCGAAATAAAGCTTGCACTTTTAGAAGCAGACGTTAGCTTTAAGGTTGTTAAAGACTTTATTAAAAGAGTTACCGAGCGTGCTATTGGCTCTCAAGTGCTTGAAAGCCTATTACCTGGTCAACAGGTAGTTAAAATCGTGCACGAAGAGTTAATTGAGCTTATGGGAAAAACACAAGCAAAGCTTGAAATTGCCTCTAAGCCACCTACAGTTGTTATGATGGTGGGCTTACAGGGTGCTGGTAAGACTACTCACTCTGGAAAAATCGCGGGTCTATACAAAAAGCAAGGCAAAAATCCGCTTTTAGTTGCGTGCGACGTATATCGACCAGCCGCAATTAAGCAGCTACAAATTGTTGGTTCACAGTTAAATATTCAAGTATTTGCTGACGAAAAGTCAAAAAATCCAGTAGCAATTGCTAAAAACGCGCTTGATTTTGCAAAAAAGAACGGCAATGATATGGTATTTATAGATACCGCTGGTAGACTCCACGTTGATGAGGTTCTTATGAAAGAGCTTCAAGACATCAAAAAGGTTACTGATCCTACTGAAATACTTTTGGTAGTTGATGCAATGCTCGGTCAAGATGCCGTTAACGTAGCAGAATCATTTAATGAAATGCTTGATATATCTGGTGTTGTGCTTACAAAGCTTGACGGTGACACGCGTGGTGGTGCTGCTCTTTCCGTTAGATACGTAACTGGAAAGCCAATAAAATTCGTTGGTACTGGCGAAAAGCTTGATACTATTGAACCATTCTACCCTGACCGTATGGCATCAAGAATACTTGGTATGGGTGACGTTCTTTCATTAATTGAAAAGGCTGAGGAGGCGTACGACAAAAAGCAAGCCGAGGCACTTGAAAAGAAAATGAGGGAAAATTCCTTCACTCTTGCGGATTACCTTGATCAAATGGCTCAATTAAAGAAAATGGGCTCTCTTGAAAGCGTTATGGCGATGGTACCTGGCATGAGTGGCAAGGACGTTAAAATAGACGAGGATATGCTCGTACGTACCGAAGCTATCATTCTTTCAATGACAAAGAAGGAGCGAGATAATCCAGATATTATAAACTCTTCAAGAAAGAAAAGAATCGCAAAAGGTAGTGGCACCAGCGTTGAAGAAATCAATAGGCTTCTAAAGCAATTTGAGCAAATGAAAAAGCTTATGAAGCAAATGTCATCTGGTAAATTCAAGGGCTTTGGTGGCATTGGCAGAAAAGGAATGAAAATGCCATTTTAATGGCTTTTTATAAAATTAATAAAAATTTATATAATATATGGAGGAAACAAACAATGGCAGTAAAAATGAGACTTAGAAGAATGGGCGCTAAGAAGGCTCCTTTCTATCGTGTAGTTGTTGCAGACGAAAGATCACCAAGAGATGGTAAGTTTATCGATGAAATCGGTTACTACAATCCTCTTACAAATCCTGCAGAGATTAAGATCAACGCAGAAAAGGCTGAAAAGTGGCTTTCAAATGGTGCTCAACCTACCGAAACAGTTAAATCTCTTCTCAAGAAAAGTGGTATCGTAAAATAATTCAAATAAGAAAGGGATTATTTTAGGATAATCAAAGGTGTGCAAAATGATTAATCTTAGCACAGTTCTTTCTAATATTGCGAAGTCAATAGTTGACCACCCAGAAAGGGTTTCAGTTACTGAACAAAGTTCTGAGGGAAACGAAATAATTTTGACTCTTAGCGTTGCAGAAGAAGATATGGGCATGATTATTGGTAAGCGTGGCAAGATTGCCAAGGCTATCCGCACTGTAATGAAAACGGTTGCTAAAATCGACGATAAAAAGGTTACAGTTGAAATTAAATAAAAATAGGGCTCACTGCTCTATTTTTTTATTATCTTAATTGACTTTTAGATGCTAAAGCATTATAATTATAATGTAGAAAATATACGGAGGTTTATATGTTAAAGCCTATTAAGTTAAAACCAATATTCAAAGAAATTATTTGGGGTGGAAATCGCCTCAAAACCGAATATAATAAAGAGTCTGATTTAAATAACATTGCTGAAAGCTGGGAACTCACTGTGCGCCCAGATGGTATGAATACAATAATAGGTGGCGAATTTGACAGCTATACCTTAGAAAATTACATTAAAGAAAATGGCGATTGTGTCGTATCAAACAAAAAGCAACCATTCTTCCCTTTGTTAATAAAATTTATTGATGCACAAGATAATCTATCCGTTCAAGTTCACCCTGATGACACGTATGGTCTTTCCCACGCAAATAGTCTCGGCAAGACTGAAATGTGGTACATAATTGATGCAAATCCTGGAGCGCAGCTTGTATATGGTCTTAAGGAAGGCGTGACAAATAATGAGTTTGCTCAAGCAATTGAAGACGGAAATGTCGAAGAAAAATTAAATTACGTTGATGTTAAAAAGGGAGACGTGTTCTTTATTCCAAGTGGACTTGTACACGCAATCGGCTCTGGAATTCTACTTGCTGAAATTCAACAAAATTCAAATATAACTTATCGCGTATATGACTATAACAGAATCGGCAAGGACGGCAAGCCACGTGAGCTTCATATTAACGACGCTCTAAACGTTATTGTTAACAGAAACGAGACTGAAATTGACAAAATCAGATTTTCTACAAATGTAAAAAACAATAATACACTTGCATGCTGTGAGTATTTCAATGTGGAAAAATATAATATTTACGGCACTTCACAGTTTTCGACAAACGCCGAAAGTTTCGCTTCTCTCCTTTGTTTGGATGGTACAGGAGAAATTATTTATAATGATAATCACTACCCCTTCCTAAAGGGCGATTCTTACTTTATTCCAGCAAATTTAGGAAACTTTTCTATCAGCGGAAAACTTGAAATTATCATATCAAAAATTAAATAATACGCAATCAAAAAAGCTCACTAACCTATAGTGAGCTTTTCTTTTTTATTACAAATAAGGTTGCAATTAATGATGATGCTATACCAACAAAAGTCATCACTCCACCGAGTGATTTTAGCATAAAGCAAATAACAGTAATTGTATTAACTGAGTTATAAATATCATCAGGTCGAGTTAAATCATTTGGAAATACAAATCCAATAATCAACATAGTTATTCCAGAAGAAACTAATATCAAAGAAACAATAAATACTATTTTTTGAAAAACATTTAAATCAGTTTTTGAATTATTGTCTAATACAATAAGCTTTGTTTCATCATCAGATAAAAGCTCATTCAAATCCTCGTTCATCAAGCTTGATAGCTTATTCATATTCTCAGCACTTGGATAAACTACTCCATTTTCCCATTTAGAAATAAGAGTACGAGAAACAAACATTTTATCAGCCAAATCACTCTGCGTCATATGATTCTCTTCTCTAAAGCATTTAAGCTTTTCTTTAAATTTCAATGTCAACACCTCGCTTTATATTTTGATTATACACCAAGGCAAATTAAAAGTAAAGTGAAAGAGAAATTCACAGTGTGAAATCTTTGTTCACATGAAAAAACCGAGCAGTAGCTCGGTTTTTTATTAGTCGCAGTTTTCCCAGTTATGATACACCTCTGTTACATCATCGTTATCTTCGAGATGCTCTATTAGGAGATTCATATATTTAATATCATCCTCAGAGGTCAATTCAACATAAGTTGAAGGGATTTTATCATGATCAGCTGATACATATTTATATCCTGCTTTTTCAATATCTTCAGCAACCACCTCAAGATCTGAATCTTCAGTATAAATAATATAAGCTTCTTCGTCGGATACAAAGTCAGCTGCGCCTGCTTCAAGTGCAGCCTCCATAAGCGCATCCTCATCGTATCCTTCTTCCTTGGATACCATAATTACACCCTTATCCTCAAACAAATATCCAACGCAACCTGTTGTACCAAGATTTCCCTTGTATTTGCTAAAATAAGAGCGAATTTCAGGAGTTGTACGATTTGTGTTATCTGTAGCAGCCTCGACAATAACAGCAACTCCACCTGGGCCATAGCCCTCATATCTCATTTCTTCAAGAGAAGCAGCATCTGAGGAGCTTGCCTTTTTAATTGTTCTGTCAATGTTATCGTTAGGAACATTATTTTGCTTAGCCTTTTGAATAAGCTGAGCAAGCTTAGCGTTAACTGTTGGGTCTGGTCCTCCAGCCTTTACAGCAACTGTAATCTCCTTACCGATTTTTGTGAAGATCTTTGCTCTTTGAGCATCAGTCTTCTCTTTTTTATGCATTATATTTTTCCATTTACTATGTCCTGACATAAAAACCTCTGATTAAATCTTTTCTGTTTTTTTCATGCATATAAGCTCAAATGCATTTCCAAGCACCTCTTTAGTTGCACTTGTGAGTCTTATACGCGTATTTCTTACGTTAACGTCGCTTGCTGTTGCAATTTGACAATTATGATAGAATTTATTAAATGCGCTACATAAATCAATAATGTATCTTGTAATTACTGATGGCTCATATTCCTTAATTGCATCCTTTACAGCCTCACCAAACTTAGAAAGAACCTTTAAAAGCTCCGCTTCCTCGTTTGCAGTAATTGTAGGCTCAGTGTCGCTGTAGTCAAATCCCTTAGCCTTGTCAAGAATACCACAGGTGCGCGCATAGGTGTATTGTGCATATGGGCCTGTGTTGCCTTCAAAGCTTAACGCGTCCTTCATTATAAAGTTTATATCCTTGATTCTATTATTGTATAAATAATAGAAGACAACAGAACCAACTCCAACAGCCTCGGCAACCTCATCGCGATTCTCAAGGTTAGGATTCTTTTCATTTATAATCTCGCTAACCTTTTCAATAGCTGTTTTAAATAAATCCTTTAATAGTATCACGTTGCCAGTTCTTGTTGCAAGCTTTTCACCATTGATACTAACAGTGCCATACGGAACATGAACAAGCTTATCGTGCCAATCGTATCCCATAAGCTCAACAACCTTGAACCATTGTGCAAAGTGCAAGCTTTGTCCAGCAGATGTAACGTAGATGCACTTATCAAAATCGTATGTTTGTTTACGATACACAGCGGCTGCGATATCTCTAGTCGGATATAAAGTTGAGCCATCCTTTTTAAGAATTAAGCATGGTGGCATATTATAATCAGATAAATCAACAATAGACGCACCATCATCAATCTTTAAAAGACCGCTATTTCTAAGCTTTTCAACCTGAGCAGGCATTTTATCAGTATAAAAGCTTTCGCCCTTATAGCTATCAAACTCAATACCTAACTGTTTGTAGGTTTTTTGATATTCGTTCAAGCTTAACTCTACAAACCATTTCCAAAGCTTAATATTTTCCTCATCGCCGTGCTCAAGCTTTACAAACTCATCTCTTGCCTTTTGGTTTAGAGACTCATCAAGCTCAGCCTCATGGTGGAATTTTACATATAGCGCAACAAGTCCGTCAACGCCCTCTTTTTCTATTTCTTCTTTACTGCCCCACATATTGTAAGCAGTGATAAGCTTACCAAATTGTGTGCCCCAGTCACCAAGATAGTTAATACCAATACAATTAAAGCCTTGAAACTCATGAAGCTTTTTTAGCGAATGACCGATAACTGTAGTGCCTAAGTGGCCAATGTGAAACGGCTTTGCTACGTTGGGGGATGAATAGTCAAATACCGCTGTTTTACCAACACCTGAGTTATCAGAACCGTATTTTTCTTTTTTATTTTCGATTTCAAACAGAACGTTTTTGATTAGATAATCATTTGAAACGAAAATATTTAAATATCCATTAACTGCCTCTGCCGAGGAAACAACCGAAGAAGCAAAGGTATCTTCAATTTCCTTTGCAATTACGGGTGGTGCTTTTCTAAATATTCTCGATAGCTTAAAGCAAGGAAATGCAATATCTCCAAGCGAAGAGTCCGGGGGATATTCAAACATTGACATTAAATCTTCAGTTGATAATTCAACGTCAGGAGAAATCCCCTTAATGCAATTTAGCAAGTCCTTAGCTACAAGATTTTTAAAATTGTTCATAAATATTTCCTTTGAAAATTAGTCATTATGCTTGTCGAGTAAAGCATGAATCTTTTGTACTGGGTTAAGTAGTGAGCTGATTGAACCATCATTGTTAAGTGTATCAATAAGATATGATACATATTTACTCATATTTACGTCACAGTACCAGTCTCTTGCAAGAATTTCCTTTGTGTGATATGTAAGGTTTGTAGCAAAAATCTTATCAAAAATGCCTTCCTCATAAGCCTTGTCAAATTTATCAAGACCATTACAAAATAGTGCAAAAGTTGCAAAAACGAATACGCGTCTCGCTCCTCTACCCTTAAGCTGTTCAGCAACGTCAATCATAGAGTCACCAGAAGAAATCATATCGTCAACAACAATAACATCCTTGCCAGTCAAATCATTTCCAAGGTATTCGTGTGCTTCAATTGGGTTTTTACCATCAATAATTATTGAATAGTTTCTTCTCTTATAGAACATTCCAAGCTCAATTCCAAGGACTGATGCAATGTACATAGAACGACCAATAGCGCCCTCGTCCGGAGAAACAACCATTAGGTTTTCCTTGTCAAGCTTTACATCTGGTACATTTCTAACAAGTGCCTTAAGCATTTGATATGCTGGTCTTACATTATCAAATCCACATAAAGGAATAGCATTTTGAACTCTTGGGTCGTGAGCATCAAAAGTAATAATGTTAGTTACGCCCATCGCTGTAAGCTCTTGAAGCGCAAGGGCGCAGTCGAGTGATTCTCTTGCGGAACGCTTGTGCTGTCTGCCCTCATAAAGCATAGGCATAATTACGCTAATTCTTCTTGGCTTACCACCTGTAGCAGCAATAATTCTCTTAAGATCCTGGAAATGATCATCAGGACTCATTGGAACCTGCATACCGTACATTTTATATGTAACACCATAATTGAAGCAGTCAGAAATGATATATAGGTCAAGACCTCTCATTGATTCATTAATCAAAGCCTTTGCCTCACCAGAGCCGAATCTTGGGCACTGAGCGTCAACAACAAAGCTCTTATCAGAGTCTCTTAGTTGCTTTAAATAATGGTCTACTTGAGCTGTAAAGTCCTCGCAGCCTCTCATACCGATAACTTTCAATTCACCATTTAAATGTTTGTTCATACTATCCCCCATAGTGTGTTAAAAAATTTTTGTCTTATTTAGTAGTTTGCCCCTACTATTTTAGTTTCTCTTTGATAATACGTCTTTTTCGTATTTTTCAACTGTATCAATCCATTCAAATCCACATGGAACACCGCATACCTCGCAGTACTTGTCCCAAACAGCATCAAATGGCATTGTTTTAAGCTCCTCGAGCCATGCAAGGCGTTTAGTATAATTCAAATTAACTTCATACTCCTTAAGAAGCTCTGTTGGCTCAAGCATAGCGTATAGAAGGGCCTTTTGAATGTTTCTTGCGCCAATTACCCATGCCGCAATTCTATTAATACTTGCATCAAAGAAGTCAAGTCCAATATGAATTCTATCCATTTCGCCACTTCTTACTATTTCCTCAGCAATCGCTTTTAGCTCATCGTCAAAAATTACAACGTGGTCACTGTCCCATCTAACTGGTCTTGAAACGTGTAGCAATAGACCTGGTGTAAATTGAAGTGCTGTGCTAATTTTATCAGAAATATATTCTGTTGGATGGAAATGTCCTGCATCAAGGGTTAAATATTGTCCCTTCTTTGCGCAGTAGCCGAGATAAAAGTCATTAGAACCGATTGTACAGCTTTCGGCACCAATGCCAAAAACCTTACCCTCAAGTGCAGCTATGTTATATTTTGGATCAACTGGAACTGCAAAAATTTGATCAAGTGAATCCTCAAGTCGCTCTCTGTACCCTTTTCTGTCAACAGGAATGTCCTTAAAGCCATCTGGAATCCAATAGTTACTTGCGCAAACCTCACCCATTTCCTTACCAATGTATTCTGCAATCTTTCTTGTAGCAATTACATGGTCAATCCAAAACTTACGAATTTTCTCATCATGGTGAGATAGTGTAAATCCATCATCTGAATAAGGATGTGAGAAGCATGTTGGGTCAATATTTAGACCGAATCCGTTTTTCTTCGCCCATTTAATCCAAGTATCATAGTGCTCTGGCTTAATTTGGTCTCTTGGAATGCTCTCTCCTTTGTTATCCAAGTATATTGCGTGAAGACTAAGCTTTTTCTTACCAGGAATTAAGGAAGCTGCAACCTCGAAATCCTTTTGAAGCTCTACAATATTTCTTGCAGCACCTGGATAGTTACCAGTAGTTTGAATTCCACCAGTTAAAGGACCGCTATTTTCAAAGCCTTTAACATCATCGCCTTGCCAGCATTGAATTGAAATAGGAACCTTTTTCATTCTTTCTATTACAGCATCAGTGTCAATTCCAATCTTGGCATATCTAGCTTTTGCTAATTCATACATCTTTTCCTTTGACTCGTACATTATCTTAATTCCTTTCCACAAATAGATAAAAATCTTTGATATGCATCCTCCCAAGCGTCGTTATACGCTGGTTGATATGTTTTAACATCAAATGATGAGGTTATTACCTCTCTTGCCTCATAGATGTCCTTGATTTCGCCAGAAGCAATAGCCTGCATTGAAATATTACCAATAGCAGTGGCCTCAACAGGGCCTGCATAAACAACTCTATTAGATGCATCTGCTGCCCACTGGCAAAGAATAGCCTCTTTAGTACCGCCACCAACAATATTAATTGATGAATACTTTTTACCAGTCATACTCTCAATTGACTCAATAGTTTGTCGATAACACAAAGCAAGGCTTTCAAAAATGCATCTTACAATCTCGCCAACAGTTTGAGGAACATATTGACCAGTTTTTTTACAAAACTCTCTAATTCTGCCAGGCATATCACCAGACGGGGAAAATAGAACGTTGTTAGGATCAATAAAGCAGGCAAATGGTTTTGATTGAAGCGCCTTTTCGGTAAGCTCATCGAATGTGTAGCTTGTACCCTCACGCTTCCATTGTCTTCTCGACTCTTGCTCAAGCCAAAGTCCCATAATATTTTTAAGGAATCTAATTTTCCCACCAGCACCACCTTCATTTGTGAAGTTATGCTTCATAGAAAGGTCATTAATTACAGGCTCATCATTCTCAACGCCCATAAGTGACCATGTACCACTGCTAATATATACAAAGTCATCGCCCTTCTTAGCAGGAACAGCAATAACTGCACTTGCTGTATCATGAGATACAATATTAACAACGTCAGCTTTGATATCACCAAGCTCTGAAATAAGCGCTGGTGTTAGCTTTCCAACCTTATTTCCAGGCATTACAACCGGAGCAAACAGGCTTTCTTTAATGCCAAAGGCATTTAATAACTCCACAGAAATAGCTCTTTTCTTTGCGTCGAGAACTGCTCCAGTTGATGCAATTGTATATTCTGTAAACTTTTCTCCAGTTAAGAAATAATTAAGCAAATCAGGAGTGAAAAGCATTTTGTCGGCATTTTCAATTATGTAAGGTCTATCACGCATATCTGCAATCAACTGGTATATTGTATTAAAATTGATGGTTTGAATACCAGTTATACCATAAAGCTTATCAAACGGAACAGTTTTAAAAGCATATGGCTGAATATTGTCAGTACGCAAATCACGATAGTGATATGGGTTTGCCATTAAGGCACCGTTTTTATCAATAAAGCTATAGTCAACACCCCAAGTATCAATACCTATACTTTTAATATCCTTGTCATCGGACAAGGCACATTTTGAAATTGAAGCCTTGATTTCGTGGAAAATTCTTAAAATATCCCAAGAAAAATTTCCATTTGTCATTACAGGTTCATTAGGAAAACGATGATTTTCAACAATTTCAAGTTTTTTTCCGTCAAAAGAACCTACTATTCCTCTTCCGCTTGAAGCGCCGAGGTCAATTGCCAACATTTTAAGCTTTGCCATATTTACTCCTTCTTCTCAATAGAGGTCAAAATTACATACCGAGTATATTATAGCAAATAGTATTAAGAATTTCAAGTATAATTATATATTTACGCGAAAATAAAAATCCACCAGCTTAGCTGGTGGTTTTTCATTTTCGGGCATAGCCCTCACATTGCAGGCTACGCACAAGTGCGTATATGACGACCTGCCAGTCACGCATATTGTTACTGGCTACCCATTAAATGGGTCGCGTGGGTCTGGTATACTCAACTGTTCTGCCTTCTTATCTTCTTCCAATTGTTTCGCTATATATTCTTTTATCGCTGCAGTGTTTTTTCCTGCTGTATCTACATAATATCCTCTACACCAAAACTCTCGGTTTCTATACGCAAATTTTAT
>JAFVWS010000046.1 GCA_017501545.1 Clostridia bacterium | reverse complement strand
TGTTATTTGTGTTATTTGCGCATTTTTCTCATTTGTCATGTCAAACAGATTTATAAGCTCTTCGTGTGATGTTATAAACTTGCTTTCTTCATCAATTGTTTGAAATTCTGTATAAAAGTCGTATCCTTTTTGCTTCTCATTACTGTCGCTTGTATCTATATAACCAACCTTAATTTTTTCAACACTCTCAAGAGCTGACAATCCTTCTAAAAGGTTCTTTTGAATTGCGCTATAAGCAGTAAAGCTTGGAAACACAATCAGAGCCTTATTTTCTGCTGGCTCAAAGACGTCTATGTCAATGTATATTTCATATTCACCTAAGGCTATCATCTCTTCAAAAAGCTCAAAAGCATACGTTGTATCTTCTTTACAACTTACAAGCACAAAATAACTAAAACAATTTGGAGCATATTCTATATATGGAATCCCGCTTTTAGTATAGCCTATTTTGCCATATTTTTGTAAAGTAGAAGAATAATCATAGTCAAATTCTACTAATGGAAGATGAGGACCAAGGTCGAACGTAATTTTTTGTTCAGTTTGATTATATCCACCTTCATTAATGTCATCTGTGCTTGTTTCACCGGTTGTTTCGTCACCTATATTTGTGTCAATTATCGAATCCTCATTATTATTTTTTGATTCTGTAATAGTATCAGTACTTGTGTCGATATTTACTGGTTTGCTACACGATGCTAATAGTGCTGTTAGCATTAAAGAAACAAGCATTATTGAAAGTAGTTTTTTCATAAATTTTCCTCCTATCAAGTTGAGTTTAAATTATCTACTAAAGAATAAATTAATGAGTCTATTTTTTTTGCACCAGCAATAATAACATTTTCTCCTCCATATACATGTATCCCTATGACGCAGTTGGTATTATAGAGTAACAGAGGTCCGCCACTCATTCCCTGAGCGGTTAATGCATTGTAATCTATGGTTTTCTGGTATGCTTGTATTTTTCCTCTTGAATAATACATATGTATTTTCATGTCGCTATTACTAACTTTTTCGCGATATCCAATCACCTGAACAGGTTTGTCATTCAAATTATCATCCGGTATCGTTAATGTGAAATATCCAAGTCTTTCATCAACATTTTCATCCAAAACACAAACCGCCCAGTCATACTGATATTTCTCTGTTAAAGTTGTATCACGAAGATAATAGTATTCTTTTTGAATATAAAACTCTGTAATATCATAAGTACCAAATGGAGTTTGCTCTTCCCCGTTTTTTATATAGCATCCAGGTATAATCTCTGCTTTTGTAGGGAACTCCCACCCATATATGCCAGCTACTCCATTCGGCTTTAAAAGACCATGAGCAGACATTATCAACGTGTTTGATCCAGTTAAAAATGCTGTGCTTTCTTTAGGAGTAGAACTTCCATCATAATACACTTTAACTTTGCAAACCATGTTGTACGGGGCATTTTGTGTGTTTTCTATGAGTTTATAAGTTCTGCCTGTATTCGTTGTTGTTACATTTGAAATATCCAAGGCTTCTCCCTGCCTGTTCACAGTTATATACTCTCTAAAACCAGTCTCTATATTATATCTAAAGGCATTGAAAGATTCGATATATATTTTTGGATTGTATAGTATGCTAAAATATATAGTATCAGGCCTAAGTTCATCATTATATGTATGGCCTTTTATGATTTCTCTTCCTTTTTCGTCAAAAGTAACATATTCTGAGAAATCATCATTTGTATTTTCTGTAAGATCTTGACCTAAATCTTTATAAAAACCTTTACCAACGATATATTTTTTTGTTATTTCCTCCTCTGTTCCATTGATATTAATACTTTCAATGATTGTTTCATCATTAGGAGCGTCTTCATCCTCTTTTTCATCAATGTAATAATGCATCTTTTGATTTATTGAATTATCAAAAACATATTCCAAGTTTGTATTATTTTCATCATATTCAAAAACTATTTTTTTGTAACTCGTTGTTTCGCCATAATTATGATATGAAATGTAATTTATGTAATTCCCATTCCAAAAAATATCGAGTTCCTTTTCATTTTGCACATCATAAATATAGCACAACTTTCCATTTGAATTATATCTCATTTCTGCCAAGAATATAATATCTTGTGTACTACTCTCAACATGTATGGTTGCTATATTATTCTCACCTAAATGATTATTAATATAAATCACATTCCCCTGTGCATCACAAATCCTTGAGAGTCTGCCATTAGCATCAAACATTTTTTGGTTACCTTGATAATCTCTTAAAATCAATTCGTTATTTGTAGTTTGAACTAAGACATAATCAATATCATCTTCTGGATAAAAGATTGTTGGGTCATTTATCGGCCATTTTTCTGTTGGAGAAAGCTCATATGTAGCATATGCACCAAAAAAGTTCTTTTCTAAATGAGGTGTAAAGAGGTGCTTTGTTCCATCTTCATCCGTCCAAATATATTGTTCCACTCCTAAAGCGGTGTATGGTTCTACATTTTCGTAGAAGCTTGGTGTCCATGCTTTATCAATTGAATTATACACCATATTAATATCATATGTCAAATTTTCGCCTACCTCTATGCTAGTAAGTTTATTTATATAGGTAAGCGAACCATTATATAAATTAACATAGCTTTTACCAACGTCACCAAGTGTATTTTCTGCATACGCATAGTAGTCCTCAACACCTACCAAATATCTATACGACAATTCAATGGTTGGGACCATATATCCATCTGTATTTAAAGTAGTTGTTACTCGTATATTAGCTATTTCGCTTGAAACGGTTGTGTCATTTTCAGTTGGTAAATCTATGCCTTTTATACAAACACCATGATTAGACCCTGAGTTAGCAAGCCATTCTTTATACATACCCGTAATGTCCCAACTATATACGCCAGTTTCTGTCATGGTTTTTTCATCTACTAATGTTGGGTAAAAATACTCCGATTTATTACTATGATTAATATTATATGTTCCAGTGTACCAATCACTCTTTGCTTTATATACACCTACATTAAAATCTCTACCTGTTTGATTTTCTATATAAGGAACATGTAGTAGAAGCTTTGCATCTAACAAAATAGTATCTTCCTCGATTCCTGTCAAGGCATCAAACTTTATAAAGCCAGTAGCATCATAATAAAATCCCATAAAGTTTCCGATAATTAAAGATGGTAAATTATCGTATACGCCGTCTTCCATAACAAAAAGCTCTTTTGTAATGCTTCCCGTTGTTACAGTCGGGTCGATTTTTACTGGGAATTCTCTTTCCTCGGCGTTTATCCAGCTTGGGTCTGCCACCACTGTCAGGGTGTATTTCCACTTACTGTCCTTGGTTAGGGTATATTCTACGCTGTCGCTATATTCTCCGTTTGCATCAAGCATATATGGTGCTGGGATTTCATACACCTTTTCGCCAGTTTCGCTATCGGTTAATACTATCGCATTGTTTTCAAGCTCTGCATTTAATTTGCTTAGCTTTATTTCAAAGGAAAAGCTATATTCACTTTGCTTTTCTTTTACTATTATATTTTCTTTTATGTTATTACCCACAAGAATATATTCAAGGTCGATACCGCTATATATGTCCTTGTACGTAGCTTTTGAGACAAGCTTATTTAGCTTTTTTACGTCGTCAAATTTTCTACTATTATTTCCCTCTGGGTTTTCTATTTCCACACTTACTTTATTGGTATTAAGTGGGGTAAAATCTATTTTATATTCGCCGTCCTTAATACTAATCAAGCCATTTGAGCCTGATTTGTTAGAAAATTTGATTTCTTGCTTATTGCTTGTGGCATATTCACTGCCACTAAGAGTCAAGGAGTTGTCAATGTCTATCCAGTTGCCATTTTCGTCCTTGTAGTGGACTGCTTGTGCATAGGATACTGCCTTCATTGTACCATCAGAAAGCTTAAAGTGCTTTGCGTTTTCTTCTCGCAAGGTGACATCTTCCTCTAACACATATAGCTCATCACTGATAGCCTGTGCTGAATTTATTGTTTCTTCTATTGTTTCTTTGTTCTCTGCTTTTGTATCTATTGCCGATGCAAATGCATATATTGGCAAGGATATAGCCAGCACTAAAAATGTCATTATGAACGATAATATTTTAGTAGAAAGCTTTTTGTTTTTCATTTTTATTCTCCTTTTCTTTGTTTTTATTTTCCAAGGGCAAGGAAATTTCTTACCCTTGGAGCTTTTTTAGAAGCTATCTTCTATTTCGCCTGATATTACCTCTGTGGCGCCGCCTGTACCTTCAATTCTCACCTCATAAACCAAGCGGTATGTGCCACTATTTTTGAGATTGATTCTGTGCTCTACTTCTCCAGATGGCTCGGTTATTTCGATAACCCAATCGGTATTATCAACATCGCTCCACCACCACATAGTTTTCTTTTGAATTACTGTTGTAATTGTTGCTTTTGTTGTTATGCCTTCAAAGCCTTGATAAGAAACAGTAACAACTGAATCGCCATTGCTTGCTATGTAAAATCTTGGTGTTACTGAATCTACATTGTTATAGCGTGGTGTCACCCTTGTATCTAAAGCAAATGTTGGTGCAACTAATACTATGCAGAAAACCAGTGCAAGCGCAACTGCTAATGTCTTTTTCATATTTTCACCTCCTTTTCCATTTTTTGCTCTCACTATAAATAACACTTATAATTTCAAAATTGGGTCAAAATTTTAAAAATTTTTTATTTTTATTTTTCGACAAAAGTTGCAAAGCACTTTTTAATATGATAAAATTTGATTGAACAACTTATTATGAGGTGCTTTGATATGCTTATTTTCTTGTCATTAATTGAAGATGAAAATAACAAAAATAAATTTATTGAAATTTATGAAAAATACAAGGGTATAATTTTTGCTATTTGCGTTAAGATAACAAAAAACTATCATTTAGCTGAGGATGCAACACAGATTACCTTTTATAGAATTGCAAAATACGTTGAAAAAATATCAGGCTTAGATGAAACGCAACAAAAAACATATATCTCTAAGATTGCAAAAAGTGCGGGAATTGAGGTTTCAAAAAAAGAAAACCGATTTTTCTCTTATGATATTAGTACACAGTATTCTTTATCTGAGAATGATAATTTGCAAGAGGAATACATAAGCAAGGATGAGTATAACCACATAATCAAATTTATTTTAAATATGGATGAAAAATATAGAGACGTTTTAATACTTAACTACGTTGTAGGACTTTCCGCCAAGGAAATAGCAGGTGCGCTTGATAAGCCACTTGGCACCGTGCAAACGCAGTTAAAGCGAGGCAAGGATTTAGTTAAAGAAAAATTCAAGGAGTTGAATATAAAATGACAATTAATCAAGCAAAAATATTGAAAAGTGCTCTATACGATGCGCAATTGATGGAGCTTAGGTATATTGAGTCTCTTCCTGCCGAAAATATTGTCAATTCTGAAAGGGTAGATAATTTTGTAAGAGAGCTTGCCGATGGATTTAAAGAAAAAAGGAAAACTGGATTGGGCAAGCGTTTTATTCTAATTTTGGTGGCGGCTATTATATCAATATTGCTTATTGTTTCTATTTCAGCAAGTGATGCGATAAGAAACTTTTTTATAAATATTTATGAGATAAGTATTTACGAGGACCATATACTCATAACATCAAATGGAGACTACAACAAGGAAAATTTGGAAGAGCCAATGCAAGAATTTGTAGCAAGCTATGTGCCAAAGGGGTATATAAAAACCATATCTAAAAATCATCCCGCGCTGATTAATACGTATTGGAATAATGGTGAACATGGAATTACCTTATCACAAACAAAGCTGCAAAATGCTGTCATATACTTGGATAATGAGGCTGAATATCATACACTTGTAAGTAATGGAAAAACAATATATTATAAGCACAAACATAATTCATACTTTGCTATTTGGAGTGATAGCGAATACATTTTTAGCATTAATTGCCATGATAGTGTTTCCTTAGAAGAGCTTGAAAAGATTATTTCAAGCATTGTGCCAATTGATGTGAGCGAATAACTAAAAAGCAGACCAAAATGGTCTGCTTTTTAATTTATAATAGTGAAATTGCATATTTTAGCTTTTTGTAGGAGCTTTCGTAAATTATAGTCAAGGTTGCAATAAACATCACGATAAATGCGCCTGTAAAAAGCATTTGTAGTGGTATTGCCCATTGGAAAACATAAAGATTTAGGCTAAGGCCAAAGATTTGAAGCCTTAGTGGTGAATCAATATGTGGCAATATTCCAAAAACTATCGGTGTGAATACCGAGCTTACTGCACACAGCGCAGTTGTAATAATACCGAAAATGCGTAGCTTTTTTACATAATCCTTTACTGTATACGCTGAATCAGTGTTTGGCATTAGTATCGGGGTATGCTCTTCTAACGCAGTTTTTCCGTTTTTGATAAGCAAATATAGCATTAATGAAGCTGTACCAAGGAACAAAAGTGAGCTTATTAGCAATAACGGAATTATTGAATAGTACATTGTTTCAGCCTGCGAAACCTTAAAAATGCTAACGAGTGTATAGCTTTCAAAATACTTTCTTGTCACTACCCTTGCAATTACGTTTGCAACTAACTGTGCAAAAGTAACGCCACACAACACATAAAACATTTTATCAACCTTAATGTATTTTAAAAGGAGGAAAAGTAAGTATGTGGCAATAAATACAAGCGGTAATGCTGTATTAAACATTACGTTTAGATTGTTTATTCTAATTTCGATGACACTAAGGACAAGTATCCCTATTAATATAAATGCTCTTTTATGTGCTTTATACCCATATTGTAGCGCCTTGTGCTTTACCTCTGCATCAAGCGTTGCTTTCGCAAGCTCACTTTCCTTTTTATTGAATAGCCTTGCAATTAGAACAATTTCAAGTGGAATCCAAACAAGTGTAACTATTAGTGAGGCAAGAGCTGCAAGCACGATTAGCACAGGACGGAAGCGAGACATATCGTTTAATGGGTCTGTCACGGTGAGCAAAATAAAGTCTGGCAACGTTGACAAAAGCAGTCTTAGTGAAAATAGAACTATTGTTACTATCTTAAATTTATCAACAACCTTTAAAGCAAATTTATTATCCGTCTTTAATGCCCTGTCGCCAAAATAGTCGAACAGCTTAATAATAAATGGTATTCCAAACACCATCTCAACTACAAATAATGCAAATGAGAATACAAGTGAAAGTGAAGCATCAATTATTACAGTTGTTAAATAGAAGCTTACAAGCCTTAAAACTGACATAAAAAGCATATTTCTTGCACATCTATACGCAGAAAGCGCCTTTTGGTCATAATACGTTGGCTTGGATAGCGCTAACATTATAAGTGCATAGGCAAGAAAATCGGGCAAGATATCAACGTTTGATATGATTGGGTTTGACAATATGATAAAGGCTATAATAAAAAGTACCTTTTTCATTTTTTGCCCCCCTTCCCCTTTTTAGAAAATATCTTGTCTGTTAGCTTGTTAAGTGAATCCAAAATTGGAACTCCTGTGGTTGATTTCTGCATTTTTTCATCTCCCTCATAGCATATACGCATATAAGAATTGAAAATGATAACAAGAGAAAACACAGAGTAAATGATTTTTACTGCTGTTAATGCAACGGACAAGCCGAAAAGCACGTCCTTATTTGTCACAATTTCGCAAGGGATAAAAAGCACTGCTCCTATTGCGACAAACGCTGTATTAACAAGTGTCATACGCACAAGATGCTTTAGCTCAACCTCTTTTGCAAGAAGCATAATTGAAAGCATCAAAAGAATATTCAGTGCAAATGCACTTGCGTGCGCAACATAAAGTAAAATTGTGGCTACCAAATTTGCATCGTTTCCTGAGAAAATTTGTATTCCCAAGGAAATAATGCTTGATATTTCAAGTAAAAGTGCAACTGACGCGCTTACGATAAACAGCTTGTTTTCGTAAATGAGCTTACGAAGTGAAAACAATATTACACCTGCACCCAAAATATACGTAAAGGTAGATATTTGAGGGACAAATGCCCCTAAGTAGGTTATAAAATAACCTATGAATAAAAGACCAAAGCCCATTATTATTCTCCATCGGCTGTGTTAGCGCCACAGCATTTTTTATATTTCTTTCCACTTCCACAAGGACATGGGTCATTTCTTCCAACCTTTTCCTCGTTTCTTACAGGAGCTGGCTTTGAAGGTCTTGAAACCTTTCTTTGACCAAGCTTCATAAAGCCCTCGTCAGTTGGCTTGACAACCTGAACACGCTCAATTGGCTTTTCCTTTGGAACGACAGTCAAAACACCTCTGACTGTGTCATTTCTTACGGAAACTATCATATCATCAAATAGCTCAGCACCTGAGAGCTTATATTCATTTAGTGGATCTCTTTGTGCATATGCTTGAAGTCCTATGCTATCGCGTAGATCGTCCATTGCCTCCAAGTGATCCATCCATTTTTCGTCAACGTTGCGAAGCAAAATTACGCGCTCAATTTCGCGCATTGCTTCCTCGCCAAACTGCGCTTCCTTGCTTTTCCAAAGCTCAATTGCGCGCTCAGTAAGTGTCTTTTGAATTTCATCTCTTGTAATTTTAGCATCAGTGAAATCCTCTGGGCTACATAATAGACCCATATATTTGCTTTTAAGAGCCTCAAGCTCCCAGCTATCACGGTCATAGAGTGTATGGTATTCTACTGCATCTGCAATAGTGGACTTAATCATATCCTCAATTTTTTCCTTAAGGTCTGCGCCGTCCAAAACGTCATAGCGCTGTGAGTAGATAACATTTCTTTGCTGGTTCATAACGTCATCGTATGAAAGCACTGTTTTTCTGCGTGAGAAGTTTCTATCCTCAAGACGCTTCTGAGCCTTTTCAATTTGACCCGAAAGGATTTTTGCGTCAATTGGTGTGTCCTCATCAAGTCCAAAGCGTGAAACAAGTCCTATAATTCTCTCGCTTCCGAAAAGACGCATAAGGTCGTCCTCAAGAGAGATGAAGAAGCGTGATTCGCCAGGGTCACCCTGACGTCCAGAGCGTCCTCTTAGCTGGTTATCGATACGACGGCTTTCGTGTCTTTCAGTTCCAATTATAAATAGACCGCCAGCTTCTCTAACCTTTTGAGCCTCGGGCTCAATTTCAACCTTAAATTTCTCGTAAAGCTCCTTAAATACAGCGCGTGCAGCAAAGACCTCCTCGCTAACTGACTGTGAGCTACCTGTTGCTAATGCAATTGTAGCCTCGTCATAGCCGTCCTTTCTCATCTTTTGCTTAGCTAAATATTCAGCATTACCACCGAGCATAATGTCAGTACCACGTCCTGCCATATTTGTAGAAATAGTAACGGCACCGAATTTACCTGCTTGCGCAACGATTTCGGCTTCTCTTTCATGATATTTAGCATTAAGAACTGTATGAGGAATACCTGCACCCTTTAGCTTTCTTGAAAGAGCCTCAGATTTTTCAATTGAAACAGTACCAACAAGAACAGGTTGTCCCTTTGCGTGGCACTCCTTAATTTGATTAATAACTGCCCTGTCCTTACCTGCAATTGTCTTATAAACTCTATCGTTATAGTCCTCTCTTATCATAGGCTTGTTTGTTGGAACAACTACAACGTCAAGGTTATAAATCTCACGGAATTCCATATCCTCAGAAAGCGCTGTACCAGTCATACCAGAGAGCTTTTTATACATTCTAAAATAGTTTTGGAAGGTAATTGTAGCAATTGTACGGTTTTCTCTTTGAATTTTAACCTTTTCCTTTGCCTCAATTGCTTGATGCAAGCCATCAGAATATCTACGTCCTGGCATTAAACGACCTGTAAAGGTATCAACAATTACTACCTGTCCATCCTTGATTACATAGTCAGTGTCACGTTGCATAAGGCCACGCGCCTTGAGTGCTTGTTGGACATGGTGATAAAGCTCAGAATTTTCAGGTGCTGCAAGGTTTTCAATTTCAAAAAATGCTTCTACCTTTGCAATACCATGCTTTGTAAGAGTTGTTGTCCTTGCCTTTTCGTCAAGAATATAGTCTTGTGTAATATCGTCGTGCTCAACCTTCATATCAAGCTCTTTGATAGTAAATTTAGAAAGCTTAGCTACGCAAGCGTCTGCCCTATCGTAAAGGTCGGTTGATTTTCTACCAGCACCTGAGATAATAAGTGGTGTTCTTGCTTCATCGATGAGGATTGAGTCAACCTCGTCGACAATCGCAAAGTTATGACCCCTTTGCGCCATATCCTTTTTGTAAATAACCATATTATCACGTAGGTAGTCAAAGCCGAACTCATTGTTTGTACCATAGGTAATATCTGAATTATATGCCTTTTGCTTTTGCTCTCTTGTTTGACCGTGAACGACAAGACCTGTTGTAAGTCCAAGAAACTCATGAACTCTACCCATTTCCTCACAGCCAAGGCGAGCAAGATAATCGTTTACTGTTACGACGTGAACGCCCTTTCCAGTAAGCGCGTTAAGATATGATGGCAAAACAGCAACAAGCGTTTTACCCTCACCAGTTTTCATCTCAGCGACTCTGCCCTGATGCAAAAGAATACCACACATAAGCTGTACTCTAAATGGACGCTTTCCAAGCACACGATGTGAAGCCTCACGCACGGTGGCAAAAGCCTCTGGCAAAATGTCATCAAGGCTTTCACCATTTTGAAGGCGCGCCTTAAACTCGGCAGTTTTTGCCTTTAGCTCATCATCTGTTTTATTTGAATACTCCTCACTAAGTGCCTCAATGGCATCAACAATAGGAGTGATTTTTTTTATTTGCTTGGCACTATATCTGCCAATTTCTTTAACAATGTTTCCCATTAATTATGATTTCCTTCCATAATTACGCAATAATTATACAGAATAATTATAACACAAAAAATTATTTTTTCCACATTTATTTTAAAATTTTGCGATTTATTTAAAATATCATTGATTTTGCCAGCAAAATATCGTAAAATAATATCACTCAAGCTTCTGGAGGATTTAAATGCTTAATATTGTTTTACTCGAGCCTGAAATTCCACAAAATACAGGAAACATAGCTCGCACCTGTGCATCAAGTGGTGCTGTTTTACATATGATTCGCCCGTTTGGATTTGAAATTGACAATGCAAAACTTAAGCGTGCTGGCATGGACTATTGGTTTCATTTAGATATAAGATACTACGATAACATAGAGGAATTTTGGCAAAAGAACGAGGGATGCGACTTTTACCTTTTTACAAAAAAGGCAAAGCACTGCTACACCGACATAAATTATAGAGATGATGTGTACTTATTCTTCGGTCGCGAAAGCTGTGGGCTACCAGAGGATTTAATTGAAAAATACAGTGAAAAAACGCTTAGAATTCCAATGAAGAGGGGGCTGCGCTCTCTAAATCAATCAAACTCAGTAGCTATTGCTACATATGAGTATTTAAGACAAAAGAATTTTAAAGGTCTTGACGAAGCGTATGTTGAATAAAAAAAGCCGTGGAAATCCACGGCTTTTTATTTAAATAGTGGTTGTATTTGCTTTCCTTGTAGTGCAAAATTTAGAGTCATTTCAAGTAAGGAAAAATCACACACCAAGGAATGGGGCTTATTCTTTGGGTCGTCCTGCATAAGAGGCACGAAATAAACGTTTTTTCTTTCAAGCAAAATGCTTATATTTTGTAGATTTGCCGAGAGAGCATCGTTTGAGCAAAGTGCTATTATTAAAGGGCGGTCTGACCTTAAATGTGCCTTTGCTGCCATTGTAACGGCGGTATCTGTAATTCCCCTTGCCATTTTAGCAAGCGTATTGCCTGTGCATGGTGCAATCACAAGCGCATCAAGGTGTATTTTCGGCCCTAATGGCTCTGCCTCAACTATCGAATTTATAACCTTATTTTGTGTTATGCTTTCTACTTTAGAAATTAAGTCTCTGCTTGTGCCAAAGCGTGTTGAGGTGTTATATACATTTTCACTCATTATTGGTAAAATATCGTATCCTTTTTCCTTCAAATGAGTTAGCTCATCTATACTCCTTTTATGAGTGCAAAATGAGCCACAAAATGCGTATCCAATCATCAAATTGTCCTTTCTCGCAAAAGAAAAGCTAAAATAGTCTCGTATACTACTTGCCCTGCTCCATTTGGTAGGATTTTTCCAGGCAAGCCAAGGGCAAATTTTACGCGCGACTTGTCTTCAAATCCACAAATTGAAGCAAGGTCAAAAAGTGATACCTCTTGTGGTATTTTTTCAATTTGCTCCTTTGAAAAAATAGTCGCAGGAACTGTATTAAATATAGCATCCACCTCGCTTGAGAAATCAAGAGACACAGGAATATATCCGTCCTTTAATATCTCTTCCTTTACCTCATTTCTGCGTGCGAAAACATAAATTTTTGCGCCAAGCGAGGAAAATATATGGGCAAGGTGCTTTCCTATCCTTCCGTAGCCACTGATTAGTATCATTTTTTCTTTGGGAGACTCCAATAATTCAGAGTGCCAAATAGATACCATAGCCTCAGCTGTCAAATAAGCATTTTTTTCTAAAAAATCCTCATTTTTTGAATAGTCTATGACCTTGCCCTTAAAATATTCCTTTATTCTATGTCCACTGCCCGAAAAAACGGTTGCTTGTGGGCTTATTTTTTTAAACACCTCTGTTAGCTCACCGTCAGTAAGCTCATTTCTTACTGATAAAATCAGTACATTTGGGTTATTCACCTCAATACAGCTGCAAATTCTTGATTTGAAGCCGTTTTTGCAAAGAAGCACGTTTAGGTGTTCATACCTTTTGTCCTTTGATACAATATCTATATTCATCGCTTTTCCTTAACGCATTTTATTGAGAATTTCTCTCATTCATATTGTATGAGGACGCATTGATTTTGGCTATTTATTGTTTTTAGCGATGAGCATATTTATTGAAAATCCCTTTTCGCTAAAGTTTCTTTCATATTCTGTTCTTATATTATCCTTGTCCATTTCACTGTTGTGAAGGTCATAGGTATGATATTCAAGCTCAAGTGGTGACCTTTCTACCTCTTCAAGTGAAAAATCAAAAAGTGGACGATTATCCGTTTTAAAATAGAACCTTCCCTCAGGTGTTAAAAGTCGCGAATACATTTTTAAAAACTCTATATACGTTAAGCGACGCTTAGTGTGTCCCTTTTTTGACCATGGGTCGCAAAAGTTTACATATATTGCCTCACACGAGTTATCAGGCAAATTAACAAGCAGCTCCTTTGCATCACCGACCATAAATCTCACATTGCCAAGATCATCACCTGTAAAATCAACAACCTCGCCAAGTGAATAAACAGTACCATTTGGCTTTTGCCAGCCTCCGTTTGGTGCCAAGCCACCAAGCCCTCTTCCCTGTGCGTAATTTTCAACGGCGAGAGTGCAAACGTCTGCAATTTTTTCTATTGCAAGATAGTTATATTCTGGTTCCTTTAGTGATTTACCACACACAAAATCGCCTTTTCCACAGCCGATTTCTATGCGAAGCGGATTATCATTTTTATAAATTGCTTCTTTGTTTTCGTACAGAGCCTTAATATCATCACAAACAAGACCACTAAGTAGCTTTAATCTTTCTGGTCCATGCTTCTTTTTTTTCATTCTCATATTGATATTTCCTTTGTTTTTTGTTAAAATAGTGTTATGGGTAATATTTTATCACAACCTTTTAAAAATTTCTACTGTTTAGGAGAATTTTATGACCTATAAATTTAAAACAAGAGGGGTTTGTGCCTCTTATATCAATTTTGATTTAAACGATGGTATAGTTTCAAGCGTTTCGTTTAATGGTGGCTGTAATGGCAATCTTAAGGCTATTTCAAAGCTTGTTGAGGGCATGGAGGCTGAAAAGGTTATCTCCATACTAAAAGGCAATCTGTGTGGATTTAAGGGAACCTCTTGTGCTGACCAGCTTGCCATTGCACTAAGAAGTGCACTTGATGAAGTGCTTACACCTATTAACTAAGGACGGTATTTTAATGAAAAAGCTATTAATTGTTGACGGCAATAGTATTTTGAATAGAGCCTACTATGGCATAAGACCGCTCTCTAACAAGGAGGGGTTACCTACTAATGCTCTTTTTGGAATGATGACTATACTTAAAAAGCATCTTGACTCTCTTAAGCCAGATTATGCCGTTATCGCGTTTGACTTAAAGGCTAAAACCTTTAGACACAAGGCGCACGATTTTTATAAAGCTAACCGCAAGGGTATGCCTGAGGATTTAGCAGTTCAGCTTCCTTATGCAAAGGAGCTTGTTGAACAGCTTGGCTTTAACAGAATTGAAATTGAGGGATATGAGGCTGACGACATTATTGGTACGATTTCAAGAATGTCCACAAATGACGTACATGCATACATCTTGACAGGTGACCGTGACTCACTACAATTAATCACAAATAACACTTCTGTGGTACTTGTAAAAACCAAAGAGGATGTTGTTTATACTCCAGAAAAATTTTTCGAGGAGTATGGTGTAACGCCTACCCAATATATCGATGTGAAGGCTATTATGGGTGACTCGTCAGACAACATTCCTGGTATATCCGGCATTGGTGAAAAGGGTGCGTTCAAGCTAATTTCAGAATATGGTTCACTTGACAATTTATACGAAAATTATCTTTCCTCATCCCTTTCACAGAGTATGAAGGACAAAATCACAAATGGACGCGAGATGGCTTATATTTCAAAGTTTCTTGCTACAATTGTT
Source organism: Clostridia bacterium (assembly GCA_017501545.1). Classification (GTDB taxonomy): domain Bacteria; phylum Bacillota; class Clostridia; order Oscillospirales; family CAG-272; genus RGIG2000. Next base: position 22,305 of record JAFVWS010000046.1, on the reverse strand, counting down.
TTAGATGTTCCAGTCGAAAAATGTCTTTGCGAGCTTGAAAACAAAGGGCTTGACAAATGGAATCTTAGAAAGAACTTTATCAAGTTCGAATTTGGCTCGCTTATAAGAAAGTTTGGACTTGAGGGAATTGAGGAGCCTACCATCATACAAGAAAGCAAGCCCGAAGAGGACAAGCCTACCACTGTTAAAGAGCCTACTGTTGAGCTTGACGAATTTATTGATTGTGAGCCACTTGGTGGTGAGCAAATAGGGTTTGATCTTGGTGAGGAAAATCTTGAGCCAGCCTCTATTGTGATTAGTGACTCTTATGAAAATGGCTTACCAAATACAAATGAGCCTTGTGCTGTTTTCTTCAACGAGGAAGAGGTGCAAATCACTACACTTGACAAAAAGAGCTTTGTTTGCGATATAGCTACACTTGGTGATTTTTTGGAAAAAGCACAAATCATCTGCCACGATGTAAAATCTATTAAAAAATCGCACAAAATCAACTGCGTTTTTGACACAATGCTCGCAGGATACGTTATTTCGCCCTCTGACTCTTCATATGAGCTCGAAGATTTAACTCTTACCTATTTAAATATGGATTTCAAGCCCGAATACGGCTCACAATTTATTTTAGGGCTTTATAATCAAATGATGAAGCATCTAAAAAAGGATTCAACTGAGCATATTTTGACAGAGATAGAAATTCCTCTCGCATATGTTCTTTCTGATATGGAAAAGGAAGGCTTTAAGGTTGACTTAGAGGGGTTAAACTCATATTATGAGTTCCTTTCAAAGCTCGAGGACACACATAAGTCAAAAATTTTTGAACTTGCAGGCGAGGAATTTAACGTAAATTCTCCAAAACAGCTTGGTGAAATTTTATTTGGAAAGCTTGGATTGCCACACGGAAAGAAAACAAAAAGTGGCTACTCTACCAACGCAGATATTTTAGAGGGACTTGCCGAAGAATACGAAATTGTGCGCGAGGTGCTTGACTATCGTCGCGTTGCTAAGCTTAATAGCACATATTGTCAAGGACTTTCTCGTGTAGCCGATGAAAACGGCATTATTCACTCAACGTTTAATCAAACAGTTGCAGTTACTGGACGCCTTTCCTCCACCGAGCCGAATCTACAAAATATTCCTATTAGAACCGACCTTGGAAGAAATCTAAGAAAATATTTCATTACCAAAGGTAATGATTATGTGCTTATTGATGCTGACTACTCTCAAATTGAGCTAAAAGTTTTAGCACATATGTCTTGCGATGCTAATATGATTTATGCATTCAATTCTGGTGCTGACATTCACACCGCTACTGCTTCTTTGGTGTTTAACGTTGAGCCTAACGAGGTAACGCCAGAGTTAAGAAAGCGTGCAAAGGCTGTAAACTTTGGCATAGTTTATGGAATTGGTGACTTCTCTCTTGGTAAGGATCTTGGCATTTCTAAAAAAGAAGCAAAGGCTTATATTGACTCATATTTTGCTACCTATCCCGATATTCACGCATTTATCAGACGATTGATAGCCGAGGCTAAGCAATACGGATATGCTAAGACAATGCTTGGTAGAATCAGATATATCCCTGAGCTTAGCGCTAAAAATAAAATGGTGCAGGCATTTGGTGAACGCGCGGCAATGAACAGCCCTATTCAAGGCACGGCTGCTGATATAATCAAAATTGCTATGATAAACGTTGACAAGGCACTAAAATCAGCTGGAATCGATGCAAGACTTATTTTACAGGTGCACGACGAGCTTATCATCGAGTCTCATAAGGACTGCGCCGACCAAGCGCTTGAAATTTTACGAAAGGAAATGGAGGGTGCAGCTAAGCTTTCTGTTCCACTTACTGCAGATATCTCCATAGGAAGAACCTGGTTTGATGCAAAATAAGATGATTTTTAAGCGTAGCGCACCTGCTAAAATCAACCTTTATTTAGACGTTTTGGGCAAGCGTTCAAATGGCTATCACGATATTGAATCAATTATGCAAAGCATTTCTCTTTTTGATGAGTTAACGCTTGAAATTTCTGATTCGAGTGCATTTAAAATTGAAATTTCGTGTAGCTCAGAGAGTATTCCTAACGACAAGTCAAATCTTGTTTGGCGAGCTTGCATAGCATATTTAAATGCTATTGGCAAAAGCAATACAAGCAAATGCTTTAAATTTCATATTGAAAAAAATATTCCAGTATGTGCTGGTATGGCGGGTGGAAGCACCGATTGTGCTTGCGCTCTGCGTTTATTAAATGAGGCGTATAATTTTGCACTAAGTGAAGACGAGCTTTTTAAAATTGGCTCCTCTCTTGGTGCTGATGTTGGGTTTTGCTTGACTGGAAAAACTGCCATTTGTAGGGGCGTTGGCGATATCATAACACCTATTTTGTGCCCTACTGAATTATACTTGGTGTGCGCAATTGACAATTCAAGCGTTTCAACACCTGAGGCGTTTAAAATGCTTGATGACAAATATGGTACAAATGCACAAGCCTATGGTATGCTAAAAAATATATCTGATTCAATTGAAAAAGGTGATATAAGGCTACTTGGAAGCCTACTTTATAATAAATTTGAAAGCGTTATTTGTGAGAAAAATCCAACTATTGATGTGATTAAGTCCACATTGCTTGATTATGGTGCCTTAGGTGCGTTAATGAGTGGCAGTGGCCCTTCAGTTTTTGGTATTTTCGATAATCATGAAGCACAGCTCAATGCTTATGAAGCATTAAAATCTAAAAAAATTCGTGCTTTTTTGTGTAAAACAGCTTGAAATTTATGATTTTTTGTTGACAAATCGATTTTTTGGGTCTATAATAATTAAAATAATTTGTTTTAGGAGTTATTTATGGCACAGAGTTTATACGAATACAAATTCGCTAAGGAAGGAATCACCTTTGACGACGTTCTTTTGATTCCTGCTAAGAGTGAGGTTGTTCCTAAGATGATTAACCTCGAAACTCATCTAACTAAGAAAATTAAGCTTAACATTCCACTTATGAGTGCTGCTATGGACACTGTTACTGAGTCCGAGCTTGCTATTGCTATCGCTCGTGAGGGTGGTGTTGGCGTTATTCACAAGAATATGTCAATCGAAAGACAAGCGAGCGAGGTTGAAAGAGTAAAAAGAAGCGAAAATGGTGTTATTAGAGACCCATTCTACCTTTCACCTGACAACACAGTTGCAGAAGCAGACCAGCTAATGGCAAGATACCGTATCTCCGGTGTTCCTGTTTGTGTTGAGGGCAAAAAGCTTGTTGGTATTATCACTAACAGAGATATCCGTTTCCTTTCTGATTTCAACGTTCCTATCAAGGACTATATGACAAAGGACAACCTTATTACAATTAAGGACGGTTGCTCTCTTGACGAGGCTAAGGAGCTTCTTTGCAAGTATAAGATTGAAAAGCTTCCTATTGTTGACGACAATTACATACTTAAGGGCCTTATCACTACAAAGGATATTGAAAAGGCTAATAAGTATCCAAATACAGCTCGTGACGAATTCGGCAGACTTCTCTGCGGTGCCGCTATCGGCGTTACAGATAACGTTGTTGAGCGTGCTGGTGCGCTATTAAGCGTTGGTGCTGACTTCCTTGTTCTTGACTCTGCTCACGGACATTCAAAGAACATTGCGCTTTGCTTAAGAAAAATCAAAGAAGCATATCCAAATGCACAAATCATCGCTGGTAATATTGCTACTGGTGCTGCTGCACGTGACCTCATTGAGGCTGGCGCTGACGCAGTTAAGGTTGGTATAGGTCCTGGTTCAATTTGTACAACACGTATCGTTGCAGGTATTGGTGTACCACAAATCACAGCTATCTTCGACGTTTACGAGGTAGCTAAGGAGTATGGTATTCCTGTTATCGCTGACGGTGGTATTAAGTATAGTGGCGATATGGTTAAGGCTATTGCTGCTGGTGGTGACGTTATCATGGTTGGTTCACTTCTCGCTGGTTGTGAGGAGAGCCCTGGAGATGAGGAAATTTACCAAGGCAGACGCTTTAAGGTATACCGTGGTATGGGTTCACTTGCTTCTATGGAAAAGGGCTCAAAGGACCGTTACTTCCAAGACGGTAACAAAAAGCTTGTTCCAGAAGGCGTTGAAGGCCGTGTACCTTACAAGGGACCACTTTCTGACACCGTTTACCAGCTTATGGGTGGCTTACGTGCAGGTATGGGCTACTGTGGTACTCCTACTATTCCTGAGCTTAAGGAAAGAGGACAATTTGTTAAGATTTCCGGTGCTGGCTTGCGTGAATCACATCCTCACGACATCAACATCACAAAGGAAGCTCCTAACTATAGCATCCAAGCTGACTAATAGACAATTAAAGGGCGACACAATGTCGCCCTTATCTATTTTTTCAATTTGCTATTGACTTATAGGAATTTTTAGTATAAAATATTGATAGAATTTATATATACGCATAAATTTATATAAGGAGGGGAAACATTGCTTAAATTTTTCAATAAAAACAACAAGCTATGGAAAAAAGCTCTTGCCGTTTTTTTGGTTGGCGCAGCGCTTTTGATTTTGACCTTTGCATTGATTAATATTAAGCCTATAATTACCTACACCAACGGGGTTATAGGTGCTATGATGGCGTTTGTTTATGGCTTTGCTCTTGCCTTTGTTTGCAATCCTGTATATAAGCTGTTTCACGACAAGGTTTTCAAGTTTCTTGAAAGAAGAAAACCACACCCAAGAATCCGCAAGTTTCTCTCAATTATAATTACCTACTCTATTTTTGGATTAGTAATTCTAATTCTTGCAGGAGTAGTTTTCCAAGAAATCAAATCTCAGTATGCCGAGCTTGCTACGAATATTACCTCTTATGTATCTCAGCTATATGATTTTTCTTATGATTTTCTTGAAAACATTGGCGTTGATGACCCTGAAAAAACTATAAATGACTTTCTTACCAAGGTGCTTGAAATGCTTAATATTACTAGCGCTTCGGGCGAAAACTCCGATATTATGAAGGTCATTATCGATGCCGTTATTCAATATGCAACTCAGTTTGTAAAAAGCCTCTTTGGTCACATTTTTAAGTTTATTGTAGGATTTATTCTTTCCTTCTATTTCCTAATATTTAAGGACAGCATTATCGCAAAGATAAAGCGTGCACTATGTGCAATATTTAAAGAAAAAACCTATAAAAGAATTTCTCACTTTGCAAAATACACCAACAAAACATTTGGTAGATATATTCTTGGCGCGCTTTGTGACGCCGTGCTTGTTGGGTGCGTTGTAACACTTGTATTAACCATATTTAAGTTCCCTTATGCGGCACTTATTGGTCTTGTTTGTGGCATTACAAACGTTATACCATTCTATGGTCCATTCATCGGTGCTATTCCATCTGGCGTGCTTGTGCTTATTAGTACCGTTCCCGGTGACTCATGGTTTGGTGCTGGCATGGAGGAAATGCCATATAAAATACTTCGTGTTGCAATTTTTGCATTGATTATTCTTGTTATTCAGCAAATTGATGGTAATATTATCGCTCCTCACATTCTTGGAGAATCAACAGGACTTTCGCCGATTGCAATTATTGCCGTTGTTACATTCTGCTCTCACGTATTTGGCTTTGTTGGAATGGTTATAGGCGTTCCTGCTGCCGCAGTTGTTGCTTATATGATTAACTGCTTAATTGAGCATCGTCTTAAAAAGAAAAACCTGCCGACGAATATTGAATATTACGAGGTTGGAATCGACGTACACAATACGGACTTCTCTTCGGTTTATGATGAAAATGAAATAACGAGAGAAATCCCCATTCCGATGCCAAAGGTTGAGGTTGATATGGATGATGACATTGATACATCAGAATTTGATCTTTCCGACACTGATGATGTTGATGTAATAGAAATTCCTGCTAATAAAGCTATTAAAACGAGCTTGAAAAAGAAAAATTCAGATAAATAATAACAAAAAGGTGTGCTTTTGCACACCTTTTTTCTTTTTTTAGAGTAAAAATCTATTTTTTGGCAACCATTTTAATAGAGATATTCTCTATTTGGAGGTTAAAATGGAAATAAAAATTCAAGAAGTAAAAGCGAGAGAAATTATTGATTCACGAGGAATACCAACGCTTGAAGCCTGCGTTACATTAGAAGGTGGGCACAAAGGTACTGCCTCTGTGCCCTCTGGCGCATCAACCGGCGAATACGAAGCATGCGAGCTACGTGACCAAAACCCAGAAAGATTTCTTGGCAAGGGCGTTTTAAAGGCAATGAAAAACGTAAACACAATTATAGCACCAGAGGTTTGTCAGCTAAACACGTCAAGACAAAGAATTGTCGACCAAAAAATGATTAAGCTTGATTCAACTCGTGATAAATCAAGCCTTGGTGCAAATGCTATTTTGTCTGTATCATTAGCCCTTGCGCGAGCAAATGCAAGCTCTAATTCTTTGCCACTTTATAGATACATTGGTGGTGTTTTGAGCTCAAAGCTACCTATTCCTATGATGAATATTTTAAATGGTGGTGCACATGCAACAAACAATATAGATATTCAAGAATTTATGATTGTTCCAGTTGGATTTGACTCATTTAATGCTGCATTAAAGGCAGGGTGTGAAATTTATCAAGGACTGAAGGAAATCCTTATCAATCGTGGGCTTGGTGCATCTGTTGGCGATGAGGGAGGCTTTGCGCCTAATTTATCAAGCGATGAGGAGGCTATAGAGCTAATTATTGAAGCGATTACCCTTGCCGGATATGATACTGATACGGTAAAAATAGCTCTTGACATTGCATCCAGTGAATGGTTTGACAAGGACGGATACTATTTGCCAAAGGCTAAAAAAAGATATTCAAGCGATGAGCTGATTGAAAAATGGAAGGATTTGATCTCTAAATATCCTATAATTTCTCTTGAGGATCCACTTGGCGAAAAGGATTATACCGGTTGGGAAAAGCTTACCTCTTTAATCGGTGAAAAGGTTATGCTTGTTGGCGACGATTTGTTTGTTACAAATGAAAAAAGACTAAAAAAAGGCATCGATGCTGGCATGGGCAATGCTATTTTAATAAAGCCAAACCAAATTGGCACTCTTACTGAAACACTTGACGTAATTGCGCTTGCAAAGCAAAAGGGATATCAAACCATCATTTCACATCGTTCTGGCGACACTGACGACACATTTATTTCTGACATTGCAGTTGGTACTAATGCTGGATTTATAAAATCCGGTGCACCATGCCGTATGGAGCGAGTTGCAAAATACAATCGTCTCTTAGAAATTGAAGCAGAAATTTATATTAGTTAATCTAAGGAGGCAAATTGCCTCCTTTATATTTTACTTCGTTGGCAATTTTTGTTGTTATATTTAAATTAATTTGTTTACTATTCTCTCTTGACTTTTTATATTATTGTATGTTATACTATTACCGTTCATAATATATAACAAGTTGTGATATAAGGTCATACTATCCGGGGCGGTAGCGGTGCCCTGTACCTGAAATCCGCTATATGCAGGGGAGAATTCCCATTTTGAGGGCTATTCTTGTGTGGTCAGCACTTATAACAGAAGCGTTGACAGATGAGTCTTGCGCAATTGTCGGCTGTGAACCGTGTCAGATGGGGGACCAAGCAGCACTAAGCAGTTTTGATGATGTGCCGCGAGAGTGCTTGTCTCGAGCCTATGCTATGAGTTAGCGCGCGTAAGAGTATTTCGATTTATGGGGTATGATCTTATATGACAGCTTGTTTTTTTAATGATTTAGAAAGGAGAATTTTATGCATCAGGCTTTATACAGAAAATATCGTCCAAGTGTCTTTTCAGATGTTTACGGACAGGAGCATATCACCTCAATTTTGCAGCATGAGGCGAAAAATAATTCAGTTTCACATGCGTACTTATTCTCCGGCTCACGTGGAACGGGTAAGACTACCTGTGCTAAAATACTGGCAAAAAGTGTAAACTGCCTTAATTTAAAGGACGGAAACCCTTGTGGAGAGTGCGAAAATTGTCGTGCTATTGACTTAGGCACTACAACAGACGTGCTTGAAATGGACGCAGCAACAAACACGGGCGTTGATTATATTCGCGACCTACGTGACAACGTATTATATACACCGTCAATCCTAAAAAAGCGCGTTTACATAATTGACGAGGCACACATGCTTTCAGATAGCGCCTTTAATGCTCTTTTAAAGACAATTGAGGAGCCACCTGAGCACGTGCTATTTATCTTTGCTACAACCGAGCAGCATAAAATTCCAGCAACTATTATTTCAAGGTGTCAGCGCTTTGAATTCCGAAGGATTTCAATGGACTCTCTTGTAAAAAGACTGCTCTTTATTGCCGATAAAGAAGGCATTGACCTAACTGAAGAGGGTGCTGCTATTATTGCTAAGACTGCACAGGGTGGTATGAGAGATGCAATTAGCTTAATGGAGCTTTGCGCAGGTGCGCACACTAAAATCACGCCTGAGCACGTTAATGCCATTCTTGGCACAAGCTCATATGAAAAAATGGCTACCGTTGCAAAAAGCATCGTAAGCAAGGACTACAAAAGTCTTTTTGAAACAATAAATGAGGTTGTCGCTTCTTCCAAGGATATTTTAGTATTCTTCGCTGATTTAACATCGTTTTACAGAGACATGATGGTTGTAAAATCATTTGGAAACGCAAATTATTTGGAGCTTCCAGAAAGTGAAATTAGGCTTCTTTCTGATGCCGCTTCGCTTTTCAACATGGCAACGCTTATATATCATGCCTCATTGCTTGACAATGCTTATTTAAATATGATGCGCAATCCAACACAAAAAAGACTGATGGCTGAAATTACACTAATGAAAATGTGTGACCCTAAGCTTTCCGACTCAAGTGATGCGCTCATTTCAAGGATTTCAGCGCTTGAGGACAAGCTAACGCTTATTTCTAAGGGTGCGCTTCCCTCTTATACTGAACCAGTTGAAAATACTGAGGTAGTTAAAGAGGAGCCTACCCAAGAGATAGAAAAGCCACAAGAACATAAGGCTCCATCAAAGCCTAAGGCTTATGAGGAGATTTTTGGTTGGGACGAGGTTTCAGTAAAGATTGGTGAAAAGAGCCCGATGCTTTCAAGCTTTGTTTCAAAATCGATAGCACGTTATTGTGAGGCTGATAACAAATACTATATTCAAGCAGATAATGAAATTTCTGCAAAGATGCTTACAGATAACAAGCAAGCATTATTTGATGCTATGCTCTTATCTGAAATAAGCATTAATTCTCCTTCGCAAATAGATATATTTTCAAAAAAGAAACAAGACACTAAAAAAAGTGGTCTTGAAGAATTTTAATAAGGTGGTAAGATTATGAGAGCTAACATTCCAAAGGCACCAAGCCAAAGCGAGATGCTAAGACAAGTACAAAAAATGCAAGAGGATATGCAAGCTAAGCAAGCAGAGCTTGATGCTAAAGAGTACGAGGTGAGCGCCGGTGGTGGCGTTGTTAAGGTGAAAATTACTGGTAAAAAAGAAATTTTAAACATAGATATCGACCCTGAAATTGTTGACCCTGATGATATTGAAACTCTTTCAGATATCTTAGTTGCTGCAGTAAACGAGGCAATCAAGAAGGTTGACTCAACAAATGACGCCGAGATGGGTAAAATCACAGGCGGACTCTCTATGCCAGGTCTATTTTAATGGAAACATTTATTAAGCCACTTAACACTCTTATTGAGAAGTTTCGTTCTCTTGATGGTGTTGGTAAGAAAAGCGCGATGAGAATGGCTTTTTCCGTTTTGGATATGGAAAATAGCGATGCGTACGATTTTGCACAAGCAATTTTAGACGCAAAAACTCAAATTGGGCTATGCTCTGAATGTCAAAACCTTTCAAGCGAGGAAATCTGCCCTATTTGCTCAAACGATGCGCGTGACCATTCCGTCATTTGTGTGGTTGAGGACTATCAAGCAGTGCTTGCCTTCGAAAAGGTTAAGGAGTTTAGAGGTGTTTACCATGTTTTACATGGTACTATATCACCGATGAAGTCAATTGGTCCTGACCAGCTTAAGATTAAGGAGCTTCTTGCAAGAATTAATAACAGTGAGGTAAAGGAAATTATCGTTGCCACCAACTATACAGTCGAGGGTGAAGCAACTGCAATGTACCTTTCAAAAATACTTAAGCCACTTGAAATCAAGGTAACAAGGCTTGCAAACGGCTTGCCTGTTGGTTCTGACCTTGAGTATGCTGATGAGGTTACTCTTTACCGTGCCCTTCTTGGCAGAAGGGATATCTAATGGACTACATATTTTTTGATATTGAATGTGCCAACTGCTTCGGTGGACGTGGAAAAATTTGCTCATTTGGTTATATAGTTACTGATGAGCAATTTAACATTCTTCAAAAAAGCGATATTCTAATAAACCCACATTCAAAATTTCATCTTCACGGACATAACAATCACCCTGGCATTGTGCTTGGATACGACGAGGACGAGTTTTTCGCATCTCCAGACTTTAAATTCTACTATCCTGAAATTAGTGAGCTTTTGACAAGAAAGAACTCTTTAATTTTCGGATTTGCCGTTATGTCAGATGCAGGCTTTTTAAAAAGCGAATGCTCACGATTCCATAAGCCGATGTTTGACTATGATTTCATAGATGTTCAAAGGATATATACGGATTTTAAGGAGCTTGAAAATACCCCTGCCCTAATCAAGTGTGCTACTGAATATGGTGTAACTGAAACACAGGACGTGCATAAAAGTGATGATGACTCTTATTTTACAATGCGAGTTTTGAAGGGACTATGTGACCAGACAGGACTTACTCCACTTGAGCTTATCGAAAAATACCCGCTTTGCAAATGCTGGTGTAAGAATGGCGAGCTTGGGTCTGAGTTTATCAAATACAAGGAAATTCAAAAGGCTAACCGACTTTCCAAGATGGAAAAGGTAACTGGCAGTCTTCGTTCAAACTGGATACATAATTCAGAGGAAAATGCAATTGAATTTTCAACGTATCAAAAGCGAGTTTTTATAAATCGCTCAGCAGAAACGCCACTTAGCGGTAAAAAGGTCTGCATTAGTTCACTTTTTGAGGAATATCACTTTGCCGAAATGATGAATATAGTTTCGTTGCTTGCCAAGGCAGGTTCGAAATATTCTCGCCATGCATATGGCTGTGACATATTTGTCAAATGCGAAATTGTTGGCAAAAACGGTGATTTATATAGGTGCTATCGTCGCGAAAAGGCTGAAGCCGCTTTAAATGACGGAAAAAATATTGAATTTATTTCAGTTGATGATTTGATTTCAATGCTTGGCACCGACCTTGACACCTTAAAGGAGCTTGACAGAAGCACGCTTGCACCTCTTAAGATTAGAAAGTACGCAAGCCTATAATAAATATAAAAAGACACTCCCCTATTTAAGCCTAAAAGGCACTTAGCTAAGCTAAGTATTTTTCGAGGAGTGTCTTTTTATTGTATAACGAAAAATAAAAAAGCACCCAAACGGGTGCTTTTTAAATTAAATAAACTTTTCGAGTGTGCTTGTCAGCATTTCATTACGCATAATTGAATAATACTCATCAATTCTTCCGCTTGTCATAAGGTCAAGGTTGCGACGAAGTGCCTCAATTAATAGCTCTGGCGAGAGGTTCATTTCATTGCCAGATGCCAATATTGTATGTATCTCTGCATATCCACTTTTACTATCAGCCTCTAAAAGCTTAATGTATTCGGAGATATTAACCTCTTTTTCTCCACTTTTTGTTTTCTTAGTAATCATGCACTCACCATCAAAAAGCGCCTTGATTTTGCCTGCTGTTTCTCCTGTAATCTTAGGAGAATTTAGCTTGATTGTATAATCAATGTATGCAATTTCCTTAAATTTAACCTCTGGAGTATAAACATCTAAAACGCGCATCTCTGTTGGAAAGTTGTCATTGAGGCGATTTTTAATTTCCTCACTTGACATAGGCGAATTAAGCTTAATATCAAGCATTTCACAGTTACTTTCAACGCCTGTTGGGAGTGGAACTGCAAAAACCATCTTTGGTTGAGGATTAAATCCCTCACTATACCAAATATCAAGTCCTGCACGCAAAATTATTCTTTGCATTGTACGGGCAAGATCAAGGTGGGAAATATACATTAAATCCCCAGTTTTTGAAAATCTAATTCTTACCTTTATTTTCTCTTCGGGCACCATGTAAGCTCCTTTCCAAGCGCGTTTGCACCGCAGCCTGAGCATTTTTCCTTACAGTTTGGAGTTGTCTTACTTTCATATGCCTTTTTGTTTTCACTGATTAAGAATCCCTTTGAAACTCCTATATCAATTACATCCCAAGGTAATATTTCATCATATGACATTTTACGTGTAGCATAAAAATCAATATCTATACCACATTCATCAAACACCTCAAGCCACTTTTCATAGCTAAAGTATTCGTCCCAGGCATCAAAGCGCATACCCTTTCTTTGTGCGGTATAAATAGCTTTTGAGAGCCTTCTGTTACCCTTTGAGAACACTGCCTCAAGGCGCGAAACCTTTGCCTCGTGCCAATTGTAACGTATCTTCTTATCGGTAATCTTCTCCGCTAAGAACATTTGCTTTGAACGCAGACTTTCAAGCGTATCCTGACCCTCCCACTGGAATGGAGTATGTGGCTTTGGAACGAAGCAAGAAACGCTCACTGTCACTGAAACAGGACGCTTTGGTCTGCCCTCGGTTTTATAATACTCATCAACAACTGCTGAGGCAAGAGTTGAAATGCCCTCAATATCCTCATAGGTTTCTGTTGGCAAGCCATTCATAAAATAAAGCTTTACTTGGCTCTTGCCACCCTCAAATGCAAGTCTGACCGCATTAAACAAATCCTTTTCATAAAGGTTTTTGTTGATAGCATCACGAAGTCGTTGTGTTCCAGCCTCAGGTGCAAATGTAAGTCCACTTGAACGCACGCCTGATATTTTACGCATCAGCTCCCTTGTGAAGCTATCTGCACGAAGTGATGGTAATGAAAGATTAATTTTTTTATCATTTGTCCATGAAAGAAGCAAATCCGTAGCCTCGTGTAGGCAGGAGTAATCGCTGATTGAAAGTGAGGTAAGAGAAATTTCATTATATCCCGTGTTTTTATAAATTTGTTCAGCTTGGAAATTTAAAACCTCAACGCTTTTCTCACGTACAGGGCGAAAAACCATACCAGCCTGACAGAAGCGACAGCCTCTTATACAGCCACGGAAGGTTTCAAGCATAATTCTATCATGTACGGTTTCAATGTACGGCATAACGGGCTTTAGAGGGAAATATGAGGTGTTTAAGTCTGCAACCACCCTCTTGACCACCCTTTTAGGTACATCGTCATATTTTGGCTCAAATAACGCAATGGTGCCGTCGGAGTTATACTGCACATTATACAACGATGGAACATAAAAGCCATCAAGATGAGATGCCTCTCGTAAAAATGCATCCTTTGTATATGTGCCGTTTTCCTTCATTCTTGTATAAAGCTCTGCAAGCTCACAAAGCGCTTCCTCGCCCTCTCCAATACTGAAAATATCGAAGAAATCAGCAACTGGCTCAGGGTTATAAGCACAAGGACCACCACCGAGAATAATAGGGTCGATGTCTTTTCTATCCTTTGCGAACACGCTAATTCCAGCCAAATCAATCATATTGATTGCAGTTGTGTAGCAAAGCTCATATTGCATTGAAATTGCCATTATATCAAATTCCTTAATTTCATCCTTTGATTCCAAGGTAAAAAGCGGAATATCGTTTTGGCGCATCTTCTCTTCCATATCTGGCCAAGGTGCAAAGCATCTCTCACACCAAACATAGTCAAGCTCGTTTAGCGCACCATAGAGAATCTTCATACCTAAGTTTGACATACCTATTTCATAGGTGTCAGGAAAGCAAAATGCTATTCTTGTCTTTATCTTTTCTTTATCTTTTATAATTTGTCCGTATTCTCCACCTGTATATCTTGCAGGCTTAGATACTGACTTTAAGATTGTGCTAATATCCTTTTGCATTATTTTTTACTCGGCAACATTATTACGGTTGTAACATACATAATTATAGCGAAGGCTAAATACATTAACGCTACAATGCCTGATTGGGCAATTTTAAATATGCCAAACGCACCAAAAATACATAAGCCTATATAGGTTGCGCCTACAAGTGATGATAGTATCTTTATTGCCTTGAGTACCTTTCTTGTTTTTACAATCCTTTTACAGGTGGTAATTCCTCTAAGCAAAGCGCTTGAGGTACCCTTTGAAACGATTTTACCCTCACATCTTTGTGTTGGTGTTGGAATATCGCCTGATGATTCAAGCTTTATTACTCTAACCTCTTTTTTAGTAAAGCCTGTTAGCTTAGCAACGAGATCGTTATTAATATTTGGGTCAAAGGTCCTAATGCCTATTGCCATATCCTTGCTATTCATTTGCTTTGTTGTTTTTACAAACTCTTGGTTGATATCGTATCTGATATACATTTTAGAGCACAAAATTCCATCGCAAGCCATATACATAACTGCCATGTCGTTTTTGTCTTCTCTTTCACTACCAACCTCAATGCCCTGTGCTGTCATACCATATTTGTCAGCAAAAATAACTGCGTGACCATCAATGCTAACTCTTAGATAGCTTCGACCTGAGCAAACAAATTTTGCCCTTGAGCTTTTTGGCATAGCGTCATTTAAAACTGCATCAAATACATCAGCTAAAGGACCGCCGACAACAGCAAATCCACTTGCAGCAAGATATGTTATTTTTTCAATTGTATAGTCGTTGTATCCCATAATGTTTTTAATTTTAACATTTTGAGGTGGGAATGCTGTGGTATCATTAACTACTATTGCATCAATGCTTGCAAACTCATCAATAGCTTCCTCTCCAAGAATGGAAACACCGCTTTCGTAAAGATTAGTGTTTGCAAGAAGGAATGGTACGCTATATGAGAATAGTATTCCTATTGGAAGCATACACTGGATACCAATAAATAGATATGATAGTGCTGCATATGGTACGTTTGAGAAGTTGCCCTTAGGTGCATATCCAAGCGCCATAACAAACGCTGAAACGAGCGCTAAAATAAATGCTATTACAATTGCGAGAACATAATAGAATTTTAAAAATCTGCCAGTTTGTACTGGTGTATTGGTGTTTGCAAAATAGTTTTTAACAAATGGTGTTCTGTTTACACGTGCGATTTGACCTGAAAACTCTCCATTTGAGGTTGTTGTAAAGGTGTCGTACTCAGCCTCAGCATTGCTTTCGGTAACCTTTTCAAGCACGAATTTTGATTTTTTAACGCTTACAACGCCAAATCCAAAGCGCTCTCTCTTAATATTGAAATATGTAAAGAGTATGCTTGTGAAAAGAACTATAGCTGTTGGAAAATTAAAGAGTATCGGGTTAAAGCCACTTACAAATGGCACTGCGTCTGACGGAATAACCTCGAATACAAGTGATGAAACCCAGTGTAATATTGCAACTATTAATGAGATTACAGCAACGGACTCAGGTGAATAATCCTTTTTGATTATTGAGCGAAAGCCGTGATAAAGCTGTTCTCTTGCGAAAATTGCACACATTGTCAAAGCAAACAAGCCTGCAAAAAGATGAATGTATGGGTGTGCATTTGAATCAAAATAATCAAAGCCTTCAAAGCGCATAAAGCAGAATACGTTTTCCTGTAAGAATAGGAATACGGTGAATATTAATGAGAAAATTAGCTTTCTCTTAACGCTTTTTCTTGCATAGGAATACATATCTCTAATTTCAGTTCTTTGGGCGGGGTCAGTATATTCATACTGGTTAGAATAAATATTATCCTTGCCAAAATCGTGATCATCAGAAATAGAGTCGTTTGCCATTGTTTTGTGAGAGCCTGTTTCGCTTAGCCCAAAAGCCTCCATAAACTGCTTGTCAGCGTTTGCTGAGCTTGCATATTGCTCATCAACAATAAAGCCATCGCCTTCTCTTTCGCCACCGTGGAAGGTTGCAGCATAGCCAACGTGGCGCTCAGGCTTATTTACCTTCTCTGCCACCTGCGTAAAGATTGTTCTATCAGGGGAAACAAGACCTTCATCAGTGTCATCCATATCATCATTGATATTTTCAATATCTCTTACTGGCTCATTTTCAAAATCGCCAGAATCGTCTAAATTAAATCTTTCGTCCATTACTTCTCCTTTCCGATTGGTTAATTTCCTCGTTGAATTCTTGCCACGTGGCACAAAATAACCGATGCGGCAGTAGAAACATTGAGTGAATTTACCTTTCCATACATTGGAATTGAAACTATATAGTCACTATTTTCCTTTACTATTCTTGAAACGCCATTGCCCTCTGAGCCGAGAACCACAGCGCATGCACAGTTAAAATCTGTTTCATAGTATGGTGTGCCACCAGCCTCGGAGGTGAAAACCCATACGCCCTTTTTCTTTAACTGCTCTATTGTTGTTGCTATGTTTGAGACCTTTGCAATAAGCATATGCTCAATTGCGCCAGCTGAGGATTTATAAACGGTTGGGGTAATACCAACTGCGCGCCTTTTGGGAATTATGACACCATGCGCGCCCGCGCACTCAGCGCATCTTATAAGAGCACCAAGATTATGTGGGTCTTCAATTGAATCTGCAATCACGATAAGTGGCTTTTCGCCCCTTTCGTTTGCTAAATCAAGCATATCATCAATAGTAGAATATTCCTTCATTGATGCAATAGCTACTATGCCTTGATGATTTGCGCCTTGAGAAATAGCATCAAGCTTTTGCGCTTCAATTTCTACCACAGGTATACCTCTTTCAATCGCCTCAGCAACTAAAACAGTTATTGAGCCCTCGTGGCTTCCACCCTTTTTGACATATATTTTTTCAATGCCACGCTCACTTTTCAAAAGCTCACGCACGGCGTTTCTACCAACAACAGTGCCGTCGTCCTCTTTTTCAATTGGGGCATCATTCTTATACGTGCCATAGCTTCTTTGCTCAAATTTTCTATCATTTCTCTTAAAATCGTTTTTGTGATTTTGATTTTTAAAAGCCATTTTAAACTCCTAAATAGACATAGTTAATTAATTATAACATAATTTTACGCGTTTGTACAGTAAGATTTTAAATTTTCGTGCGTAAATTATAGGTAAATTATTTAACACGGTAATAACGGGATTTTTCTTGGGTTTATTCTTTTGAATAAAAAACAAAAAGAGCCTCAAAAAGGCTCTTTTTTATTTATGCTATTTTACGCTTCCTGCTCGCTTGTTTTCTTAGCGTAGCACTCACTACAATAAACAGGCTTTTCGTTGTTAGGTTGGAAAGGAACTTTCGCTTCTTTTCCACACTCAGCGCAAACTGTTGTAAATAGCTCTCTTGGTGCTTTAGCTGCGTTTTTCTTAGCATCGCGGCAAGCCTTGCATCTCTTTGGCTCATTTTCAAGCCCCTTTTCTGCATAAAACTCTTGCTCTCCTGCCGTGAACACGAACTCGTTACCGCAGTCCTTGCACACCAATGTCTTGTCCTCGAACATTTTTTCTCTCCTCTAAAATAAATTTATACAAAGCTTACGCTTGGTAATCAGCTTAGGGCTGTCTTTTTAAGCTTTGACCTGATTCGGAAAATTGCATTATTCACGGATTTTTCGCTCTTACCTAATTGCTTCGAAATTTCGCCTGCCTTATGACCCTTTATGTACAAAGCAAGCACCATTTTTTCATAAGAAGACAGAGTGGTTTCTGCAAGTGCAAGTAATTTCTCACCAAGTTCTCGCCAAACAACAGCATCTTGTGGGGATGGTGCCTCACAAGAAACCTCAAGCTCATTTTTGGTGCGTTTTTTAGATTTGATGCGCCTTACAAGAGAAACCAACCTGTTTCTAATACAAGTTTTAGCATATGCCCCAAAGGTGATGCCTGAGATGGATGCATCATATGAGATAACAGCGTTATATAGTGCTATCTGCGCCTCTTGAAAAAAGTCCTCACCCTGTTGACAATCACACATAGATGAATATTTTTTTGAAACGCTATGAAGCAATGGAGAGTAAATTGTAAGGAGCTTTGAAAAAGCAGACTCACTACCCTCTTTTGCCTTTATAATTAGTCCGATTGTTTCGTCCATATTGCCTCATGTCACGATTACCAAAGACTAATATTAATCATATGATAATCATATTATATCAATAATATTGTTGTTTGTCAAGTGCTTTTTGTCATTTTCGATAAAAATGCATAGTCTGCTAATATTTTTTTGTGCATTTTAACAAAAATTGACAAAATTATTTTTCGAAGATGTAGTTTCTCTCTCCTGAAACGAGTGCCATTGTCCCCTGAAATACGACCTCGGGACGACGGCGGAAATTATAAAGCATCATATCAGCTTCTCTCTCAGTATCAACATCAATGTTTATTTCAAGCACGCGTCTGCCCTTTTCGACTATCTCGCAATGTACACTGTATTTACCGCTGTCAAGTCTTGTTTTGTGGCAATTTACCATTGCGCCTCTCTTTTCAAACGAGAGATATCTTATTGCACTACGATAGCTTGCCTCCTTGATAGGGCTTGATATTTGGTCGCTAAGGGCGCTTTCTATTGTTTTACCTGATTTTGAAACGACATACGTTATTTCGCCCTTTTCGTCAGGAATTCCAGAATCTATCACGTGGCCTGCCTCGATTAGCTCTGTAAAGCAGTCGCCGCACTCAAAATATCCTGCAACACTTTCTTGTGAAAGAATTGAGCATATGTCAGTACAGTTCACAGGATACCCTATTCTGTCCATTAAGTGAAGAATAAAGACCTTAATTTCACTTTTGTCCTTCATTTTGTCCTCCGTTTTAATGTTGGTGATAATTATACTTTAATAATAACACAGTTTTTTAAAATATTCAACCGAATTTTACTTTCTTAAACGATTTTGAGTTATAAAGATAATTTGTCCAACATAGAATTTAAAAAAAGACTGGAGGCATAAATGGAAAGAGGAGATATTATTGTCTATGATGATTCTTGTGTAACCATTGAAACCAGCAAAAGGCGAAGCAAAAAAAGATTATTTAAGCTATTTAAGCGACTACTACTTTTGTTTCTGCTTATTTGCATGGTTGCTCTTTTAATCAAGTTCTTCCCTATAATCAAGGGGCTTTTTGAAAAAAATTCTGGTTCTGATAACTTGACAAACGAGCCTAATAACGAGGTGAATAATCCCTCAAACGAAGGCAATGGGAATTCGACCACCGTCGAAATACCAGAGGGAAATATAAAAATCGAGGCTCTTGGCAAATTCGAGTATATAAGCATCAATGAAAGTGGCTGTGAATTTGATTTTTCGAGTGAATTTTCCCCCACTACTCTAAATCAAATTTATGAAAAATACGGGAATGAAGCACCTGTGGTTTTGATAACACATTCTTCAATAAAGGAGTGCTATTCCGACGGCGTAAGTTATTCTACAAACGACTATTTTTACAGCGACAAAAAATGTGTTGGAGATATAGGCTTGCTTGTTTGCGAGGAGCTAAATTCATTAGGCATTAACGCAATACATTTAAACGAGCTTTACGCATCGGGTGGAATACTCAACTCAAAGGCTGAATATGAAAAATCACTAAGTGAAGCACTTGTGAAGTACCCCAGCATTTCATATGTTTTTAACATTTCCAGAGGTGTTAAAATCGAGGATGATTTAACCATGAAAAAGGGTACTATAAGCGTTGATGGCGCCGAGCATGCACAGCTTTCCTTTACAAGTGGAACAAGCTGGGACACAGCAAGCCAAAATCAAACAAGAAACGTACTTTTTGCGTTTGATTTTGCTAATTTTGTAAACCAAAAGCAGGATTGCTTTGTTTTCGAAAATAAGATTTCTCGCTTTGCACTTTCTCAAAACGTTGCGCCCACTTCATTAAACATAGATATAGGCACCTATGCAAATTCATACGAGGAGGCGTCAAGAAGTGGCAAGCTGCTTGCTATGCTTTTTTACGAATATATAATGGAAAAATCAAAGGTTAGCTAAGGGATGACAAAACTGGAACAGCATCTCCCTCTAAAATGCACTGACAGTATTCCTTTATGTAGCAAAGAGTGCTTGACTTCACTTGCCTTGCGTATTCATTTATAAAAGCAAGACGTAGTCCTTTTTTTGATACATCCTCTATGGTCAAATAATATTTTCTCGCATTTTTGTCATAATATGCGGAGCTTCTCGAAAAGCCACCCATAGTTTCAAGCCTGACGGCAACTATAAGCAAGGATTCAAGTGCTTCGAAGGAATAAATCAGCTGTTGCTTTGGGCGCTTTTGAGTGGTATCATCAACCTTTTCCTTATACATTTTTTCCTCCTCGGTAATACAGCTTATAAATATTTCATATCCACCATCCTTTGAGGAAAAAATTTCAGCAACTATGTTTTCTCCTGCATATTTGAAGCCTACCTCTCTTTTCGCCTTATTTAGAATTCTTGCAAAGGACTTTTTCATTTCTTTTGCATCCAATTCACATTGCTCGTTTAAATTATATTCCTGTGCCTCTTCGGCACGCATACTGATTTTTATAGAAGTGTCTGTTATTTTCATTATTTCCATTCTCTTTCTTCCTTTCCAATGCATTTATTACATTATATTCAAGCTTATCTTTTTGGTGCAAGAAGTAATTTTTGGAGATAAATAAAAATAGTAGAAAAAATACTAATTTTTTAGTAATATTTTACATTTATGGAACATATTTTGGAGGCTAATATGAAAAAAATTTTTTTCTTTTCTATCGTTTTTATGCTTCTTTTTACAACAGTAGCTTTCGCAAGTGAAAAAATCTCTCCTGCAATTGATATTATCGCAAACGAAAGCACAATGGTAAAAAGTGGTATTTTAAACGATGGCGAAATTTCCTTTGACGTTGATGATTTTGACAACCCACTTGGAATTAACGTAAGCTCAATAAAGATTACTTCCCTACCAAGCGACAAATGTGGCAAGCTTATGCTTGATAACCTTTACGTTGTTGAAAACCAAGTTGTATATAGAGAGGATTTTTCAATGCTAAGGTTTGTAAGCACTCAAAGCAAGCCTACCGAGGCTACCTTTAAATTCAAGCCAAACGGCTTTGATTATGAAATTGAATGCTCGTTAATTCCGTTAAGCGTTACAAATTTAAGTCCAGTTGCATCAAATGGCGCCGAGGTTTCTGCCTGGACAATGAAAAATATCGCTTGCTTTGGCACTCTCTTAGGCTATGACCCAGAGGACGATGAGCTTGAATTTGAAATTGTATCTTATCCCAAAAAGGCTCTTTTGTGCTTAACAAACAAGCAAACCGGCGATTACATATACACACCTTACAAAAATGCCAAGGGAAAGGACTCCTTCTCTTATAGAGTGCGCGACTCATACGGCAACTACTCAGAGGAGTGCGTTGTAGAATTCAAAATTAATCGAAAAGATACAACAATGGCGTTTAATGATGTTTTGGAAACTGATTTGATTGCAGTTTCAACGGTTTGTGAAAAAAGCCTGATGGATTATGTTAAAAACATTGATGGAAGCTATTCCTTTAACCCAAATGAGGAAATCACAAGAGAGGAATTTGTAACGCTGATAATGCGTGCTATGGGAGCTAAAGAAGCACCAGAAATTGATAAGACAAGGTTTGCAGATGACAGTGAAATAGCATCGGAATACAAGGGATATATCGAAAGTGCTTTTTCTCTTGGAATTATTTCTGGCACTGTAAAGGATGATGGTGTGCATTTTGACCCTAAGGAGCCTATTACCCTTGCCGAGGCGGCCGTTATAATCAACAAAATTCTTGGCACAAAGGTAACAACCTCGCTTACTGTTTTTTCTGACGATAGCGAAATACCATCCTGGGCGCGTGGTGCAATTGAATCACTTACCGAGGCTGGAATATTAAAAAAATCCGAGGGAAAAATATCACCAAATTCTCCACTTACAAAAGCACAAACAGCACAAATTATTCTCGCTCTTTTAAAGTACAGAAACCAAATAAAATAAGAAAATCCCCAGGTAAAAGGGTGATGTTCTTAGCGGAGAATTAAAAAACCGCCGCTAAGTGCGAGCATCGCATTTGACTGGTCAAACGCATAATGGGATAAACCCAAACCCTTATTATGAGCGAAGCAAATAACAAGGTTCTGCGTAGCAGGTTCTTATAACGACAGAAAGAGATAACAAAACGGTTTATAGCCGTAATGTTATCTCTTTTTCTGTTGGTTTTAGTTTAGAGCTATGAGGCTTGCTTTGCTCGCCGTTATGAGTTTGCTACGCAAACGTTATGATATGATTACCCATCAATTTTTAAACTTGGCGAAGCCAATCATAACAATGCGTA
>JAFVWS010000045.1 GCA_017501545.1 Clostridia bacterium | reverse complement strand
TATTTTGCGCCGTTTTGCGGTTTTTCATTTTGTAGGTAAGAATATTCCTTGCCCTCACCGTTATCTACTGCAACGTAGGCTCCAATTGCAAAAGGCGTATCCTTGTTATCTTCATTGAAGCCGAACATTTTAATAAACATAAACGAATATTTACTATTTTCAAAGCCTGCTGTTATTGCGCCAGCAACAGCCTTGCCGTCCTCGCCTATTACGTCATTTGTACCAAGACCCTGCTTAGTTCCAGCGAACAAGCCGTATGAAACCTCAACGCCTGATATTGTTTCATACTCTGAAATAGCGTCCTTATTTACGTTATAGCCTACTGAAATTCCACCATTGGCAAACTCAGCAGTTGAGTAGCCAAGACATGTAAAGAGTGGTGCAATTTCGTCAGTTTCAAGCGCGTTTTGGCAATCTAAGCACATTTGGTGTACCTTGATTACATCTGTGTATGATGTAACCTCTATTGTTTTTGAGGTTTCTCCGTGATTACCGTTGTTGTATGCAACGCAGCTGCTGTAGCCAACAACAAGATTAATGCCTGAATAAGATACTGTTGAATCGTAATTGCTTGCTTGAATTACGTTTGCACCTGCAATCTTTGAGCAGGTTGAAAGAACACTTGCATCAAAACCTGTGTAGATAAACACTGCATTTGTTGGCTTTCCACCTGTAAATGTATCAGCTATGCTGGTTACTGAGCTCGGTATATATACAAGTGTAAGGTTATTATTGTCAGCAAATGCTGAACCGATTGTTGTTACGGTTTTTGGTATTTTAATTGTTGTTAAAGCCGTAACGTATTGGAAGGTACCGTCTTCAATTGTTGTGATTTGACAGTTCTCAAGGTTTTCAAATGTTTGTGTTGTATAACATTTTAAAAACGCATTTTTGCCAATGCTTGTAACCGTTGAAGGAATATATACGTTTGCCGGCATTTTACGGCAATCCTCAAATGCACTGTCGCCAATAGTTACAAGCTGTGAATTCTTACCTATTGTAAATGAACCGCCATCGCCGTCCTTGAAGGCTGATTGGAACGCGCTTTTCTCAATTGTTGTTACTGTATCAGGCAGCACAAAATTGAGATACGAGGTGTCTTGGAATGCACTTGAACCAA
Source organism: Clostridia bacterium (assembly GCA_017501545.1). Taxonomy (GTDB): domain Bacteria; phylum Bacillota; class Clostridia; order Oscillospirales; family CAG-272; genus RGIG2000. Next base: position 11,688 of record JAFVWS010000045.1, on the reverse strand, counting down.
TTGTTGTTAGCTGTGTGCACTCTGCAAGGTTAGTAATCGTAATCTTTCTACAGCCCCAGAACATAGAGCTTGAAATTCTTACAATGTCTGTTGGAAGACTAACGGTTTCAAGTGATGTACAGCCCATAAAGGTTGCGTGTCCAATATTTGTTGCATCTACATTTTCAAATCCAACAACTGTTACCAAGCTTGAGCTAGATTTAAACATATCTCTTGCAGGCATGCTTATTTCGTAATTGAATCTAACCTCTTTTAACGTTGAATAGCTTCTCATACAGCAAACACCGTCGTCAACGGTAGTTACGTCGCTTGTAAACTCAAAGCGAACTAGGCCGTTAAAGCGCTTGCCTCCGCCGCTGCTATATGTTGAATAGCTTTCGTAGTATTTTGTTTCTTTAGCTTCATTTAATTCAGCTACTGCCGCTGCTAAATCTGAAGCTGTAAGGTCAAATTTACCGTCCGCTCTTTCAAGCACGATATATGATGCCGGGAAAACGTAATAAGATGGGGTTTCAGCACCGTCAGTTAAAATGCAGAGGGCTGTTTTGTCAGTTCCGGCATCGTTAATGTTTTTGAGTGTTGAAACGTACTGTGAAGCGTTATCAAGGCCCGGGTCAGCGTTTAGCTGAATTACTGTGCCGTAAACGTCGCTTTCAGTTTTTGAAACTATAATGTCGTCAGCAAATGCGGTTAGTGCAAATGCGAAAACGAGCACAGCTATTAAGGTAGCCATTAAAAGTAATTTCTTTTTCATAATTTCTCTCCTTCATATTATAAAAAATTTATCAAAAAAACCAAAAAATATGTAAAAGTTAAAATTAAACTATTACAATTTAATTATATAACAAAAAATGTTGATTTTCTAACTATAATGTGATAAAATATAGTCGAAAGGTAAGATTTGGAGGAAAACAAATGATTATTTATCAATTTGAAAATATAGGAAAAGCCTATGATTACAAGCATAATTGCCACTCGAATTGGTACGTTCCTCACCATTTACACGAATTTAGCGAATTTGTTTTTGTAGAAAAAGGCGTGTTCTATATGCATATAGACGGAATAAAATACACCGTGCCTGAAAACCATTTGATTTTTGTAGGTCCAAACCAGCTTCACGATTGTTATAGTGAGGCGCCATCTATTGTGCACTGTATTGTTTTTTCAAATGATTTCGCTCCGTTCTTCTACTCATCCACAAAGGATATGGAAATTGCCAACCCTGTGTTTGATTTTTCCTCTAACAAAGCTATAATCGAGGAGCTTAACAGCATAGACCCTTCTAAGACGTTAAAGCTTTGCGGACTTTTAAATTTAATTTTGGATTTCATATTAGAGCGTTCTTCTTTCGTGCCGGATCACAAAGATATTCAAAATTATGATAAGTTCCATTTAATAATTAAGTATGTGTCAAAGAATTTCAAGGACGATATACATCTTTCCGATATGGCAAAGAGCTTAGGCTATCACGAAAAATATCTCTCCTCTGCAATTCGCTCCCTTACAGGTATGAATTTCAGAACCTTTTTGGCAATGTATAGGATTGACTATGCAAAAAGGCTTTTGCTTAACAGCCACTTTACCATTTCTGAAATAGCCAGCCAAAGTGGTTTTTCCTCTCTTAACACCTTCAACCGTATGTTTATTACAATAACTGGCACAACGCCAAGTGAATTTAAAAAGCAGCTTAACAATATAGCAATACCAAGTGTAAGCCAAAAGGCTTAAATATAAAAGTTATCATTTAGTTAAATCAAAAATGACACCCTTTTTGGTGTTCTCTTTGAGTTTTTAAATAATTTTAGCGCAATAGTGTTGTAAATCTTAGCTTCTTTTAATTTGCAACTTGATTTTTTCTACGGATTATATTAGAATATAATTAACCAATTTTCAAGGAGATTTTTATGTATTCATTTGACAGACTTCACTATAGTATTAGAGGCTCATACCTTGTATGGGACAAAAAAGGCAGAAACACTCTAAAAATGGACATGATACACAACCATGGTCAAGATATTTTCAATGGTGTTTTGGCTATTAACTTTGGCACTGGCTCAAAGTTTTCATTCGTTCCTCGTGAGGCGACGGCTAAGCACGCCGGTGGCGAAACAAAAATCACTATGTTCGACACAGACGGCACATTTATTAAAGGTCACGGCAAGGATATTTTAGTTGAAATTGCAAAGGCAAATATGAGATTTGACTATCAAATTATTCAAAATGGCATTGTAGAGCTTTGTGACTTTAATAACAATTGTAGCCTTATGTTTGTTCCTATCAAGGGCTCATTGAAGATTGAAAAGCTTCGTCAGCCTGGTAAGGTTACATCCGATTACGTTAACGTGCGTATTTTACCAGATGCAAATGGTGAATACGAGTTTGCAATTGAGGGCGATTTTCTTGCAAAAGGCGCTACTATCGCACAATGTATGACATATGACCATTTTGCAGATTTGGCTGAAAAGGACTATCTTGCTTGGGAAAAGAAATACGCACCTAAGGACAAGTACGACAAGGAATGTGCTTACATAATGTGGTCAAACACGATTGCTCCTCTTGGCAACTTTGACACCGAGGCAATTGTAATGGGTAAGGCTGGTATGAGCAACGTTTGGAGCTGGGACAATGCGTTCAACGCGCTTGGCTTGGCTGACATTGACTATCGCTTGGCTATGGACCAATTTATGGTAATGTACAAGCATATTAACCGTGTTGGTAGAGTGCCTGATGCTATTTCTCAAAACTATAAGGTTTGGAACTTTGTAAAGCCTCCTGTACAAGGCTGGATGTACAAGCAAATGATTAAGAGAAACCCTGAGTTTAAGACTCCACACGCGCTTGAAGAGGTTTACTTTGAGATGAAGCGCAACACTGACTGGTGGCTAAACCTACGTGGAAAGACGCCTTCATATTATCACGGAAACGACTCTGGACAGGACAACTCAACTTGCTTTGACAAGAGTGAGCATATTGAAACCGGTGAGCTTATTGCATTCCTTTCTGTACAGTGCTCTTTCCTTTCTGAGGCTGCTGAAATTCTTAACTACCCAACTGACAAAAAGATTTACGCACAGCTTGCAAAGGAGCTTGCCGAAAAGGCAATTAAGGACTACTGGGATGGCGAAAAAATCTTTGTGCGCTTAGCTGAAACTGGTGAGCCTTACTATTGTAACGCTCTTATGCCACTTCGTGTAATTGTGCTTGAGGATATGCTACCAAAGGAAATTCAGGAATATATCGTTAATACAATTAAGGCGCATCACCTATCTAAGGGTGGTATTTCAAGTGAGGCAGTTGACAGCCCTATGTTCAAAGAAAACGGCTACTGGCGTGGCGCTGTTTGGGCACCAGACGTAATTATGTTTGTTTATGCTCTACGCAACCTTGGCTACACTGAGCTTGCAGACGAAATTGCAGAAAACTATAAGCGCTCAACCTGCAAATACGGCTTTAGCGAAAACACCAGCGCTATTACTGGTAAGGGCTTACGCTGTAAGGGATATGCTTGGGCGGCTAACGCATATCAGGTTCTATAATGAAAATAAAAAGAATAAAAAAAGCAGGACGTTGTGTCCTGCTTTTTTATTATTCGCCTACAATAGTTTGGTATGTTGTGAAATAGTATTTATCGCCCTCGGCTGGTGTGCCTTGCTCAAAATATTTTACTTCCTTCACCTCATCTTTTTCTGTGATTATGTATGCGCCCATTGCAAATGGAGCTGTCTTATAATCATCTTTATCGAAGCCTGTGAGCTTAATTTCCATTTTAATAAGCTTGTCGTTTGAAATTTCTGCTACTACCGCATTTGAGCCCTCGTCAAAGATGTCGTTTCCACCAAGGCCTGCTTTTGTTGCAACAAACACGCCGTGTCTTACTGTCTTGCCTGTTATCTTTTCGTAGTCATTAATCGCTTCGTTATTTATTCTATAACCGATTGCAATGTTGCCATTTGCAATTTCAGGAGCTGTGTAGCCAAGTGGAATGATAAGTGCTGGAGCCTCTTCGGTTACACAGTAGTCACAGCCCTCGTTTCCACAATCGGTTGTCTTTACACCTACTGCTGAATAGCCGTTTGCGTATACGATAGTTACTGTGATAGAAGAATTATTTTCCTTGTGGCTAACAATATTTTCCAAACAAACTGAGCATGAGCCTACACATTCATTTGCGCCAGTGATATTGTGCTTGCCCTCATTGTATGCTTCACAGTAGTTGTAGTTATAAACTACGTATTTACCACTCTTATCCTCAAGTGCTTTGTATGCCTCGTATGAGATAAGGTTTGCTCTGTTTTCGCCAACAACGTCTGACAAAGGTGTATTGTTTGTAAAATCTGTGTTATCAAGAAGTGCATTTAATTCGCCAAGCGTACCTACAAAGAACACCTTTTCAAGAGCTGTATTATTAAATGCTCTTGCACTGATATTTGTTGTTGTGTTGTTAATATAAATTGTTGTTAGTGACTTACAGTCATTAAATTGTGAGCCTGCAATTGTTGCAACACCTGTTGGGAAAGCAATGCTTGTAATAGCAGTGCCTTGAATACACCAGTTACCAAGAGCTACAACTGTCTTTGGAAGCTTAATGGCAGCTGCTGGCACACCATTAAACGCACCTTCACCACTAATATGACTAAGCTTAGTGCCTGTTAGGTCAAGGGTTTCGCCCTTGAACAAATTAGAAGACTGTCCAAATGTTTGTGAGCCACCAATTTGTCTTAATTCTGTTAAGTCCTCAAGGTTTATGTACTTTAGCATTGTACAGCCACAGAATGCTTGCTGTTGGAGAGCAACTGTGTCAAGACGGCAGAAAGCATACTCAAGAACCTTATTTGCCCATGCAATAGTCTTTAAACAGTTAACAGGCTTTCCAATATCTCTGTTGTTATTAATCAAAACGTCATCGTCCATAAGATTGAGAACAACGATATTTCCTTTATCAATTTTTGTACTTTCATCAAGTTGAATCCACATATCGGAAACCTCGTAAGCAGTTACACTACCTACTGTTGAATTTCCGACACCGAATGAATAAGTACATTTATAAATTACTCTTTCGTCGTCTGCGCGGATTGACTCAAGTGTGGAACCGTTTTTGTACCAAATGAGTGCGTTTCCTTCTTTATCGAACAAGTTAACTGTTGTAATAGCATTTCCATCTGCATCTACATAGCTACCGCTAAGAGTTACAGTTGCATTTAAGTCAACCTTGCCTGCGTGAACTGACTCAGCTGATACCACAAATGTGAGCATCAAAACAAATACAGCCACTAAAGCGAGTGTTAATAAAAGCTTTTTCTTCATAAAATTCTCCTATAAATTTATTTTCAATATGTTTTACAATATTAATATATCATAATATAATAGGAATTGCAAGGGAGATTTAGAAAAATCTGTCAACGCTCCAAAATTATAGCCCTTGCGCTGTGTGGCTTGAAGCCTGAAATTTCAATTTTACCGAGGGACGTGTCTATTTTTTCGCCACTAAAAACGTCTGACGCCTCGACATTTTTATCTACCTTAACAAAAATATCCTTTTCGGTATCCTCAAAGTTAAAGACGTAAAGTATTTCCTTGTTTTCGCTTATTTTTGCCCTGCCTACTGTAAAGGTGGTGTCATCAAATTCAGCTTGGACATTTACTGGTGGGAGAAGCTTTTTTAATGCCGTAACGTTTTCATCAGTCAAGCTTGAAATATCGTCACCTGAAAGCACCATTCCACCCGATGCCATGGTGTAAACGGCATTAAAGAGAAATTCATCATTTGTGACGCTTCCCTCCTTGATAGCTTCCTTGCCGTCTGGCCCTACTACGCTTACCCTTTGGTTTTGTAAAAGGACTGTATCAGGGTCGTTAATCCATAGCTTATTATGTTGCCAGCTTCTATTAAAGCATTCTATTCCTATTTGCTTAAATTGGTAAAAGCCTCTTTGGTTGTCGTTTGTAACACGCATACCATTAACCATGCCAATTGCTGGCCACATTGGCGAGTTGCCACCTAAGATGAAGCTATTGCCTGCTGACTCATTAATGGCTTGCATACCCATTTTAAAGGCCTCTACACTGGTTTTGGTTTTGTCGTATCTTGTGCCAAATGGCAAGGCTGCCCAAACTATTGCATCTAATTTGAAGTAGTTGATTTTCCAGTCATTATGCATTGTTTTAAAGACTGTTTTTACGTATTCAAGTGCTTTTGGATGTGTAGTGTCGAGAATGTACCATGGTGCGCATCTCCAGCCACCAAAGGAAACCGTGCTTGAATCAAGAGGGGCGCCATTTTCGTCCTTGACGAACCAGTCTGGGTGATTTTTAAAGAGCTCAGAGTCCTTATCGGCAACGAATGGGGCAACCCAAATTGCCGGCTCAAACCCCTTCTTTTTAATATCAAGGCAAACCTTTTTTACTCCACCCTCAAACTTGTCTGTAAAGTCAAACCAGTCACCCCAGTGTCGTTGATAGCCGTCATCTATTTGAATATATTTTAGGTCAAGACATTTTTCCTTTATGGCATCTAAGTTGTCGTAAATATTTTTGGCAGTTATATCCGGACCATAGACAAGCCATGAGCACCAGCCGGTTGGAATTTCGGGGAAAGCGTTTCTTTTGTGGTTTTTCGTGATTTGGTCTGCAAAAGCGTTTAGTATTTCGTTTCGCTCACCCTCTATGATAAATATTTCCTCAAGGGGAATTTCTTCTCCAGCGCCAATTTTAATGCCCTCACCATCGATTAAGAGCTCTATTTTTTCCTCATTAAAGCGGATTTTTCCTGTAAAGCGATGGCAAGACGAAAAGCCGACTAAAAGTGGTTTTTTATCCTTGGGATAAAAGATTGCCATATTATAAACCTGATTAATTCCCTCAGGCTTTGGTAGCTTATAGTGACTATAGTCACTAAATGAGCCAATTAGGTAAGACTCCTTCACTGTGCCACCATACTGTGAAAGCATATTAAAGCCCTCACCATACACGGGTGTGTCGGGCGAAAACATCATTTTTGCAGTAAGCAAGCATACATCGTTTATGGTAACCTCACTTTTTGAGGTATTTATTAATTTAAACGTTGCAGAATTGCCCTGCCAGCTGGTATTTAGCTTAAGTCCGTTTTGATAGCTTTCTTTTGGGATAAATAAACTTTTCATTGTAGCTCCTTAATTATTATGCTAATTTAATTCTACCCTATCTATAAGAAAAAGTCAATCATCCTATTTACAAAGAATTGAAATTATGGTACAATTGTTATGCTTGATGAGAAAAGAACGAAATTAGATATATTCTCGACAGTCATAGCATGTTTTTTAGGAGGCTTTATGGAAAGCATCAGTTGGTTTAAGGAAGCTAAATATGGCTTAATGCTACACTTTGGACTTTACTCTATGCTTGGTGGAGTTTACAAGGGTGAAAGGTCACATAATTATGCTGAGTGGATACAGTCAGCGTGTGCAATTCCAAACGCAGAAATGGAGAAATTAGCAAGGGCATTTAACCCTATTTATTTCGACGCTGGTGAGTGGGTTAGATTTGCTAAGGAATGTGGTATGAATTACATTGTAATTACAACTAAGCACCACGACGGATTTGCACTTTTTAAATCAAATGCAGATTCATATAACTGCGTGGACTATTCTCCCTTTGGCAGAGATATAATTAAAGAACTCGCCGAGGAGTGTCGCAAAAACGGGCTGAAATTTGGAATTTACTATTCGCAGGACCTTGACTGGCACGAGAAAAATGGTGGTGGCTACACTTGGGAGCCACGTGGCTGTGCAGGCGTTTCCTGGGATAACTCTTGGGACTTTCCAAACAAGGATGAAAAGGACTTTAATATAACCTTTGAAAACAAAATTTTGCCTCAAATTGAAGAGATAATGACAAATTATGGTGAGATTTCACTTGCCTGGTTTGATATGCCAATGACACTTACCAAGGAGCAAAGCGAGCAAATTTACAATTTGGTTAAGAAGCATCAGCCATCTTGCCTTGTAAATTCACGTCTTGGCAATGGTAAATACGACTACGTTTCGCTTGGTGACAATGAAATTCCAAGCGAGATTGACCTTGAGTGTCCTAAGGAGATTGACTATAATTCTATTGAGGGCTTTAAGCCTTCTCCATATGGATTTTACGAGTCTGCTTGCACGCTTAACAACTCTTGGGGCTATAACTCATGGGACCATAACTGGAAAAGCAGTGAGCAAATTTATGAAAACAAGAAAAAGCTGAATGCACTTGGAATTAACTACCTAATTAATATAGGCCCCGACCACCTTGGCAGATTTCCTTTAGAGGCACAGGAAATATTAAAGGGCGTTAAGAGGCTTGAGGAAAAATAAAAAGGGACACCAAATGGTGTCCTTTTCTTATTTTAATTTTGCGTAGGTTTTTTGAGTAAACTTTTCAGAATAGACGATAAATCTTTCGTGCTTGCCTTCTCCAATTAAACCACACTCATCGTATGCTTTTACCGAAAAACAGACACGTCTGCCATCAATTTCTAAAATTTCGGACTCAACTGTGACATCCATTCCAACTGGCGTTGCGCTAAGATGCTTTACGTCCATTAGTGTGCCAACTGTGGTTGCGCCCACCTCTAAATCAGATGAAATTGATTTGTACGCGCACTCCTCCATTAAGGCAATCATACGTGGGGTTGCTAAAACCTCAAGCTCACCACTGCCAAAGACCTTTGCAGTATCATTCTTCGTTACTGCTGTCTTTATTTGGTTCTTCTGTCCTATTTGCATTCTCTAATACCTCTTGTTGAGTTTTTACTACAGCCCTTGATTTCCAAACCCTTTGGAACATAAATAGCATTGCTTGTAGTGGAATTCCTACCAAATATAGGAACCAAATTGCATTTCCGCCACCGATTTCCGTGAAGAAATATATTTGGAAAATTATAGCGCTAACAGCCGACCATACAGTGACTGAGCCAATTACAAGATGAACAATCCAGTTAAATGCCATGCGTCCTATCAGCATAACCACGCCACACGAGATTGGAATTGCCCACACAAACGCAATCCATAAATTTTTGTCCGAGCCCACAAGGTAGTAAACAAACCATATTGTGGCAAAGAGCCAAACTGATGAGCCTGCAAGCAAGCACATCCACATACGATACGCAAAATGCTGTTTTTTTCTGTGGTCCTTTTGAGGTGCTGTGCAGTCCTCTGTGGTTAGGTCATTCATAGTAATTCCGTAGAACTCACATATCTCGCCAAGAACGTTTAAATCGGGGAGAGTGTCGCCCTTTTCCCATCTTGAAATGGCTTTATCGGAATAATTTAATTTTTCAGCAAGCTCTGCCTGAGTAATCCCCTTTTGCTTGCGCAAGGCAGATAAGTTGGCAGAAACAATTGATTTTATATCTTTCATATTTCCTCCACAAAGGGCTTGGATACACCTTGCCCTTTAGTAAGTGTGTATGTCAAATTCGGTTTCGTTTTATGTATTTATTATATTATAGCGCATATTATAGGAAAAATCAAGCGTTTTTTGAATATTCTACATTTTGTAGAGTCAAAAATCTCGGTTTTCGAGAACGCCGATTTAAAAGTTTAGACTTGAATATATAATATGTCCTTTACTCTCATAATACTTTTTGATAGAATTCATACTGTTAAAAGGGCGATTTTTGCCACTTTCGTGAAAGGGGGACATATATGAAGGAAAAAAAGGTTATTTACTATTCCGACGAATTAAACGAGGAATTTTCCAAGGCTAAGATTGAGCCAAAATTTATCGGTGATGACTACAAATATATTCGAAGCTCGTTTTTTGATAAAATATCTCGTTTCTTTTGGTATAGAATAATATTTACTCCCATTGCTACCATTTATGCCAAGCTTTTTGCAAGGCAGAAGATTGTAAACAAGAAGCTACTTAAAAAATTCAAGTTTACTGGCTACTTCCTATATGGCAACCACACACACGATTTAGGCGATGCCTTAATTCCACATTTCACCAACTTTCCCAAGCACAACTATTTAATTGTTCATCCAAACAACGTTTCAATGCCAGTGCTTGGTCGTCTTACCCCTATTCTTGGTGCGCTTCCCTTGCCTGACACAAAGGGTGCTTACAAAAACTTTTCTCAGGCAATTGAGCAAAGAATTAGAGAAAAGAAATGTGTAATTGTTTATCCAGAGGCACATATTTGGCCTTACTACACTAAGATTAGACCGTTTGGCGACGTTTCATTTGCTTATCCACTTAAATTGGACGTGCCTACCTTCTGCTTTACTAACACATATCAAAAGAGGCGCTTTTCAAAGAAGCCAAGGGTTGTCACCTACGTTGACGGTCCATTCTACCCTAATACAAGCTTGTCTCCCAAGGAGCAAAGGAAGCACTTACGTGACCAGGTTTACGAGTGTATGTGTGAAAGAGCTAAGAATTCAAACGTTGAATATATCAAGTATGTAAAAAAGGATTTACAAAACGAGGAAGAAAATGATTAATATATTATACTCTGGAAACGACAAGGTTTTCGATGGTATGCTTACGTGTTCTCTTTCTATTTTAAAGCGAAGCAGAAATGATGAGCCCATTACATTTTACGTATTAACAATGAATGTATCTCATCTTCGCGAGGACTATGTGCCAATAAGTGATGAGAAGATTAAGTTTTTTGAAGATGTTATCAAGGAATACAACAGCGAAAACAGAGTGGTAAAGATTGATGTAACCGAGCTTTATATGAAGGAGTTTGACAAGTGCCCAAATGAGGGTGCGTACTGCTCTCCTTACACTCTATTAAGGCTTTTTGCCGACATGGTTGATTTGCCTGATAAGATTCTTTACCTTGACGTTGACCTTTTATTCAACAAGGATATACATCTCATTTGGGACTTGGACCTTGGCGACTATGAATATTTTGCATCAAGAGACCATTATGGAAAGCTTTTAATTAAGCCAAACTATATTAATGCAGGAGTTTTGCTTTTCAACCTAAAGAAAATGAAGGAAACTAACCTGCTTGGCAAGGCACGTGAGCTTATTAAAACAAAAAAGCTTACATTTGCCGACCAAAGTGCGATTATTCGCTCGACCACGAAAAGAAAGGTGCTTTCTCAAAGGTTTAACGACCAAAAGTTCCTTTACAAAAATACGGTTATCAGACATTTTTCAAAAAGACTTTTCTGGTTACCATACCCACACACAGACAACATAAAGCAATGGCAAATTGACCGAATGCATAAGGTATTCAAGTACCACTGCTTTGATGACATTTTATTTGAATACCAACAGCTTAAGACAAGGTTTGAAAGGGAGCAAAACAATGAATAACAAACAAATTCCTATTTTTTATGCATGCGATGATGCTTTTGTAAAATACACGATAGTTTCACTATCATCAATGATGAAAAATGCATCAAAGGAATACAAATATAAGGTTTACGTGCTTCACACCGACATTTCTGAGGAAATGAAGGCGAAGACACTTGAGCTTGCAAACGAAAGCTTTGAAATTTCCTTTGTCAGCGTTGAAAAATACTTAAGGTCTATTTCTAAAAAGCTTCCTCTTCGCCACTACTACTCTAAAACAACATATTATCGCTTATTTATTGCTGAGATGTATCCAGAATACGACAAGGCTATTTACATTGACAGCGATACTATCGTTCTTGGTGATATTTCAAAGCTTTATGAAACTGATATTTCAAATTACTACCTTGCCGGCGGTCG
>JAFVWS010000044.1 GCA_017501545.1 Clostridia bacterium | reverse complement strand
TACGCATTGTTATGATTGGCTTCGCCAAGTTTAAAAATTGATGGGTAATCATATCATAACGTTTGCGTAGCAAACTCATAACGGCGAGCAAAGCAAGCCTCATAGCTCTAAACTAAAACCAACAGAAAAAGAGATAACATTTCGGTTACAAACTGATTCGTTATCTCTTTCTATCGTTATAAGAACCTGCTACGCAGAACCTTGTTATTTGCTTCGCTCATAATAAGGTTTTGGGTTTATCCCATTCTCGCGAACCCCTAAAATTCTACGAATTTTTGAGGAACCCCGAGGCGCGTTTGTCCAGTCAAATGCGATGCTCGCACTCAGCGGCGGTTTTTATTATGCTAATTTCTTTTCAAGACGGCTTCTTATTTCCTTAATAAAGGTAATTGTGTTTACAGCAGTTGCCTTTGTGCCTTCTGTAACAAGGCCAACTAAGTCCTTTGTCATAATTCCGTCGTTTAGTGTGTCAATGCACGATTCCTCAAGCTTGTTTGCAAAGTCAACAAGGTCATCAAGCCCGTCAAGCTCACCTCTTTTGCGAAGTGCCCCGCTCCACGCGTAGATTGTTGCCATTGGGTTGGTTGAGGTTTCCTCACCCTTTAGGTAGCGATAGTAGTGTCTTGTAACTGTGCCGTGTGCTGCCTCATATTCAAACTTGCCGTCTGGAGATACAAGCACAGAGGTCATCATAGCGAGTGAGCCAAATGCAGTAGAAACCATATCTGACATAACGTCGCCATCGTAGTTCTTGCATGCCCAAATATAGCCACCCTCTGAACGGATTACTCTTGCTACTGCATCGTCAATCAAGGTGTAGAAATAAGTAATTCCTAATTCCTCAAACTTAGCCTTGTAGCACTCGTTGTAAATTTCTTCAAAGATTAGCTTAAAGGTTTGGTCGTATTGCTTTGAAATTGTGTCCTTGGTTGAAAACCAAAGGTCTTGCTTTGTGTTAATTGCATAGTTGAAGCAGGAATGTGCAAAGGAGCGAATTGAGGAGTCCTTATTATATTGTCCTTGCAAAACGCCTGCGCACTCAAAGTCATAAATAGTCCCACGGAAGGATTCATTTCCGTCCTTATCAGTAAATACAAGCTCTGCCTTGCCCTCGCTTGGCACCCTATACTCAGTTGCCTTATAAACGTCGCCATATGCGTGACGCGCGATTGTAATTGGCTTTTTCCAGTTGCGTACAGCTGGCTTAATTGAGTCGATTAGAATTGGCGCACGGAAAACTGTACCGTCAAGAATTGCACGGATTGTGCCATTAGGGCTTTTCCACATTTCGGAAAGATTATATTCCTCTACTCTTTGCTTGTTTGGAGTAATTGTTGCACACTTAACTGCAACGCCATACTTTTGGTTAGCATAAGCAGAGTCAAAGGTAACCTTGTCCCTTGTTCTTTCTCTTTCGACAAGTCCAAGGTCGTAATACTCTGTCTTTAAATCTACAAATGGAAGAAGCAATTCATCCTTTATCATCTTCCATATAATTCTTGTCATTTCGTCGCCATCCATCTCAACAAGAGGGGTGGTCATCTTAATTTTTTCCATCATAATGCTCCTTAGAAAAAAGATATTCTTATTATAAACGAAAAGCACAGCTTTTTCAAGGGGCTTATTGCTAATTCGACTTAGAATTACAAAAAAATCTTGCAATATTTAAGGTGTGCGCTTATAATAAGTATAGTATTACTGCAAATTTGGTAAATTTTTCTATTAAATCATCGAGGTATCTATGGCTGAAACTAAACGACTTGGCTACGTTGACTGGCTAAAGGCTATCGGCATTTTTCTAATTGTGCTTGGCCACTGCTTGCCTGCATACACCTTGCCAAGAACTGTAATTTACGCATTTCACGTGCCACTTTTTGCTTTTGCTGGTGGACTTCTTTCCAAGCCTGCAAAAACAATTAAGGAGTGCTTTTTAAAGGTGCTTGGGCTTCTTAAAAGAATGGGTATTCCTTATCTTATTTGGTTTTTAGTTTCTTGTGTTCCTTATATGCTACCTGAGTGTCCATTTAAGACCGATTACAGCTTTTCGGAGCTTGTTGAAATATTTTTCCTTTTAAATGGTCGCCCAATGTGGAACGCGGCGCTTTGGTTTATCCCATGCTATTTTGTTGTTAATTTGCTTTTTGTATTTCTATCATATCTCACAAAGGGCAACAAGCTTCTTATGCTTAGCTGTGGCTTTGTTTCATTTTTAGGAATTATAAAGCTTGTTTTGAGTGAAAAGACAATCAATTTCTTTAAATACCAAAACATCTTCAGCATGCATAACGTATTTTTACTTTTCGGATTTTTCTGTCTTGGCTACGCATTAAAGGATATCATTAAATATATTGCCGAGTGGAAACAAAAGCCACACAAAAATTATCTTCTTTATATCGCACTTGGGGTATTTATTACAAGCATTATTGTGTGCGCCCTTGTTAATAGGGACGAAACGCGCCCTGGTGGTTATTATGGAATGAGCGTTTTGAATTTAAGGTATAATGATATTTACGTTTATATTTTGATGGCTACGCTGATACTTATTTCACTTACCCTTGCCTGCGCACTTTTGCCAAAGAACACGGTTACGCTTGTTATGTCGCAGGGCTCATTCTTCATTATGGCAACGCACTATTTGTTCTTCCGTTCAAAGTTTCACACCTCACCGTCCTACAAGGCTGGAAAATGGGAGGCAAGCATGCACCTTGGCATGCGTGAGGGTGTTTACATCACTGTAATTTTAGTTGCAATTTTGTTAATACTCTATCTCTTTAGAAAGCGCTTTAAATGGTTTTCAAAGATGCTTACGTACTTCGGTATATAATAAAAAAGTCGACCACGTGGTCGACTTTTTCTTTTTATTTGTATCTATGGCTTTCAAATTCTATACCAGGAACTGTCATAATTGCGTAGTCAATATAAAAGTCGTTGCCTGTTTCTTCAGTTTCCTTAACCACAAGAATTGAGTTAGTTTGGAAGAACATTGCTCCCTCGTGCATATTAAGGGAATTAAAGAGTGTTACGTAATATCTTACGCCGTCCTCAACGTAGGTCATTTGAACATCCTTTGAGTGATAGTTTCTTGACCTATATCTATTAAGCGCCTTGACTCCTATATTTTCCCCTTCCTTCAAGTCATCAAAGGTTGAGTAATCAGGGCCTGGAATTTGAATATGTAGGTTGTTTTCAGGGTTCCCACTTTCAAGGAATTTTACAGCTAAGATATCAAGAATAATCTTGCCAACGCTAAAGCCCTTTACGCCATATTTAGGATTGTTCCAAAGGAACTCAATATAGCCGTCGTCATCTGGGGAGTTAACAAGCTTTGTTATATACTTGCAGTATGGGTTATACTCCGTGTCCCAAACGCTTGCCTCGCCACCAAGTGGTGTAAAGTAAAGCTCAAAGACCTTGTCGCTTTCCGTGCCGATATAAACAATTTGCTCGTCATATGGGATTTCGTCCCCTCTGCCCGCCTTGATTAGGTTAATTTGGTCAGTTGCCCTGCACTGTGCCAAGCGACGGAATACTAAAATTTCCTCCTGCTCGTCATACTGTGCCATTAGCTGAGTAAAGTTATAGGTCACCCTATAAATCTCATCGTGGTCGCAAATAACAGCTCCACTTTGGACGTAGTCAAGTCCATTTCTTCCAAGGTAGTCAACGCCGTCAACGTTTGTACAGCCAAGCCATACTGCTGTGCCCCTGTCGTTTCCGTCCCTGTCTATATAGTTAGAAACAGTGCAGGACTTAAGGTGCATCATATCTGTGCCACCCTTGTCAAGCGTCCACTTTGACTTTTGCATAACCATATAGTCAGAAATAACCTTGCCCTCAATGTAGCATGGGTCGTTTAGGTGCTTTGAGAAGTATGTATAAAATGGCTCGTCGCCCTTTTTCTTTGTTTCATTTATCTTAACTGAGCTTGCGTTTGCGTGGCCGATTACGGTCACGTAAATGCCCTTTCTTGCTGCCTCACAAAGAAGGTAGCTAAGACGATAGTAGCCAGTTTCCTCATCGTAGTCGCCGGAATATAGGCATTTTAAGTCGCCATACTCGGGGCTTTCCTCGTCAAGACAGCCTGCAAGCGTGCCTGAAAGACGATATGAGGTTAAGGTTACGTAAACGTCCTTATCTGGATACTTGTCCTTGTATTTTATAGCCTGCCACACCATTTGAATTTGCGCAAAGTTAGGGTTCTTTTGTACCTCACCCTTTACACGAAACGAGGTATAAACTGTAACGTCCTTGCCGTTTATATCTTCATAAACGACCTCGCCACGGCTTAAATAGTTATTATCCTTTACGGAAATAACCTCGTCGCGCTTGTTTTGCTCATCAATTGAAAGGGGCTTGTCCTCCTCAGGCTTTGTTTCTCCCTCGTCTGGCTTGGTGTTATCCTCGCCACCCTCAGGCTTTTCTCCACCCTCTGGCTTGTTTGTGTTGTCCCCTATGTTAGTGTCACCTGTGGAGGTGTCATCGGACGAGGTGTCCGATGACTTATTTCCACACGCACATGCTGTAAAAATAGTTCCCATTAAAATGAAAGCGCAAAGAAGCAAGGATATGATTCTTTTGTTTATCGTTTTCATTTAATCTCCTTTAAGCAGTTGGCTCTGCAACCTTAATTAGCTTTGCTTCGTCGTTTACAGTGCCCTCAAGATAAGTGAATTTGCCATCATAAACAGTTACATTAGCCAAAAGATATAACGAATATCCACTCTTGTCTGTATTTTCACCTATATTACCACTCTTGATAGTTGTTGTACTTGTTGTGATATATGCCAAGCCACCGTTTGCTGTTGTAGTATTACCTTCACCACTTAGGCTATCAATAGTTAGCTCTGCGCTACCTGCAATATAAATTGCACCACCATTTGCCTTTGATGAGTTGCCATTAGCCACAATTGTGCCAACCTTGCCACCCTTGAAGGCGTAGAAGTAAGCACCACCTGCATAGCCCTTAGCGCTGTTGTCTGTCAAGGTAAGTGTGCCAATATCAATTTTCACGTCTGCGCCTCTTAGATATAGCGCACCACCACGGTCATTTGTTGCCTCGTTTGAGGTTGCAACAATTTCGTTTGCTACAAACGTGGTTGCTGTGTTGTAGATATAGATTGCGCCACCACCAGAGTTTGCAACGTTTTCTTCAAAGACGTTAGATAAAATCTTTGTGCCCTTACCAATTGTTAGTGAGCCCTCTCCTGCGTTGATAGCACCACCATTACCTTTATTTATGGTTACAGTGCCAGCGTCATCAGTGGTTGTATAGCCTGTTGCCTCATTGCCCTTTGCACTAATACCATTAATTGTAAGTGTGCTACCTTCAAGCAAGGCAATACCACCACCATATGGTGCAGTATTATTATTTAAGGTGAGGTCAGTAATTGTAACGGTTGCGCCAGCTGTAATATGGATACCTCCACCGTAACCATTTTCTGAATTTTCGGTTGCCTCGTTAGATGCAACTGTTAACTCATTACCTACTAAGGTTGTAGATGCGCCTGTTACGAAGATACCACCACCGAGGTTAGCTGTGTTGCCACTTATTTCGCTTGATGTAATGTCAAGTGACTTGCTACCTAACCAAATTGCACCACCGTTGCCGGTTGCCGTATTGGTCTTGAAGTTAGAGCCAATTACTGTTGCAACTGAATTTGAGTTAATTGCAATCGCGCCACCATTCTTTGCAGTGTTTGATTCAAAGGTGTCGCCCTTAGAGTTATATGTGGTCTTTGTCATATAGAATGTACCACCGTAGTTGCCAACAGCACTATTTGACCTAAAAATAGAGTTGTTTGTATTAACTGTACCAGTTGTTGAGTAGATTGCACCACCGTTTTTGCCTGATACGCTACCAGTTACGATAGAATTATTAATTGTAACTGTTGAGGTGTTAAGGTAGAACGTACCACCTGTGCCTGCGCCCTCGTTATCTGTAAACGTACAGCTATTAAACTCAACGCCCGCGCTTGTAGCCCTTATACCTACTGCGCCACCACAGTTACCTGTATTTTTGTCAAATACTGTATTTGAAATGGTTGCTTGTGTCTTGTAGATATAAATTGCGCCTGCACCATATTGGTCACTTTCAGATGTACCGATGTTTTCTATAAATTCGTTTTTATCACCGTTGACTGTAAATAGTGTTGCCTCATTAACATAAATTGCACCACCATTTTCTGCTGTGTTTCCACTTGCCTTGATGCCAGTTAGTGTCAAGCTTGTATTCTCGCCTACAAAGAACGCACCGCCATTTTTGCTTGCTGTGTTTTCAGTAAACTCGTTTGTGCCACCACTAACAGTCACACTTGCTTTGTTTCCGATAACAATGAATCCACCATATTCAGCAGTGTTGCCATTTGCGCTTACTCCACTAAAGGTTGCCTCTGAGCTTGAGTTGAAGAAGAACGCACCACCATTGCCGTCTATGTGAACAGTAGTGGTTGTTGTTTCGCCTGTTTCCTCGTCGGTCACGGTTTCTTCAGTATCGTAGCCAGTTACCTTATTGCCATTTACTATTATATTTTCAAAGGTCGCTGTGGACTTAGAGGTGTACATAACACCACCATTTGCATCTGCTGTGTTGTTTGTAAATGAAGTGTTAGATGCGGTTAATACTGCGCCTGAGTAAAGCGAAATTGCACCACCATATACAGCCTCATTTGCATTAAATACTGAATTGTCAATTGTTACATCTGTGCTCGATGCATAAATTGCACCACCACCATATTGTGTAGAAGCATTTGCCTTGTTAGAATCAAAGCTTACGTAGTTAACAGTAATATTTGACCTAATTGTTTCTGTTGATTCTGTTGTTTCGCCGGTTGATTCATCAGTCGTAGTCGTTGTAACTGTCGCAATGTATGCGCAAACTACACCACCCTGTGATTTTGAAGCATTGCCTGAAATTACAATAGGCGTGCCCTCACTACCTGTTAGGCTAAGCTTTGAGCCCTCGAGGTAGAATACACCAGCGCTTGAGCCTGTTGCCTCGTTATTTACAAGCTTGCTTTCTCCAGTTATGCTAATTTCTGAAAGCTCAAGGTAAGCAAAGCCACCTGCACTGCTTGATGTATTAGCTATAGCGTTAACGTTATTTAGTGTTACAACAGAGCCACCAAGTGCTGTAATTGCACCACCACGATAGCCACTGTTTTCTTCAAACGTAGCATCGCTTAGGTTAACTTCGGAATTATTAGTTGCGTAAATTGCGCCACCATATGAGCCACTTTCATTTTTGATGAAGGTGATTTGTGCGCCCTCAATTGACTTAACCTTTGCTTGATTTGTAAGGTATAGCGCACCACCCTTAGATGGAGCCACGTTGCCCTCAAACACTACGTTGCCATATAGATGAAGCTCACATTTTGCGGTAAAGTGCGCAACTGCACCATTACCATTATAGTTTCTTTCTACTCCCTCTCTGTCAACGTTGTCGATAAACGTTGGGGTTGAGGATTCTGTTTTAAATACTGTGTTATTTTTAAAGGTTACGTTACCAAGCTCAATAATTGCGCCTGACTCCTCAGCGTCAGCTGTAGCTGATGCACCAAGAGCACCACCACGTGCTGCAGAGTTGCCCTCAAATAGCGCCTCCTTGATATCAATAACGCGTACTGCCTTTTCAGCTTCAGAATATGTGCCGTATAGTGCGCCACCACGGTCTGCTGCTATATTGTTTTTAAACTCTGCATAGTAAATTATTAATTCGCCACCAGTTGACATAGCGCCACCGTTTTTACCAAGCGCCTTATTGTCCTCAAACAAGGTGTTACCATAAATTACTGTTGCGTTGTTGTATTGCTGATAAATCGCACCGCCACCCTTAGCGCTGTTGCCACTAAAGATAACCTTGATTTCCTTCTTGTCGCCCTCGTCGGAGCCGATGTAGTTAATCATGCTTCCGTTGTTGCTACCGAATATCGCACCACCATATGAGGATGCATAGTTGTTGCTAATCGTACCAGCTTGGATATTTAGCGTACGTGTGCTGAAGATAGCACCGCCATAGCTTGCCTCGTTAGAGTCAAATAAGCCACCATAAACGTTGATTGCACCTACTGAGTAAATAGCGCCACCGTAGCTTGAATCACGATAGCCCTCTACCCTTTCCTCCTCTGGAGTAGATGATGCGTATTTTAGGTTAACTGCGTTATTTGAAATCTCACCACCGTACATATTGAAAGTACCATCGTCAATGATTGCAACGCTACCACCGATTAGTGTGTTGTCTGCAACTGCATATCTTGGGTCAAGAATCTTCTCATTGCCAAGCTTTAGGTTGTTTTTAATAGCTACGCCGTCGTAGATATTAAGCACAGAGCCATTGAGCATAAAGAATACTGAGCCCTTTACAGCTCCCGTAACGTTATCTCTGTTACCGTCAATTGTAATTGTCTTGCCTTCCTCTGGCTTAATTGTGATTATAGCCTTGTCGCCTGAAAGGATTACGTTTCTGCCTGTCTCATCCTCACCCATTATAAATAGGTCGCCAAGGAAGTCTGCGCTTCTTGTAAGTGTATAATCACCATTTGATGTAATTGTTGTTTCCTTAGTTACGTAAATTGTATCTGTTAAGGTGATATTATCGCCAAGTAAAATCTTGTCAACTCCACCCTCGATTCTTGCCTTAAGCTCACTAAAGGTAAGTGTTGGAGTTAGTTCAAATCTTGCTGTGATTTCCTTGCTTTCAGTCACCATACCATCAGCTGGGAAGCTGTTTTCGCCATCAAACCAGCCGGTAAAGGTATAGCCAAGCTTTGTTGGCGCAGAGAGTGAATAAATTCCGTCCTCTGGTATATTAACAACCCACGTGCTTTCATCAGAGCTTACTGTAATTGTATATACTACCGGAAGCTTGTCAACCACTTGTGTCTCAAACTCCTCGCAAAGACCACACTCACGCTTTTCTTCGCCCTCAGTGTCGCAGGTTGGACGTATGGTAATTACCCAGTCGCCAAACGCGTGTCCACCCTCGTCAAGTGGGGATAGAGTCTCAATCTCAAAGCTTTGGCAAAGACCGCATTGTCTTTTCTTTTCACCCTCTGTTGAGCAGGTAGGCTCAACTGAAACGGTCCATTCGCCAAAAGAGTGTCCTCCGTCCTCAAGTGGAGCAACTACCTCTGTTTTCTTTTCATCACAATATACGCAGTCGTAGGTCATTTCGCCCTCGCCAACGCACGTTGGGTCCTTTGTGATGTAGCCCTCTCCGTAGGAGTGTCCTCCCTCATCAAGTGGTGAAAGCGTTTCATATACCGGAGATTCACAATCCTTACAAAGCTTTACTCTTTGTCCTTCCTTTGAGCAGGTTGGCTCTATGCTAATCTGCCATTCTCCATATGTGTGTCCGCCCTCAGTGGGCTTCTTTATAATAACCTTTTCGGTTGTGTCACAAAGTGAGCAGGTCCTTTCCTTTTCACCCTGACGAGAGCATGTTGCCTCTCTTATTACGTTCCACTCACCGAAGCTGTGGCCATTTTCATTTATAGCTATCTCCTTTTTCTCTGTGTCGCCACAAACGGAGCATACTCTTTTTTCCTCTCCCTTTGCTACACAGCTTGGTGCAGTGATAGTCTCCCACTCACCATAGGTGTGGGTGCTTGTTACCTTAATTTCCTGTGTTTCCTTTTCTCCACAGCTTAGGCACACCCTTTCTCTTTGTCCTGCCTTATTGCACGTTGCCTCGGTGGTGACTGTCCACTCACCATACTCATGCTCGCAGGTGTTACATGCTGAAAGAGCAACCACTAAAGTGATTAATGCTAAAACTGTCAATGTAAGCGCGATAAATTTTTTCATTTTACTTCTCCTTTAAAGAAAAATAATATATTACCTTTTATTTTATCATAATACAAAAGAATAGTCAAGTAGGGCTATTTTGACAATTTTTTGCTTAATTTTTACCATATCTTGAATTTTTTATGTAATAGTGGTATAATAATTTATGTAAAACGGCGAGATGCCGTAAAGGAGGATTTTATGAAAAGCTTTAAAAAATACGTTGCAGAATTTATTGGCACAATGGTTCTTGTTATCGTTGGCTGTGGCGTTGCAGTAGCAACTGGATGCTCTGACAATGGTGGAATCGTTGCAACAGCACTTGCCTTTGGTCTTGCCATTGTGGCACTTGCCTACACCATCGGTAGTATTTCTGGTTGCCATATCAACCCTGCAGTTTCACTCGCTATGCTTATTACAAAGAAAATCTCAGCACTTGATTTTCTTGGCTACGTAATTGCGCAAACACTTGGCGCAACACTCGGTGCTTCAATCGTTGCCCTATTCTTTAAGGGCTTTGACAGCCTCGGTGGTAACCAAGCACAGGCTGTTCTCACCGTAGGATATGGTGAGGTTGGCTCTCTCTTTGTTGCACTTGCAGTTGAAATTGTTCTTACCTTTATCTTTGTTTTCGCTATCTTGGGTGTTACCTCAAAGGACGAAAACGGCAGAGTAAGCGGACTTGTTATCGGTCTTTCACTTACACTTGTACACCTTCTTGGCATAAGACTAACAGGTACAAGCGTAAACCCTGCGCGCTCATTTGGCCCTGCACTTTTACAAGCATTTGCTGGAAATACAGATGCACTTGCACAGGTTTGGATTTTCATTGTTGGCCCACTTGCTGGCGCAGCACTTGCAGCACTAATATTCAAGCTTTTATTTTCAAAAAAGGAAGCGTAAGTAAAAAAGCCCTCGTTTGAGGGCTTTTCTTTATAAAGAAAAAGCAAGCCGTGTGGCTTGCTTTTTTTAGATATACTAATTTTTTAAACTATTCTAAAGCCCTTGCCTTGAATATCGCTTGAGTTTGTGATTATTGTAAAGGCGTGTGGGTCCTCTTGCTTTAGATACTGCTTCAAAATTGATGCCTGCGTACGGTTTAAAACGGTTATTATCATTTTCTTCTCCTCGTGTGAGAAGGAGCCCTCGGCATTTGAGATTGTTGCGCCACGATGTAGCTCGTTATTAATAAACGCACAAACCTCTTTGTGGTGCGAGGTAACTATGATAAAGCATCTATTTAGGTTGATGCCGTCCATTACGTTATCAACAATAAATGATTTTAAGAAAAGGCCCGTCGCTGAGCATAAAAAGATTGTCATATAGTTTTCCATATCGTGGAACACAAGTGGCGAAAGTGCAACAATTACAGCATCCGTAACCATAAGTGCTGTACCGATATTAAGCCTTGTAAAGCGCTTGAATATCATTGCAATTATGTCAGTTCCACCACTGGATGCGCCTTGGCTGAAAAGAATTGCGCTTCCAACTGCGATGCCACCTATTGTAAGTAGCATTTCAAGAAACGGCTCAGTAGTAAGGGGTCCA
The DNA here is from genome assembly GCA_017501545.1 of Clostridia bacterium. Taxonomy (GTDB): domain Bacteria; phylum Bacillota; class Clostridia; order Oscillospirales; family CAG-272; genus RGIG2000. Next base: position 65,858 of record JAFVWS010000044.1, on the reverse strand, counting down.
TTAAGTGGCACTACCCTTTCAAGCACGAGCATTATTACGTTTAACAGCATTGTGGAATAAATAGTTTTAATTGCAAATTTCTTACCAAATATAATCAGTGCAACGACAAGTAGCACTGTGTTTAATACGGTCATTATCACCGACTCAGTAATAATTCCACCCCATACTGACTTAAAGAGTGGCGCAAGTAAAACCGCCATTGAGCTAACTCCACCTATTGTGAAGTGATTTGGGAATTTAAAGAAATAAATTCCAGCAGCGATTAGCGCTGTGCCAAAGGTGATTAGTATATACGACCAAACGCCTCTAAAAAATTTTACTCGCTTCGAGGTCGGCTCAATATTTACATCAGGTGTTCCCTTAATTTTCTTTGGCTTTTCTTCAATTCCGTCAAGCCATTTTAAATTAAATCTTTTTACCTTCTTCTTAGGCGCTTCCTCGGCTGTTGCCTCGCTTGTCGCCTCTATTGTCTTTTCCATAGTTTGCGCCTCAAGATTTTTCTTTTCTTCCATAAGACCTCCAAGACGTTTTTATCTCCCCTCATTATTATATAATAATGAATATGCTTTGTCAAGTATTGAAAAAGCTGGAAAATAGTGCTAAAATATACTTAGAAGTAACCTTTGGAGGCTTTTATGAGGGAAATTAAGCATCTATTAACTAAGGCTGGCGAAAGCTTTTCGGGCTGTGAGCATAATAAATACCCAAGACCTCAGCTTGTGCGTGAGTCCTATTTTTCGCTAAACGGCGCATGGGATTTTTCTGTAAGTGGGCTTTTTTCGGGTGAAATTATTGTGCCATTTTCCCCCGAGTCACTTCTTTCAAGGGTGCATAAGGTTTTCCCTGATGCTACTCCTCTTACCTATAAAAAGCAATTTACACTGCACCAGGGCTTTATAAAGGACAATGTTATTTTGCATTTTGGCGCAGTTGACGGCATTTGCTCCGTTTACTTAAACGACCACCTTTTGGGCGTTCATATGGGTGGGTATGACTCATTTTCCTTTGACGTAACTGATTATATTAATCGTGAAAACACCATCGCCATTGAGGTGATTGACGCCCTGAAGGACCACACCTACCCTTACGGAAAGCAGTCCTACAAGCGTGGCGGTATGTGGTACACCCCAATTTCAGGAATTTGGCAAAGCGTATGGCTTGAAAGCGTACCACGTGACTACATAAAATCGCTAAAAATAGACACAGGGCTTGACTTTTGCAAGATTTATTTAGAGGGTGCAACAAATGGCGAGGTGACCCTTCACCTACCAGAGGGAGACAAGTGCTATCCTATTATAAACGAGTATTGCAAAATAAAATTCGACAGCCCTATTTTATGGTCACCAGAAAGCCCGCACCTATACCACTTCACTGCAAAATATGCCAGAGACGAAATTAAATCGTATTTTGCACTGCGCAAAATTGAGGTTGACAAGGTTGGTGGCATTGCGCGCATTTTACTAAATGGCAAGCCGTATTTCTTCAATGGCGTGCTTGACCAAGGCTACTTTAGCGACGGAATTTACACCCCCGCTGATCCAAGCGAGTATGAAAATGATATTCTTAAAATGAAATCGCTTGGCTTCAACACCATAAGAAAGCATATTAAAATTGAGCCAGAGGAGTTTTACTACCAGTGCGATAGGCTTGGCATGGTTGTTTTTCAGGATATGGTTAACAATGGAAAATATTCATTTTTGCGCGACACTGCACTGCCAACCATAGGAATAAAGCGCCTTTCAGAAAAGCTACTTAAGCGCACGGACAAGCAAAAAAATGCGTTTGTTGACTCGCTAAAAAAGACTGTATCTCAGCTATACAACCACCCCTCGGTTTGCTACTACACTATTTTCAATGAGGGCTGGGGACAATTTGATAGTGACAAGATGTATTTTACACTAAAGGAGCTTGACCAATCACGCATAGTTGACACAAATTCTGGCTGGTTTGGCGGACACACAAGCGACGTTGAAAGCCTGCACGTTTACTTTAAAAGGGTAAAAATTAAGGAGTCGAAAAAGCCCATTATCCTTTCCGAGTTTGGCGGGTATAGCTATAAGGTAAGCGACCACTGCGCAAACGACAAAAAGACCTACGGCTACAAGCTATTTAAGGAGCAGGGCGCGTTTGAGGATGCGCTTATCTCACTATACGAAAACGAGGTAATCCCAAGCATTAAAAACGGGCTTTGTGGCGCCATTTACACACAGCTTTCGGACGTTGAGGACGAAACAAACGGATTTTTAACCTACGACAGGCGCGTGTGCAAGGTAAACGAGCAAAGATTCCGCGAGGTTATGGAAAAGCTAAAGATTTAAGATTTTTAAAGTAAAAATAAGACCCTGTGTGCGTTTTTTGCACACAGGGTCTTATTTAGTTATAGATGATTTTTGCTTCTGTCATTGCGACTCACAAGAATCCTGTTGAATTAATTATAAAAAGCGTCTGCTTCTACTCTTGTTTCATTTGGAATATACACATTTGTAAGCACTGTACAATAGTTAAATGCATAGCTCTCTATTTTTTCTAAGCTTTCTGGAAGCTCTATGCTGGTAAGTGCTGTACAATTCGTAAATGCATATCCACATATTCTTTTCACTCCATGCTCAAAGACTACTTTTTTTAATGCTGTATTGTAGGCAAACGCATATTCTTCTACACTCTCTACCCCACCTGGGATTATTATGCTTTCAAGGGCGCCACAATCAACAAACGCTTCTTGCTCAATCACTTTTAAGCTCGCTGGTAGCTCTACTTTTCTAAGAGCCGAGCAAAAAGAAAATGTTGCACTACATATTTCCCTTACCCCTTCGGGTATTTCAATGCTTTCAAGGGCTTTACATGAATTAAATGCGCCCTCTCCAATGCTTTCTATGCTATCTGGCAAATCTATTGAGGCAATAGCATAGCAATAACTAAACGACCACGATCCAATATTTATAAGTCCATTAGGCAATTTTACTGAGGCAAGAGCTGTACAGTTTGAAAAGGCGTTTCTACCAATTTCACTTATCCCCTCTGGTAGAGTTACTGTTATAATCCCCTTGCAACCACGAAAAGCATCTCCTCCAATTTTTGTAACCGCCTTGCCGTTATAGGTTGAGGGAATTACTATGTTAGCAATCCTTGTCGCTGTGCCTATGCCACTTACTTCGTAGGTACCATTGTCAAGCAATGTATATTCAAGACCCGTGGTTGGCTGTGGTGATTTTTCGTTTTCCTTGTTTTCAGCATTATCTGTGTTTTCAGCATTATCTGTGTTTTCGGTGTTTTGGTTGCTTTCGTAAACATCCTTATCACTGCCACAAGAAATTAAAACAAAGCACAATGCAAAAGATATAAACAAGAGTGATACTACTTTTTTCATTTCAATCTCCTAGTTGTTATTTAGATATTCGTTTACCTCGTCAAGGCTTGGCACTGACATTTGTGCGCCACGCTTAGTGCATGCAAGTGATGCACACAGTGAGCCAAAGGCTATTGAATTTTCAATATTTTCTCCCTCGGCAAGCTTAACGCAAAGTCCCCCTGTGGCAGTATCGCCTGCGGCAGTTGTGTCAACAACGCTTACCTTAATGCATGGGTAGATTTTTGCGCCCGCATTAGTGGCAATTTCATAGCCTGCCCCACCTAAGGTGGTAATAACTATATTAATGCCAGCTTCAAATAATGCGTCCTTGCCACCTAAAATTTCAAGCTCTGTTTCGTTTGGGGTGATTATATCAACATATTCAAGATATTTTATAATTTCGCGTGAGGCTGGCGCTGGGTTCAATACAACTGTGAGGCCCTTTTCCTTAGCTTTTTTGAGTCCATAGCCTACTATATCAATCGGGTTTTCAAGCTGGGTTAGATAAATATCGCCCACCTGTGCCCCACTAAGCGCCAAATCAATATCTGCCTCGCTTAGATATGCGTTTGCGCCACTGTCTATTATTATACGATTTTCACCCTCGGTAACCACAATTACGGCAACACCCGTTGAAACACCCTCTTGACGTCTTACGTACGTGGTGTCGACGCCCACGCCATTTAAGCTATCAATCAGTGCTTTTCCAAAGGAGTCCTCACCGACAACACCACACATATATGCGCGCCCACCAAGCTTGCCACACGCATACGCTTGGTTTGCGCCCTTGCCACCTGCATTTGTCATAAAGTCACTGCCCTTTATAGTTTCCCCACCAACTGGCATATACGGCGCGTTTATTACAAGGTCATAATTTAAGCTTCCAACTATAAATATCTTTTTCATAGAATGTCCCCCAAAGGCTTTGTTAAAATTATTATATAATAATTTGCAAAATTGTGCAAGCACTACTTGACAAATAATAGTGAAAAGATTATACTTTCATATGCAAAATAAAAAGGGGGGATTTTATGAAAAGCAAAAACGAGCATATTAAAAAGCACGCATCGTTCAAGGAATTAATGCTTGCTATTAGAATGAGAAGCGTGTCCTTTATTAAGAAAAATATTGTTATGCTTATTGCACTAACGCTTGCAGTAGTTACGTGCTTTTTTGTCCCACCAGACAAAAGCTACCTCGGCTATTTTGACTTTAAAACCCTTGCGTGTCTTTTCTCTGTTTTGGCAGTGGTTTGCGCGCTTAAGAATATTAAATTCTTCTACACGCTTGCCAAAAAAATAGTTACCCTTTTTAAAACTGCAAGGCTAAGCGTTTTGGCGCTTGTTTACATAACCTTTATCGGCTCAATGCTAATAGCCAACGATATGGCACTGCTTACCTTTTTACCCCTTGGCTATCTCGTTTTAAAGACAACGGGTAAGGAAAAATATATGGCATTTACCTTTATTATGCAAAATATCTCTGCTAATTTAGGTGGAATGCTAACCCCATTTGGCAACCCACAAAATTTATATCTCTACTCTAAATTTGAGATAAACACGCTTGAGTTTATGTGGATTATGCTTCCGTCGTTTATCCTTTCAATTGCGCTTATCACCCTTGCGTGCATTATCTTTGTGCGTGGCGAGAAATTAAACGTAGAAAATGAGCCTATTAAGCTACCTAAGGTGCGCACAATTATCTATCTTGTGCTTTTTGCATTAGCTATCGTGATTGTGTTTAAGCTAATCCCATACTGGATTGGCCCCATTGTCATTCTTATTGCGCTTTTAATTATGGACAGGCGCGCGCTTTTAAAGGTTGACTACCCATTGCTTTTAACCTTCGTGTTCTTCTTTATTTTCTCTGGAAATATGGCAAGAATAGACGTAGTAAAGGAGTTTTTCGGCTTCTTGCTTGAAAAGAACACACTTGTGTTCTCCACCCTTTCCTGCCAGGTTATAAGCAACGTGCCAAGTGCAATTTTGCTCTCACAATTCACAAGTAATTATCGCGATTTGCTCCTTGGCGTAAACATTGGCGGTGTCGGCACGCTTATCTCCTCTCTTGCCAGCTTAATTACCCTGCGCGAGTACCTAAAGGAAAAGCCAAAGGGCGCACTAAAATACATACTTAAATTCAGCGCATTCAACTTTGCATTCCTTGCTATCTTGCTTGGGTTTAACCTACTATGGAATTTAATATTATAAAAAGAGTCCGCTTTTCGCGGACTCTTTTATTTTATTTATTCTCTTTGTTTTCCTTTATTTGCTTTATCTTTTCAACCGTTGTGTTTAGAATTAGGATAAATGCAATTATTATGCCTGTTACGATGAAGATGCCAAGCATACCCTTGCAAAGAATCATAGCGCTTTCTCCAAGGGCTTCAAAGTCGAGCTTGAATTTCATTTCCTTTTCAACCTGTCTTCCACACTCTGGGCAGTAGGTTGTTTCGATGTTGTCGTCCTTGCACACCTGACAAATTTCCTCTTCTTCTGGCTCAGTATATTTAGTGCCACATTTAGAGCAGAAATTGTCATATGCGTTTAGCTTTGCGCCACATTCCTCATTTGTGCAGTCCTTTAAAGGCGCATCAGGACCTGAAATTGCAAAGGCGCTTACTGCAAATAGTGAGGCTAAGCAAAGTGCTAAAATTACTACTGATAAAATTCTCTTTTTCATTTCAAGCACCCCCTTACACTAATGCTTGCACAAAGGCAAGGAGCAAGCCACCTGCGATAACTGAAGCAACCTGACCCGAAACGTTTACACCTATTGAGTGCATAAGTAGGAAGTTTTGGTTGTCAGCCTCAAGGCCGAGCTTATGAACAACACGCGCAGACATTGGGAATGCTGAAATACCGGCTGCGCCTATCATTGGGTTAATCTTTTTCTTGCTAAATAGGTTCATAATCTTTGCAAGCATAACCCCTGCGAAGGTGTCGAATATGAACGCCACTAAGCCAAGACCGATAATTACAAGTGTTTCAAATTTCAAGAACTCGTTTGCTGTCATTTGTGATGCAATTGTAATGCCAAGGAAGATTGTAATTAGATTTGCAAGCACCTTTTGGGCAGTTTCAGAAAGTGAATTTAATACTCCACACTCACGAATTAGGTTACCAAACATTAAAAATCCTATGAGCGCCACTGCATCTGGGGCAACAAGACCAACTATAACCGTAACTACGATTGGGAAAAGTATCTTTGTAAGCTTTGATACCTTTCTGCCTGTATATTCCATACGGATTTTTCTTTCCTTTTTGGTCGTGCAAAGCTTGATAATCGGTGGCTGTATAACAGGAACAAGTGCCATATACGAATACGCCGCCACCATTATCGCCGCTGTATAGTTTGAATTAAGCATATTTGCAACGAAGATTGAGGTTGGGCCGTCTGCTGCACCGATAATTGCAATTGATGCTGCGTCCTTTAAATCAAAGCCAAGAAGTGATGCCATGCAAAGGGTAAAGAATATACCAAACTGCGCACCTGCACCAAATAGCATTAATTTAGGGTTAGTTAGTAATGGCTCAAAGTCTATCATTGCACCTATACCTATAAATAGGATAAGTGGAAATAGCTCGTGTGAGTCAATACCTATATCAAATAAATGGTCAATTACGTCTTTTGCGCCTGAGTTTGGTAGGTTAACCAAAATTGCACCAAAGCCCATTGGCAAAAGGAGCGTTGGCTCCATTTCCTTTTTAATTGCAAGGAAAATAAGCACACCGCCAATAATCCACATAACGGGCATTTTCCAGCCACCGTCCTTGAAGATTTCAGCGATATTTTCCCATAAAACGCTTAAATCAAAGTTCATTTTTATCTCCTTACTAATTTTTCCGTCGCTTCTTTTATTGCACTAAACAATGCATCTGCCTCATCCTTAGTGTTATCCTTGCAAAGTGAAATTCTAATAGATGAGTCTATATCGTCATCACTAAGACCAAAGCCAAGGAGTGCTATGCTCTTTTTCTTTTGCGCGTTTGAGGCACACGCTGAGCCACTTGAAACGTATATATCCTTTGAGGATAGGAAATGTAAAAGCGTTTCGCTTCTGATTCCCTTTACTGTTACGTTAACAATGTGTGGGGCGCACACGGCAGGGCGATTCACCCGAACACCCTCAATTTTTTCAAGCCCGCTTGCTATATATTCGCGCAAGGTAGCCATTTCCTCGTTTTGTGAAAATGAGGCTAAATGCTCCTCTACTGCCTTGGCAAATGCACAGGCGGAATATAAATTCTCAGTGCCAGAGCGCAGTCCTGCCTCTTGCCCACCACCTAAGAAAAGTGGTGAAAGCTTCTTCTGCTTGATTATTTCGGGACTAATATATAGCGCGCCTATTCCCTTAGGGCCGTTTACCTTGTGGCCACTTATCGAAATTAGGTCAGCGCCCAAGGATTTTTTTGTAAATTTAACCTTTAAGTAGGACTGCACGCAGTCAGTATGTAAAATAGCCTCCGGGGAGTTTTCCTTGACTATTTCAAATGCTGTTTTTACGTCGTATAATGCACCTGTTTCATTGTTTACGTGCATAAAGGTTGCTAAAATCACGCCACTACTATTTTGCCTAATAAAGTCAAAATCAAGCGCGCCACCCTTGGTTGGCACACGCAAAACCGTGTAGCCAAGGGACTCAAGATAATTAAGTGGTGCTTCAACCGAGGCATGCTCACCCATTGTGGCAAGAATTTTTTCATTGCCCCTTCTCTTTTTTGCAAAAGCACTGCCTAAAATTGCAATATTGTTTGACTCAGTCCCACCTGAGGTGAAAATAATTTCCCCACGGCTCATTCTTTGTATGCCGAGGCTTTTTGCAATCACCTCACGTGAGGCGCTGAGTAGCTTTTCTGCATCAAGCCCCACCTTGTGTAGGGACGAGGGATTTCCAAAATGGTATAGCGCCACCTCGTTTAGCCTTGCAAGTGCGCCCTCACTCATTTTAGTGGTAGCGCTGTTATCAAAATAAATCATATTATAATTTTGCCTTAAAGCTTGATACTACGTCCTTAATTTCGTCATTATAGTCGCCGTCATCAAACTCTGCCTTTTCGTATTCTGTCTTTATAAGGTTGCCGTCCTTATCGGCTTCTACGTTATTCTGTGGGAAGTTAAATGTGATTACGTAGTAGGTTTGGCCACGCACGATAACTGTCATATAGTATTTATAGTAAATATTATTATAAAGCGCCACAAAGGAATAAGCCCTTGCATCCTCACGATAAGGAGAAGCATGCGCCTCGTCTAAATTTGTAAGGTTGTAAAACTCCTTAAAGGTGCCTGCCATTTGCTCCTGATAGGTTTTATAATACTCAGCGCACGACTTATCGATATTTTCACTGCCTACAAGCTCAGGGTCGCTAATTCCAAAAATCATTGCGTTTACAGTAACTGGCTCAAGGGAGGTTGTGCCACCCATTTGCTTTGATTGCGCCTGTGCAAGAGTAACGTTTGAGCCCGTTTCAATAACATACCAATCCTCTGGCACGTACATTGTATAAAACTTGTTTTCCTCATTAGAGGCAAGCTTCATACCGTCTGGCACGTCAGTTTCCTTACCACAGCCAACCATAAAGACTGCAAGGATTAAAATTGAACAAATTATAAAAGCAATTTTTCTTTTCATTTTATCTTAAAGCTTGCTTGCTAATGCAATTGTAAGCTTAACTGCCTCCTTTAAATCGTTTATGTCTATCATCTCACAGCTTGAGTGAATATGTGCTGACGGAATAGAAATAACGCCAACGCGCACGCCCTTGCCTGCAATTTGCATAGGAGATGCGTCTGTGCCACCGAATGGAAGCATTTCGTTTTGGTATTTTATTCCCTCCTTGTCTGCAATAGCCCTCATTTCCTTAACGAGTGCTGGGTTGCAAATTGTGCTTGGGTCCTTAATTTTAACTGTACAGCCCTTGCCAATTAAAACGTCCATATCGTTAGGTCCGCCCTTTTCGCCAACAGCAGTTACGTCAAGCGCAATTCCGATTTCTGGCTCAATACCAAAGGTAGCTGGCTTTGCGCCCCTGCCACCAACCTCCTCCTGCACGGAGAATACAAAGTATAGGTCGTTTTCGCTACTTACGCTTTTGATTGCCTCAATTAACGCAAGACAGCCAACTCTGTCATCAAATGGGCGACCGATATATCTATTGTTTAGAAGGCGCTTGAATTTTGGTGCGCAAACAAAGAAGTCACCAATCTCCACCTTCTTTTCTGCCTGTTTTTTCGTCTTAGCACCGATATCAATATATAAATCCTCGCATTTTGGTGCGTCCTTAGTGCTTGGTACGATAATTCCGCCTACGCCCTTTTCGCTTATTACCTCGCTATATGCTGCGCTTATAGCGTTTATCCCACCAACAGGGCTTACCTTAATATCACCATTTGAGGAAATATGTGTTACAAAAAAGCCGATTTCGTCCATGTGGGCGCAAAACATAATTTTCTTGCCATTGCCCTTTTTTCTTGCAATAAGATTGCCCATTCTATCTACGGTTATTTCGGTAGCGTATGGCTCAATCTCTTTTCTTATAACCTCTCTTATTTTATCCTCTCTGCCAGAAACAGATGGGGTAAACATAAGTTTTTTTAGTAGCTCAGTCATTTCTTACTCCTTTACTGGTGCTTCGCTTTTAATTATTTCAAGCACCGTTTTGTAGGTTGCGTAAAAATCATCTACGTGAATTACGTCACTTTGCGAGTGAATATATCTTGATGCGCACGAAAGCGTTGAAACCTTAGCGCCCTCGGCATTCTTTTGAATATGCATTGAGTCGTTTCCACCAGAGATATATCTGTTTGTTTGGTTTTTAATTTCGTTTTTGTCAGCAAGGGATTTAATGTGGCGCACAAAATCACGGTCGTAAATTGTGCCACGGTCAGCAAAGGAGATAATAACTCCGTCACCTAAGCGACAAACCTCCTTGTCCTCACTAACGCCCTCAATATCAGCCACAGCCTTGGATTCAATAATTACTGCGTACTCTGGGCGCACCCTCATGCTTGCGCCATAAGCACCCGAATAGCCTATCTCCTCACGCGTGGTGAAGGCAAAATATAAATCATAGCATGGGACGATATTATTTTCGTAAATATCCTTGATAAGCTGACACATAATTGCACAGCCAAGACGGTCATCAAGCGCCTTGCACTTAATAAGTCCCTCACCATACTCAATATAGTCACTGTCAAAGGTGAAATAATCACCAACAAAGGTAAGCGCCTCTGCCTCTTTTTTGCTATTTGCGCCGATATCAATTAAAAGGTTCTTAATCTTGGGGGCTTGTCCTCTTTCCTCCTTGCTAAGAAGATGGATTGGCTTTGCCTTGATTGCGCCCTTAACACCCGACTCAGAAACGACACGCTTAGCACCCAAGCAAAGTGGGTCAATGCCACCAACAGTGCCGAATTTTAGCGCACCACCCTTAGTAATGCCAGTGACCATAAAGCCAACCTCGTCCATATGCGCGCTTATCATTAGCTTGGGTCCGTTGCCACCTATATGGATTATTAGATTGCCCATTTGGTCCTCGGTTACGTCCTTTGCCTTTGGCAAAAAAGCATCTATTTCCTTTTTAATTGCTTCCTTTACTGCATCCTCACAGCCACTTGGACCAAATGCAAGGGATAGTCTTTTCAAAATTTCCTTCATAATATATCCCCTCCATATGAAATGCTAAGTAAAATATCGCTAAGAGACTTTATGTCTCTTAAATTCACAATTTCGCTTGGTGTGTGCATTGATTTTAGCGGAATACTCATAAGTACGGTTGGCACGCCACTTGTGCTTATTGACACAAAATCTGCGTTTGTTGAGGTAGATGACGGCTCACAAACAACCTGATAATCTATGCCCTCTTTGGTTAAGTGCTTCATTATATTTTTCGTAGCACGACGATTTGTCACTGCCGAAACGTCAATGCTTGCGCCACCGCCAGGGACAATACATTCAAACGAGTCATCGTCCTCGTCCCTTGCAAAGTTTACGTCTGTTACAACTGCTAAATCGGGTTCAATATCAAAAGACACTCTGGCTGCGCCACACTTGCCTGTTTCCTCCTGTGCTGAGGCGGTAACGTAAATATCAAAGGCAAGACTTTCTTTATCCATTCTTGAAACGGCATCAATCACTGCGCAAAGGCAAGCCTTGTCATCAAGCCCCGCACTAATTACGTAATCACCATTTATATATTCAATTTCATTTTTGTAGCTAATAGGGTCACCAACCGACAAAAGCTCCTCTAATTTTTCCTTTGAATAGCCTGTGTCAATATACAGCTCGTCCATTTTAGGCGACTTTTGTGCGCCCGACTTTAGGTGTGGTGGCGTTGAGGTAATAATGCCATAAACATCCTCCTTGCCGTGAATAACCACCTCGGTTGACGGCAAAATGCCAGTGTCCAAGCCACCAACGCTTGTAAAGGACAAAAAGCCGTTTTTCTTTATTTGCTTAATCATCATTCCAACAGTGTCATAGTGTGCGTCAATAAGAAGCTTCTTAGCGCCCACCTTGCCCGAACGCTTAATTAAGAGCATTGTGCCTAAATTATCAACCTTTATTTCATCAAAGATGCCACTTGCAAGCCCTTCTATTGCTTCCTTACCATAAATCTCATGTCCGGAAACCGAAAAGCCACCAACAAGGCTATTTAAAATCGACTTAATCTTTTCCATTTTCTAAACCTCTTATTGCGTCCTTATATTTTTCTGCCCTATCACGATAGTCCTTAAACATATCAAAGCTTGCCGAGGCGGGTGAGAGCAACACATAATCCCCCTCGCGCGCTAAATTATACGCAAGGCGCACAGCCTCGCTTATATCATTTGCGTATATTGATTTCACAGCACCGTTTATGCTGTTTTTTATTTTTTCCTTGTTTGCGCCATAAAGAATAACACACTTAACGCCACTTAACTCTGTCCTTAAAATATCGTAGGAGAGGTTTTTGTCGTACCCACCCATAATTAAAGCCACGCGCTCCTTTGGAAAGGCGCTAAGCGTTGCAAGCGTGCGTGCAGGAGTTGAATCAGCCGAGGAGTCAATAAATTTTACACCGTTTAGGGTATAAATCCCCTCTGCCCTGTGGCTAAGCCCCGAAAAGCTTTTAGCAACCTCTATTATTTCTTCAAGTGGCACAAGCTTATATACTGCCCCTATCGCGCCAAGCATATTTAATAGGTTATATTTACCCTTAATTTTAATTATATCCTTTGGAAAAAGCCTCTTTTCATTGTAGTAAACGTAGCCATTTCTCAGATAAACGTAGTCCTCGCCAGCGTTTAATTTGTCGTGGCAATCAGAAAGTGAATAATATGTTGTATTGGAATGGGTAAAAAAGCCACGATACTCGCAGTCGTAATTTACAACGGCGCGCTTTGCCCTTTTTAGAATGTTTCTCTTGGAAAAAACGTATTCGCCAAGTGAGGTGTGCCAGTCAAGGTGATTTTCACTTATGCTTGTTATAACGCATACATCAAGAGGTGGCTCATAATCATAAAGCTGAAACGACGAAAGCTCACAAACAAGATAGTCGCCTCTGCCTGCTACATCTAAATAGTCTATAAGCGGAGTGCCGATGTTTCCACCAAGATATGAGGTAAGCCCTGCACCACTTAGCATTTTATGAATAAGGGTTGAGGTTGTGCTTTTTCCATCTGAGCCGGTTATGCCTATTTTGTGTGCGCATGATGATTCAAGGGTGAAGCCAGCCTCGGTAAAAACGTGCGAGCTTGCAGGAAATTTATCAGGGCGCACCGAGGGAGAGCGAAATATAACGTCCTCGCTTGCATCTAAATAATCCTTGCCAAACACCCCCTCAATTCCGTTTGGCAAGTCAACTGGCACAGGGCTTCTAACCACTGGACAAGCACCTATTTTCAACAAATAGCGTAGTAGTGCCTTGTTTGAAACACCGTATCCAATTAGCGAAATTGATGAGCCAAAAAGCGACTCTATGGGGAAAAGCTGCATCCTTTATCTCCTTATAATTATACAATAAGATATTTTTATTTTCAATAGAAAATTATATATTTAATATAATATTAAGAATTTCAGAAAAAGTATGACCCATATCTGAAAATAGCATAGGAAACATACTGCTTTTTGTAAATCCAGGCATTGTGTTTACCTCGTTTAATATTAACTCCCCACCCTCTGAAAGAAAGAAATCCATACGGCAAAGGGCATCTATTCCAAGTGCGTAAAACAGCTTTTTTGCACACTCCCTTAGGTGTTTTTCTGTTTTTTCTGATATTTCAGCCGGTATTTGATACTCATTTTCGCTTGATTTATATTTTGCATCGTAGTCGTAAAACTCAGCCTTATATTTTACCTCGCCAACGCGTGAAAGGTATGGTGCGCCATCGCGCGCAATGACACCTATTTCAAGCTCCCTTGCGTTGATTTTCTTCTCGACAAGCACCCTTTGCGAGTAAGCAAGCGCTTCTTCAATGGCAAAATTAAGCTCCTGTCTATTCTTGGCAATTTTCACCCCCACGCTTGAACCAGTGGTGGCAGGCTTTACAAAGCAGGATACTTAATTTTTTCTTCTATTTCGCTTATTTTGCCTTCTTTGTCCTCGCCTCTTGCAATAGACACCCAGTCGGCAACTAAAATGCCAGCCTCACGTGCGACTAATTTTGTTAGGTGCTTATCCATACAAAGGGCGCTTGGCATCATTCCCGTACCAGCGCAGGGCAAGCCCCCCATATCGCATAGTGCCGAAGCGTGCCCGTCCTCACCGTTTTCTCCATGTAAAATGGGGAAGATTTTATCAGGCTTGATTTTTCGCTTGCCTACCAAAAGTAAGCCATTGCTTACATCAAGCAAAACAGGCATTATGCTTCCATTATGCCACGTGTCGTTTGCAATTTTCTCGTTTTCGCCCGTATAAAGATACCATTTTCCATCCCTTGTTATTCCTATTTTAATTAAGTCATATCCCTTTTCCTCAAGCGCCTTGATTACCGAATAAGCTGAGGAAAGTGACACGTAATATTCTGGACTTTTCCCGCCAAAAATTAGACACAGGGTCGGTTTTTTCATCAAAATCACCTCTTCACCTATTATCTTATGCGCCCTTTTAATTTTTGGCAAAGAAAAAGGCTATTGCATAAGCAACAGCCTTTTTATTAAAAGTCTATTTCCTTCATTATGTAAGCAAGGGCTGAGGCAAGAAGCTCACAGCCGTAAGCATTTGGGTGGATTTTATCGTAAAAGCACTGCTCAATATGTGGTACAAGGTCAAAGCCGTCAATAACTGTTATGTTGTCATACTTTAATGCCTCGCTTGTGGCAACCTCACGACACCACAAAAAGCGCTCCCAGTCAACGTCGTTATCGCGCCAAAGTGGGGAAATATAAATTATTTCCTTTTCGCCCCAAGTTTTATTTAGCTTTTCAAAGAAAAGTCTTGCTTCCTTTTCGTAGTCGTATCTGTCAACAGCATTGTAGTAGTTTGTGCCAAGAAAAACCATAATCTTATCGGGCTCATATTCACCACGATAAACGGCGCACTCCTTAAATGGAAGGCCACCTATTCCCTGCGCAACAATGTCGTAGCCAGTTTTTCTTTGCAGTGAGCTTACGTAGGTTGCGCCCGACATATATGGACCATAGCCCTGCGTAATTGAGTCACCAATAATAAGTAGCTTTTCTCCCTTGTCCTTTACCGATTTATATCTACCATTTATGTTGAAATTCTTAATTCCTATATGGCAATCGGTTGGCAAGTAAACGCACACGTGCTTCTCACCCTCGGGCATAGTAAATGTGACCCTGTCAAAATTGAACTTTCTAACCCTCCAAACCTCGTGTGCAAAGCCGTCAATATACAAATCAAAATAGCAGTCGGACGAGGAAAAATCGGTTGCATAGTAGTCTAAACGAAGCTCAGTTGCATCGGTAATTAGCTCAATTCGTGTAGTTGAGCTAAATTGTGAGCGCCAGTGCCAGCCAGAGTCAGCCCTTTTAAACTCCTCAATTTGTCCCTCCTCATAGCGAAGTGGACAAAGATAAGCACCCTCTTCTCTTATTGTCAATGCGCCCTTTATAAATTTCTTAAGCGTTTTCTTTGATGCTTTCATATTTGCTCCTTAAAATATCTTTAATATTTCTTCAGTCGACTTACGCTCTGGCCTTTGTGGCTCAACGTCGCGTCTGCCAACTGCAAGCACAACGACAATGTCCTCGTCATCTGGTATACTTAGAAGCTGACGAAGCGCGCCCTCATCAAAAAGGCCCATAATTAACGTCGAATAGCCAATGGAGTGTGCATAAAGCACTATATTTTCAACTGCCAAGCCATTATCAAAGCACTCATAGCCGTTGCCAAGATGGCTAAAATACTCACCATCTTTGTTACAGCCACTTAGTCCCTTTTTAGCCGTTGTAACAATGTAAGCACCAACGCCCATTGTCCTTTCTGCGTTAAAGTCTGGCAGGCAGGAGTTAACTGCGCTTATTGCCCCCTCTGATATTGCTGCGTAATATCTTGGAGTTTGTGAATTTTTCCACGACGGTGCATATTGTCCCGCCTTAATAAGCTCCTCAATTACCTCACGCTCTATTTTCTCATATGCGTATTTTCTTACGCTACGTCTTCCCTTAATACATTCCTTGATTTCCATAAGTTACCTCTAAATTTTAGTATATATTAATTTTAGCATTATTTTATAAATATTTCAACAAATATTAGATAAAACTTGTCAAAAGAGGGACGAGGAGGTAGGGAAAATGCGCGATTGCGTACACGTCGGCGTACTTTGTACGGTAGAGTAGCAATCGTGTATAAAAATCGCAAAAAGAAAACTCGCCAAAAGCGTGTTTTTTCCTTATAAATTCTTTATCAAAAGAAACGGGAGGAGCAAGCCCCTCCCCTACGATAATAATTATCGACATTCTTATTGTTTAATGCGATTTTGGTTTCACACCTATCTCGCGCCCTCTACTCTTATGCTCTTAAAGTGATACCAAGCTCTTTTTCAAGTGTCTTAAGAATCTTCTTAACTGCTGTGTCTGCTTCCTCATCGTTTAAAGTTCTATCAGAAGCGCGAAGGGAAACTGAGAACGATACGCTCTTTTTGTTTTCGCCTATCTGTGCGCCACGATAGATATCGAATAGCTTAACGGCTTCAAGAAGCTTAACGCCTGACTTTTTAATAGCCGACTCAATTGTGCCAACCTCAAGTGACTCATCGCATACGAATGAGAAGTCACGGGTGAGGGCTGGGAACTTTGGAAGTGGCTTATACTTAGCCTCGCTTGCGTGGTTTTCAAACATTGCCTCAAAGTCAAGAGATGCAACGTAAACCCTCTTTGTAAATGAGTAATTTTTAGCAACAAGTGGATGAATTTCACCAAAAATACCGAGGCACGTGTCGTTATTTGCATAAATTTTTGCACATCTGCCTGGGTGGAAGGTTGGGTCATTTTCCTCTGCCTTAACGTAAAATTCTGTAATTCCACAAGCATTAAAGAGTCCCTCAATTACGCCCTTTAAATCATAGAAGTCGGCTGTGCCATACATACCAATGGAAATTTCCTTTGGCTCCTCTGGCAATTTTGCTTTGTCCTCGTTTGGAATATAAATTGTAGCAACCTCGTAAAGTGATGCTTCCTCATTTTTGAGGTTTTGGTTCTTTGCAAGCACCTCCAAAATTGATGGGATAGAGGTTGTACGCATTACGCTTGTATCCTCGCCAAGTGGGTTAGAAATCACTACTGAATTTCTTCTCTTATCACCCTCTGGCAAATTGATTTTGTCGTAATACTTAGGGCTGATAAATGAAAACGTATTAATTTCATAAAGACCCATTGCGCAAAGAGTATCCTTTACCTTCACGTCGTATGCTTGACGTGGTGTTCTTTCACCTTGAGTAAGAGATGCAACTACGTTTGTTGTTTCAATTTCGTTATAGCCGTAAATTCTTGCAATCTCCTCGGCTACGTCCTGCATACCCTCGACGTCGTCACGATAGGATGGAACGTAAACTGTATCGTTTTCAACCTTAAATGTAAGTGAGGTTAAAATTCTTACCATTTCTTCCTTGGAAATATTAGTTCCAAGGAATGCGTTAATTTTTTCAGCATTTAGAGGAATTTCTCTTACCTTCTTTGGATTTGGATAAACGTCGATAATTCCGTCAACCACCTCACCGGCTGAAAGAATCTGTACAAGCTCACAAGCGCGCTCAATTGCTGGAATAACTGTTTCTTCATCTATTCCCTTTTCAAAGCGAGAGCTTGACTCAGTTCTCATACCGAGTGCGCGCGAGGTAACACGCACGCTTGGTCCGTCAAAGTTAGCACTTTCAAAAACAACTGTCTTTGTGTCCTCTGTAATTTCACTGTTAGCACCACCCATAACTCCAGCCAAGGCAACTGCCTTTTTCTCGTCTGAAATTACAAGCATGCCACTCTTTAATGTATGGTCAATATCGTCAAGGGACTTAAAGGACTCATTTTCCCCTGCCTCTCTTACGATAATATGGGAGCCGTCAAGGCACTTATAGTCAAATGCGTGCATTGGCTGACCATATTCAAGCATTACGTAGTTTGTAATGTCAACAATGTTATTAATTGGGCGCACGCCTGAAGCGCGTAGGCGCATTCTTAGCCAAAGTGGAGATGGCTCGATTTTGATATTCTTTACTACTCTTGCAGCGTATCTTTTGCAAAGCGTGGACTCAATATCAACCTTAATATAGTTGTCTATTTTATCTCCGTCACCTGCATTTTTAACCACAGGGGTAGGGATTTTCAGTTCTTTTTCAAAGGAAGCAGCGCTTTCACGTGCAAGACCGATAACGGACAAGCAATCAGGACGGTTTGGTGTGATTTCAAATTCAACCACGTCGTCAGAAAGCATAAGCGCCTCCTTAATATCCATACCGAGGGTATAGTCCTTTGACTCCTCAAGCTCGTTCAAGATAAAAATTCCATTTTCAATTGCGCTTGGCATATCGTGTGTGGTAAGCCCAAGCTCAGTTATTGAGCAAAGCATTCCGTTTGACTCAACTCCACGTAGCTTGCCTGCCTTAATTGTAATGTCACCTGGCAATTTTGCTGGAGCCTTAGCAACTGGAACTATCGCGCCCTCAAATACATTCCTAGCGCCTGTTACAATTTGAATATCCTTGCCTTCTCCAACGTCAAGCATACAAATTTGAAGGTGGTCAGAATTTTCGTGCTTTGTAATTTTTGTAATTTTTCCAACTACTACGTTGTCAATATCGGATGCCAAAGCCTCAAAGCCCTCTACCTTAGAGCCTGTGTCAGTCATTCTATCGCAGTAGTCCTTGTTGTTTACTTCTGTTACGTCAACGTAATCAGTTAACCATTTTCTTGATAAATTCATACCGCTAACTTCCCCCCTTAGAACTGCTTTAAGAACTTAATATTGTTCTCGTAAAGAAGACGCATATCGTCAATGCCGTATTGGCACATTGTAATTCTTTCAATACCCATACCAAACGCAAAGCCACTATATACCTCTGGGTCAATGCCACAGGTACGAAGCACGTTTGGATGCACCATACCAGCGCCCAAAATTTCAATCCAGCCCTCGCCCTTGCATAGACGACAGCCCTTGCCACCACAAACGAAGCAGGAAACGTCAACCTCAGCACTTGGCTCAGTAAATGGGAAATGGTGAGGACGGAAACGAATTTTTGTCTTTTCACCGAACATTGTCTTTGCAAATGTCTCAAGCATACCACGAAGGTTACCCATTGTGATGCCCTTATCAACAACAAGTCCCTCAAGCTGGTGGAAAAGCGGTGAGTGAGAGCCGTCAACCTCGTCAGAACGATAAACTCTGCCTGGAGAGATAATTCTGATTGGTGGCTGTGTCTTTTCCATAACTCTTGCCTGCACTGGTGATGTTTGTGAGCGAAGCAAGATATTGTCTGTTATATAGAATGTGTCCTGTGTATCTCTTGCTGGGTGATTTTCAGGAATATTAAGCGCCTGAAAGTTATAGTAGTCATACTCTACCTCTGGTCCCTCAGCAATTGAGAAGCCCATACCGATAAAGATGTCCTCCATCTTTCTTTGCACCTGTGTAAGTGGGTGTAGCTTGCCTATTTTTTGCTCCTTGCCGTAGGCAGTAACGTCAAGCTTTTCGCTTACTAAGCTTTTCTTTAATTCGTCCGCCTTCTTTTGCTCAGCAAGGGTAGCAATTTTTGCTTCAATTTCAGCCCTAACCTCGTTTGCAAGCTGACCCATAACCGGGCGCTCCTCTGGGGAAAGCTGTCCCATCATACGAAGCACAGAGGTAAGCTCACCCTTTTTGCCGAGGTACTTAATTCTTAATTCCTCAATGTTGCAGTTTTCAGCCATTAAAGCCTCAAATGCTTCCTTTTTAATTCTTTGTAAGGTTTCTTTCATTTTAAAATCTCCTATTTTGGATTTTTCTACATTAATTATTATTTAAGGGGTGGAAAATAAAAAACGCCCCTTTGCAAAATGCAAGGGACGAACAAAAGTCCGCGGTACCACCCAAATTCCGTCAAAACGGCTCCTTAAGAAGCGATTACTTCCTTAGTCTATAACGGGACTGCCCGAATTTTCCTACTATCCTTTCAGAAAATCTGCTCCGAAGGGAAATGCACCTTGCCCGTCCATTAAGCGCCTTCCAGCCTATGTGCGCCCTCTCTGTAAATGGAAATTGAACAAATGCCAGCTTCATCATAGCATTTATAAGAGCTATATATAAAATATTATCTTTTCGCTCTCTTATGTGCCATTGTAACATACTTTAAGAATAAAAGCAAGATTATTTTTTTATTTTTTCAATTATTTTTTCTTCCCCATTCATTTAATTTTCACAATTATAATGTAAAATAAAATAACAAGGCAGTACACATATTTGATTTTTCATTAAAATTTTATCACAAAGAGGTTTAATATGTCAAATTTTGTATTCAATGATAATTTTGGTGGACAGCCAAATGGGCAAGAGCCTATAACTGTTCTATATAAAACACCTGAGCCAGCCCCAGCTAAGCCGAAAAAAAGCCCTGCTTTATTTATCTGCACTGGAATTATGGTTTTGGCAGGCATTTTATTTTTAATCGGCGGTGCTTTTATTTTAACTGCTACTCTTATTAAAAATGACTATGCACCACAAATTACCAACACAACTACTTACGTAAGTGAGGAGGAGCGCGCACCTGTTACACCTTCAACCGGTGGCACGCTTGTTGAGGTTATTGCCGATATCAAGGACAGCGTTGTTGAAATTTCAACTGCTGCTGGCAGTGCAGGAAGTGGCGTTATTGTTGGAAAATATGATGACGAAAAGGGTAATAAGGGCTACCTTATTATAACAAACGCACACGTAGTTGTGTCAGAAAGCTCATTTATGTCAGTTCCTACCTACGTTACCTTAACAAACGGCACTAAGTATAAGACCACCCTTTGTGGCAAGGATGAAAGAAGCGATATTGCCGTATTAAGAATTGAGGAAAACGAAAAAGAGCTCAAATGTGCAACATGGGCAAACGATAAAACTCAGCTTAACGTTGGTGAAAGCGTGATAGCTATCGGAAACCCACTTGGCGTATTTGGTGGCACTATTACAGTTGGACACCTAAGCGCGCTTGACCGTGCAATTACTGTTGAGGGCAATACAATGAACCTTCTTCAAACAGACGCAGCAGTTAACCCAGGAAACTCTGGTGGTGGCTTGTTCAACGCACATGGTGAGCTTATTGGTATTGTAAATGCAAAAATCGCAGATGAAAATATAGAAGGTCTTGGCTTTGCCATCCCATATAAGGACGCATACAAGTCATATAACGACCTTGTTAACTACGGCTACGTTAAGGGCAGACCTACTATTGGTGCTACCTTTACGACAAACCAACGTGGCTACGTAGAGGTTACCGATGTTGAACCTGGCTCTGTTTTAAAGGCTGGCGATATTATTCGTGCTATAAAGCTTGAGGACTCAAACGCTTTTGTAAACGTTGACGAGGCTTCCCTCTCCTCCTATATAAGAAATATGGAGGTAGGCGAAAAGTTTCAGCTTAGAATTACAAGAAGTGGCTTTAGCACAATAGTTACCGTGACTGTTTTTGAATACACGGAATAATTAATTTAGACTCTATCTACTCTCCTTCAAAATAACTGATAACGCACCTAATCTTTCGGGAGACGGTGCGTTTTCAGTTTTAGATTGCATTTAAACTATGTTTATGATAGAATTATAAATGAGGTGATATTATGTACAATATTTTAATAGTTGACGATGAGGAAATGATAAGAAAGCTCATTCGCAAGTATGCTGAATTTGAGGGGCATACTGTTACTGAGGCAACTGACGGCATGGACGCAGTGGCTAAGTTTGCAAGGGATAAGTTCGATATTGTTATTATGGATATTATGATGCCAGAGCTTGATGGCTTTTCTGCCAGCCGTAAGATAAGAGAAAACAGTGACGTTCCTATTATTATGCTATCTGCGCGCGGTGAGGAATACGACAAGATAAACGGCTTTGAAATCGGCATTGACGACTACGTTGTTAAGCCATTTTCCCCAAAGGAGCTTATGCTTCGCGTTGAGGCTATCATGAAAAGAACAAGGGGGGCTCAAAAGACCGAGGAGCAAAAAAACGAGATTATCTCCCTTGCTGGTGGTGGCTTAGTTGCCGACTTAACCGCACGTATTGTTTATATTGATGGTGAAAGAATTGATATGTCACCAAAGGAATATGAGCTGTTTTTCTATATGCTTAAAAACAAAAACATTGCTCTTTCTCGTGATAAGCTTCTTTCTGACGTTTGGGGCTACGACTTCTTTGGTGATGACCGTACCCTTGACACCCACATCAAAATTCTTAGAAAAAGCCTTGGTAAATACAGTAATTTTATTGTTACCATTCGCGGTATGGGCTATCGCTTTGAGGAAAAATGATAAAAAGAAACGATAATCGCCGTCCGTCTATTCGTACTCGCATTTTTATATCAATGCTTGCTCTTTGCCTTGTTTTGATTGTGTTTATTTGGGCGTTTGAATCACTTCTTTTACGCTCAGTTTACGAGATTGTAAAGACGTCCTCATCTGAGAGGCTTGCCAAGGAAATTTCTCACAATGTTGAAAGAGATGACCTTGAAGGCTTTCTTGAGGGCTTAGGAAACGAGTATAGACACGATATTGCTATTGCGGTTTTTGATATAGACGGGGTGCCTAAGGACATATTTATCAGCGACCCATCTATTGTTTCGGACGGATATTTTGAAAACGACGCACGCTTAAACGAATGGCGCGCCCTTGCTATGGAAAGTGAGGACTTAACCTATAAAACCAAGCTTGATAGCGAGCTAATTTACGTTATGTTAGCTGGCAGTGGTGATGAGGGTGCACCAACGCACCTAATTGTCTTAAATGCAAACATTAACCCACCGCCAATTACAAAAATGGCATTTAACACTCTGCTTATATTTATGCTAATTTTTGCCATTTTAATTTCGGTGCTTATGTCATTTGTTATCGCAAGAAACATCTCTGCCCCAATTTCTTCAATGGGCAAAAAGGCAAAGTCACTTTCCCTTTACGACTACGACGTTAAATTTGACGAGAAGGGTCCACGCGAAATTGAGGAGCTTGCCTCTGCACTAAACACAGCCGTTTCCGAGCTTAAAAAGCTTGATACAACGCAAAAGGAGCTTATTGCAAATATCTCGCACGATTTGCGCACGCCTCTTACACTAATTTCTGGATATAGTGAGGTTATGCGTGACTTCCCCGAGGAAAATACTCCTGAAAATATGCAGGTTATCATTGATGAAACTGCAAGGCTAAACTCCCTTGTAAACGACCTGCTCACCGTTTCCAAGCTACAATCCGGCGCACATACCATTGAGCCTAAGACAATTTCTCTTACAAGGGCAATTTCTGACACGGTAAAAAGGTACGAAAAGCTACTTGAGCATAAGGAATATAACATTGTATTTGAAAAAGCAGGCGAGGAAATATTTGTAAACGCCGACGAAACAAGGCTTTTGCAGGTGATTTACAACCTAATTAATAATGCCATTAACTATACTGGCGATGACAAGCTTATAACCGTGCGTGAGGAGCTTTTAGACGACGTTGTAAGGGTGTCAGTCATCGACACTGGCGAGGGCATTAGCGAGGAGGATTTGCCTCTTATTTGGGATAGATACTACAAGGTTGACAAGGTGCATAAGCGTGCTGTGCTTGGCACTGGTCTTGGACTTTCTATTGTAAAAAACATTCTGCTCCTTCACGGCTCACGCTTTGGAGTTTCCAGTGAGCTTGGCAAGGGCTCTACCTTCTGGTTTGAGTTTAAGATTGAGAGAACTGAAAAGATTTGATTTTCTCTCCCTCCGTCAACTCCGTTGACACCTCCCTCGACAGATGGAGGCTGTTCGGTTTGAGTTTAAGATTGAGGAATAATTAAGGCTCCCTCTGACGAGGGAGCTGTTTCACCTGTGAAACTGAGGGAGAGATTATGAAGACTTATAATAAAGCAAACATTCCGCTTGCCAAAGAGCTCCGTAAAAATATGACACGTCACGAAAAGCATCTTTGGTATGATTTTTTAAGAAGTTACCCTATTCGATTTCAAAGACAAAAACCTTTAGGCAATTATATTGTAGACTTTTACTGCGCAAAGGCCAAGCTTGTTATTGAGCTTGACGGAAGTGGACATTATACTGAAATGCAATTACTTAAAGACGCTGAAAGAACAAAAGATCTTGAAGAATTGGATTTATCCGTTATTAGGATTCCAAACTATTTAATTGATAAAAATTTCAACGGCGTTTGCATATATATTGACGCATTAATTAAAAGCACTCTCCCTCCGTCAACTCCGTTGACACCTCCCTCGACAGATGGAGGCTATAAAGGTGCATAAGCGTGCTGTGCTTGGCACTGGGCTGGGTCTATCCATTGTAAAAAACATTCTTCTCCTTCACGGCTCACGCTTTGGAGTTTCCAGCGAGCTTGGCAAGGGCTTTACCTTCTGGTTTGAGTTTAAAACCCAAAGGGATGAAAATGATAAATAATTTATAGGGGAGGCAATATGCCTCCCCTTTTTATTTCACTAATTGTCATTCTGGAACGAAGCAAGGCGCAGTGATAGAATCTCTTTATATAGACTCTATCGCAAGGCTCCAGAGTGACATGCTTTCTGATTTCTCATCAGTCGCACAGCGACAGCTTTTCCTCAAGGAAAATAAAAACACACCGAGTTTGCGTGATACTCTTAACGGAGTATCACGCATAACTAAGTTTGCCCTTACGGGCAAGTGAAGTTTACTACGTAAGTGAAGTTATCCTACGGATAGTGAAGTTTTGCCTTCGGCAAAGCGGGCAAACTTAACTTCACTTGTGCGTAGCACAAACTTCACTGCATAGCAACTTCACTTTCGCGGTAGCGAAAACTTCACTAACAGAAAAGAGAGGACATTACGGATTACCCCGTTTTGTTCTCTCTTTCTGCTTGTAATATGGGTTTGGGCTTAGCCCATAAAGTATTTGACTAGTCAAATGCGATGCTCGCACTTAGCGGTATTTTTCAAATTCTCCGCTAAGAACATCACCCATTGCCTCGGTGTGTCTTTTTTTATTGTTTTAGGATATTTCCTTAAACGACTGATTATTCAGCTGCTAAAGTTACTACCCAATCCATAGCAAGGAGTGATTCAACCTTGTCTGAACCAACTTCCCAATCTACTTGTGTGTAAGTAAGAGCGATTGTGAATGTACCATCTTCATTTTCTGTTGCTACATATGTGAAGTAAAGGTCTGTTGTCATGCTGTCATCAGAAATGTTAGCCTCATATGCACCTGTTTCTGTATTACGTGACAAGCCTAATTGATAGCCATTAAGTTGATAAGAACCTCTTACAGCATTGTTTGTAAGATTAGCAGAAATCTTTTGTCCCTCAACAGCTGCCTTTACAGCGTCCACTTGATCAGCACCGCTAGCATATCCCATATCGTAACTTGCAAGGTTTATAATTGTAAATGTGCCATCTCCATTATCTGTTAGCTCATATGTAAAGCCAAGGTCTATTGTCCAGTCGGCATCTGTTACGTTAATGTAGTAAACGCCTGTTTCCCAGTTTTGTGTTAAGCCTACGCTATAATCGCCAATCTTGTATGTGTAGTTGCTAAGAAGTCCCTTAAGCTCAGCTTGTGGGTCTACAACCTCTGGCTCTTCTGGCTCTTCCTCTTCAGCTGAAGGAGCAACTACTGTTACTGTGAATGTGCCAGCCTCTTCTGCCATATTAACAAATTTAACTGTTACCTTTTGGTTAGCAGAAAGAGAAACCATGCCAGCACCAAGTCTTGTTCCGTTTTCATCAAAGAAGATAGCAAGAAGGTCACCTGTTACTGTATAGTTACCTTCAACGCCTGCTGTAAATTCATAATCAACACCATCGGTTATTTGGTCTTCACCAATAACTACTGTGTTTTCACCTACAACAAGCACATTCTTCTCTTCTTCAGCCTCACCACCTGCAACTGTTACTGCAAGTGTAGCATAACCAGTAGCTGTTACTGATACTACAAGCTTATCACCTGCTGTAAGTGCAACGTTTGCAGGAACGTTAGCCTCAAGTGTAACTGCATCGCCACCGTTAACTGAATATGTTACAGTAACAGGGCCCATAACAGCTGTACCTACCGAAAGAACAAGAGTTTCATCAGCGCTTGCTGTATACTCGTATGTTGCGTCAGCAGCCTCAATTGAGGTGTTACCCATATTAAGTGTAGCATTGCCTGTGCTGGACTCACCTGCCCAGGCTGCATTTAATGTTGCATAGCCTGATGCTGTTACTGTGATAACAACCTTATCGCCTGACTTAAGGTCAAGAACAAGTGCTTCACCACCGAGAACTACTTCTCCAGCGTCATTGCCATTTACTGTGCATGTGATTGAAACAGGGCCCATAACAGCATTTCCACAAGAAAGTGAAAGCTTACCATCTGCATCTGCTGTGTATGTGTATGTTATGTCTGTGCCTTCGATATTATTATTACCGATTGTAAGAGCTGTACCTGTTGTTTCTGGCTCTTCGTCTTCACCAGCGCCTGCGCCAGGAAGTTCAATTGTGAATGGAATTTCACAAGCTGTACCGTTGTATTCTTGAACTGCAAGGAATAGAACGTCGCCTGCAGTTACAGGAATTGTATAAACTCCGCCAACTGCCGTGCTTCCTACTCCATCTAAAGCATCAGGATTTGTACCATAGCTCAACCAGTAAGTTCCGTTTCCTGTATATGTAAATACTACATTGCCATCAGCTGTTGCTGTATATTGGTACCATGTGAATACTGTCCAGCCGCCACCTACATAGTCTGCTACGTAGTTACCAGATTCTGTAATAATGAATGGGTCAGCCTGTGTACCGCTACCTGAAGCTGGTGTATCTGGCTCGTCAACATCTCCACCACCTTGTGATGCTGAGTATGTGAATGCAAGCTCATATTCCTTAGCCTCTTTTGAACCAAAGAGAAGCGCTACGCTTTCACCTGCATCAAGGTCAAGTGTAAATGTTCCACCTTGATCCATTTGGAAATCAACATATGGGTTACCATATGCATCATATTCCTTTTGGCTAAAAACGCCGAAACCTACAGGAACTGTGAATGTGTATGTGCCAGCCTCACCTGCTACAAATGTAAATGCGTAATCATAGCAGTATGTGTATGCGTTAGTCATTGTTACCTTAATTGGGCTCTCTGTAGCGCTACCAGCTGGTGTTTCTGGTTCTTCTACAACCTTTTCAAGCTTGCATGGGAAGTCGTTTGTCAATTTAACTACTACCTTATAGTTTTCAACGTAAACCTCTTCAACGATAAGATCATCGCCCTCTGTCTTTGTAAGAGCAAGCGCGCCTGTTTCTTCATTGTATACATATGTATATGTTGCAGTACCAGATACGTCTGTTGTTACCTGTGTCATGGTTTCATTGTCCCAGCTTCTTATCTCGCCATCAAGTGTGATAACAACTGTGCTTTCTGCGCCAAACTCAGCATTGATATCAATCCAGTTGTTGGCGGATGTACCCTCGTACTCGCCGTCTAAAACCTCTTCAATTGTAGGTGGGTCGATAACAGTAACCTTAAGAGTTGCTGTAACGTCGCTTGCTACGCTTGATGTAAGCTCAATTTCATAATCGCCAGCCATTAATGGCTTGAATGTGTATGTGCCGATTTCATTTTTTGCTAAGACTGCTGCGTCCTTACCTACTGTAACCTCAGCTGTAAATGTTGGGTCACAGCCTTGTGAAACAACTGCATTTACCATAAGTGATTGACCATTATACATTGTCACTTCACTTTCAGATGTGCCTGTTCCTGAGTCAACATTGATAGCAAATGTGCTCATTGTTTGAGGAGCAACATATGAAACCTTAATTGTGAATGAAAGTGTGTCAAGACCGTTTGAAATTTCAACTGCGAACTCGCCAGCTGTATTGCCATAAAGTGAGAATGGATAGTTCATTCCACCCTTTGTAAGCTCTGTTGTTACCTCAAAGAGCTGGAAGTCAGCAAGATCAAGTAGATCCTCTGAAAGAACAAGATTGAGCTTGTTTTCATAGCCAGCAAGAATTTCAACTACGTCGCCTTCCTCGATTTCCTCGTTTGTGTCTTCGTTAACAAACTTAAGGTCGTCAATTATATACTTGCTTGCTGGATGTGGGTTTGGTGCTTCCTCTGAAGACATTGGGTCACCAAATGTTTGTGTAGCTTCATACTTTGTTGAGATTGCCTCAGCATCCTCATTAACTGTGTATGTAAGGTTTTCTTCATCAATTGTAACGTCTGCTAAGTCGTAGAGGTCAATTGTAATTGTAGCGCTCTTAACAGCGTTTGCCTCAGCATCAACCTCGAATTCAACGCTTACCTCATAAGCTGATTCGTAGATTGTAAAGAGGAACTTAAATGAGTACTTTCCTGCTTCCTCATCAATTGTGTTAACAAGACCGTATGAGTAACCATCTTGTTCTCCATCACCATCAACGCTACCATTCATAGCGAGTCTATAAAGACCCTTAATCATATCCTCGTGGTTTGTAGCAACAACCTTGTAGAATACGATTTCGTATGCTGCAACGCCTTCAATTTCCTCAGCGTCGAGGTTTCTGAATGTACCATAATCAGTTTCATATACTACAAATAGATTTGCATCGTTTTCGCCATAATATGAGTAGTACTTTGTGTTGCCAAATGCGTCCTTAACTACTGTGTAGTTATCGAACACCTTTGTAAATGTCTCTTCACCATTTTCAAGAACTACTGAAGAGTTAACGCCAAACCAAGCCTCGCTATCAAGACCCTCAATTACGCTCTTTAAAACGTAGTCAAAGCTTGTAACGTAGCCACAGGTGTCGCAACGACCGTCTTCGTTTTCATCAGCGTGCTCACCCTTAAGAGCAACGTCAACGTTGCAATCCTCGCAATCTGTCTCTTTCCAGTGGTATGTTTCGTCGCTTGACCAAGCATCAACTGGTGAGTGATCACAGATTACGTACTTACATTCGTCGCAGTTGCCGTCCTTGTTTTCGTCAACGTGCTTAGCGTCGTTGTCCTTAACGTCGCATCCGCATGTAGCAGCGTTCCAGTGATTTGTTTCGTTTGTTGACCACTCTGTAGCGTATTTGTGCTCCTCACAAAGCTTGTAAGAGCATGTGTCACAAAGACCATCCTTACCAGCTGTAAGCTTTCCGTCCTCGCCAAGAGTTTTTTCATCGGCGTGAATGCCGTAGTTGCTGATTTCGCCCTCACAGCCACAGGTTGCTGCATTCCAGTGACCATTTTCATCGGATGACCAATCAGCTGAATATGTGTGTTCACATTTCTCTTCGCCACATGATGCAAGAGTAAATATCATTGCAATAGCTGCAACAACACACAAAATCAGTGCAAGTTTCCTTTTCATATTAAAAGGACCTCCTTAAAATTTTTGTATATATTTCAAAATCGAAACCTAAATAATTTTAAAATATATTATGATAAAATATATTATAGCATACGATTTTACTAATTTCCACATATTTTTGAAAATTTAGTGAAAATTAGTTGATTTTTTTATAATAACCGCATGCAAATAACCATTGTGATGCATCGTTTGAGTCAACTGTATAGCTAACCTCAACGCCGTCAACCACCTCGGTTAAGCCTACAAGCTCAACCCAGCCCTCGCCATCGGCAAAGTATCTTTGGTTTATACTAAAATAGTATAAAAAGTCTTTGATTTCCTTCGTTACAGCAACTACTCCGTCGGAGTTTGCATACTGTTGTATGCCCTCAAAGCCGATGTTTTCAGGCTTTATGCGTCTGCAATCAGGAATACATTTTTCGCACTCAGCTGTGCAAGCCATTCCAGCGCCACCACCCGGATGGCAAGGACAATATTCGTCACAATAATAGCTTCCGCCATTATAAAGTGGCTCATTGCTTGTAGCAAGGGCAGTGTAGCCCTCTATAAAGTGCTTATAGTTTATCTTTGTGCCATTTGGATAGGTGATAGAAAGAGGCTTTGACTCCTGCTCTATAAAGGTAAATGCCCTGTCTATATATTTGCAGGGTGAGGAAATATAGGCATAAAGTATAGGGCCATAGCCACCCGTTTCGGGGTAAAGCTCCTCGTCGTAAACGTGGTAAAGGTTGTCGCCTCCCATTTCCTTTTCCCAAAGCCTATAATAGCGCTCATCGTAGAGATATGCGTTTTCTCTGCCTGGAATTTCAACCACTGCCTCGACAAATTCGTAATCCTCACCGTACTCCTTCATACCAGAAAGGTACGTTTTTTCATCCTCTTGCATTACGTACATATCGTATTCACCATAATCGTAGCCATCGAAGCCACCATTCAGCTGAATAGCAAAGGTAACTGTAACTGGGAAGTTATCTTGATTTTTTGCATCAACGTGAATTCCGAAGGTCAAAACATTACCAAGCATATCCTCAGAAACGTCAATTGTGTCCTTGAAGTTTTTTGTGTAAATGCCTTCCTTACCACCACCGTCTATTGTTTCATCAAAGAACTTTGCTGCGAAGGTTCCGTTATATGATTCGCAATATGGGTTGAACCTCTCTGCTGTTGTATCCATCCAGCTTTCCACTGTGTACATTCCAGCAACGGTTGGTCTGAACTCATAGTAAACTATATGTGTTTGGCTATTTAATTTAACCTGATAAACAGCAGCCTTGGTAACAGAAATTGCCTTGTAAAGGTCCGTGCCCTTGCCTGTCGTTTTTTGAATGTCGTAAAGGTCAATTACAAGATTTCTTTCATCATTTGTTGATGTGTAAGCGTTAGGGTTGTAGGCAACTCCCTCTGGCACGCTTGACAAGGTAACGCGATAGTCGCCGTCAAGCCCCTCAACGCCAGCTATGCCCTCCTTGTTAAATTCAGAGGAGGCAATTTTGCCCTCGCCAGTCCAGATTGCATATATATCCTCACTTGGAATATATGTATTCCCACGATAGCGAAGTGACACTGTAAATGCGCTGTCCGAGTACGTAACGTCCTCTTTTTCGCCCGTACCTGTGTCTGTATTTGTATCATTTGTGCCCTCGGTGTCAGTTGTCGCAGGTGGAGTGTACGTACCACAGGATACAAGGGAAAGAATAAATATTAATGCGAAAATTAATGATAAAATTCTCTTCATTTTCATTTCTTATCCCCCTTTACCCTTGGCTTTTTTCTTATTTTAAGAACTCTTATTGCAATATCGGCAATAAAGAGAACCATAGCGATAATTAAGAACGCAATAACAAACGAATACTCGTAGGTTGCAAGCTTGTTTTTGTCGTTTTCAATCCTTATCGCCTCACCCTCCTTTACCTCGCCGTTTACAAATGCGTGTAGGCTTGAGGCTGAATAGCTTGCGTACATATCGTACTCTGGCGCGTATGAGATATTAAAGAAGGAGTCCTCGCTGATTCCCTCTGGGCTTTCGTCATACGAGTAATTTACTGATATGTCGTATCTTCCTATTTCCTCGGTTTTGAAGGTGTAGTAATATTTTTGCATATCAAAGATAAGCTCGTTTTCAATAACCTCTCCACTTGGGGTGGTTAAAGCAATTGTTGCCCTGCCGTCTGCACGTAGGTATGCAGGGGTAAGTGAAACTGTAGTCTTTGAGCCGTTATGGCTTACCTCGATTTTATATGGATGGTCAATTTTTTCCTCTGGTAGATGGCTACTTAGCATATTTTCAAGAAGACGCGTCTTAAATTCATCGCTCCAGCCTGCTGTCCAAGCGCCAGAGAGGCTTGTTGTAAGGGTTGAAACCTTGCCCTCTCCGTACTCACGCCATGCGTAAAGTGGAACACGAATTATTGAGCTTTCTCTTTCGTAGTCAACTGTTAAAACCACGTTTGCGTCAAGCTTTGCATTTGTTTGTACAAAGCCAAAGATGCTTGGCACTGAGATAATATCATCCTCTGCGCCGTCAGCACCAGAAATCAAGCCGTCCTTCATTTTTTCAATGTAAACCGGGCTTTCCTTTTCGATAATTGCTTCAGTCACCTCATCGGCAATCTCGGCAAAGATTAGGTCCTCAACCGCCTCAACGTCCTCCATAAAGAACGCATTACCACCAGTTATGGTTGCAATGTCCTCAAGAAGCGTCCTTGGCTCGTCATCAGCGGTTGCCACGTTAATAGTTGAAACAACTATTTCATTAAACTTCATATCCTTTGCAATGGTGCGTGGATTTAAGTCATAGGAGTTTGTCTTACCGTCGGAGATAAGCATAACCTGCTTTTCCTTGTAGCTATAGCCCTTCATTACTGTATTTGCACGTGAAAGAGCCGTACCAAGGAACGTGCCCTGTGATGGCTTTATATCGTCAATCATTTGGTTTAGCTGATTACGCTTGTCACCAAGCCTTACAGGTGGCTGTGTTGTTTCAACATCGCCAGAGAATGTAATAAGGCAAACAATATCGTCATCTCCAAGGAGTGAAAGAAGCGCCTTTGCTGCCTCCTTACTTGCCCTTAGCTTATATGCTTGGTTCATACTATGTGACGTATCAAGCACGATTGTATACATTTTAGCATCGCTATTTGAGTTGCCGTAGTTAATAGAAAGCATTTCGCCAAGGTCGCCAAGAATACTGTCATCCTTGTTTTGAAGCTCAAGGTTGCCAATTGTTGTAAGCGACTTTCCGTACTGAGAAACCGCAAGCTCAATTGCGTACATAAACGACGTTACGTTAGGTAGCTCTCTAATATCAATATTAGAAAGAATAATCTCGTCGTATTTTGAAAGCTCCTCTACTGTATAAGGCAAATTGGTAACCGGCTTGCCCATTTTAACAAGCACAGAGGTTATAGTCGCCCTTTCTCCAAGAAGCTTAGTTATTTGGTCAATGTCCTCTTGCTTTTCTGTAACAAGAAGCACGTCAAGGCTTTCATCAACCTCTTGAGTAAAGGTATATACGTTATTTTTGTCGCATATGTCGCTTTCTGCTGTAACAGATACGCGATAATCGTAAACGCCCGCCTCATCTGAGATAAGTGGAAGCTTTATTAAATTATAACCATAGGTTATGTCCTCAATAGTATATGGCTGTTCAACGTAAGAATCGCTGTTTGGCGCCTTTACTGACAAGGTAACCCTTGCCTGTCCCTCATAGTTTGACTGCAAAAGAAGCTTAGCCTCGCTCCTTTGTGAAAGATAAGTCTTTTTAACGCTTTGTAAATCGGAAATTTGAACCTCCATCTCCTCATCACTGATTGTGCTGTCAACGAAGATTGCGTCAAGCGTTATATTCTTACTCTCAAGCGCCTCCATTTGGGCAACAAGCCTGCCTCTACTATCTGGGTCAGTGCTTCTACCATCGGTAATAAGCACCATTTTCTTAATCACGTCGTCCTTATATAGTCCCGAGGTATATTCAAGCGCTGAGACAATATCAGTAGCTGAATTATCAACTAAAGCCTCCTTAACGCTCCTTCCTTCCTCGCCCGGCTTATATAAAACGACAGAATCCTTACCAAAGCAAACCACACCAAGCTTGGTATTTCTTGGTAGGTTGTCCTTGATTTCGTCGATATATTCATCAACCAAATCAAGCTCTCTTTCCGATGAATATGAAACGTCTGCTACTACGTAAACGTTAGTTTCAGTTAGCACTGTTGTCACCTTGGCACCTGCTGCGGCAAGGGTAACCAAAACAACAATAGCAATGTGAATTACAAGCGAAATGACTGCGCTTTTTTGCCTGTTTTCCTTTCTTATAGCTATCACAAATGGGATAATTACAAGAAGCAAAAGTGGAATGGCAATTAGGAGTAAATATGGATTATCGAAGTTGACGCTTCTCATACATATACACCATCCAATCCGCCGCAAAAATAAGTGCTATCAAAACAAAAATAATTATAGTTGGGTCAAATTCTCCATCGAGCCTGTCACGGCTTGGCGTGCCTATTATTGAGAAGTTTTGCTCAACCGTCTTAGGCGCCCTTTCACCATATGGAGTTTCCGAGAAGAAGCTGTGTGTCCTTATCGAGCCGCCAGCATTAACCTCAACCGTGTACGTGCCACTTTCGCCAAGCACGTATGTGTTCATAGTCTTTTGTGTGTCAAGGTATTTTGTCTTACCCGATGGGGAAATTACCTTAACGCTTTCACAGTTTGCAACTGTGTTAATTATTATTTCCTCGCCAGCTATGTAGCTTGTGCTATCAAGCACTGATGGGAAGGAATAGTTAATTAAATTGTCAACAAGGCTTACAAAATCACCTGTTAGGGCGATGTTTGAGTCGTGAATATCGAAGGCAAACAAAACCATACGATTGCCGAAGTCGTTTTCACCTGCCATCACAAGTGGAATACCATCTGTTGAAAGAAGCGTCATATAATCGCCACTTGTGCTGTATCTTAGATACTTAATTAGGTATAAGTCCTTTGCGTTAACGCCCTTAAGAAGCGCCCTTATCGTGCTTTGTGACGAGGTTGATTTTTCCATATCACAAGGCTCCTTAAGTACAACCTCAGAGCGATAGCTAAATCCTGCGCCACTAACGCTTTGATTTGCATTAATCATCCAAACAGTGCCACTTTGTGGTAGCTCTGCTGGCACGTAGGAATCAAAGATATATAGACCAAAGCTACTATTTTTGTATTTAGCCTCAAATTCCTCTGGGCTTACAGATATAACGTCGTAGTCACCAACTGCATCAATTGATGCCTCAAGGAAGAATGGCGCCTCGCTTACAATAATAGTTTTATACTGCTTTTCGTTCTTTGCATTATAAATTATTACCTCGTTGTCAGAAAAAAGCGCGTCCTCGTTTGCTATTACGACTCTAACGCTTGAATAGCTTGGCTTGTCAAGCTTGATTTTTCCTAGCTCAAATTCTGTGCCGTCGGTGGTTGGTAAAATCATAAATTCCCCACTGCCACTTGGCGCATCTGCCCCGTCAACGTAAGCCTCAACCCTTAAAGAGGTTGGCTTTTTGTAGGAATTTAGCTTGCCACCGACTGTAAGCACGCTTGTGCCGTCAATCTCGGTGTTAACCTGACATATAACGTCTGTTATTCCATAGTTATTTTCATCGCCAGAAACGTCAATTATAGTAACGTTTTGATGCATATTATAGCTTTTATCCGTCACTAAATAGGTCTCGGTTGATGGGCTTTTATTAAAGAACTCCTGTGCTATCATTTTAGCAGAGTCTATATTAGAGCCTGCATATGATGGCTCAAGCTCTGAAAGAAGCTTTAGTGCTGTTTTTTTGCTTGAAACCCCCTCGTAAATGGTTGTTGCCTCGTCATTTACGTAAATAAGGGTGTACTCGCTTCCTCTCTTGGATGAGGATATTACGTCCTCAATCTCGTCCTTGCCCTTTTCAAAGCGTGTTTTTTCGCCGTCAGACATATTCATTGAGGCTGATGCGTCAAGAATAAAGCAATACTCGTTTGCCGCGTCCTTAAGCGTAATAATCGGCTTTACTAAGGCAAGCGTGATTAAAAGAACCATAAGAAGCTGTAAAATAAGCGCAATAATTCCTGTTAGTCCACTAAGTGGGTTTCTTCTCTTCAAAAACTTCTCGCTAAGTGTCCATATATAGGTTGAGTTTACTGTTTGCTCAGTATATTGGCTTCTTAAAATGTAGATTATTATTACTGCCGGAATACCCAAAAGGGCAAGAAGGCATAGAGGATACATAAAGCTCATTTAAGCACCCCCAAATCTATCATTGTACCAAAGAAGATATCAAAAAGGCTTGCGTTTGCAGGGGCTAAAAGATAGGTAGCCTCACGCGCTTGGCAATAATTTTTGATTCTTTCGATGACAAAGCGCAAGGCCTCCTTATAGGCCCTTACAATGTCCCTGTCAATCTTTTTACGGTATGTTTTATTTGTGTCCTCGGAGTCAAAAAGATGCATCTTTCCTCTCATTTGAGGGTTGATTTCATCTGCTGAAAGCACCTGAACGCACAAAACGTCCCTCTTTTTTGACACGAGGTGGTCAATCGCATTTTCATAATTATCATCGGTTAAAAAGTCGGAAATAATTACTGAATAGCCATCTCCCCTGCCTACCTTGGCTGGCAAAATAGCCTCACTTATACGGCTGTCACCATAGAATTCTACGTCGTTTAGCTTGTTAATTGCGCTAATGTAGGATTCCTTACCAACCATAGAGGAGATTATTTCCTCAATTTTATCACCGTGGATTGCGTAAATTGAAACCTTATCCATTTCGCAAACGGACAAATAAGCAAGGCAAGCGGCAATTCTTAGTGACGCCTGCGCCTTTGAGTCGTCTGCGTGGACCATTGAACGGCTTGCATCAATATAAATTCTTGTATGCATCTGCCTTTCGTCGTAATATAGCTTCTCGTATAGCTTATCAAAGCGGGCATACGCATTCCAGTCTATTCTATTGATGTCGTCTCCTGGGAGATAGTCACGATAATCCGCAAATTCACACGATGAACCGAAGCTTTTTGATTGACGGTTTCCGCCAAACATACCGGCAACGTTGTTTTTGAGAAGGCTTTGTAGCGACTCTATCTGCGCCAAAAGCTCCTCGTCTATTGTGAATTTACTCATTTTAACGAACCTTTTTTGTTTCCTTTATTATCATTGAAATTACGTCGTCAACGCCAAGCTTGTCATTTACTGCTGTGAAGTTAACCTTCATTCTATGACGGAGAACTGGGAATGCAAGAGCATCAATATCGTCATATGCAACGTTGTATCTTCCGTCCATAAGTGCCTTTACCTTAGCGCAGGTAACAAGTGCCTGTGCTGCACGAGGGGAAGCACCATATTTTACGTACTTCTTTGTCACTGGGCAGGACTTAGAAAGCTCTGGGTGGGTATTTGAAACAAGCCTGATTGCATAAGCCAAAATTTCGTCTGTGATAAGAACTTCTGAGGCAAGTCTTCTCATCTCCAAGATTTCCTCGCCGTTAATTACAGCGCTTGCTGTCTCGTCCATAGTCTTTTGTGTCATCTTAACGATGTCGATTAGGTCCTCGTCCGATGGGAAATTAACTATAAGCTTGAACATAAAACGGTCCATTTGTGCCTCTGGAAGTGGATAGGTACCGTCCTGCTCAATTGGGTTTTCTGTTGCAAGCACGAAAAATGGCTCGTTTATTTTATGTACGTCATTACCAACTGTAACCTTATGCTCCTGCATTACCTCAAGCATAGCGGACTGTGTCTTTGGTGTTGCACGGTTGATTTCATCGGCAAGAACAAGGTTAGCAAAGATAGGTCCCTTTCTAAACGAGGTATTTAACTTGCCATTTTCGTCCTTTTCAACAACGTTTGCTCCAGTTACGTCAGATGGCATAAGGTCTGGGGTGAACTGAATACGCGAGAATGGAAGAGATAATACTCTGCCAAGTGAACGCACCAAGCGCGTCTTACCAACGCCAGGCACACCCTCTAAAAGAACGTTTCCTCCTGCAACAATTGCAATAATAACACCGTCGATAATCTCACCCTGACCAACAACGTCCTTCTTAAGCTCATTCTTGATTTTAGCTACCTTTTCGCTAAACATTGATACCTTTTCAAGGTCCTTATTTACATTTATGTTATTCATTTTAATTACTCACCTTTCTCTTCCTCGAGTCCACGGAATAATGTCTCGAAATACTCTTGTATAACCTGCTTTTCTTCGTCTGTATAGTTTTCGCTACCCATTAGCTGATAATAAATATCAATTACCTCGCCATACTTAATGTGTGCGTTTTTATCCTTGTCGTAGATAAGGTCGTTTGAGCCAAACACGTCGCCCTCGCCATATCCACCGTCGCCCTTTTTGTCCTCGTCCTCGTCCTCTGTCTCGCCCTCATCCTTAGGCTTTTCCTCAGAGGAGTTATCCTCTCTTTGTGGGATAGGCATACCAAACATTTTGCGTATCTCGTCTGATGCGCCAAAGCCAACTGAGTAGCTTTGATTTTGCTTGTCAAGCTGGGCAAATATATCGTTGCTTATCGCTTCAATAATTTGACCGTTGCCCTCCTTGCTACCAACCGTATTTAGATAGTTTATGTAGCCATTTTCAAGGTCAGAGGCTAAAAGCTCAAGCTCTATTGCGCACTCTGAAAGCTCGCTATAAAGTGGGTCGGCAGTGTCAAGACCGCTTACCTCAAGCGCGCTTTTAAGTCCACTTGACGCCTCACTTATTTTCTTTGCAGTTTCCTTATTTATCTTTTGGATATCAGCCATTTCAGTGCCGAATTCCTTATGCTCAAAGCCCGCTCTTATTTTTTCGCGCTTTGAGGAGTATTTTTCCCAGTCAAGCATTGTAATCAGCCTTGCAATTTCTCTTGTGAAGGCTGTGTCGTCCTCAATTAAAATATCGTGAATTAGGTAGCTTGTACCGGTTTTTCTTGTAATTTCGTCGATTTTTTCAGTGCTTAGTGTAATTAACTGGTCAGCATCGCTTTTAAGGCTTGTTACCTTAAGTGCGTCCTTAAGCGCCCTTACCTCGCTTGCAACCTGCTCCTTAGCGCCTTGCTCCATCGCCGATGACTCAACCCTTATGGCAATAGCCTCAAGCTGTGCCTCCTGCATTTCAGTAAGCTTAAATGGTGTCTCGGGCTCTGGCTTTTTGACTATGACATTAAACGGCACAAACACCATTGAAATTACCATAGTAGCACTAAGTGCGAGTGCCACAATATAAAGCGGGAGCTTCTTGATTTTGATTTGCTTAGTATCAACCTTAGACGCTCTAACCCTTAAATCCTCGTCCAAGAGAACCTTCATTGTTGAGGTGTCACCGGAAAATTCAAGTGAGGTTTGCATACCCTCCTTTAAGGCAAAGTCGCTGTCGAATTTCTTTGCCAAGCCCATGTCGCTTTTTGCCTGAATGAAGTAAACGCCTACCCCCACCAAGCCACCTATCACCATACCGAGTAATATTGAGACTCCTATAAGCGGGCTTTTTAATTCTGGTGGTGTTGGAATTCTTATTGCCAAAAGCAGTAAAATTGCACTTACAAAATAGCAAGAGGCAAGACCAACAAAGACTGTTTTTAGTATTCTATTTAACGTGACCTTTTTCTTAAGTCTGTCAAAGCCAACATAGCGCTTACCCACACTGGATATGGATTTTTCCATATTCTCACCGGGGCTACTGCTTGGCTTTTCGGATACAGGTTCTATTAAAACCTCTTGTTCCTTGTCCATCGTATCCGTCCTTTCTTATAGCTTTCTATAATAAAATATAAATTTTAAAAATAAAAAAATAGACAAAATTAGTTTAACAAATAAATTCTTTCTTGTCAATACAAAATGCGACAGTTTACACATTTTTTATAATTTTGCGCAAAATAAATGAGGCTCAAATTACTTGAGCCCCTTTTGCTTATAGGTTATTTTTCAATGTAAATTTTAATTACGTTTGCGTTTCCGTTTAGGTTTCTAAACTCAGGTGTTTGAACAAATACTGGCACCTTGCCGTTTGTTTTGTAGCTGTGCGCATTCCATGGCTCGTGCATTCTTACGTAGCTTCCGTCAGCAAGCAACACAGCGCCCTTTGTCTTATATGGGCAATCATAGATTGCAATATCCTCACAGCAAGTGTCCTGAATGTAAAGATAAATTGCATCCTCTCCCTTTGTAATTCTGCCCCAGTCGTGCTTTGGAATGTCGGCAATGCCACAGCCGTAAACTGCCTCGGAGTTTAAGCGCATCCACTCACCAACCTCGGTAAGAATTTCAATGCTCTTGTCTGGAATATTTCCCTTTGCATCTGGACCAACGTTTAATAGTAGGTTTCCACCCTTGCTTACGCACTCCATAAGCATATTGATTACGTTTTTAGCGCTTTTGTAGTTCATATCCTTAGCGCAGTAGCCCCAGTGACCGTTCAAGGTAATGCAGGTTTCCCAAGGAACAGGGTCGCCATTTACATCACGCACGCCCCAGGCTGGAATCATTTGCTCGGGAGATGCGAAGTCGCCTGAATAAATTTCCGGCTCGGCTGAGCAAACGTCGCCACCCATACGGTTATCAATAATGATACCAGGCTGAAGCTCCCTTGCCATTTTAACCATCTTGGTTGCCTCCCACTTCTCAGCAGTCATATCGTCATACGAGAAGTCAAACCAAATTATATCAATTTTTCCATAGTTAGTAAGAAGCTCCCTTACTTGATTATGCATATATTCAACGTAGCGCTCAAAGTGTTGTCCCCTTTGCTCCTTATATGCCTCGTTGCCTCTCATTGGATGGTGTGCATCCTCATAAGCTGGATAATCTGGGTGGTGCCAATCAAGAAGTGAATAGTAAAAGCCTATCTTAATTCCCTCTGCACGGAAGGCATCAACGTACTCTCTTACAAGGTCACGTCCTGCTTTAGTGTTGGTTGCCTTATAGTCTGTATATTGGCTGTCGAAAAGGCAAAAGCCGTCGTGGTGCTTTGTTGTAAGCACTGCATATTTCATACCAGCCTGTTTAGCAAGCTTAGCCCACTTTTTTGGGTCGTAATTTACTGGGTCAAAGGTGTCAAAATATTTTTGATAGTCCTCAATTGTAACTCTTTCCGTTGAGCGCATCCACTCACCGATTGCTGGGATTGAATAAAGACCCCAGTGTATAAACATACCGAAGCGGTCGTGGCAATACTCCTTTGTTCTTAATGCTCTTTCACTTTGAATACTCATAATTTTTCTCCTTGGCTGTAAATTTAATCAGCTATTTTGATTGTATCATTTACAGATGTAAATGTCAAGCATATTTAAGGCTTAAAGCGATTGACACATAAGTAAAGGTATGATATACTGTTTTTATGAAGCCTAAAGACAAGAAGGAAGCATTAAAAATGGAAAAAATACTTATTAACAAATACCCTGCAACAAGGTGGAACGATGCAACACCTATCGGCAATGGCACACTTGGCGCTCTTATTTATGGTGCAGTCTATGACGAGAGGATTTTAATAAATCACGAGGCGCTGTTTAACTGGTGTGAGGACAAGGAAATCCCTGATATTTCAAGCTCCCTAAAGGAAGTACGCGACCTTATGGACAAGGGGGATTATATAACCGCTGAGAGCTACTACACTAAAAGGCTTGAGGAAAAGGGCTATCGCCCATCAAGCGGAAAATTCTATCCTGCCTTTGATATGCACCTTCTTTTTGATAACGAGGGCTTTTTTACCGACTACCAAAGATGCCTTGATTTAGAAAATGGTATTGCAAGCGTTTCCTATAAGGAAAATGGTGCTAAATTAAGCCGTGAAATCCTCGCATCCAGCAAGGAAAATGCAGTTTTCGTAAGGCTTAGTGCTGACAAAAAATTCGGCGTAAAGCTTGCGCTTGAAAAGCATGATTTATATGATTTACCCGACGCTGGTGGAAGCTCTGAGCAAAGGACCGAGATGTATAATGGCGCAATCTACTCTGAGTTTAAGACAATGGGCGGGCTACACTACTCGGGCATGATAAAAATTATAAAAACAGATGGTGAAATTTATCTTGCCAAGGGTAAGCAAAGAAAAATTGATATGTGTGGCACAAGCGCATTTGATGGCTTTCTCGGAATCAGGGATGCTTGCGAAATAGTTATTGCAATCACAGCTGATCAGTGCCATGTCGGTGGCGAGGCTTTATATGATAAATTGACGTTTGAAAACGGCTATGAGGAGATAAAAAACGCACACAGGGTCGCTTTTTCTTCACTTTTTAACAGAACCAGACTCTCTCTTTGCGAGGGTGAAAACTCTTCCTGTGAGGAGCTACTTTTAGACAGCTATAACGGCAAGGTTGACCCTCGCCTAATTGAAAAAATGGCTGATTTCGGTAGATACCTGTTAATTTCCTCCTCCGTTGGCTGTAATTATCCTGCAAACCTACAAGGAATGTGGAATGGTGACTATTCTCCTGCCTGGGCTTGCACATATTTCAACAACGAAAATATTCAAATGGCATACTGGCAGGCTTGCCGTGGTGGACTTAGCGAATCGCTTTTGCCACTATTCAACCTCTATGATAAATTTAAAGAGGATTATCGCGAAAATGCGCGCAAGCTATATGGCTGTCGTGGACTACTTTTACCCCTATTTATGGACAACGGGTGCGGTAAAAAGAAAAATTTACAGCCTCACGTCTTATACTGGACAGGTAGCTCTGCTTGGATTAGTGCAATCTACTACGAATACTACCAGTACACCAAGGATTTAGACTTTTTAAGAGAACGTGCATATCCATTTATGAAGGAATGTGCGCAATTCTACGAGGACTTTTACGTTTACGATGAAAACGGCAAGCTAAAGTCATACCCTGCCAACTCCCCAGAGAATAGACCAAACGGCATTTTCGAGGGTGGTGGAGAAATCAGCGTCTCTATTAACCCAACCATGGATTTTGCACTTCTAAAGGAGCTTTTGACCAACCTTATCGAAGCAAGTGAGCTTCTTAACACCGACCAAGAAAAGGTGGTGGAGTGGAAAAAAATGCTTAGTGCTATTCCAGAGTATGAAATCAACTCCGACGGTGCTATTAAGGAATGGCTACACGGTGACTTTCTTGACAACTACCACCACAGACACCAATCTCATATTTATCCACTATTCCCTGGCTATGAGGTAGGCTATGAAAACAGTGAGCTGTTTGAGGCAATGAGGGTTGCAGTTGAAAAGCGCCTTGTAATTGGCTTAAAGGAGCAAACTGGCTGGTCACTTGCCCATATGGCGAATATTTACGCAAGATTAAAGGACGGACGTGGTGTTAAGGAATGTCTTGACCTGCTTCTTCGCTTCTGCACTGGTCAAAACCTATTCACCTACCATAACGACTGGCGCAATATGGGTGTAACTCTGAAATATATCCATTGTGGCAAGCCACCTTATCAAATCGATGCGAATATGGGCTTTACATCTGCCGTTTACGAATCACTGCTATATTCTACACCTAAGGGTGTGCTTGATATTTTACCTGCACTACCAGATGGCCTTGAGTGTGGCAATGTAACAAATCTATACACTCAAGTGGGCACCTCTGTTTCCATCAAATGGGATAAATCACATGCGCAGGTATCACTTTTAGCAAAAAATGATACTGAAATTACCCTTTCATCTCGTGATTACTCGACCCTTTTAAAATCAAGTGTAGAGGCTGTGCCTTGTGGCGAAGGCTCTTACAAAATAGCGCTTAAGGGTGGCAAAAACGAGACGCTTGATTTCACAAAATAAGCTCAAGCCCATATACGTGAACCCCCAAAGCTCATTACATTCGTTTCGGGGAACCCCTACACAAGCAGAAAGAGAGAACAAATCGGTCTATCCGAAACGTTCTCTCTTTTTTGTTGGTTTAATGAAATCGTGGTTACACCACGATGAAATCTTCGCTTTGCTCAGATGAAATCCAAGGTCAAGCCCTTGGATGAAATCAAATCCGTCAGGTTGCAGCCCTGCGAAGCAGGATTTCATCGCGAAAGCGATTTCATCCGCCTAAGGTGGATTTCACCCGTCGAAGACGGATTTGATTGCGTGATACTCCGTTAAGAGTATCACGCTAAAGGCGTGGGGAGTGTCTGTTTTTCAAGGCTTAAAAGTGCGAAT
This sequence comes from Clostridia bacterium, assembly GCA_017501545.1. Lineage (GTDB taxonomy): Bacteria > Bacillota > Clostridia > Oscillospirales > CAG-272 > RGIG2000. Next base: position 22,462 of record JAFVWS010000044.1, on the reverse strand, counting down.
TTTAGACACAGGGTGGGGTGTTTTAGTGCAAAACACGCACACAGGGTGACACTTTTTTGCATTTTTATTAGCTTAGAAGCAAGGCAACAAGCAAAGGAAAACAGGTAAAAATATAGCTGGTAGCATATTAGCAATTTTTATTTTTGTTGCGCCAAGCATATTAAAGCCAAGTGCCATTACGACTAATGAGCCAACTGCTGAAATTTCATTAACCGAGGACTCTAAAATGCCTGCAAGGGCGCCTGCACCAAGCTCAATTAGTCCTTGGTATAAAAATACGACTACTGATGATAAAATTGAGCCTATTCCAAAGGCTGATGAATATACAAATGCAGTTATAAAGTCAAGCACGCTTTTAGCAAAGAGTATGCTGTGGTCTCCCTCCATGCCTGCCTTCAAGGCGCCTGTAATTGACATTGCGCCCACACAGCACGTAAGTGAGGTTGAAACAAATGCACGAGAAAAGCTTTTTTGGCTTACCTCTTCTCCATCCTCAGTCTGAACGGGTGCTTCCTTTTTCTTTTTGGTTAGCTTTCTTTCAACAAAATCACCAAATTTTTTAATTCCCTCGTCTATTTTTAGTAGTGAGCCTATCAAGGTGCCCAAAACGAGCGAAATTAGGACAACTAAAAACTTATCCGTTTCAAACGCACCCTTTATTCCTATAAACACAACGAAAACGGAAATCGCCTTCATTAGCGCATCCGGTAATTTCCTTAGCCTTTTGCTTTTGTTAAAAAATTTAGCAAGCAAAACACCAAAAAGTGAGCCAAGAATTACGGTAGCGGTATTTACTAACGTTCCAAGTAGCATTATTTATTATTCTCCCTTGAAAATTCATCGCTGAGGCGACAAAAATCCTCAATTGAGAGCTTCTCGCCACGAATTGATACGTCAAAGCCTGAATTTTCTATTATATTTGATATTTTTTCCTTTGAAATATGAGGAAATGCACTGGAAAGTGAATTTAAAAGCGTCTTTCTTCTCTGCAAAAATGCACCACCAATCACGTCAAATAGCATTTTTTCGTCTATTACCTTATATTTTGGCTCAGAATAAAGCTCAATCCTTACCACACTTGAGGTAACCTTTGGGGCTGGCAAAAAGTTGTCAGGGGAGACGTCAAACAGCTTTTTCACCTCGCCATAATAGTTAATCGAGGCAGTAATTGCGCCGTAATCACCCTTTTTGCACGTTGCGCAAAGACGCTGGGCAACCTCCTTTTGCACCATAACTGTAATTGAGGTAAATCTTGAGGTGCCATTTTCGCGCCTTGCATTTTCAAGAAGCGCCATAATGATAGGGGTCGTTATATAGTAAGGTAAATTTGCGCAAACGCTAACCTCATAGCCGTCAAGCTCTTTTTTGAATAGCCCTTCAAGGTCTATTTTTAAAAAGTCCTCGTTAATAATCTTGACGTTTTGATGCTCGCCAAGGGTGTATTCCAAAACTGGAATTAAGGTTTTGTCAATTTCAACGGCAATTACCTTGTCGTAGACTTGACAAAGCTCACTGGTTAAGGAGCCAATGCCAGGACCAATTTCAATAACTGCGCTTTTTTTGCCCTTATGCACTGACGAGTGGTAAGAAATGCTTTCTCTTGCTATACCATAAGGAATTTCTTGATTTATTAAAAAGTTTTGTCCAAACGACTTTTTAGTACCGGTATTAAAACGCGCCATAATTTTTTTGACGGTTGATACATCACACAAATTCATTTCTTTACCCCCTTGACAAGATTTATTAATTATAGTAAAATATCTATGTTATAAGCTGGTGTAGCACAGTGGCAGTGCAGCTGATTCGTAATCAGCAGGTCATGAGTTCAAATCTCATCACCAGCTCCAAATCGGCAAGCGCGTCTTGTCGATTTTTTATTTTAAACAGATTTTACGCGCAAGATGCGACGTTACAGTCAATAGTATAGCACACAATTTTTTCAATTTCAATCAAAATTTGACAATGATATATCTTTATGCTATAATATATTTATTATTAAGAAAAAAATCTAATTTACTTTTGGATATACCCAAGGAGGAATATTTATGGATAATTTACAAGCAGTTCCGTCATATGAGGAGCAGGTTGTTTCATATTTAAAGGAGAAGGGCTTTAAAATTTCCTTTGCTGAGTCCTGCACGGGTGGCCTTGCTTGCGCACGTCTTGTTTCAGTGCCGGATGCATCGGCTGTGCTAAAGGAGTCCTACGTCACATATGCAAACGAGTCAAAAATCGACCTGCTTGGCGTTTCCCCTGTGGCAATTTCAGAATACGGAGTTGTAAGCAAGGAGGTTGCACGCCAAATGGCAAAGGGCGCAGCAGAAAAAAGTGGTGCGCAAATAAGCGTTGGTATAACTGGCGTTGCAGGTCCAAGCGGTGGCACAGAGGCTAAGCCTGTTGGTATGGTTTGCTTTGGCGTATATCTAAACGGTATGCTTGATTCAAAAACCATCAATTTCGGAAATATGGGCAGAAATGCAGTTAGAGAGGCAGCAGCGCAGTACATCTTCAAGGCGCTTGTTTATTTGTTTAGCAGAGAAGAGTGAAAAAACGCACCACTTGGTGCGTTTTTCTTATTCTTGTTTTCAAAAAGTGCCGACCTGTGGCGCTTCTGCCATAGAGCGGGCGCGCAGTTATGGTCGCCTTCAGCGAGTTTAGAGTTATGATTGGCTACACCAAGTTATGATGTGCCTTAGGCACAGTTTCAAGAAACAGAGCGATCATATCATAACGTTTGAGAAGCAAACTCACAGCGGCGAGCAAATGCGAGCTTCATAGCTTATAACCATACATTAAGACTCGCACTCACAGATACAGTGCTTGTTAAGAAAAGCGAACCCTGTGTGCGTATTTTGCGCTAAAACGCCCCACCCAGTGTCTAAAATTCGATGTTTTTACCATTTTAATTTAATAGAAAAATCCGCAAGAAAGCCCTCTCGCGGATTTTGTTTATTTTTATACGTTTGCCTCGTTTTCAAGCTTTACAACTGGTTGTGCCGCAGTATATTTTGCGCGTTTTACGTTTAGTACAGTTTCGCCATCAATTTGTGCTGAGCATGGCTCCTCAAATTCAACTATAATCTCCTTACCAGTAAACACCGCTGTTCTTTTTTGATTCTTCAGGTGTGCGCCCTTAAAGATAGATGGGAACAAAATAAGAGTAGCAAGCTTGCTTTTGCCGTGGAATAGCATAACTGAAAGCGTGCCATCCTCATTATCTCTTATTTGGTCTGGCGTTGCAATCATACCTCCGCCATAATGCCTGCCCCACATAACTGGTGCAAGCCACGCATAGTCATAGGAATGCTCCACGCCGTCAACTGTAATAGTAACCCTTCTTGGCTTAAACTTGCCAAGAAGACCCTTAATTGCAATGCCTGTATAGTTAATATTCTTTTTTCCGGCAGCCTTTTGACGGTCACCCTCTTCACAGCAGTATCCGTCAATTCCAAAGCCAACGCCGTTTATAAAATATGACCTTTTACCTGCAATTTCGCACACAGGTAGGCGTTTTATGTATTTTGTTATCTCAATTGGCTCACCATTTTGCTCCGCCTCAATGTCCTTCAAAAAGTCATTTCCTGTACCGAGTGGGAAAATGAAAACCTTGTTTTCAAGATTTAAGCCAGCAGTATCGTTTATAAATCTGTTTAGTGTGCCGTCGCCACCGAGAATAATGATGTCTGCTTCTTTATCAGTAAATAGTGTAGAGTAGTCAGCGGAGGTCATATCATAGATTGAGTCCTCATTTGCGCCAAGCTTGCTTGCAAGCTCCTCAGCCTTTTCTCTTGCGATGCCATTGCCTGCGTATTTGTTGTAAAGAATATAGTAGCTCATAACTTTCTTCCTTTTTTGTTTTTTCGAAGCTATTTTACATTTTAATTATAAAGCGAAAATAAACAAAAATCAACTATTTTCGCGCTTTTTGGCATATTATCCCTTACATTGCAAGGATTTTTTGCGCCTCGTATCTTACCTTAAGAAGCGACTCCTCATCGTGTGGATATACTCTGAAGCCTGATTTGTAGCCATAGCTATTTAAAAGCTCAAGTGTCTTTTCTCTGCCAATTTTTTTCTCTAAAGTATAGAAAAGACGCATATCCTGAAGTCCATCATAGAAAACCTCGTGGCGTAGCGAGTCAAGCGCGCCGTCCTTGCCTGGGTAAACAATAAACGCATCTCCGCTTTGGAAGCCCCCCGCGCCGTCATTAATTTGATACGGGTCAATTGCCTCGTCAGAAAGGACAGTATTGTAAAAATTGTAGCCCCAGTGCAAAAATCCACTGATATTATTTAGATAAAGCTGTATTCCAATAACGCGATTTCTTAGCGAGGTGTACGACATATATCTGTTTGATAGCATATCGCCACTTTCGGCACAGCAGTAGTATGCAAAAAGGTTTTCAACCTTATTTTCAAGGAAGGTATCAATTGCCTTAGTTGAGCAAACAGCCACGTCAACAAGCCCCATTTTGTAAAAATCATAGTGGCTTAGTGCGTCAGTAACTGGTGCATCAGGCATATATTTTTTAAATAGCGCCCACGCCTCCTTGTAGTTTTCAATACAGCCATCGTTTGGCTCATCAGAAAGATGGAAGCGACAGCGAGAATATAGTCCCTCGTCAATCAGTCTTTGTCTTAGTCTTGGCAAAAGCTCACTCAAAAATTCACTATATTCAGGTGAGGTTGCACCGTTTTTCCAGCCGAAAATTTTCTTTTTTCTGCCGTCAACGTACGCTTCAACCTTCGGTGCGCACTTAGCGCCCCACTGTGTAAAGAGATGGCTCATCTCAAAATACTCAATTCCAAGCTCAGATACGCGCCTCATAAACGAAATAAGTCTATCAAAATCGAAGCTATATATACCATCGTTTTTATATACGTCAATTAGCTGTGCAGTTATGCGCTCACTACCCACGCGCGTGTCAAGTGGTGGGGTAAACATAGGAATAAGTAGCATATTTACACCGTGATTAACTGCCGTTTTTATGTAGCTTTCCATTATTTTATTGTATTTTGGCGAAAACATTTTTACGCCATAGTAGCTTGCTATCCCATCATAGTGGAACCAGTTTGTGTAGATAAAATTAGTCCTTTCAAGCTCAAAATCCATAACCTCAAGGGTGTATTCCACGCTTAACGGCTCACACCACGGTGCGTAAAGGGTCACCTTAATTTTGTGCTTACCAGCTGGCAAATCACCCTTAACTGTAAACCAAAGCGTGCTGTATTCGCATGCCCTCGCCTTGGCAAGCCCACCCTTAAGAGGTCTTAAAACGTCAGGGCAGGCATATGCTTTATCTGAGAAATAAAAGCCGTCACCCTCCCACAAATTAACGCTTGTGCAAGCAACATATTCCACCTGACGATATGTGATAAAGTCCTTTATAGGACTTTCTATTTCTACCTTTATATCGTTAGCAAAGCGATTATACTTGTACGCAACCTGAAACGCAAAGGTCTCGTTTTTCGCCATTGAGCCTCGCTTTTCGGTTTTTGGCTTCTTGTGTAATAGGACCTTTTCAAGGCTTGATACTGTATAGATTTCTGGCATTATATTATCTCCTGCTCGTTAATTATAAGTCTAAATTCAAGCCCAAGCTTAGTAGCCGCCCTTTTACACATAAGCATTCTACCAAGAAAAATCTCAAAATAGTTCATAACCGAGCTAATTTCAGTATCAATCTTAAGCTTTAGAATTATTTTTGTTTTTTCGCTGTTTATTGAAATGTCGGACTCATAAACAGAGTAGTTAACACGGTCATGAATATCAAACTTGGTCATATCGGTGTTTCTTACTCTTGTACGTCTAACGTCACTCTTGTCAGCAAGAATTAATGCCGCAGCAACCTCGTTTACTGCCTCTCCCTCGCCCTCGTCATGGTTGCCTATGGCAGTTACAACGGTTGCAATGTCATCTGGCGTCATATCAAGCTTATCAAGTATTCGAAACGCCATTACAGCACCACTTTGAGAATGCTCACGCCTGTTTACAATATTACCAATATCGTGTAGGTGAGATGCAATTTTTACAAGCTCAACCGTATGCTCGTCATATCCAAGGGTAGTAAGAATATATTCAGCGCGATTGGCAACCAAGCCAACGTGTGCAAAGGAATGCTCGGTAAAGCCAAGGGCGTTAAGCGACTCATCTGCCTTTTTAATATAAGCCTTTATCGCCTCGTTGGCTTTTATTTCCTTGTAAGTTATCATAAATTCTCCTTTTAGGTTAATATTTTTAACCACAAATATATTTTATCACACGTACAGATAAAATACAACAGAATAATTTATTAGTCAAAATGCACAAAATTTGTTATTTTTTTCAAAAAAACGCAACAATTTGCACAAAAAACATTGCAAGTAGAAATAAAGTGTGCTACAATTAATTTATGGTTGATGTTAAATATATAATATCTACTTTTTATTAATACGAATCGAGGAAAAACAAAATGGCAAAATTTGCAACAAATGAAATTAGAAACGTGTGCTTAATAGGTCACAGCGGAAGTGGTAAGACTGCAACTATCGAGTCTATGCTATTCAGAGCTAAGGCAACTGACCGCTTAGGTAGAATTTGCGACGGTAACACAGTTTCTGACTACGACCAAGAGGAAATCAAAAGAGGTATTTCAATAGGCTTGTCCGTCGTTAACCTTGAGTGGCAGGGCTGTAAGATTAACCTTATTGACTGTCCTGGCTTTCTTGGCTTTGCAGGCGAGGTTGCAAGCGCACTTAGAGTTGCTGATGCAGCGCTAATCAATATCGATGCTAAATCAGGCTTGGAGGTTGGCACTGAAATAGGCTGGTATAACGCCCTTGAGGCAGGACTTCCAAGAGCCTTCTTTATTAATAAATGTGACGACCCAGATGCTGACTTTGACAGAGTATTCAACCAGCTAAGAGAGGAATTTGGAAACGCGCTTTGTCCTGTTTTCATTCCTATCAAGGAGCCTAATGGTACAATGATGGTTGATTTAAAGACAATGAAGTGCTTCCGTTATCTTCCTAACGGTGAAAGACAAGAGGAGGAAATGACCCCATCTCGTCTTGAAATAGCTGAAAAATACCAAGAGATATTTATGGAGGCTTGCGCACAAACCAACGAGGAAATGCTTGAAAAGTTCTTCGAGGGCGAGAGATTTAGCGAGGATGAGTGTGCAAACGCGCTTCACGAGGGTATGATTACTGGCTCTATCGTTCCAGTATGGTGTGGCTCATCAGAGAGCATGAGAGGTATTTACTCAATTCTTTCCTCAATTTCACAATCCTTCCCACGTCACACAGCCAAAAAGGTTGAGAAGGACGTAAATGGCAACGACGTTGCAATCGAGCGCGAGGGTGAGTGCAGGCTGTTTGTATTCAAAACAATTTCAGACCCATTTGTAGGTCGCTTCTCCTTCTTCAAGGTTATGAATGGCGAATTAAAGAAGGATATGGTTCTTAAAAACGTTTCCACGGGAGCAAGCGAAAAGTTTTCTAAGATTTACACAATCTGTGGTAAAAAGCAAACCGAGGTTGACTCACTTGCTTGTGGTGATATCGGTGTTATCGCTAAGCTTACTAACACTAATACTTGTGACACTCTATGCGAAAAATCAGACACAGAGTACGCAAAAATCGAATTCCCAGAGGCAAATATGACCATGGCAATCAAGACCGACGGCAAGGACGAGGACAAGGTTGCTAACGCAATTGCAAAGGTGCTTGACGAGGATAAGACCGTTAAGTATGAAAACTTTGTTGAAACTGGAGAATTGCTTCTTAAGGGTATTGGTGACGTTCACCTTGATACCGTTGTTTGCAAGCTAAAGAACAGATATGGTGTATCAATTTCACTTGTTCAGCCTAAGATTGCATACAGAGAAACAATTAAAAAGACAATCAGCGTAGAGGGCAAGCACAAGAAGCAATCCGGTGGTGCTGGTCAATACGGACACGTTAAAATTACATTCTCACACTGCGAGGACAACGAGGGACTTACGTTTACAACAAGCGTTGTTGGTGGTGAGGTTCCAAAGAATTACTTCCCAGCTGTTGAAAAGGGCTTGGTAGAAGCCATGGAAAGTGGCGTGCTTCTTGGTTATCCTATGGTTAACCTTGGTGCCGATTTAACTGGTGGCTCATACCACGACGTTGACTCAAACGAGCTTTCGTTTAAGCTTGCTGCACGCCTTGCATATAAGGAATTAACTGCGGCAGGACCAGTTTTGCTTGAGCCAATTGGAACGCTTAAGGTTTCCGTGCCTGAGTCTATGGTTGGCGACGTAATGGGCGACCTTAACAAGCGTCGTGGCCGTGTGCTTGGTATGGAGCCAGATGCAAAGCGTCCTAAGTATTCAATTGTTGAGGCTGAGGTTCCTAAATCTGAGATGACAGACTACGTTATCGCTCTTCGTGCAATGACACAGGGCAGAGGAAACTTTACGTTCCACTTCGTAAGATACGAGGAGGTTCCAGCCCAGCTTGCATCAAAGGTTAAGCCAAACGAGGTAAAATAAACCAAAATAAACACAGGGTGCGTTCGGCGTGATACTCTTAACGGAGTATCACGCCAGTTCTATTCGCACACGGCGAACTATATTGCTACGCAGTGTTATTCGGCTTGTGCCGAGTGATATTTGCTTCGCAAGTTTATGGCGAAAAGAATATCACTGAAGCCATAAGGCTTCAATATCACTTTCGCAAAGCGAAAATATCACGCTGGCTTTAGTCAGCATATCACTTAACAGACAAAGGGAAAGGAATACTCGCTTAAAAACGAATCTTCTCTTTTCTGTTGTTAGTGGGGTTGCTTGGGCTTCTGCCCAACTGAATTGTGTATACAAATGTGATGCTGGCTCTCAACAAGATTTGAAAGAGCTTTCAAGTTTTCCGTTAAGGATAACACGCTTTCGGTGCACCCTTTATTTCCCGCTTGTAAAATTTAACTTTTTGTGAAGCGAATTGACAAAACGCGCATTATTTGATATAATGTTAATACAAATAATAATTCTTAAGGAGTTTACTATGAAAAAGAAAGCTTTAGCAATTCTTTTAGTATTTGCTTTATGTATTCCCTTTGTTTTAACCTCTTGTCTTTTCCCAAATAATGGCGAAAAAGAGGACACCCCTTCCTTCTTTGATGAAATCAAGGACACAAAGGCTGATTACAATGAATTTGACACCTTTGACAGCTTCGTAATTGACTCAGGCTACAAAAGCGCAGATGAATCATTTGTTTACGTAGCAACTCAAGAGTCATTAAACGAGGCAAAAACACACCTCACCTCAACACACACAGTTTATAACGTTCACACAAAGCAGGCCGTTTACTCAGTAAGCATTGAATATTCTATTGAGGAAAAGGCTTATTCATCACTCTATAAGAGTGTTAGCGTTTCATTTGGCGATAACGTTTTCACAGTTGCTGGCACAAAGGCAAGTGGCACAACTGAATATATCGTACGCTCAACCGAGGGCAAGGAGCTTTTAAAGAGCGACTATGAAATTACATATCTTAACGATGGTAGAATTCTTACCGACGACAAGGTTTATGAATACAAAAACGGCGAAATGTCTTTAGTTAAGGACCTTTCAGACTCTATTGTTTCTGCTATTATAAAGGACCTTACTTGCTACGATGGCTTATACGTATTCTACGAATCAAACACACTTTACGTATTTGGTAGCACATACAAGCTTTTGGCAACGCAACAGCTTGCGCCAAACGCATTAAGCCCACTTGCTAACACAAATTACTCAAAATACACGCTTGAAAACGGAAACGTTATTTTCCAAGTAAGTGGTAAGGTTTGCGACTATTCACCAGACGTTGAAAAGCGCAACTATGACTACGTATTAAACGGCACTTGCTACAAGCTTGACACATTCTTCTATGACCTTGCAACGCTTACATATAAGGAAATTACAATGCCTTATCTTCTTTCCAGCGTAACCTCAAGCGAAAAGCTTCCTTACGGTGCGCAAAACGTTGCTGTTGGTACGTTAATCAACAACAAGGAGCTTGTTTACTCTGGCAATTCATCAAGGGCTACAATCCTTCTTTATAATGACGGCACATACAGAGATTTGCCATTTGCAAACGAATCAAAGGTATTTAATGTATTAAGCGACAATACATATATTGTAAGAGACACCTTTACAACCCAGGTTTACGACAAGGACGACAACCTAATCGGCACTCTTGATTACGTTTCCTATGCAAACGAGAAGCTAATTGTAACTCCTACCACAATTTACGACCACGGCCTAAACGTTGTTTACTCACTTAAGGATAACGACGCAAATCTTGAATATATTTCTTCAAGTGCCGCTGTTGTTTCCCTTGAGGACACCGAGACTCTTAATACAAAATATCTTGTAATCAAGGTGGGTAGTGAGCCAAGCGTGCTTGCAATCGACACAGACGATATCGAAATATTCTTCCATGAGGGATACATTTACACGCTTGAAACCGTAAGAAACGAGGCATCTATACCAGTGCACAAGGTGCTAACAGTATATGACCCACAAGGAAACACTATTTGTGACGCAACCCTTTCACTTAGTGAAAGATTAGTCACCTTTGACTACGATTCATATGCAGTTATCAAGGCTGTAAACGAGGAAGGAAAGATAGTTATTATAGTTCTTTCAGAACTCATCGCAATGAATTGCACACAGCCAACTTAATAATAAAAACAAAAAGGAGCATCGCTTGATGCTCCTTTCATTTTACATTTGCCATGGGAAAACTATTGTATATCCAGCCTTTTGTAGTGAGTCAACAATAAACCAAGCTACAAAAAGTGCATATGCAACAACTACTGCTATTCCTATAACAAGAACGGCGATTTGCTTTAAAATACAGCCTATAAATGCGCACGCACCATATTGTGATGATGCTTTTGGCTTTTTGTCGTAGCCATTTACCCATAGTAAAATACCAAGGTATGGTGGGAAGATAAACGATAAGAACGCAAGGAAGAAGTTTGCCTTATCCTTTACTGGCTTTTCAGAAGCTGGAACTACGACTGGCTCCTCGTAATATACAGGCGCCTCGTACACCGGCTCCTCATAAGCTACCTCTTCTACCGGTTCCTCGACTGGTTCTTCAGCTACTGGCTCTTCAACTGGTTCCTCGACTGGTTCCTCAGCTACTGGCTCTTCTACCGGTTCCTCAACTGGCTCCTCGTAAACAGGCTCTTCTACCGGTTCCTCGTATACAACTGGCACAGCCTCGTATATTGGTTCCTCGGTTGGCTCCTCGGCTACTGGTGCCTCATAATATTCCTCGACAATTTCCTCAGGTATTTCCTCGGCTACTGGCGCCTCATATACTGGCTCAACCACTGCCTCCTCATATACTGGCTCAGAATAGAGAACAGGCTCTTCGTATACTGGTTCCTCGGTTGGTTCCTCATATACAGCCTCTTCGTATACTGGTTCCTCGGTTGGCTCCTCATATACAGCCTCTTCATATACAGGCTCCTCGGCTGGCGCCTCATAGTATTCCTCAACTACTTCCTCGTAAAGCTCCTCATATACAGCCTCTTCGTATACTGGTTCCTCGGTTGGCTCCTCATATACAGCCTCTTCATATACAGGCTCCTCAGCTACTGGCTCCTCAACTGGTTCTTCAGCCACTGGTTCTTCAGCCACTGGCTCCTCAACTGGTTCTTCAGCCACTGGCTCCTCAACTGGTTCTTCAGCTACTGGCTCCTCAACTGGTTCTTCAGCCACTGGCTCCTCGGCAGGTGCTTCAGCCACTACTGGAGCTGGCACCTCTTTCTTTGCAGGGGCAGGCGCAGGCTCGTTTATCTGCTCAGCCTCGTCAAATTCCTCCTCTGGCTCATCAAGTGGGTTAGGGGTAAGCTTGCCAACCTTTTTTGGCTGCTTTTTCTTTGCCACTGGAATTGGTCTTTGAGTTTCAGGGGTGGTTTCGTCCTCTGTCACCTTAATTGGAGTTGGGTCATTATCCTCCTCCTTGAATGAAAGTGAAACAACCTCGTTTTGGTCACCCTTTTCAGGCGCTGGTGCCACCTTTGGCTTTGAGCCAACAACCTTAATAGGGGTTTCGTCTATTAAATTCTTTTTTGAAATTCCTCTTTTTCTTTTAGGGGCTCCCTTTTTTGGCTCGGTGTCCTCAAAGCTTAGCGAAATTATCTCGCTCTCAGCCTCAACCATAGAGGCGCCACAGTAAGGACATACCTTTACGCCATCACTAACCTCTTTATTACATACCTTGCATAGCATTGTTAATAGCCTCCATTATTAAAGACAAGTCAATAATTCCATTGACGTGGAGAACGTAAACCACAATAGCTGCTATAATAACTGCCAAAACTAAAAGGCATACTATAACAATTCTTTGTATCCATTTTATAAACCATGGAATAATAGCGCATAGTCCATATGCCTTTGCGCTTACTGGCTGAAGCTCACGCTTTGCGCCCCACAAAATAAAGCCGAAGAACGCGCCATATGGCACGAACAACGAAAGAATCAAGGACATTGCCATAAACATCTTGCTTGGCTTATCCTTTGGAATTTCTTTCGTCCCCGTTGCACAACCGCACTTAGGGCAGATAATAGCCTCGTCAAGGTTTTCCTTGCCACAATTTAAACAAATCATAGTACTCTCCTTTGCGTTTCTCTCATAGAGAGAAGATAGTTATACTACAATTTTACCACATTTGGTTATTAATGTCAACAAAAAAAGCAACCGCTTTGCGATTGCTTTTTGTCCTTTTACCAGGTTGGATACACCTCTGTGACGATATATCTCCAAAAATCAATATATGCAACATAGCATACAATCATAAAAATACAGTACACTATCATTGCGACAATAGAGGCAATTATACCTAAAATGCCAAGTGTTTTGCCAATCTTTACCTTGACATCCTTTACGTCGGTTTTATTCTTGTAAAGGCATGCAAGCACAATAGCGGCAATTCCCGCAATGATATTTAAGCCAACCAAGCTATAAATACCTGTTGCAAGAGAAATAATTGAAAAAATCTTTGCACTTTTTGGCACTCCACCACGATTTTTTCTTTTTTTGCCAGTGTCAATTTCGCCCTCGTAAGTCTCATATATTTTTGCTTTACACGCAGGGCAGGTGTCCTTATCACCAGCATCATATCCACAAACTGAACAATAAGCCATTTTAGTCCCCCTATTGTTTTTTATTATATCCTAACATGTTTTCCTTGCTTTGTCAACAAAAAAGCAACCGAAAACGGTTGCTCTTTTCATTAATAATAGTAGTAGTAGCTTGGGCTGTTATAGAGCTCGGACAGAATTTCGCCATAAATGAACAAATAGAAAATTACGTAGAACACAATAGCTATTGCTGATACGATAATACCTGCAATTGCAAGCTTTCTACCGATTTCTACCTTTTTGTCATATACAGCTGTTGCCTTATAATAAAGTGATGCCATAACTAAAGAAACGATACCTGCTGGCAAAGCAAGTGCTGCTAAGCTAACAATGCCTGCAACCAAGCAAACTATTGAAAACGCCTTTGCCTTAGATGGCACCTCACCATACTGAGGTTGGCTTGAATAATAGCTTCCAGTTGACTGAGCCTGATAGGATTGCTGTTGTGGCTGTTGAATAACAGACTTACAGCAAGGACACACGCTTTCGTTTCCTGCATCGAATCCACAAACTGGGCAGTACATTTTTGTCTCCTCCTTTATAGTCCCCCCACCTAAGTGGGATATTGTAGCATAATTTTAGCACAAAAGTCGAACATTGTCAACACTATATTAAAAGCATTTTATTAAGATTATGCAGACAAAAATAGACAACGCATCGCCTTTTTATAGACTTTTTAGTATATTTGAAAGCTCTTTTTTTCTTTGTGATTTGTAAAGCGGTGGGCGTATTTCGCCATCTATAAGCCCTAAAATTTCAAGCGCACACTTTACTGGAATTGGGTTGGTTTCCTTAAAAAGCTCTCTTATTAAGGGCAAAAGCTCAAGCTGAATTTCACGGCTTTTTTGGCTTTCCCCTTCGAAAAATCGCATACATAGCTCGTGCATTTTATCTGGCAAAGCATTTGAAGCAACGGAAATTACTCCCGCGCCACCAAGTGCAAGGGTTACAAATGCAAGGTCGTCGTTTCCTGTGTAAATATAATACCTATCCTTCAGATTACATATTATGTCCTCAAGGTAGGAAATATTACCGCTTGCCTCCTTTATGCCAACAATGTTTGAAAAGCGCTCAAGCGCCTTATATACATTTAATGAAATATTAACGCCTGTGCGTGAGGGGACGTTATAAAGAATTATAGGCAGGCTTACACTGCTTGCCAGCTCAGAGTAGTGATTTATAAGCCCGCCCTCGCTTGGCTTATTGTAGTATGGAGAAACGCATAAAAGTGCATTTGCCCCGAGGGAGTGTGCGTTTTTTGAATATCTTACCGTGCTTTGGGTTGAGTTTGTGCCCGTACCAACAATAAGTGGCACACGGTCATTTATTTTCCTTTTTGAAAACTCAATTATTTTATATCTTTCATCCTCACTTATCGTTGGTGCCTCGCCAGTTGTGCCAAGGACAACTATGGCGTCTATTCCCTTATCTATTTGAAAATCTATTAAGCTACCAAGCGCGTAATAGTCAACCTCGCCACCCTTAAAGGGGGTAACGAGGGCAGTGGCGCATCCACGAAACGGACAAGGTATCTTTTCCATAAGAATTCCTCCAAAATCTCAAAAACTGTTGAAAAAGCCCGTCGAGTATTATATAATTAATATATTAGGGCACGCACGCGCTTACATCGCGTGTTAGGTCTTTTCGATAATTATCATATGAAAAAGGATTTAAAATGATAAAAAACACCCTTCCCAAAACAACGCTTAAAACAAGTGATTTTTATTATGATTTACCAAGCGAGCTAATTGCGCAAACCCCTGCAACACCAAGGGACTCCTCGCGCCTTTTAGTTATTCGCAAAGACGGTAAGATTGAGGATAAGCATTTTTACGATATAGTAGACTACCTAAAGCCAAGCGACACCTTGGTCATAAACGACTCCCGCGTTATTCCTGCAAGAATTTACGGCACAAAGGTAAGAAAGAGTGGGGTTGAATTCAACAGTGCCCCCTCAAAAATCGAAACTCTGCTTTTAAAGCAACACAAGGCTGACGAGTGGGAGGTGCTTTTGCGCCCTGCCAAGAAAATTAAGCTTGGTGGTAAGATTGAATACGAGCTTGGGCTTGTCGCAACCGTTATCGACGTTATCGAGGATGGAAACAGAATTGTAAGGTTCGAGTATGACAAGGACAAATTCTCAAATATATTTGAGGTGCTTGAAAGGATTGGCTCAATGCCACTTCCACCATACATTACAAAAAAGCTTGAGGACAAAAATAGATACCAAACCGTTTACGCAAGAGAAAACGGCAGTGCGGCTGCCCCAACGGCCGGACTGCATTTCACGCCTGAGCTTCTTGAAAAAATCAGCCAAATGGGTGTTGCAATTGTGCCGGTTATGCTTCACGTTGGGCTTGGCACGTTTCGCCCGGTTAAGGAAGAAAACATTACTGACCACATTATGCACTCCGAGTTTATAACCGTTAGCGAAAAAAGCGCTAAAATCATAAACGAAAGAAGACGCTTAGGTGGCAGAATTATTGCCGTTGGTACAACCTCTTGTCGCACGCTTGAAAGTGCAAGCTTGGATAGTGGCGAGGTTACACCTGTTTGTGACAATACTGGAATTTTTATCTACCCAGGGTACAAATTTAAGGTGGTTGACACCTTAATTACAAACTTCCACTTGCCGGAAAGCACGCTTCTTATGCTTGTTTCTGCGCTTCGTGGCAAGGAAAAAATTATGGAAGCATATGAGCACGCGGTTAAGGAAAAATATAGGTTCTTTTCCTTTGGTGATGCTATGCTTATTGAATAAACTTGGAAAGGAGAATCGCTATGAGAGTTTTTGCAATAGTTGGACCAACTGCAGTTGGAAAAAGTGCGCTTGCAATTAAGCTTGCAAAAAAATATAATGGCGAAATTATCTCCTGCGACTCTATGCAAATTTATAGGGGCATGGATATTGGCACTGCAAAGCCAACACAATTAGAAATGGACGGCGTGCCCCACCATCTAATTGATATAAGAGAGCCAAACGAAAATTTTTCGTGCGCTGAATATCAAACACTTGCAAAAAATATTATAAATGATATAATAAAAAGAGGGAAAACCCCAATTTTCTGTGGTGGCACGGGACTTTATCTTGATAGCGTTATTGAAATTTCGTCGTTTGCAAGCACCGCTTCAAGCGAGGAATATCGACTTGAGCTTGAAAATTATGCTAAGGAAAACGGTGCATTAGCGCTTCACAGCCTTTTAAAGGAGGTTGACCCGGAAAGTGCCGAGGCAATTCACCCAAACAATCAGGTAAGGGTAATTCGCGCGCTTGAAATTTACAAGTGCACGGGCGAAAAAAAGAGTGAGCTTGATAAAAAATCAAGGGAGCTTCCCCCTCCTTATGATAGCTGTGTGCTTTTTCTAAATTGCAAGGATAGAGACGCCCTTTATGGTAGAATTGACACACGCGTTGACCAAATGATAAGCCAAGGACTGCTTAGTGAAGCTATGTCTCTTTGGGAAAAGGGTCTATTAAAGGAGGAATACACCTCCTATGGCGCAATAGGCTATAAGGAGCTAATCCCATATTTTGAGGGTAGTGCTACTATTGAAGAAGCAACCGACAATTTAAAGCTTGCAACAAGGCACTACGCAAAAAGACAGCTTACTTGGTTTGCCAGACACAAAAATTATCATACTATTTACGTAGACGCTGAGGATGCGTTTTTACGTGCATGCGAAATTATCGAGGGCAAGAGCGTGAGCAAAAAAGAGCAAATTGACAAGGGCCTTGACGAGGTTACAGCGAGAATAAATCAGCTTGACAAAAACGGGCAGGTTTCACTTCTTGTTGCGACAAAAACACAAAACGTCGAGGACATAAATTATCTTATTTCAAGGGGCGTTAAGATTATCGGCGAAAACCGAGTTAACGAGCTACTTGAGAAATACGAGCATTACGACAAAAGCGCCGAGCTACATTTTATCGGAACGCTTCAAAAAAACAAGGTTAAGTATATAATCGACAAGGTTTCGCTTATTCACTCCCTTGATTCATTCTCCCTTGCTGAGGAAATTAGCAAGCGTGCGATTAAAAAAGGCATTGTTATGGACGTTTTAGTTGAGATTAACAGTGGCAGGGAGGAGGCCAAGGGTGGAATTATGCCCGAGGACGCCGAGGAGTTTATAAAAAGCCTTGAGCCACTTAAGGGCATACGCGTGCGTGGCTTAATGACTATGGCACCAAGGTGCCAGTGTGGCGAGGAATACTTAAAGTATTTTTCACTTACAAAAAACTTATTTGACAAGCTGTTTTCATCTGACCCAAGCGCAATTTTGTCAATGGGCATGAGCGATAGCTTTGAATATGCAATCATGGCAGGGGCAACACTAATAAGAGTTGGCTCAAAAATATTCGGAGAGAGGAAATAATTATGGGACTATTTGACATATTTAAAAAGAAAAAGGTTGATGCCTTTGAGGACGAGGACGAGGAGTTTGAAACCACTGGCGCGCATGCACACGTAGCACCCGAGGTTGCAATTGAGGGGCAGGTTGAACTAAAAATCTGCAAGCCAAAGACCTTTGAGCAGTCGCTCAGCGCTATTGACTACTTAGTCGCCGGTAGAACCGTGCTTTTAAACCTTGAGGATATCGACAAAACACTATATCGTCGTATTATCGACTTTATAAGTGGTGCAGCATATGCCCTTGGCTTGACTATCAAAAAGGCAACAAACGATTCTTATTTCATCGCGCCGCGCGAGGTAGACGTAAGCGGAGAGATTTTTGACACCCCTGATGCTGACGAAGAGTTTTTCACAATCTAAGGGATAAAAATGATATTTGTAAGAGCAATTTTGTGGTTTTTGATTTCTGCAATCTCCACATATAAATTCATTATGCTTGTGCGTGCGATATGCTCGTGGATTCCGCCCGTGCGAGAGTCAAAGTTTTTTTGGTTCTTAAGGCTTTTAACTGAGCCTCTTATTTCACCTATACGCAAGCTTCTAAACAGGGTAAGCTGGATTAGGCGCTGTCCTATTGACCTTTCCTTTCTTGCCCTTTACCTCTTGCTTGAATTTGCATCAAGCTTGCTTTCCACGTTATTAACATATTATAGCTACAGCTACTAAGGATTTTTAATGAATAAGAAAAAGAAATTATTTGAGTCGCTACTCTTTATAGGCATAATTTTCTTTGTGATAATCCTTGACCAGGCGGTTAAATGGATTGTTGCATCGAATATGCATCTATACCAAGAGATAGAAATTATTGAGGGATTTTTTAGTATTCAATATATAACCAACCCAGGTATGTCCTTTAGCCTGTTTTCTGGCGAGGGTCAAAGGTGGGTATTTATGGTTATTTCCCCTATTGCCCTCATTGCAATTTTAGTTTACCTATTTGCCTTCTGCAAGGATAAGCTACCTATGAAAATAGGTCTTTCCTTTATCTTTGCAGGTGGCTTTTCGAATATGATTGACAGAACCTTCTACGGAGAAAAATTCTTCGAGGGTGAGGTTATTGATATGTTCGATTTCTACGGAATTTGGAACGCTATTTTTAACGTTGCCGACGCCTTTGTTTGTATGGGTGCTGCACTTGTTGTTTGCACGCTTATTTATGAAATCTTCACTGAGAAAAGGGACAAGCGCAAAAATGCAGAACAAAAGGCAAGTGAGCTAAACGAAAAAATGGCTGGCAACGCTTACGAGGTAGTCACCCCAAGCGATGACGAGATTGCCGAGATAAAAATTCCAAAAAGAAACGAAAAATTAGAAAACGCCCCCGACAAGGAGGCAAAAAAATGATAATAGGAAGCGAGCAGGTTGGGAAAAGACTTGACGTTTTCGTTAGCGAGGAGCTACAAATCACCCGCTCAAGCGCGCAAATTATGATTGAAAGTGGCTTGGTTAGTGTATGTGGTAGGGTGCAGGCTAAAAACTATCGCCTGCGCGAGGGTGATGAGGTTGAAATTGAGCCAATGGAGCCAAAGGAGCTTGAGGTTTTGCCAGAGAATATCCCCCTTGATATTGTTTATGAGGACGAGGATATTATCGTTATCAACAAGCCAAGTGGAATGGTTGTCCACCCTGCAAACGGAAATGAAAGTGGCACACTCGTAAATGCTCTTTTATACCACTGCAAGGACTCCTTGTCCGGTATAAACGGCGTAATAAGACCTGGAATTGTACATAGAATTGACAAGGACACAAGTGGACTTTTGGTTGTTGCTAAAAACGACGAGGCACACGTTTTTCTTTCCTCGCTTTTAAAGGACCACGGTATAAAAAGAGTATATCACGCAGTTTTAGTTGGGCACTTAAGGGAAAGGACGGGCACAGTAAATGCGCCTATTGCAAGACATAGCATTGACAGAAAGAAAATGGCAGTTGTCGCAGGTGGAAAGGAAGCAATTACCCATTACGAGGTAATTTCTGAATACCCTTCGTTTACCTATGCAAAAATGGAGCTTGAAACTGGTAGAACCCACCAAATTAGAGTCCATATGAGCTATATAGGTCACCCAATAATGGGAGATACAACCTATGGGGGTGGAAAAACACAGCTTGAAAGGGCAAACGCCTCACTATTAAACGGTCAAATGCTACACGCAAAGATACTTAGCTTCCCTCATCCCAAGACCGGGGAAATTCTCACCTTCGAGTGTGAGCTTCCCGATAATTTCAAGACCATGCTTGAAAGGTTAGAAAAATTATAAAAATAAAATCACCCATTTAGGGTGATTTTTTATATTTGGGAAAACAGCTCAAGCCCACTTTTGCGAAGAAGCCCTGTCACAATTTTGGGCGCGCGATTTGGAAATAGCGTATATAGCACCTTAAGTAGGTGCGCATCCGTGCCTACAATTATACGGCTTTTTCTAAAGCCTGCACGAAATAGAATTTTTCTCGCTGTTTTGTCTGGGCTTGCACTAAATCTTTTATAAAGCTTAAAATCCTTTTCGCTTGCACCTTGGTTTTTCATAATATCAGTTTTTACAAAGCCAGGAAGCGCCACGCTGACCGATACGTCCTTAAGCTCAGCGCCGAGTGCCTGAGAAAACGCAAGAGCTGACGACTTTGATACGGAATATGTACTAACACCACCAAACGGGCAAAGCGCCGCTATACTGGAGATGTTAATTATTGCGCCACCCTTATTAATTAGTGAGCCAAGGGACTTAAAGGAATATACCTCTGACATTAAATTTATATTAAGGACGCTTTCAACCTCGCTAATTTCCGTTTTCTCAACAGCTTTAAATTTTGGCAATACACCAGCGCAGTTAATTAAAATGTCAATTTTTTTATTTTCCTTTTCAAGGTAGGTATAAAGTGCGTCCCATTCTTCCTTTTTGGAAACGTCCATTTGGTATGGGATAAACTGCCCACCAAGCTCGTTTTTTACTAATTCGAGCCTTTCAAGCCCACGCGCAATTCCGATAACCAAGCAGTCGTATTTTTTTATTAGTCGCTTAGCAAGAGAATAGCCAATTCCACTTGAGGCACCAGTTAAAGCAACCGTTTTGCCTCTATACTTAATTCTTCTCATTTTTCCTTGCCAACTCCACCACTTAAAAGGCGTGTTGCACGCTCAGGTGCGTCCTTTGAGTCGTACCAAGGCTCAGAATCATAGCGATAGTCAAACTTCTTGCAAAACCAGCTAACGTCCTCGGTGATTTTGTCGAAATATCTATTCTCAAGCTCAGAAATATCCTTGTGAAAGTCGCCGAATTTTTTCTTATCAAGCTCGTTTTTTGCGCACTCCATAAGCATAGCGTAGTGTGGAAGGCAAAAATACTTTTGCGACCTTAATTTTTCCTTAAAATCGGGGTCCTGCGCGTACAAAAGAATTACAGTTTCAATCATTTTTTCAAAGTGATTGTCAATTCTTTCGCAAATAAAACAGCTACCAACTAAGCTTTTTGCATTTTTAAGTGATTTGTTTGCCTTGCCACCAAAGATTGTGTCTATAAAATTCCCCTTCAATTTTGACTTTGTTTCGCCTAAGTGGCTTTCCAAAATTAGTGCCAAGGAAAGACGATTGTTTTTGTCAAGTAGCATCTTAAAATGCTCGTGACAGAAGCCCTTTTCGTTCATCACTATTCTTGTTGCAGGCTCCATCATAGATGGGCCAAGTGCCATTTCAAGCTCCTTTTTCTCAAGCGTATCATAGATTTTGCAAAGGGGGCAGTCACAGCCGTTTTTTGCACAGCCTTCAAATGATTCATTTACGGGAATGGTATAAATTTGCTCCATATTTTAACCTCGCTTTGTTGACTTACTTTTATTATAATGGTATAATTATAAAAGGTCAAGTATTTTTTGGGAGGGACTATTTATGTATAAGATAACCGAGCACAAAACCATATCAGGGCTCCCCTTTGTCCACGCCCAAAATATACCCACTCTTAGTATTTTTAAGACCTTTGACTGTGGTCAGTCGTTTAGATTTGAGCCGGTTTCTTTCTATGGTCATAAGCACGAGTTTGGTGGGGTTGCCTTTGGCAAATACGTAGTTTTTGCACAGGATAATGACGCTGAAATTTACGTCTATGGCGCAAATCAAGCTGACTTTGAAAAAATTTGGGCACCATACTTATCCCTTGACGTGGATTACGACCAAATTGATAGCCTTATTAGCACCACTCTGAAAAGTGAGCATATGGACAAGTGCATTGAATATTCACGTGGAATTAGAATTTTAAGGCAGGATAGGTGGGAGGCGCTTTGCTCATTTATCATCTCTCAGAATAATAATATACCCAGAATTAAGAAAATTATTAGCGTAATGTCAAAAATGTACGGTGAGGTGTGTTATTTTGAGGGTGAGATGCACTATTCCTTCCCAAGCGCTAAGGCTCTTTATTTAGCTGGGCTCGACGGGCTATTTGCGCTTAAGACAGGCTTTCGCGCAAAGTACATATTCGACGCATCAAGCAAGATATTAACTGGTGAAATCGACCTTGAAAAAATATATAAAATGGACTTTTACCCTGCCCTTGAGGAGCTCTATAAAATTAAGGGCGTTGGCGTAAAGGTTGCATCGTGCGCTTTGCTTTTCGGCTTTGATAAGACAGAGGCGTTTCCTATTGACGTTTGGATGAGACGCGCCCTTGACAACCATTTTGGTGGCGAGGTTGATATAAAGGCGCTTGGCAAAAGTGCCGGAATTGCACAGCAGTATCTATTCTATTACGAAAAATACAATCAATGCCTTCCCCTTAAGGGGAAGGGGGACCACCTCGTGGTGGATGAGGTGGTGTAATGAACGAAAAAGCTAATATCTGCCTTCCCCTTGAGGGGACACATTGACACTAGAAAACTTGTTTTCTTAAGTGGAAAGCGTGCATGCGAGTGAAGTG
>JAFVWS010000043.1 GCA_017501545.1 Clostridia bacterium | reverse complement strand
AGGGCTTTCAGGCGACCACAGCTTAATATTTTTGATAGTTCTTATGTTGACTTCGTTAGCGGTATAGGTATCTATAATTTCCTCATCTAATGATAGTGTTACACGATATTTATCCAAAGGGGATGAAACCGTAACAGAGTATTCAGCATCCTTATAATCATTTATAAGCGAGTGTGCGAAAAAAACATCATTTATGTGGAAGGCTTTTTTGTAATGAATAGATACATCTCTTATAATACCGCCATAATTTTCCCAACCCTCGCTTGGACCAAAGCTTGCATCTATATCTTCTAATTCAACAAGCAGAGAATTGTTCTTTTCCTTTACTATCTTGGTTATATCAAAGGTGTATTCACTATATGGTATCATTTTACCTATATGTATATCATTTAGATAGACTTTGGCATTATAGGTTATTCCATCGAATTTTAATAGCACCACATCGGAGGTTGTATCTAAATCAAAGAATCTTTGACATTCAGAGTGACCGACACAAAGCTCGGAAAAAGGGACAACTTTAGTCGTCCATTCGCCCTTGCCAATTCTATAATTCCATTTCCCGTTAAGCGTCTTTATCATTTTTCTTCCTCATAACATCGAATCTTATTATTCCAACAACGATAGAGATCAGGTTTAATATCTCACTTATAATAGCACCGATTGAGCCACTAAAGCAGTTATATGTTAGCCACATAGGTGAGCTAATAAGTCCTAATTTTCTTACAGCATTAGCTGAACCAAGTCTTAGGCTGATAGTCGCAATAATCATTGCCACAACAGGCAAAATTTCAATTATAAAATTTATAAGGGTTGGCTCTTTGCCGAAAGTGATAAATGCAAGTGGATACGATATGGAAAATGCACAAATAAAGAAAACTAACCAAAAAATACTGTTAGCCTTTGTCTTTTCCTTGAAGAAAAAAACAACCGAGCGAATAGCGCCTATTGTATTAAGAATACCACCAACAACAGCACCCAGCATAAAATAATTTACTGCAAAAACTAATGCCGCAAAAAATTGCCATACCAAAACCCTCTTGTGTGTTTTTTGTTGAAACACCAATATGTTACATATCATACCTAATATGCCAAAAATTTGCGCGGTTATTTCAATTGAATCCATCATATCACCTGTAAAATTTTATTTAAAGATATTATAACATCATACATTTAAATTTACAATATAAATTTGCGTGAGTCTTTAAAAAGTATTGAACTTGACAGAAAAAGGCGAGTGCCGATTTTTCGGCACTCGCTATAAATTTTATAATAAAAACAAAAATGACTAAGTCGGCGTCACGGTCCCGTGTGTCGGGCTTAGTCATAGTTGGTCGAGATGATAGGATAAAGGCTCCTTTGTAAAGGCACCCTTTAGGGCGTACCTTGCGTTGAGCTGTCAGCAAAGCTGACTGAGGGATTGGACAGGTCGGCTGATAGGATGACTTTGCAATAATTGCTCGTAACACTTCGCGCGCAAATCGTGAGCGAGCTCCCATTTGCTTCACTCGCTAGGCGAACCTAATTCAAGCAGAGCTTGAAGGTAGGTCGAGATGATAGGATGACTCCACTGCGTTCCGTTGAATCGTCCACGGCTTAGGTCAGCGAGCTACCACGCCTTAGAACGATTTTGCGCACCTAATTCAATTGCAAATTGAAGGTAGGTCGAATCATCATCTACGACAAAAAAGACCCACTCGAAAGAGTAGGTCTTTTTAGTGGTCGAGATGATAGGATTCGAACCTACGGCATCATGGTCCCAAACCATGCGCGCTACCAACTGCGCTACATCTCGATTTTATTTATGCAATTTCCCAATTGCCTTACTATTATAGCAAAGCACTTTTGATTTGTCAATAGTAATTTTAAATAATTTTAGAAATTTTTATTTTTGTCAAAAAAGACCTACTCCCAATGGTGAAGGAGTAGGCATTTTTAATAGTTATATTTCTTTCGCTTAGCAAGTATAAACACCATTGTTACAACAACAGCAAGCATTTCTGCCACGACAATCGAAAGCCAAATTCCCTTGACCTTGTCATCTCCTGAAAAGAGCAGTGGTAGTATAAATACCGCAGCAACTTGGAAAAGTAGTGTTCTTAAAAACGAAATAATTGCCGAGATGGGACCATTGTTTAACGCAGTAAAGAATGATGAGCCAAAAATTGCAATTCCAGAGAATAAGAACGAGAAGGAGTATAAGAAAAATGCCTCCTTGGTTTTTTCAAGCAACACTTGGTCGTATCTTGTGAAAATATACGACATAGGCGTTGCCAGTAGCTCGGCTAAAATAAACATTAGCACCGATAAAATCCCGATTATTAAAAAGCTCTTGAGTAAAACGTTCCTTAATTCCTTGTGGTTGCCAGCACCATAATTGTAGCTTATGATAGGTGCAACGGCAACTGTGTAGCCAATAAATACTGAAATAAATATAAAGTTAACGTACATTAATACGCCATAAGCCTTAATGCCATAGCCTGGCGCGTATCTTAAAAGCTGAATATTATAAAGCATACCGACAAGCGACATTGATATGTTGGTCATAAGCTCGCTTGAGCCGTTTAAGCACGCTTGCAATGTTGCGCGACCATCAAACTTAAATTTTGTAAGACGTAAAAGGCTTGAATTTTTTCTTGCAAAGTAAATTATAGGGCAAACACATCCTATTATTTGGCTAATTATTGTTGCAATTGCCGCGCCCTCAATTCCCCATTGAAGCCATGCCACAAGCATAGCGTCAAGAATAATGTTTGTAACACCGGAAATAACAGTAAACAAAAGACCTAATTTTGGCTTTTCAGCAGTTGCAAAAAGCCCTTGAAATTCCATTTGAAGCATTGCAAATGGCAGTCCAATTAGACAAATTTGCCCATATCTTAGAGATAATTTTAATAGCTCAGATCCGTTTTCTGCACCAAGTAAAATAGCCACTGGCTTGAGCAAAAGCAAGCCGACAATCATAAGAATAATGCCCAAAATTGCAGGCAAGTAGATGAAAAGAGAGAATAGGCTATTCGCCTTTTCGCGCTCACCCATACCAAGGTGCTTAGCAACAAGTGCACCACCACCCGTGCCGAACATAAAGCCTACCGCACCCATTATCATAAGGTAAGGCATGATAAAGTTAATAGCTTCAAAGGATGCGCCATTATCGTAAATAAAGTTTGAAACAAAAAGACCGTCAATGACACCATAAATTGACGTGAATACCATCATAAAGATAGGTGGAATCGAAAATCTGATTATGCGACCGACTGTAAAATGGTCAGAAAGCTGTACCCTCATAGCGCTCCTTCCTTTTGAAAATTTGCAAATTAAAATATCCTTAGGATATTATACCAAAGAAAAGTGCAATGTCAATACATTCTTGATATTTTATAAGCGTCACAATTATTTAATAAAAGCAAGTAAAAAAGCGATTTTTAGCAAAAAGCTTCCAAATATGTAAAAAACACGATAGAAAATGTTAACAAAGTGTAAAATTTATTAATAATTTATTTTTTATTTTTAATAAATTGTTGACTTTGTCACGATGTGGTGTTAGAATTTGAGCATAAATATAATATTATTTAAGGGGCAAAAAATGTTATTTGATTTACCGCATATTCTCTATATGGTAATATCAGCAGTAATTACAGCTTGTATTTTAGTTGCCGCAAAATTTCTTATTAAAAAGCAAAAAAGCAAGGACTTTTTCTTAAGATTTTGGGCGGTATTGACCGTTGTAGTTCATTTTAGCTCGATTTATACTGATTATTATATAGAGAAAATCACAAATCCGGAGCTTGGTCTTTCCTTATTTATTCCTGCATATGCCTGCAACGTTTGTATGTGGCTTCTTGTCATAGTTGCATTCGCAAAAAAGAGAGGCACCTTTATTAGCTTGCTTTCTCATTTCGTTGCACTTGGTGGAATAGTATGTGGAATTGTTGGAATCTTAATAAACGAAAATTATGGTGCCTTTGGTGCAAACAACCCAGGGCTTAATCCAATGACCGACTATGAGGTGGTCAAGGGTCTTGTCAGTCATTCCACAATGCTAATCGGCGCACTATATTTACTCGTAGGCGACTATGTTAAAATAAGAGTAAAAAGGACAACTCTCGGTGTTGCAATAGGACTCACTATTTTTCTAATTGACGGCTTGGTTGTGAACGGACTAAACAGGCTATTTAATATGCCTGATGTAAACTCAATGTACCTACATAGCGTACCATTTGACGCATTCCCTTGGGTAAATACTCTTACCATAGGATTAGCTGGAGTTTGGGTTGCCTTTGTTATCGGAATGATAGTTGAAAGAATAACCCTTCCAAAACAAAAGCGCTGGTATTATAGGGCGAAACCATTAATCGAAGCGGATGAAGAAGCAGAAGAACAGCTGGAGGAAACAAAATGATTAATTTTTTGCATACAATTCTTAAGGAATATGAGGTGGCAGAGGACAGCTTTTGGCATGCGGGCGCATTTACAATTTGGCACTTTATCTATGTTTTCTTGATTGCAAGTGCAGTGGCAGGCGCTATCGTTGGCTTATACTTTGCCAGCAAAAAAGCAAAGAAAACAACTCTTGATGTGTTAGCGATTTTAGTTTTGTGCATATATTTATTTGACTTGTTTGTAAGACCTATTGCACAGCTTGAGGGCGATTTGGAGCAATCAATACATAGCTATCTTGATAAGCTCCCATTCCATATTTGCACAGTTATGGCGCCACTTTGCGTGCTTGCTCAGCACTCGAAGCTATTTGCAAAAATCAAGGAGCCGCTTGTAATCCTTGGCATAGTTGGACCACTTATGTATATTACATATCCAAGTGGAGTTTTCGGAGATAGATTCCCATTTTGCTACAACACAATTCAAACTATGCTATATCATGGCGTTTTGTTTGCTTGGGGTGTACTTAATCTCACAACTGGCGAAACCAAAATTTCAATCAAAAAGGGCTGGTATAAATACGGGCTTTGCATAATTTCAGTGTCTCTTTGGGCGCTACTTGGAAATATGGCATTCAGCGATATGTCAAGCGCGAAAAGCTGGGCAGATACTGGCTATGACTGGTTCTTCCAAAAGAGTGGCGCGTTCTATATTGCAAACGGAGAGCTTTGGTATTCAATCTTTGCTCCTATCGCAGTTGCAATAGCAGTTTACGCAGTTGGAATAGCAGTATATGGAATATATCATTTGGTTTATTTTATTGCTTCAAAAATTAAAAAAGCAAAAATTAACAAGGTGATAGAAGAAAAGCAAAAGGAAGAAGCAAATGTATAATAAAAGGGGTGCTTTAGCACCCTTTTTTCTTGACAAAATAATTAGTGTGTGATATCATTACCATAGCACCTAAAAAGGAGAATTTTTATGGCTAAAAAATATACAACCATATTTTTTGATTTAGATGGAACGATTATAGATTCAGGGGAGGGAGTGTCCAATTCTGTGCTTTATGCCCTCGAAAGATTTGGAATTAAGGAAACCAAGGAAAACGCACTTAAATTTATTGGCCCACCACTTGCCGAGTCCTTTAAGGAGTTCTACGGCTTTGATAGTGAAAAAGCGACAAGGGGTATTGAAATTTATCGTGAATACTATAGGGAAAAGGGCATTTATGAATGCTACCTTTACGACGGAATCAAGGAGCTTTTAAGGTGGCTTAAAGATGAGGGCTATAAGGTCGTGCTTTGCACGTCTAAACCGGAGGAATACGCACACAGGGTGCTCAATTATTTTGGGATTTTAGATCTGTTTGACTTTGCCTGTGGCGCTACAATGGACGAAAAAACACGTGCAACAAAGGACGAGGTTATGACCTATGCCATAGAAATGTCAAGCGCAACGCCAAGCACCACGCTTATGATAGGCGATAGGAAATTCGATATAAATAGTGCAATCAAGTTTGGACTTGACTCGGTTGGCGTTACCTTTGGCTATGGCTCCGAAGAGGAGCTTAAGGGGGCAGGCGCAACCTATATCGCAAATTCAGCTATGGAAATAAAGGAAATTCTTGCCTAAAAAGGGGAAAAACCTACATATATATTTTAATGCTTTACAACGCTAAAATATTTTTCAAAAACTTTTGCGACAAATATTGACTTAAAGAATTATGTGTGCTATCATAATTCCTATAAAACCTGCGCAACATCGCGCGAAATTTGGAGTGATATTATGGAAATCAAGATTACTAAAACTGATTCACCAAAAAAATTAATTGCAGAAAATGAGCTTGGCTTTGGGCAGTTCTTTTCTGACCATATGTTTATTATGGACTACGAGGCAGGCAAGGGCTGGGGCAATGCAAGAATAGTTCCTTTTGGAAATATTTCATTACACCCAGCATCAACAGTTCTTCACTACGGCTCTGAAATTTTCGAGGGTCTTAAGGCTTACCGCACAGAAAGCGGTGAAATACGTCTATTTAGACCAATGGAAAACATAAGAAGAATGAATGATTCTGCTGATAGAATGTGCCTACCAAAAATTAATGAAGAGGATTTTTTACAGGCGCTCACCACGTTTGTAGAGCTTGAAAAGGACTTTGTTCCTTATTCCTTTGGTACATCGCTTTACCTTCGTCCATATATGTTTGGAAATGATGAGACACTTGGCGTACATACAGTAAAAAGAGCAACCTTTATGATTATTGCATCTCCAAGTGGTAGCTATTATAAGGAGGGTATTAACCCTGTTAAAATTATGATAGAGTCTGAGGATGTAAGAGCAGTAAAGGGTGGTACTGGTGCAGTTAAATGTGGTGGTAACTATGCTGCCTCAAACCGTGCTGGCGAAAAGGCAAGCAAGGTTGGCTACTCTCAGGTTTTGTGGCTTGATGGTGTACATAGAAAG
Source organism: Clostridia bacterium (assembly GCA_017501545.1). Taxonomy (GTDB): domain Bacteria; phylum Bacillota; class Clostridia; order Oscillospirales; family CAG-272; genus RGIG2000. Next base: position 13,687 of record JAFVWS010000043.1, on the reverse strand, counting down.
TACATTGAAGAGGTTGGCGCTATGAACGTTATGTTCAAAATAAATGGCGAAATTGTAACGCCAATGCTCACAGGCTCAATTTTGCCAGGTATTACAAGAAAGTCCTGCATTGAGGTTCTCAAGGATATGGGCTATAAGGTTAGCGAAAGACTTCTTTCTGTTGATGAGCTTGTTGAGGCTCTTGAAAACGGTAAGCTTGAGGAGGCGTGGGGCTGTGGCACAGCAGCAGTAGTTTCTCCAATCGGTAGATTCTGTTACGAGGGTAAGGAATACGATGTAAACGGTGGTAAAATCGGTGCGGTGACACAAGCGCTTTACGATACCTTAACAGGCATTCAATGGGGCAAAAAAGACGATAAATACGGTTGGATTTATAAGGTATGCTAATTGAAAAAAGGGCAGGCACAATAGGGCTTGCCCTTTTATTTGGTTGACTTAGTCTACAAAAATATAATAAAATAATGCGTAAAATAATATAAATAATAAAAAAATTCAAAAAAGGCTTGACAAATAAGAGTAAATATTATAAAATACAATACATATAAGACAAAGAAGGGAAATAGAAGGTGCCAACCTTTTAGAGAGTTGCCGTTTGGTGCAAGGCAATATGGAAAGCATTTTCGTCTCATCCTGGAGTTGCCAACCCAAAGGCATATGCCGAGTAGATTTGGACGGGTCCTCCCGTTATCGAGGCGTTTTGTTGATTGACAGAACAAGAGTGGGCGTTTATTCGTCAAATAAGAGTGGTACCGCGGAGTGTGTCTTCGTCTCTTTATGCACAGGGATAGTTGCGTAAAGAGGCTTTTTTGTTATCACGCGTACCAAATGTATCCCATGCTCGCTCAAGGAAAGGAATTTATTATGGAAAATTGTAAAAAGTACTCAAAGCAATACTTCGCTCCAAGCGGTGTAAGTATGGATTGGACAAAAAAGGATTTTATTGAAAAACCACCTATTTGGTGTAGTGTAGATCTACGCGATGGAAATCAAGCCTTGATTATACCAATGTCACTTGAAGAAAAGCTTGAGTTCTTTAAGCTTCTTTGTAAGGTTGGCTTTAAGGAAATTGAAATTGGCTTTCCAGCAGCCTCAGAAACTGAATATGAGTTTTGTAGGACTCTTATTGAAAACAATTTAATACCAGACGATGTTACTATTCAGGTTTTAACCCAATCAAGAGAGCATATCATTGCAAAAACCTTTGAGGCTATTGATGGCGCTAAGCACGCAGTGGTTCATCTTTATAACTCAACCTCAGTTGCTCAAAGAGAGCAGGTATTTAAAAAAAGCAAGGAGGAAATCATCGAAATTGCAAAATTCGGTGCTAACCTCTGTAACGAATATAAGGCTAAGGCAAATGGCAAGGTTACCTTTGAGTATTCACCAGAAAGCTTTACAGGTACTGAGCCGGAGTTTGCACTTGAAATCTGCAACGAGGTTATAAATATTTGGAAGCCAACACCTGAAAATAAGGTTATAATCAACTTGCCGGTTACCGTGTCGCACTCTATGCCTCACGTATATGCAAACCAAGTTGAATATATGTCAAAAAACCTTAACTGCCGTGAAAACGTAATTATTTCGCTTCACCCACATAATGACCGTGGCTGTGCAGTTGCAGACAGCGAAATGGGACTTTTGGCTGGCGGTGACAGAATAGAGGGCACGCTTTTTGGCAATGGTGAAAGAACTGGTAATGTTGACATTATCACCCTTGCACTTAATATGTATTCACAGGGCATCGACCCAGGGCTTGATTTTTCAAATCTCCCAGCAATTACCGAGGTATACGAAAAGGTCACAAGAATGCACGTTTACGAAAGACAGCCATACAGTGGTCAGCTCGTATTTGCAGCATTTAGTGGCTCACATCAGGACGCAATTGCCAAGGGCATGAAATTTAGAGAGGGCGAGAATAAGACTTGGAACGTTCCATATCTTCCAATCGACCCAACAGACGTTGGCAGAGTTTATGAGGCTGACGTTATCAGAATTAACTCTCAATCAGGCAAGGGTGGTATCGGCTACATACTCGAAACACAATTTAAGCACGTATTGCCACCTAAGATGAGAGAGGCGTTTGGATATCACGTAAAGAGCATATCCGACCATGAGCACAGGGAATTACAGCCAAAGGAGGTTTACGATATCTTTATTCGTGACTTCGTAAACGTAAATCAACCAGTCGATGTGGAGAAAGCAATTTACACCGACAAGGATGGTGGCATTGAGGCTGAATGTACAATAAAATTCAACGGAGTTTCTTATGTTCGAGTCGTTATGGGAAATGGTCGCTTAGACGCCGTTTCCAACGCAATTAAGGACGTAATCGGCATTGATTACGTGTTTGACAGCTATACCGAGCACGACCTTGAGGGTAAGTCAAGCTCCAAAGCTTCATCATATGTAAGCATTAAGTATAACGATAAGGCATATTATGGCGCAGGCATTGATAGCGATATTATCGTTTCATCTGTAAAAGCACTTGTAAGCGCAGTAAATATTATGCTAAATAAATAACCCTCACAAAAGGAGGAAAAATTTATGAAAATGACAGGCGCAGAAATTATTATTAATACACTTATCGAGCAGGGCACAACTGATGTATTCGGCTATCCAGGCGGACAAGTTATTAATATTTATGACGCACTTTATAAAAACAGTGACAGAATTAATCACATTCTAACCGCACATGAGCAGGGGGCTGCACACGCTGCAGACGGCTACTCTCGTGCAACAGGCAAGGTTGGCGTATGTATTGCAACCTCAGGTCCAGGTGCAACTAACTTAGTTACAGGTATTGCAACAGCAATGCTTGACTCAATTCCTATGGTAGCAATCACGGGTAACGTTCCTTGCTCACTTATCGGTAAGGACTCCTTTCAGGAGATTGATATTACAGGTATTACCTTACCAATTACAAAGCACAACTATTTTGTAAATAAAATTGAGGATTTGGCTGACTCAATTCGTGAGGCGTTCCAAATCGCAAAATCAGGCAGACCGGGCCCAGTTTTGGTTGACGTACCAAAGGACGTTCAGGTTGCAACGTATGATTTTGAGCCACAGGGAATTGTAGAAAAAATTCCACTCCCAAAAACAGATGAGGCGTCAATTGACGAGGCAGTCGCTCTTATTAATGAGTCGAAAAAGCCATATATCTACATCGGTGGTGGCGCAGCTGGACTAAAAATGGGCGAGGAAATAATTGCCCTTGCAGAGAAGATTGACGCACCAATCGGCTGTACCTTTATGGGTCTTTCCACAGTTCCAAATAACTATGAAAGATTTCTTGGTATGCAAGGCATGCACGGCCATTACGCATCCTCAATTTCACAAAAGGAGGCAGACTTAATTATCGGTGTCGGCGTTCGCTTTAGTGATAGGGCCACTGGTAATACAGCTAAGTTTGCAAAGGGTACAAAAATAATTCAGCTTGACCCAGACTTTGCAGAAATTAATAAAAATATAAACGTTGACCTCGGAATTGTTGCTGACGTACGCGATTCATTTTTAAGAATTTTAGAAAAGGTTGAAAAAAGCGCAAAGCCAGAGTGGATAAAAGAGGTTGAGGGCTATAAGGCTAAGGAGCAGGAAATTGCAGCCAAGGCTGCTAAAATGGCTGGCAACCGTATGACGCCTAAGATGATGTTTGACGTAATTAACAAGTATAAATTACCAAAAACAATTATCACAACAGACGTTGGTCAGCACCAAATGTGGGCTGCTCAATATGCGAAATTTGATACAACAAGACGCTTTGTTTCAAGTGGTGGTCTTGGCACAATGGGCTTTGGCCTTGGTGCTGCAATCGGCGCACGCATTGCAACAAACGACCCAACAGTATTAATTACCGGCGACGGTAGCTTCGGTATGAACCTAAATGAGCTTGCCACTGCCGTTACATATAACGTACCACTTGTTATAGTTCTTTGCAATAACGGTGTTCTCGGTATGGTTCGTCAATGGCAAAACCTGTTCTTCGGCAAGAGATTTTCAAATACCGTGCTTGAAAGAAAAACCGACTTTGTTAAGCTTGCTGAGGCGTTTGGTGCAGTAGGCTTTAAGGCGAACACAATTGACGAGTTTGAAAATGCATTCAAAAAGGCAATAGCAATAGATGGTCCAGTAGTAATTGACACACTAATCGACAAGGATGAGTTCGTTCTTCCAATGCTTCCACCAGGTGGCTCAATAGACGATATCATCACAGAAAAGCAAGGAGGCAACGATGGAAAAAACTAATAAATTTGTAATTGCAGTTTATGTTGATAACAAATATGGTGTTCTTACAAGAGTAACAAGCATGTTTACCCGTCGTGGCTTCAACATAGACGCATTAACCGTTGGCGAAACCGAAAGCCCTGAATACTCAAGAATTACAATTTGTATGAGTGGCGATGGATACGCAAAGGAGCAGCTGATAAATCAGCTTCGCAAGCTATATAACGTTAAAAAGGTTGAAGAGGTTGAGGAGGGCTCATCGATTAAAAGAGAGCTTGCACTTATCAAAATCAAAAACAATTCGGCGACAAGAACAGACGTATTATCAGCAGTTGACGTTTATCGTGCAAAGGTTATTGATTTTACAGCAACCGAGATGTGCATTGAGATTACTGGTGACCCAACCAAAATCAACGCATTTATCGAATATATGAAGCCCTATGGCATTATCGAAATGTGCCGTACAGGTATAGTAGCCTTGGAAAGAGGAGAGGGCACGCTTCTTTCAAAGGTAACCAAAACAGGTGTCCACAAAACAAACAAATAATTAAATTCGAATATATTTAAGGAGAAATTTATCATGGCAAACATTTACTATCAACAGGATTGTGATCTTAACAAATTAAACGGCAAGACCGTTGCAATCATCGGCTACGGCTCACAAGGACATGCTCACGCGCTTAATCTTAAGGAGTCAGGCGTTAACGTTATCGTTGGTCTTTACGAGGGCTCAAAGAGCTGGGCAAAGGCTGAAAAGGCAGGTCTTAAGGTTATGACCTCAGCCGAGGCTGCAAAGAACGCTGATATGATTATGATTCTTATCAACGACGAAAAGCAAGCAAAGCTTTACAAGGAAAGCATTGAGCCAAACCTTACAGAGGGCAAAACACTTATGTTCGCACACGGCTTCAACATTCACTTCGGTTGCATTAAGCCACCAAAGAACGTTAACGTTATAATGGTAGCACCAAAGGGTCCTGGTCACACAGTACGTTCAGAGTACCAGGTAGGTAAGGGTGTACCTTGTCTTATCGCTGTTCACCAAGATGCAACAGGTGACGCACTTGAGCTCGGTCTTGCATACGCACTCGGTATTGGTGGTGCACGTGCAGGCGTTCTTGAAACAACGTTCAGAACAGAAACAGAAACTGACCTCTTTGGTGAGCAAGCAGTTCTTTGTGGTGGCGTTTGCGCGCTTATGCAAGCAGGCTTTGAGACACTTGTTGAGGCTGGCTACGACCCAAGAAACGCATACTTTGAGTGTATCCACGAGATGAAGCTCATCGTTGACCTTATCTATCAAAGTGGCTTTGAGGGTATGAGATACTCAATTTCTAACACAGCTGAATATGGTGACTACATCACAGGTCCAAAGATTATTACCGAGGACACAAAGAAGGCAATGAAGAAGGTTCTTTCAGACATCCAAGACGGAACATTTGCAAAGGACTTCCTACTCGATATGAGCGATGCTGGTAGCCAGGTTCACTTCAACGCAATGAGAAAGATCGCTGCTGAGCATCCAAGCGAGGTAGTTGGTAAGGACATCAGAAAGCTATATAGCTGGGCTGACGAAGAGAAGTTTATCAACAACTAATCAAAAATCTAAAATTGTAGGGGAGGGGTCATCCCTCCCGTCAACAATATACGGAGTGCAAAATGATAAAAGATACAATTGTAAATGGTTCACATAATGCCCCTCACCGTTCTCTTTATAAAGCGCTTGGTCTAACCAAGGAGGAGCTTGATAGACCCCTTATCGGTATTGTTAGCTCATATAATGAGATAGTACCAGGACATATGAACCTTGATAAAATTACAGAGGCTGTAAAGCTTGGCGTTGCTATGGCAGGGGGAACACCAATTATGTTCCCGGCTATCGCTGTATGTGATGGTATTGCTATGGGTCACGTTGGTATGAAATATTCACTCGTTACCCGTGACTTAATTGCCGACTCAACAGAGGCGATGGTTATGGCACACGGCTTTGATGGCCTTGTTATGATTCCAAACTGTGACAAAAACGTGCCAGGACTTTTAATGGCTGCTGCAAGACTAAATATTCCTACAGTATTTGTAAGTGGTGGGCCAATGCTTGCAGGTCGTGTCGATGGACACAAGACAAGCCTTTCCAGCATGTTTGAGGCAGTTGGCTCATACAAAGCGGGCACACTTGATGAGTGTGGACTTTGCGAATTTGAAAATAAGGCTTGCCCTACCTGTGGCTCCTGCTCAGGTATGTACACTGCTAACTCTATGAACTGCTTAACTGAGGTTCTTGGTATGGGTCTATGCGGAAACGGAACAATTCCAGCCGTATATTCTGCAAGAATTGAGCTCGCTAAGCACGCTGGTATGCAGGTTATGGAGCTTATAAAGAAGAATATCAGACCAAGAGACATTATGACAGAGGCATCTATTAAAAATGCAATCACTGCCGATATGGCTCTCGGTTGCTCAACTAACAGTATGCTTCATCTACCAGCTATTGCAAATGAGTGTGGAGTTGAATTTGACCTTGATTTCGTTAATGAAATCAGCGAAAAAACACCTAATCTCTGTCACTTAGCGCCTGCTGGTCCTACATATATGGAGGATTTATATCAAGCAGGTGGCGTTTATGCAGTGCTCAAGGAAATTGATAAGCTTGGGCTTCTTGATACAAGTGTTATGACTGTAACTGGCAAAACTCTTGGTGAGAATATTGCAAGCGCTAAAAACTATGACCAAACAGTAATTCGTACAGTAGAAAACCCATATTCAAAAACTGGTGGTATTGCAGTTTTAAAGGGCAATCTTGCCCCAGATGGATGCGTGGTTAAGAGAAGTGCAGTGGCTAAGGAAATGCTCGTTCACGAGGGACCTGCAAAGGTTTACGAGAGCGAGGAGGAGGCTATTGCCGCAATTTACGCAGGCAAGATAGTTAAGGGTGATGTTGTTGTTATTCGCTACGAGGGACCAAGTGGTGGCCCCGGTATGAGAGAAATGCTTTCCCCTACATCAGCAATTGCTGGTATGGGTCTTGACAAGGACGTTGCTCTTATCACTGACGGACGCTTCTCAGGTGCAACCCGTGGCGCATCAATCGGTCACGTTTCTCCAGAGGCTGTAAGTGGTGGTACAATCGCTTACGTAAAGGACGGCGACATTATCTCAATCAATATTCCCGAATATAAAATTGAGCTCAAGGTAAGCGACGAAGAGCTTGCAAAGAGAAAACAAGAAATGCCGATTAAAACAAAAGAGAATTTAACTGGTTATTTAAAAAGATATGCTAAGCTTGTTAGTTCAGCTGACAAAGGCGCTATCATCAACCGTTAGTCTCAATAGCCGTCGCAATACTTCGTTGCTCCTCGATTACGACCTCGACAATCACCAAGATTGCCTTCGTCCGTCCTCTGTGGTGCGCCTTGTCTTGCTTGGCTCTTAAGCCTAACGAAAAACACATTTTATTTTGAACTATTCCACCACCATTTCGGTGGTGGAGTAATCCAAAGCGCATTAATGGTGCGCTTTGGATTGCTTTGATATGAAAGGAGTACATATTATGTCAATGACAATGACTCAAAAAATCTTGGCTTCCCACGCAGGGCTTGACAAGGTAGAGGCAGGACAACTCATTTTAGTAAATCTTGATAGAGTTTTAGGTAATGATATTACCTCTCCTGTTGCAATTAAGGAATTTAATAAAATAGGTGTAGATAAGGTTTATGACAAGGAAAAGGTAACTATGGTTATGGACCACTTTGCACCAAATAAGGATATAAAGGCTGCTGAGCAATGCAAAATGTGTCGCGAATTTTGTAACGACAAGGAGGTTACACACTTCTACGACGTTGGCAGAATGGGCATTGAGCACGCGCTACTTCCTGAAAAGGGACTTATAGTTAGTGGTGATGTTGTTATCGGCGCTGACTCACACACCTGCACGTATGGCGCTTTGGGTGCATTTTCAACAGGTGTTGGCTCAACAGATATGGCTTGTGGTATGGCTACGGGCAAGGCTTGGTTCAAGGTTCCAAGCGCAATAAAGTTTGTTTTAAAGGGCAAACTCAATAAATACGTTTCTGGTAAGGACGTAATTTTACATATCATCGGTAAAATCGGTGTTGACGGGGCTCTTTACAAGTCAATGGAATTCGTTGGTGAGGGCGTTTCATCACTTACAATCTATGACCGTCTAACAATTTGCAATATGGCAATTGAGGCAGGCGCTAAGAATGGTATTTTCGAGGTTGATGAAGAGACAATTGCTTACATAAAGGAAAGAAGCGACCGTGAAATTGTTTCCTACAAGGCAGACGAGGATGCAGTTTATGACGAGGTTTATGAAATAGACCTATCTGCTATTAAGTCAACCGTTGCATTCCCACACCTACCAGAAAACACAAAAACCTTTGACGAAATTGGTGATATTAAAATCGACCAAGTTGTTATCGGCTCTTGCACAAATGGTCAATATAAGGATATTGAAGAGGCTGCAATGATACTTAAGGATAGAAAAATTGCTAAAAACGTACGTGCAATTATCATTCCAGCTACTCAGGATATATACCTAAAGGCTATTGAAAATGGTCTTGTTAAAATCTTTATTGATGCAGGCTGTGTGGTTTCAACCCCAACCTGTGGACCTTGCCTTGGTGGCTATATGGGTATTTTAGCCGCTGGTGAGCGTGCAGTTGCTACAACTAACCGTAACTTCGTAGGTAGAATGGGACACGTAACAAGCGAGGTTTACCTTGCAAGCCCAGCAGTTGCTGCAGCCAGTGCAATTGCAGGCAAAATTGCAGACCCAGCTAAAATATAAGGAGGATAATTATGAAATTTACAGGAAAAGTAATCAAATATGGCGATAATGTAGATACAGACGTAATTATCCCAGCAAGATATTTAAACACAAGTGACCACAAGGAACTTGCTTCTCACTGTATGGAGGACCTTGATAAGGACTTTACAAAAAGAGTAGAGGTTGGCGATATTATGGTGGCAGGTGACAACTTTGGATGTGGCTCATCAAGAGAGCACGCACCTATCGCAATTAAAGCAAGTGGTATTTCCTTGGTAATTGCAAATACCTTTGCAAGAATTTTCTATCGTAACTCAATCAATATTGGTCTTGCAATTCTTGAATGTCCAGAAGCAGTTGCCAACATAAATGACGGCGACAAGGTAGAGGCAGACCTTGATAATGGTATTATTTATAACCTAACCACAGGCAAGGAATTTAAAACACAGCCATTCCCAGAATTTATTCAGAAGATTATAACCAATGGTGGACTTATTGAGTCAATCAAAAAGGGCGAGCTCAACTAAAACGAGGTAAAATTATGACATACAATATAGCATTATTAAAGGGCGACGGAATAGGCCCTGAGATTGTTGATAGCGCTGTTGAGGTGCTAAAGGCAGTTGGCAAAAAATTCGGTCACACATTTAACTTTACACCATATCTTATCGGTGGCTCAGCAATAGATCAAACAGGCAAGCCACTACCAGAGGAAACTGTAAAGGGATGCTTAGCATCTGACAGTGTACTTTTAGGTGCTGTTGGAGGACCAAAATGGGACACTCTCCCCGGCAATATGCGTCCGGAAAAGGCACTTCTTGGCATTCGTGAGGCTATGGGACTCTTTACAAACCTACGCCCGGCTAAGCTTTACCCAGCATTAAAGGACGACTGTCCACTTCGCGCAGATATTGTAGCAAATGGCTTTGATATTCTAATCGTGCGTGAGCTTACAGGTGGTATTTACTTTGGTGAGCGTGGTATGCGTGAGGGCAAATATGGTGAGGAAGCTTACGATACAGAATGCTACTCTCGTATGGAAATTGAAAGAATATGTAAGGTAGCATACGAGTCAGCAAAGAAGAGAAATGGTAAGCTAACAAGCATTGACAAGGCAAACGTGCTTGATTCCTCTCGTCTTTGGAGAAAGATAGTTCACGAAATGGAAAAGGACTACCCAGACGTACAGGTTGCCGATATGCTCGTTGACAATGCTGCGATGCAACTCGTTCGTAACCCAGCGCAATTTGACGTAATTGTAACTACAAATATGTTCGGAGATATCTTGTCCGACGAGGCTTCTCAAATAACAGGCTCAATCGGTATGCTCCCATCAGCATCTCTTGGAAACACTACTGTGGGACTCTATGAGCCAATTCACGGCTCAGCCCCTGATATTGCTGGTAAAAACATAGCAAACCCAATTGCAACCATTCTTTCGGGCGCTATGATGCTACTTTACTCCTTCTCACTAAAGGAAGAAAGTGATGCAATTGTAAATGCGGTTGACAAGGTATTAAACGCAGGCTATCGCACAGCAGACCTTGCCCATGGTGGAGAATACCTAACAACAAAAGAAGTAACAGAAAAAATCATTGAAAATCTTTGAGGCATAATATGTCAAAAATAACAGAAATATATTCCTCACTTTGTCTTTTCACGGTTACAAGAGACATACTTAAAACTCCTGTAATTAAAAGCTTTATGGAGTATTGTGAGGAAGAGAATAAGCAAGAAAAGCTTAAAAAATATGGTGAATTCGTTTCACTTATTTACCAAAATGGCGGCAGCCTTTCGTCTTGCGTTAAAAAAGCACTTTTTGAAAACGAAAACGTGTATGTAAAAGCCGTTTCAAAGGATGAAAAAATATCAAAGAGCATTGAAGGCTCACTTGCCTTTGAGCTTGATACCTTAAATTCACTTGCTTCACTCAGCAGTGATAGCTTTGCACTTGATATGAAGGTAAGTATAAAAATACCAGAGTATGACGTTGACAAGGACGATATTACTAAGGCATATAAAGATAGGCTTTCAGAAATTCACAGACACGGCTATGGTATTTTTGCATCATACTGTATGTTTTCTTCAACAGATGATGGCGAAATTATTCCTATTGAAAGTGCTGATACAACAAATATTGACTCCTTTATCGGCTATAAGGAGGAAAGACAAAGGGTGCTTGATAATACAAAAGCATTCTTAGAGGGTCGCCCTGCTGCAAATATACTTTTATATGGTGATGCAGGCACAGGCAAGTCCTCAACCGTAAAGGCTGTCGCAAACCACCTTTTCGAAAGTGGTATTCGCTTAATTGAAATTAGAAAAACTCAGCTATTGCTTCTTCCAAAAATCATGGCTCAGATTTCTAAAAACCCACTTAAGTTTATTATTTTTATTGATGACCTTTCATTCAATAAAAACGACGATAATTTCAGTATGCTTAAAGCAACCCTTGAGGGCTCTGCAAGTGCAAAGGCTAAAAACGCAGTTATCTATGCTACGTCAAATCGTCGTCATATAGTTAAGGAAAGCTTTGGCGATAGAGAAGGCAGTGACATTCACAGAAACGACACAGTGCAAGAAACCCTATCGCTTTCTGAGCGCTTTGGCTTAACAATCCTCTTTGCAAAGCCACCAAAGCCACTATACCTCGAAATTGTAAAAGAGCTTGCCATAAGAAACAATATAAAAATGGACGAAAACGAGCTCTATGTAAGGGCTGAGGCATTTGCACTAAATCGTGGCTATCGCTCTGCCAGATGTGCTGAGCAATTTATTGATAGCTTAATGTAATTCCAAACGAAAAGGAAGAAATCATATGTTGACAATAGACAATGTATATCGCGCAAATTACGCGCTAAAAAACGTAATTCGCCAAACAGATATAATCCGTGCCCCAAAGCTATGTGAGGGCGCAGAGCTATATTTAAAGACTGAAAACCTACAAATCACAGGCTCATTTAAGGTAAGAGGCGCTTATTATAAGATGTCCAAGCTAAGTGATGCCGAAAAGGCAAAGGGCGTTGTTGCTTGCTCAGCTGGTAACCACGCACAGGGTGTTGCCCTCGCTGCGCAGAAAAACGGTATTAAGGCAACAATTTGCCTTCCCGACGGCGCACCTATTTCTAAAATTGAAGCAACCAAAAGCTATGGTGCTGAGGTTTGCTTAGTAGAGGGCGTTTATGATGATGCATACAATAAAGCGCTTGAGCTTCGTGATAATATGGGCTATACCTTTATTCACCCATTCAATGACGAGGACGTAATTGCAGGACAGGGAACAATAGCACTGGAATTAATAGAGCAGCTTCCTGATATGGACGTGGTTATTGTGCCAATTGGTGGTGGCGGACTAATTTCTGGTATTGCATATACCTTAAAGACCCTTAAGCCACACGTAAAGGTTTATGGTGTTCAAGCCGCAGGCGCACCTTCAATGTATAAGTCTATAAAGGACGGACAAATTGAAGAATTGCCTTCAGTTTCAACAATCGCCGATGGTATCGCAGTTAAAAAGCCAGGCGACCTTACATATGATATTTGCTCAAAATACGTTGATGAAATTGTAACTGTAACAGATGACGAAATTTCAGCAGCAATCCTTGCACTTATGGAAAAGCATAAGCTCGTTACAGAGGGCGCAGGCGCAACCGCTGTTGCTGCTGCTATGTTTGGCAAGCTTAATATTGCTGGCAAAAAGACAGTATGTCTTTTGTCAGGTGGAAATATTGACGTTACAATTCTTTCACGTGTTATTAAGCGTGGCTTACTTATGTCAGGCAGAACCGCTCAGCTTATGATTGAGCTTGCAGACAAGCCAGGACAATTAAAGAACGTTTCTCGCATTATAGCTGACCTCGGTGGCAACGTAATTTCCGTTCACCATGAAAGAGCAAATGAGGGCTCAGACGTTACAGGCTGTTACCTAAGAATAATGCTTGAAACGAGAAACTACGACCATATTAGCGAAATCAAAAAAGCACTAACAGACTTCGGCTTTAAACTGCTTTAATACATAAAATACCCTGCCACGTATCTAAAATTCACAGTTTATGATGTAGGGGCGAGCAGTGCTCGTCCGTTAAGGAGAAAAATATGTTAAACAAAATATCAACAGATAAAGCACCAGGTGCAATAGGACCATATTCACAAGCAATCATTTGCGGCAATATGCTATATACCTCTGGTCAAATTCCAATAAATCCAGAAACAGGAAATATTGAAGCAACAGATATTACCGCCCAAACAGAGCAGGTTATGAAAAACCTCGGCGCAGTTTTGGAGTCTGCTGGCACAAGCTTTGAAAATGTAGTAAAAACCACTTGCTTCCTTGACGAAATTTCCGACTTTGGCGCATTTAACGAGGTTTATTCTAAGTATTTTACCTCTAAGCCAGCAAGAAGCTGTGTTGCAGTAAAGGACCTACCAAAGGGCGCCCTTTGTGAGGTAGAGCTAATTGCAGTTCTAAAATAATTTGTCATCTTAGGCGTAGCCGATGACCTAAAAAATTAGCAAATTTGCACAAAACAAAAAACAGAAAAGTCGCACTATGGCTCCTTTGTGCAAAGGGAGCTGTCGCAAAGCGACTGAGGGATTGTAAGAAAAATAAAATTGGCTAATTTGCACAAATTCAAAAATAAAAAAAGTCGCACCCTGTGTACGATTTTTTTGTTGTTT
>JAFVWS010000042.1 GCA_017501545.1 Clostridia bacterium | reverse complement strand
ATTTGCGGGTTGGGCATTCACGGCAAACGGCTCCAAGATCGAAGCAGCAACGATCCAAGTCAACAACAACGTGACGCTCTTCGCTCTTTGGAAAGACGCGGAATCCGCTCCTGTCGATCCCGGCAATCCTGACGAACCTGGCAATCCTGGCAATCCTGAAAATCCAGATAATCCAGAGACTCCAGACAATCCAGAAAATCCTGACAATCCAGAAAATCCTGACAACAAGGACGAGGGAGAAAAGGATGAGCCAAAGGACGGCCTTGGCGCAGGCGCAATTGTTGCAATTGTGGCAGGCTCAATAGCTGGCGTGGCGCTTATAGGCGTTGGTGGCTTCTCGGTATACTGGTTTGCAGTTAAGAAAAAGACATTTGCAGATTTAAAGACAGTATTTAAGAAGAAATAAGCAAAATAAAAAGTGGTAAGCTTCGGCTTGCCACTTTTCTATAAGAAAAAATGTTGGAAGGAGTCTATTTTTTTAAAATAAGAATTTTAGAAAAAGCTATTGACAATTAAGAATTTATGTGGTAATATATTAAACGCAAATAGACGCGCCCGTAGCTCAGCGGATAGAGTGCCCGGCTACGAACCGGTAGGTCGCAGGTTCGAATCCTGCCGGGCGCGCCAAAACAAAAAGCCACCCAATCGGGTGGTTTTTTTGTTTTCTTTTGGTGCGCTTGGCGATTCGACCTGTCTTCAAGGCTTTGCCTTGAATTAGGTTCGCAAGTGAAACGAAAGCCGTTGTCCACTTGTGAGCATAAGGCTCGTTTCAACTCATTGCGTTAGCAATGTATCCTGCTTTTTTCACCCAACCGGGTGGTTTTTTGTTTTGGTATGTCCTGACGGACAGATTCGACATGCCTTTAAATCTTTGATTTAAATTAGGTTCGCAAGTGAAACGAAAGCCGTTGTCTACTTGTAAGCATAAGGCTCGTTTCAACTCATTGCGTTAGCAATGCATCCTGCCTTTACACAATATTCGAAGTAGCCGTATAGAAACCTTTCGGTGAATGGTTTTAGGCGTTGACCGAAGCATTTTCAAGGCATTAACAAAAAGGAACAGAAAAATCTGTTCCTTTTTTTGTATATAAGAGCTATTGTTTCTTTTTTTCTCTTTTTGGAATTTGGGAAAGAAGCACGGCGGTAAGCATAAGAACACAACCGACAACTGCCCTGCGAGTTGGCAGGCTTCCTTCAAAAATGCACTCAAAGATAGTTGCAAAAAGTCCCTCAAGGGCGAAAATCAGCGATGCAACCGCGGGGGCTGTATGCTTTTGCCCTATGTTTTGTAGCGTGTAGGCAGCACCCGCTGACATAACGCCACAATATAAAATCGGTACTATGTTATTTATAATTCCCTGTAAGGTTAAATTGCCAAAAAATGAGCCAAGCACCATACAAATTATGCCTGCTGTAAAAAACTGCGCACAGGAAAATTTAAGCGTGCTGACCTTAGCGCCTACCCTATCCACAAAAATCATTTGTGCAGAAAAGCCAAAGGCACAAAGAAGCACAAGAGCATCTCCTGGGTGGATTTTAAGGTCACTTGTCACGGACAAAAAGTAAAGACCAGCAAGGGAAATAGGAATTGCAATCCAAACAAAAATTGATGGCTTTTGCTTAAAAATAATCAGCATAGCAACTGGCAAAATTATTAAATAAAAGCCAGTTATAAAGCCTGCCTTGCCACTCTCTCCCGTTAGCTGTATTCCCCCCTGCTGTAAAACAGCAGAAATAGCAAGAATCGCGCCTGAAATTACACCAAAAATTAGCGTACGCTTTGATTTATCCGCCCTTGGCAGTGGCTTTTCCCTTTCAAAAATTAAGAAAACAGGGATTAAAATAATGCCACCTATTAAAAATCTAATTCCGTTAAAGGAAAAATTGTCTATACTGGCTGTGTCTCTTCCAACAATATCCTGAAACGGAAAGCCAGAGCCCCAAATTATCGCCGTTAAAAGGCAAATTAGTGGGCCTAAAAGCTTGAATTTTCTCTTTTGCATAGTTTACCTTAACCTTAATTAAGCATAAAAATAAAGTGAGTATCCAGCAATACTTATTGGCAGGGTGGGTTCCTCTGTGCCATCGTAATAGGTAGTCATGGCAACGCCTGCGTAGCCCTGCACCCCATTAATTATTATTTTATATTCTGTCCCCTCGGGAGTTTTGCCCTCAGCTATATATGTGCCTGTATATATTCTATTGCTTGTCTCATCGGTTATGGTAAGCTTACCATTGGATGCTTTTAAGATAACATCAACAATTTTAGCCTCGGGATGTGCCTTATCAGCCTCATTAGCTGCAACAAGCTTCAGTTGTTCATCTTCAACGAGCATAGCCCTTCTTAAGTGCCATTCGTATTCCTCAATTGTTGGGCGATTAGCACCACAGGATGCAAGCAAAATAACAACAAGCGATAGCATCAATATGCTTGCTACTGTTCTCTTCATCTTAAACTCCCTTCAAGTAATCGTTAAGTATTTGTTCAACCTCGCTATATGTTAGTGCTTGGTTTAATTTTACACGCACGGGTGCGTTGCCCCTTAAGCCCTTTAAGTACCAGCTTAGGTGCTTGCGCGCCTCAGGAATTGCCACTGCCTCGCCCTTTTCTTCTATCATTAAGCGAGTGTGATAAAGTGCGGTTTCTATCTTTTCAAAAATGGTGGGGGGAGTGTATGCTTTTCCCTCTCTTTTTGCTTTTATTTCTTCAAAAATAAATGGGTTGCCAAGTGCGCCACGACCTATCATGAGTGAGTCAACTCCTGTTTCATTTAACATACGAATTGCGTCCTCGGCTGAATATATATCGCCATTTCCGATAACTGGGATTTTCACAGCCTCTTTTACAGCCCTTATGTAGTCCCAATTTGCGCTTGGCTCATACATTTGAGCACGTGTGCGCCCGTGTATTGCAATAGCGCAAGCGCCTGAGTCCTCTGCCATTTTGGCAAACTCAACGCAGTTAATACTGCTTGCGTCCCACCCTGCACGGAACTTAACCGTAACTGGCACGCTTGAGGCTTGTACGCACGCCTTGATTATTTGACTTGATAGCTTGATATCACGCATAAGGGCGCTTCCGTCACCACTGGTAACGATTTTTTTAACTGGACAGCCCATATTTATATCAATAGCTGTGGGTGGAATTCTGCTTTTTGTATGCTCGTAAAGCCCACGCGACAAAAGGTAAGCGGCGTTTGCCATACACCCAGGCTCGTGTCCGAAGATTTGAATACCCAATGGGGTGTCGTCCTCGTGAACCTCGGCAAGGATGCCGGTCTTTTTGTCATTGAACTCCATTGCCTTGGCACTAACCATCTCGCTAACACAGTAGTCAGCCCCGTGCTCCCTCGCTATTTTTCTAAATGCGTAGTCACTCACTCCTGCCATCGGGGCAAGAATTATTTTGTTTTTGAAATCCATAATCTTACCTTCCTTTGGCGGACGAGCAATGCTCGCCCCTACGATATAAATGGGACGTCGTAGGCGCCGTCCCCTACAATCAATTTTGACGCCTTACGGATTTATATTCGTCATAATACTTATAGTAAGGACAGTCCTTGTTCTTACAAACTAAATAATCTAAATATTCATCCTCGTCGAGGTCTATTTTGCAGACGTAGTCGTCTATTCCCTCGTCGTAGTCGAAATATTCACAGGTTTCACAATTTTTTGGCATAAGAATCCCTCAGTCGGCTATGCCGACAGCTCCCTTTACAAAGGAGCCTTTCTTAAAATTAGGGGAGGAGCAAGCCCCTCCCCTGAAAATCAATTTTAATGTTTTTAGACTAAAGAAACAAGTGTTCTAAGCGCTCCTCTTTGGATTAAAGAAGCAAGTTAGACAAGGCGCACCGCAAAGCGAGCTTTGAAGGCGTTTCTCTCTATTTAGACTAAAGAAACAAGTTGTTCTAGGCGCACCGCAGATTGAGGGCGCAGGCGTACATAGCGTACGTCAAGGTCGCAATCGAGGGGCAACAACGAAGAACGCAGTTTATTTAGGCTAAAGTATATGTTGTGCCCTCGCGAGTGTCCTTAATAGTAACACCCATATCGCTAAGCTCAGCACGGATTGCGTCGGCTAATGCAAAGTCCTTTGCTTTTTTAGCCTCTTTTCTCTTTTCGATTAGCTCCTCTATTTTCGCCTTGAGGGCTGGGTCGATATTGTCGTTTGCACTATTTTCTGTCTTTTCCTCGCTTGCCTTGGCGTTTAGCTTTTCTGCCCTGTCAATAAGGCCTACGGAAAGAACGTAGTCAATGCTCTTTATCGCCTCAAGCTTAGAAATATCGTTTGCGCTTGCTTTTAAAATGTCGTAAATACAGGTAATTCCAAGGGCGGTGTTCATATCTGTTCCAACCTTTTCAATAAAGGTGTTCTTAATACCCTCTACAAATGCTGTATCAACCTCGCCGTCCTTTTTAAGAGATGCAATTCTTCTTACAAGCTTATTATAGGTTTGGGTTGCCTGATCAAGCGCCTCGTATGAGAACACAAGCGGCTTACGATAGTGAGATTGCAAGCAGAAAAATCTGTATGCAAGTGGGTCATATCCCTTTGACTCAATAAGAGAAACGGTCAAAAAATCACCCTTTGACTTGGACATTTTGCCAGTTTCGTCGTTTAAGTGGTTTACGTGGAACCAGTAGTTACACCATTTTTCGCCAGTGTATGCCTCACTTTGTGCAATTTCGTTTGTGTGGTGTGGGAAGATATTATCAACGCCACCACAGTGAATATCAAGCTTACTGCCGAGGTGCTTCATACAAATAGCTGAGCACTCAATATGCCACCCTGGATAGCCAACGCCCCATGGGCTGTCCCATTTTAATTCCTGATCGTCAAACTTTGACTTGGTAAACCAAAGCACAAAGTCACTTTTATTTCTCTTGTTTTCGTCCTCAGTAACGTCGTCACGCACGCCAACCATTAATTCCTCTGTTGAGTGACCACTAAGGTCGTTGTAGGTTGGAACGAGTGAGGTGTCAAAATAAACGTTGCCACCTGCCAAATATGCGTAGCCCTTTTCAATTAGCTTTTCAATCATTTCTATAAAATTAGAAATGCAGTTTGTCGCTGGGTCAACGATGTCTGGGTATTTGATATTTAATTTTTCGCAGTCGCTAAAGAATGCTTTTCTGTAAAAATCAGCGATTTCAAGCACGGTTTTATGCTCTCTCTTCGCGCCCTTGAGCATTTTGTCCTCGCCTGTGTCACCGTCGCTTGAAAGGTGTCCTACGTCGGTGATATTCATTACTCTTGTTACGTCGTAGCCAGAGTAACGAAGAAGCTTTTCAAGAACGTCCTCCATAATGTAAGTACGGAGGTTACCTATATGCGCAAAGTGGTACACCGTTGGTCCACAGGTGTACATTTTTACCTTTCCATTTCATTTGGCTTAAAGGTATCTACCTTTTTTGTAAGAGTGTTATAAAGTTTCATTTTTGCCTCCGAGTTCTTACGATAATATCTATAACTGAATAAATTATAAGTGGTAATGCAAGTATAATAACGGCGTAAAAGCCGATTTTCTTTGGTATATAAAGAAGATAGTTTGATGCGTTGAAGACTGCATGCATTGCAATAGTGGTAGCAAGCGATTTTGTGCGCAGATAAACAAAGCCAAGAAGCAAGCCAAAGATAAAGGTGTATATCAGTGCAATTTGCGATGGCAGGTGTATTACTGAAAATAATACGGCTGAAATAAGCACAGCCACTATTTTTGGCATTTTATTTTCAAGTGAGCCAAGGATTAAGCCACGGAAAACTAATTCCTCACAAACTGGCGCGATAAAAACAGTATAAATTACTGCAACCACCATGCCTGCCCCAAATATTGAGGCTGACTGTGCTGACTGATTTTCCACCCACTTAGGTGCAATATAGCTAAAGCCCCACACGGTTGCCTGAAACAGCCCATAAAAGCCCAAGCCCAAAAGCGCCGAATCACACACGAAAATAGGTGCAACCTTGCCAAGCTTAACCGAGGTAAAGAGGTTTTTCTTAAGTGAAAAATATATTATCACAAAGACGAAAACCGTAGCTATATATGCAATTATCATTGATGGGATTGAAAGGGTGTCAATAAGCTCACCAAGCTTCGCTTCATCAAGACCTTGATTAAACACCTTTGCAAGCGTGCCTACCAAAAATGAGATTAGGGACGAGATAAAAAGATATACAAAGAAAATCACTAAGGCGCGAAACGTACAAAGTAGCGCGTTTTTTAAGGAATATCTTTTTTCCAAAGCGTTCTCCCCTCTCCTTTAAATTACAGTTATTTTAGCACAAAAAGCGCCCTTTGTAAATATATTATAATAATTTTTTAAAAAAAGTATTGCAATTTTGAAAAGTGCGTGTTATAATGTCATCGTAATACACGGCGAGAGAGGGCGACACAGTCCTCTCTCCTTTGTTTGTGGTTTGACTGAATATAAAGGCATAACCGAAATTAAAAGTAAGCTTAATAAAAACTGCTTGTCCCTGCTATTCTTTCACAAGAATTAGGTTGAAAAACTGCGTTTTTCTTCCTTGGATAAATCCTTTTAATTTCTATCGGCGACTGCTACTCTACCGTACGAAGTACGCCTACGTGTACGCACTCGCCAATTTCTGCTCTTCCTATTCAGCCAAAAATGCAGTTTTTTGTTTCTAAGAAAGGAAGGATATACTTTGAGTATTGTTGAAAGAGTTTATCCTCTTTGCGAAAAGGTAGCAAGCGAGCTTGGATATTTTATCTGGGACGTTGACTACGTAAAAGAGGGTACGGAATGGTTTTTACGTATTGAAATTGACAAAAAGGACGGCATTGGCATTGAGGACTGCGAGGCTTACTCACGCGCAATTGACCCACTTCTTGACGAGGAGGACTATATTGAGGGCGCTTACCGCTTAGAGGTTTCCTCCCCTGGAATTGAAAGAATTATAAAGAATGATTTTCACCTATCAAAATGTACTGGTGAGGTTGTTGAAATTAAGCTTTTTGCTCCTATTGAGGGGTGCAAGGTGGCACGTGGCACGCTTTATTCCTACGACAGCGAAAGCGTGACCTTAAAGGACGAGGCTGAGATTATAATCCCACGCAAGAACATCGCAAAGATGAATATATATTTTGAGTTTTAATTTGAATAATTATTAAAAAGGAGATATAAAAATGAACAAGGAGTTCTTCGAGGCACTTGACATTCTTGAAAGAGAGCGTCACATTCCAAAATCTTATATGATTGAAAAGGTTGAGGCAGCACTTGCAACAGCCTGCAAAAAGGAGCTTGGCTCCTCTAACATCACAGTAGTTATCGACCCTGAAAAGTGTGATGTTAAGGTTTACAGAAAATACACAATTGTTGCTGAGGTTGAGGACCCAACAATTGAAATTACAAAGGAGCAAATTGAGGCGCTTGAGGCTGAAAGAAAGGCCGCTGGCATTAAGCACAAGGTTCGCTCCCGTCGTCGCTCAATCGGTAGCGATTATGAATATGAGCTTCACACAAAGGAGTTCAGACGCTTAAGCGCACAAAACGCAAAGCAAGTAATCATTCAAGGTATTCGTGAGGCAGAAAGAAGCTACCAAGCGAAGGAATATGAGGACAAGCGTGGCGAAATGCTTTCTGCTATTGTTACTAAGGTTGAGGACTCAACTGGCAACGTAGTTGTTGACACTGGCATTTCACAAGCAGTTCTACTTAAGAGTGAGCAAATTCCTGGTGAGGTTTTACGTGTTGACGACAGAATCAAGGTTTTTGCAACTCAAGTAAACAGCGGTGAGGCAAGAGGTCCACTTGTATCTCTTACTCGTGTGCATCCAACACTCGTAAAAAGACTTTTCGAGGCGGAGGTGCCAGAAATTGCTGAGGGTACTGTTACAATCAGAAACATCAGCCGTGAGGCAGGCTCAAGAACAAAGATTGCCGTTTACTCACGTGACCCAGAGGTTGACGCAGTTGGCTCATGCATTGGTAACAAGGGCTCAAGAATTGGCGCAGTTGTTAACGAGTTAAATGGTGAAAAGATTGACGTTATCCCATATAGTGAGGATATTTGCGAGTATGTAAAGAGCGCACTTTCCCCTGCTACTGTTAAGAGCGTTGAGCTTATCTCTGACCGTCAAGCAAAGGCAATTGTTTCCCCTGACCAGCTTTCCCTTGCTATTGGCAAGATGGGACAAAACGCACGTCTTGCTGCAAGACTTACTGGCTGTAAGATTGATATCAAGAGCGAGTAATTATGGAAAAAAAGGTTCCTTTAAGAAAATGTCTTGGCTGTATGAGCTCTTTTCCTAAAAAGGACTTAGTAAGGGTTTTAAAAACGCCCGAGGGCGAGGTTGTCATCGACTTAGGTGGTAAAAAATCAGGCAGAGGCGCATATATTTGTAAGAATAGTCAATGCCTAAAGAAGGCACTTAAGGCAAAAAGATTGCAAGCAAGCTTAGAAACTGAAATCCCCAACACCATTATCGGGGAGCTTGAAAAGGAGCTTAATATAGCTAATGAACAATAAATTTTTATTTATGCTCGGCTTATGTCGTAAGGCAGGTAAAATGATAATCGGAACGGACTTGGTGACAAAATCACTCCCAAGTAAGAAAACATATCTTGTTATCTACACAAGCGATGCATCAGACAATACTAAAAAACGAGTTACTGACAAGTGTAGCTTTTACGGTGTTGAATGTATAGAAACGCCACTTCTCTCCTCGGTAGTATCAGACTCTATTGGCAAGACGGGAAGCGTGTGTGTCATTGGCATAACCGACTTAAATTTTGCAAGTGAATTAAAATCACTTAACAAGGACTCTCAATGAAATGAGGTATAATTTATGGCACGAATTAAGGATTTTGCAAAGGACTTAGGTCTTGATATAAAGGATGCCGTTGCGCTTATTGCAGATTATGGTCTTGGCACAAAGGTAGCAAGCGGTAATATTGAAGATAACGAAATTGCCATTTTCCTAAACAAGCTTACTCTTGATAGGCAGTTTAGTGGAATTGAATCATATTTTAATGGTGAAAACACCATTAAGAGCCAAAAGAAAAAGGCTAAGGTGGAAAAGAAGGAAGAGATAGTAGCTGAGGCTAAGGTTGAAGCTAAGGCTGAGACTAAGGTTGAGGCTAAGGCTGAGGCTAAGGTTGCACCAAAGGCCGAGGTAAAGGTTGCACCAAAGGCCGAGGTAAAGGTTGAGGCTAAGGCTGAGGTTAAGCCAGCGCCAAAGCAGGAGCCAAAGGCTGAGGCTAAGCCAGCACCAAAGCAGGAGGCGCCAGTACAAAAGAAGCCACTTGAGAAAAAGCCAGAGGGACAAAGACCTGCATCTAACCTTGACAAGGGTGAAAGAAGCTTCGGCAAGGACGGCTTTACAAAGAGCTACGATAATAAGGGTGGCTACGAAAATAAGGGCTTTGATAAGGGCTACTCCAAGGACAAGGGCTCATTTAATAAGGGCTTTGACAAGGGCTACTCCAAGGACTTTGATAAGGACGGTGGCGAAAGACGCTACAACGTAACACCAAAGCAGAAAAAGCCTGAGTCTAACGTAATTGAAATTAAAACAAAGACAGGTGCAACACGTGTGGTCGACACAAGAACCTCAAACGTTGACCTTTCAAAATATGATGAGAAGAATGATTCCTACGAGTCAAGCTACGGCCACTACAGCCAAGGCTCATCAAAGCAAAAATTAAAGAAGCAAAACAACAGAGATGTAAGCTCTAAGAAGGAAAAGGAGCGCTTGGCTATGGAAAAAATCAAGCGCGAGGTATTTGAAAAGGCTAAGAATACTCAGCTTTCAATTACAGTTCCTGACGAGATTTCCGTTGGTGAGCTTGCATCTCGCCTTAAGGTTAACGCAAACGAGGTTGTTAAGAAGCTCTTTATGATGGGCGTTATGGCAACCGTTAACGAGGTTGTTGACTACGACACAGCTTACCTAATCGCTGACGAGCTTGGCGTTAAGGTGTCAAAAGAGGTTGTTGTCACTATTGAGGAAAAGCTCTTTGACGAGGAGGAGGACGCACCAGACACACTTGTCGAGCGTGCGCCAGTTGTTTGCGTAATGGGTCACGTTGACCATGGTAAGACCTCACTTCTTGACGCAATCAGACATTCAAACGTAACTACTGGTGAGGCTGGTGGTATCACACAGCACATCGGTGCTTACAGAGTAAATATTAACGGCAAGGATTTAACATTCCTTGACACACCAGGTCACGAGGCATTTACCGCAATGCGTTTACGTGGTGCTATGGCAACTGATATCGCTATTATCGTTGTTGCCGCTGATGACGGAATTATGCCACAGACGGTTGAGGCAATCAACCACGCTAAGGCTGCTGGTGTTGATATTGTCGTTGCTATTAACAAAATGGATAAGCCTACTGCTAACCCAGACAACATTAAGCAAGAGCTTACACAATACGATTTAGTTCCAGAGGAATGGGGCGGTGACGTTATGTGTATTCCTGTTTCTGCGCACACAAAAATGGGTATTGACACTCTTCTTGAAAGCGTACTACTTATTGCCGAGGTTAAGGAATTAAAGGCTAATCCAAATCGTTTGGCTAAGGGTCTTGTTATTGAGGCTAAGCTTGACAAGGGTCGTGGACCTGTCGCTACATTGCTTGTTCAAAATGGTACACTTAAGTCAGGCGACGTTGTTATCGCTGGTAATGCAGTTGGACACGTAAGAGCTATGACCGACCATAATGGCAAGGTATTAAAGACTGCTGGACCTTCTGTTCCTGTTGAAATTACGGGTCTTTCCGAGGTTCCTCTTGCAGGTGACGAGTTTAACGCAGTTAAGGATGAAAGAATGGCAAGAGAGCTTGCTGAGCAAAGACGTGCAAAAGCCAAGGAGGCTGAATTCAAGGCTAACGCAAAGGTTAACCTTGACGACCTATTTGCACAAATTAGCGATGGTGCTAAGGAAATTAACATCATCATTAAGGCGGATGTTGGTGGCTCCTGCGAGGCTGTTAAGTCTTCACTTGTTAAGCTTTCAAACCAAGAGGTTAAGATTAACGTTATTCACACAGCCGTTGGTGGTATCACTGAAAACGACGTTATGCTTGCCGCTGCATCTAACGCAATTATCGTAGGCTTTAACGTACGTCCAGACAAGAAGGCTATCGACTCAGCTGAAAGACAAAAGGTTGACATTAGAACTCACAGAATTATCTACGAAATCATCGAAGAAATTGAAGCTGCAATGAAGGGTATGCTTGCTCCTACCTATAAGGAGGTTATCAACGGCCACGCCGAGGTGCGTCAAACAATTAGAGTTCCAAGCGTTGGTACAATTGCAGGCTCATACGTTCAAGATGGTAAGATTACAAGAAACTCACAGATTAGAATTTTGCGTGATGGCGTTGTTATCTTTGAGGATAAGATTTCCTCACTCAAGCGCTTCAAGGACGATGCAAAAGAGGTTGCCGCTGGATACGAGTGTGGTGTTGGACTTGAGAAGTTTAACGACATTAAGGAAGGCGATATACTTGAGGCTTTTGTGATGGAAGAAGTACAAAGGTAGAGTTGAGGGCGCATATGCAAGCATAGAACAAAAAGCACATTTTTCACACTGTTTTTTGTATGCTTTCCCACTTTCAAGTCAAATAATTTAAGGTAGAAAACAGGCACTTTGCCTGTTTTCTTTTTGTGTGCTTTTTTATGCACGACTGCTACTCTACCGTACAAAGTACGCCAACGTGTACGCATTCGCGCATTCTCTGCCCGCCTTTGTCCCTCAAGGTAAGGATAGGGGCGAAAACGAAAACACGATATTTTCAGAAAGGTTTGCCCTCCCACAGCTTAGTTGTTTTATACTTTTAGATTTATTACTCCTACAACAAAAAACAAGGTAGAAAACAGGCAATTTGCCTGTTTTCTTTTTGTGTTTTCTATCTGCGTTTGCTCGTTTGCCGTACACAAGTACTGCTCTGCACTCCCAAACGCACATTTTCTCCACCTCCCTGTGGCTCAAGGTGAGGCTTGGTGCGTATCTAATGCCCGCCTTTGTCCCTCAAGGTGAGGATTAGGGGCGAAAACGAAAACACGATATTTTCAGAAAGGTTTGCCCTCCCACAGCTTAGTTGTTTTATACTTTTAGATTTAAGACTCCAATAACCAAAAATAAGGTAGAAAACAGGCAATTTGCCTGTTTTCTTTTTGTGTGCTTTTTTATGCACGACTGCTACTCTACCGTACAAAGTACGCCAACGTGTGCGCATTCGCGCATTTTCTGCCCGCCTTTGTCCCTCAAGGTGAGGATTAGGGGCGAAACGAAAACACGATATTTTCTTTTCGAGTGTCACTATGAGTGTAACGAAGAATCTCTTTAATGCTATGTAGATCCTATCGCTAACGCTCCAGGATGACAAGTATAATAATGCAACCAGACAAGCCTGTCATTCTGGAACGAAACGCAGTGAAGTGATAGAATCTCTATACTGTGCATAGACTCTATCGCTAACGCTTCAGAGTGACAAAACAGGAGGAGCAAGCCCCTCCCCTACAAGGTAACGCATTTTATGTATCATCTGCAAATAGTACTGAGCGATGCACTTTATAAAACATATTAAAAAAGTAAAAGGCATATCTATTCGATACGCCTTTTTATGCTTATTTACTGTATTTTGTTTTAATTTCTTCAAAGCCTTTTTTCATTTTTGAAGCTAATATGGATTCTACAATTATTAAAGCAATGAAGATTAAAATAATTATAATTAGTGTAGGTGATACAAAAAATCCAAAGAGGTTTTCATTTGGCAATCCACTCGCAAGCTCTAAACGATTAATGAGATTTATGCAATAAATCAGTGAAAGAAAAAAATCTACGACCGCATAAACTA
The DNA here is from genome assembly GCA_017501545.1 of Clostridia bacterium. GTDB lineage: Bacteria > Bacillota > Clostridia > Oscillospirales > CAG-272 > RGIG2000. The sequence goes on along the minus strand of JAFVWS010000042.1, from coordinate 63,644 downwards.
TTGCAACTATCCATTGGGCAAAAATGCATTTTGTTGCCGATGAATGCTCACTAAACGCTAGACAATACCAAGCGAGGTAGTTATCTTGCTTTCCTGTTTTCACTGCATATTCTCCGTTTATTAGCGTGTATGGAAGCAATTCGTGCGAAGAGGGCTTGTTCTTGATTACTGTTGAGCGTAGCATTAAAGAATCTATAAGATTACGTAGACACATCAACACTATAACTACACAAGTTGACGGAATAATTACTACGCTACCATATATTGCAGCTTCTATTGCTGGTTTTAAAGTGCTCTCACCCGCAGAAATTTTAGATAAATCAATTGATACGAACGATGTCGCAAAGCCAAAAACAATCGCAACCAATAAAAAGATAACTACTATTGTAGCAAATATTAAGCCGAGGGTTTTCGATGCTTTTTTATGCTTTTCAATCGTCTCCGACTTTGGCTGGGATGCATTTGCACAATTTCCTTCTGAAACTGGCTCGCAACCATCCATTCTTTGCTTTGTGCCACAGTCCGGACAAAACAGGCTATCGCCCATATCCCTTCCACATTTTCTACAAAACATATTTTTCTCTCCCTTCAAGTTATGTGCATATTTTATCACAAATTGAGATAAAAGTCAATATCTCATAATGAGATTTCATATAATAAGCATAGAAAAATTTTTAAGGAGCTACTATGCGGATAAAGGATTTACGTGAGGATAATGATTTGACCCAGCGCGAGCTTGCAGAATATTTACACATAAAGCAAAACACCTATTCGCAATATGAGAACGGACAAAGGCAACTGCCCATTGATGTGCTTATCTCTTTAGCAAAATATTACAAGACCTCAACTGATTATATTTTAGGACTGACCGACGAGCAAAAGCCATATAATTAAAAGACACAGGGCGCACCCTGTGTCTGATTTTTATTTATCAAGCTCGCCAGCTCTTAACTTTTCAACAAGCTTTCTGTGAGATTTTGTTTTTACACTATTTAAAATCTTATTTGCAATCATAAGCGCCAAGTCCAAAACAACGTAAATGAGTATAACTGTTAGTCCACCCTTAAACGAGCTTAGCCATGCGTCGCTAAAGCCAGTTGTAAATAGCCCGTAGCTTTGTGCAGCAGGAATTGATGTAACGAGGAACAAATATGCAGTGAAAAATATGCAAGACCACTCAATTATGTATAGCACCCTTTGCACGATTGAAATTACAAATGACGTCTTTTGATACTTGAATGAAATTGCCTCCCAAGGGCTAAATTCAGGCATACCTGGCACGCCATAGTTGTATTCGCCGTCTGTGCAAACTGATTTAAACAGCTCCTTGTTTGAAACCTTGTCCTTGTTCATTTTCACTGTGAAAATAATCTGCATACCAACAGCCAAAGGAACATCTATCACAAACAAGAAAAACTCGGTTGGTAGTGCGTTCAACAATCCGTTTAAAAGGATGTAGCCAAAGTTTGAACCACTGTTTTGTATCCAAGAAAAAATAACGAATGAAACTGGCACTACAAAAACCAAAATAGTTCTTACAGTGTCAATAATGTCAAGCGCCTTATAGCCCTTGCAATCCTTTTTTAGTGTTTCCCCAAAGTTTGGTGTGTCCTTATCTGGCTCATATGGGTTTTTGTAAACAGGCGCTTCGCCATTTTTAGCATCCTGCTTTGGTGTCTCGGTCACAGGCTCTGCCTTTACCTCGTTTATGTCGTCCTGCTTGGTACCACACTCAGGGCAAAACTTACTGTCGCCTATGTCCTTACCACAATTTCTACAAAACATAGTTGTCTCTCCTTAAATTTAAAATATGAATATATTTTACCACATATTCCCTTATATGTCAATACAAAAAAACGGACACTGGGTGTCCGTTTTGTTATTATTTTGCTTGCTCGCCCTCGGTTGGCTGTGTGCCCTCTTTTGCTTGCTCATCATTTTGCGTTTTTTCTTCAGCCTCGTAGCTTTCAAACGCTCTCTTTTTAACAAGCGTGCCAGTTATAGCAGTTGGCACAACTAAGATAACAGAGGTGACAATTCCATAAATTGTAGAATTAATCCAAAATGGTGAATTAAAGCTTTCAAATGAGCGATATCTAATGATATCAACAACCTCTGGTAGCTTAATGAAAAGTAGCATAAATGAGGTTGCGATGAAAAAGTGAAGTAGTATTGAAATAACGCCACTTATAACGTAAAGTGTTGTGGCTTTAGGGTTGTCGTTTAGATGCTTCATCACTATCATACGCTCAGCATACATCTTGTCGTCCTTTGAGGAGCTACCTGACCTTATAGTTTCTCTTATGTCAACGTTTTGCTCCTTTAGCCATTTTGCACTTTTCTTTTCAACAAATATGTGGTTTAAAATTGTGGATGGTGTATTAAACGCCATTGCCAGCATAAAGAAAAATACAGTAAGCGTGCCAAAAAATCCTGGCACATCACGAACACACGCAATAATTGCTGTTGCCCCACCTAATAAGTAAAATGTTAACGCCGCCTTCCCAAGACCATAGCGTGCCTTGTAAATTCCACCTAACTTTACTGGTGCCTCAAGCGCCCTTTGTGCAGTTGGGAATACACGTCTTCCATCCTCGGTTATAAGCTCACCATCTAAGCCAACGTTTTGTGGCTTTGGCGCCTCAACGTTAACAGGTGCTTCCTTCTTAATTTCCTCATTTTCCTCTGTGCCTTGCGCTGGTGTCTGCTTAGTGCCACACTCAGGGCAAAACTTACTGTCGCCTATGTCCTTGCCACAATTTCTACAAAACATAGCTCTCTCTCCTTATAGTTAAAATATAGGTATATTTTACCACATATTTTCTTATATGTCAATACGAAAAAACGGACACTGGGTGTCCGTTTTGTTATTATTTACTTTGTGTTTTGCTCATAGTGTGTGGTTGCTTTCTTTTCACGGATTTTTGAGATAACAATAATAGGAATTTCAACTGCAACAAGCATTATAAGTGACAATGCCCCATAGTATGAAAAGCGTATTGTGGGAATTATGAATAACATAACAATCAAGGAAACAATCGATATTATGTTATGTATGATAGAAAGTGCAAAAGCCGATTTAACATCCTTTATATGATTGTAATAAAGAAGCAGTGTTGTATACTTTTGATTTGTTCCTGTGCCTCTTGTGATGGTTTTCCTTACGTCAACGTTTTGCTCCTTCAGCCATTTTGCGTGCTTTTTCTCTGCAAACGCTGTCAACAATGAGCTTGGAAGGGCAAAGGTAGCACCGATAAATACAAGTGCATACGCTAATATTTTCATGCCGCCAAAGTTAGGAATCAAGGAAAGAAACGCAAAAATAAATCCTATTATTATTGCCGGCATAGCAACCAACATAAGCACCGTGCTTACTTTATAAAGTGCATTTGATTTTCTTGAAACCTTAATTGCATGCTTAGGAGATTGGAATATTTTCCTTCCATCTTCGGCTATTATTTCACCATATTCCCCATACACCACAGACCTCTCAGCCTGTACATCTTCTATCACTGTTGAATCATTGTTTTCAATTGATGCGCTTTCAACATTTGATTTTGTGCCACACTCTGGGCAGAAGTTGCTCTCACCTATGTCCTTGCCACAATTTCTACAAAACATAGTTTTTCTCTCCTTATAGTTAAAATATAGGTATATTTTACCACATATTCCCTTATATGTCAATACGAAAAAACGGACACTGGGTGTCCGTTTTTGTTATTTTTGTTCGCCATTTTGACCTTGTTCAGATTGCGCGTAGTGCTTTTTTGCCTTGCTTTCTTGTACCTTTCTAATGATAAGGGTAGGAATCAATGTAAGAATTAGTATAACAAACATTATTACAATTGTGCCAAGCCAACCTGAAGCATGAGATTTTAATGCAGTTGCAACAGTGATAAACAATGAGCCAAGGAAAGCACATTGAAGTGGGCCAAAAATTACGTTTATTAAATTTCCAACTATTGAAAATGCGTTTGCCTTTGGTACGTCCTTAATATAGTTGATTACCAAAAGCTGTGGTAAAAAGTTTCTGTCGGATTTTTCGTTTGCACCATTTCTAATGGTTTCTCTTACGTCAACGTTATCCTCCTTTAGCCATTTTGCATTTTTGCCGTCAACAAATGCACTTAAAATTGACATAGGAATACTTAACGCGCCCGCAAATCCCATAAGTAGCACAACAAAGAACTGTGAGCCACTAAATGTGTCGCTAATAACTGAAAGCACGCATAATGCAATTGCACCAGCTACTAACAATAAATAAAAGATACTTAATAATGAGTTAACCCTTGCTACTGCGTTGTGCTTTTTGGATGCCATCATTAATTGCTTTGCGCTTGAAAAAACGAGTCTACCATCACTTGTCCTTGTTGAGCCGTCTGGGCCAAACACCATTTGTGGTTGCGGCACGTTTTCTTTTTGCTCTAATGAAGCTTTTAGCTCCTCGTCAGACCTTTGCTTTGTGCCACAGTCTGGACAGAAGTTGCTCTCACCTATGTCCTTGCCACATTTTCTACAAAACATAGTAATCTCTCCTTTTTATTAAATGTTAATTCAATTTTAGCATACTTTATCATTTTCGTCAATAAAAACGTCAAAATTTGTTATATCGTGTTGATTTTATTTCGCCACTCGGTTATAATCATAATATAATAAGCTAAGGAGGCATTATGAAGAGGAAGCTAATTATCTCATTTTCTTGCATATTTGGCACGCTTATTTTAGCAATTATTGCCTTCTTAATTTTTGTAATTTTAGGAAATACGTGCCTACACGTGTCTAATTTAACCGTTAATGATGAGGATTTGCCCGACTCATTTGATGGCTTTAAAATTGCCCACGTGTCGGATTTACACAACACGGAGTTTGGCAAGTACAATAAGCGCCTACTAAAAAAGCTTAGAGAGGCTGAGCCTGATATTATTGCGATAACTGGCGACCTAATTGACTCAAATAACACTGATTTTGACGTTGCGCTTTCCTTTGTTCAGGAGGCTTTAAAAATTGCGCCCTGCTATTTTGTCACTGGCAACCACGAGGGGCGCGTTGACGCCTATGGCGATTTTGAAAAGGAGCTTATTTCCTTGGGCGCTATAGTGCTTGATGGCAAGAGTGCAAAAATTTCCAAAAACGGTGAGGAAATTACGCTGTGGGGCATACACGACCCTGAGTCCTTAAAGGGCGAATTATACGGCTACAACGAAAAGGCAATAATTGATAAGCTACTTAGTGAGCTTGACTATGACCAAGAGGGATATAACGTCCTACTCTCCCACCGCCCCGAAGCGTTTGAGAGCTACGCTAACATGGAATATGATTTAGTCCTCACCGGGCACGCGCACGGCGGACAGTTTAGAATCCCCTTTGTAGGTGGGTTATATGCGCCTGCGCAGGGCGCTTTCCCAAAATACGACAGCGGACTTTATACCAAGGGCACAACAAATATGGTTGTCAGCCGTGGACTTGGCAACAGCGCATTTCCTTTCAGAATTAACAACACCCCAGAGATAGTTATTGTAACGCTTGCAAAATAAAAACGGACACCCCTGTGTCCGTTTTTCTTTATTATAGTGCGTTTACTATTGCATTATAAAGGTCATCATATTCCTCAAAGGCAGGAAGATTTGGGTTGTCCTTTTTAATTTGCTCAGTGCTTTTAAAGAGGAAGCCTGCCTTACTTGCGTTTATCATACCAAGGTCGTTATAGCTATCCCCTGCAGCGATTGTGTCAAAGCCGACTGATTGAAGTGCCCTTACTGTTGAATACTTTGACTTCTCCACTCTCATTTTAAAGCCTACAATTTCACCGTTTTCGTTAACCTCTAAGGTGTTACAGAATATTGTTGGCCAGCCAAGCTTTTGCATAAGTGGCTTTGCAAACTGAGTAAAGGTGTCGCTTATAATAATAACCTGTGTTTTTGCACGAAGCTTATCTAAAAACTCCTTTGCACCTGGCATTGGATCAATTTTTGCAATTGTTTCTTGTATTTCCTTAAGGCCAAGTCCGTGCTCCTTTAAAATAGCCATACGGTAAGCCATTAGCTTATCATAATTTGGCTCATCACGGGTGGTGCGCTTAAGCTCAGGAATTCCACTTGCCTCGGCAAACGCAATCCAAATTTCAGGCACTAAAACGCCCTCAAGGTCTAAACATACTACGTTCATTTCGCTCATTTTTATAGCTCTCCTTGCTATCTACCAAAAAAATATACCTAATTATAGCACACCTTTCATTGTCTGTCAACTTTCTTTAAGTATTTAAAGAAATTTTTTCTATTTTCGTTTCTCTATTGCTTTTTCGATTTGCCTTTGATATAATATTTGTAATGTGTCTAATATTATATATTAGAGGAGGGATTTTATGAGGCTATTTGCTGGCTCACTCAAGGAGTCGCTACAATCAGTTTTGCCTATTTGTGCAATAGTGCTTGTGCTTACAATTTCCCTCGCGCCTATTTTCTCAGGAATTATGATTATGTTCCTGTTTGGCGCACTACTAATTATAGGCGGTATGAGCATTTTTACAATCGGCTCAAACATTTCAATGGAGCCAATTGGTGATGGCATTGGTGTGCTTATTGGTAAATCAAAAAAGAAATTTTTACCTATTCTTGTTTGCTTTGTCGTTGGCTTTCTTATCACCATTGCTGAGCCGGATCTAACCGTGCTTGCCAACAAAATCAAGCTTGACTTTTTTGGGGGCAAGCTTGAGGTGTTAAACGGATGGGTTTTAATTCTTTGCGTTGCGCTTGGCGCTGGTCTTTTCTTGGCTGTTGCGCTTATAAGAACCAGAAGAAAAATCCGTCTTTCATTCATTCTCGTTCCACTTTATATTCTTGCATTGCTTCTTGCATGCGTGCCTACTGTTGGCAGATGGTTTGGGGTTGAAATTGGCTCAACCGAGTTTATTCCTACTGCGTTTGACTCTGGTGGAGTTACAACTGGTCCTATTACTGTTCCATTTATTATGGCACTGGGTGCAGGTATTGCATCTATGAGTAAGGATAAGCACTCAAGCGAGGACTCCTTCGGTCTTGTTTCACTTTGCTCAATAGGTCCTATTTTGTCGGTTCTTATTCTTAGTCTTCTTAGAAAGCCAGAGGTTAACAGCTCTAACTTTGACCCTGAGCAATATAGAGATTTCACCACTCGTGATGCATTTTTAGAGTTCTTTAACCCAAAATATGCCGAGGCAGGTATTCTTGACTATATAGGCGAGGTTGCAATTGCATTTTTGCCTATCGTGGCAATGTTTATTGTATTTCAGCTTATCTTTAGGCGCTTTAACAAGACACAGGTATTAAGAATTTGTGTCGGCTTTGCTTACACATACGTTGGACTTGTTTTGTTCCTAACTGGCGCAAATATCGGCTTTATGCCTGCCGGTCAGCTAATTGGCGAGGTGCTTGGCGCTATGGAAGGAAATATGGCGTGGATTAAGTATCTACTCATTCCTATCGGTATGCTTCTTGGCTATTTCGTTGTTGCTGCTGAGCCTGCGGTGCATTCACTTAAAAAGCAGGTTGCCGAGGTTACAAACGGTGCTATTTCTCAAAAGTCAATCGGGCTTGCGCTATCTATTGGTGTTGCAGTTTCCGTTGGCATTGCGATGACACGTATTTTATTTAACATTCCTATTTTGCCAGTTTTAATTATCGGATACGCTATCCCACTTGTAATTACGTTTTTTGTTCCACCTATTTATACTGGTATCGCGTTTGACTCTGGTGGCGTTGCCTCCGGTCCTATGGCGACAACCTTTATTCTCCCATTTGCAATTGGTGCCTGCACCGCAGTTGGTGGAAACATTCTTGAAAACGCATTTGGTATAGTTGCAATGATTGCGCTAACGCCACTTATTACAATTCAGGTTCTCGGCTTGATTGGTAAAATTAAGCAGGATAAGAAGCTTAAGAAGATTCACCGTGAAATTGAAAGAATTGATGACGGTATGGTTTACTATACCGATATTGAAAGAAGGCCAACAGAGATTGATTTCTCTTACACTATGACTTATACAATGGAGGAGACAATACATGGCAACTGATTCTCGTATGGTGATGCTACTCTCCATTATTAGGCGTGGTAAGGGTGGCCAGTATATTAAAATGCTTAAGGAAAACGACGTTGTTTTACACTTTCAATGCGTCGGTGAGGGTACTGCGCCCTCGGAAATGATGGACATTTTGGGTCTTGGTAATTCGGAAAAGGATATTATGATTAGTTTTGCTACTAAATCAACCGCAAACCGAATTGCAGCAAGCCTATCTAAAAACGTTGGCTCAAGCCTTGGATATCAAGGACTATTTATGATTATTTCAACCAACGCATTTAGCAGAATTTCTGCTGAAATTGTTAAGAAAAACAGTAACGACTACTTAAAAGGAGGGGGCGAAGAAATGAGCAGTGAATATAAATATAGCTTAATTCTTATCTCTGTTAACCGTGGCTTTACAGATAACGTTATGCAAACTGCGAAGATTGCAGGTGCAACTGGTGGTACTGTAATCAGGGCAAGACTTGCTGAGGCTGATGTTGTTGAGGCTTACTCTAACCAAAAGCTCAACGAGGAAAAGGAAATCGTTGCTATTCTCGCACCTGACAGCGTTAGAAACCAAATTCTTGAAAGCGTGAACCAAAAATACGGCTTGAAGAGTGAGGCGCAGGGTACTGTGCTATCTGTTCCTGTTGACAAGGTCTTCAAAATTTGAGCTTGAGGTGGCAGGATAGGTGCAAAACCAAAATCACAATTTATAAAAAGGGTGCTTCCCACCCAAAACAATTTTAACAATTCTTTAATTTACATTACCCACTAAAGTAAATTTTGGTAGAAAACAGGCGTTTTGCCTGTTTTCTTTTTTGTGATTTTTTAGTCGCAGTATACCCAGTCGAACTCGATTTGGAGTGATAAATAACGATGTATACTGCAACAAAAAAACTTGTAAATTGTTTTCCCTACCTCCCTGTGCCTCTATTTTTTGACTTGGCGTGGTGGCCCTTCATCTACGCCTCAATTGAGATTATCAGCTTTTGGTGTCGCCAAAATATGACAATTTATGTTTCTTTGCAGTTTTCTATTGACAAATTTGGTTTTGGGTGATATACTAAATGGGACAAAGTGTCCCGAAATAGCGCAAGCTTTGTACCACATTTTCAAGATGTGTGTCCCAAATAGTGCGCATTTCTGTACCAAAATCGCAAGTTAGGAGCTTATTATGAGAAACGTTAGTGCTGACACAATTATTATGATTAGAAGGTGCGTTGAGGAGTATTTTGACGACTATACTCGCTCACCCTCTGTGCGTGAAATTTCAAATATGACTGGAATTAGCAAAAGCACAGTTCAAAGATATATCGAAATTATGGAGCGTGTGGGAATTATCACCCGCACCGATGACGGAATTGAAACCCCATACATTACAAAAACTGAGAGAAATATGGTTTCAGTTGCTAAGCTTGGCCGTATTCCTTGTGGTCCACTTGACGAAAAGGAAGAATATATTGAGGGCTACGTTAAATTACCAGAGTCCTTTGTTGGCAAGGGCAAATTCTTTATTCTTACAGCCTCGGGCGACTCTATGATTGAGGCAGGAATTGACGACGGCGATATGATTATTATTAAGCAACAGGAAACTGCACGCAAGGGTGACATTGTTGTCGCCTTAGCCGGTGGTCAAAGCACGCTTAAGCGCTATATGCCTGACCCATCAATTAAAAAAATCAGACTGCACCCTGAAAACTCCTCGATGGAGGATATAATTGTAGATAACTGTCAGGTGCAGGGCGTTGCCATTAAGGTGATTAAGTCACTATAATGAAATTTATTCGTGTGCCATTGACCGTTGGTGTTGTTTATAGCACCAACGGTATTTTCAAGCCACGTGCCATTTTTGTGGGCGGGGAGCGCTTTTTAATTGACAAGGTTATAAGTAAGAAAAACTACTGCCCCAAAAGCGTGGGGGCAATTGCGCCCATTGAATTTACAGTTATGGTTGAGGGCGAAAGAAAGAAAATTTATTTTGAAAAGGACACCGATAAATGGTTTTCTGTCAAGAGGGCTTTAGAAAATGAAGGACAGGGTGATTTTACACAGCGATGCTAACTGCTTTTATGCCTCGTGCGAGATGGTTTTAAATCCAGAATTACGTGGCAAGGCTGTTGCAGTTGGTGGCAGTCAAGAGGAGCGACACGGCATTATTCTTGCTAAAAGTGAGCTTGCAAAGCGCGCAGGCGTAAAAACCGGTATGCCACTTTGGGAGGCAAAGCAACGATGTAAGGATTTAATTATTGTGCCACCGCATTTTGAATATTACAGTAAGTTTTCAAGGCTTCTGCGCAAAATTTACGAAAGATATACTGACTATATTGAGCCGTTTGGACTTGACGAATGTTGGCTTGACGTGACAAGCTGTGGCGAGGACGGCTATATAATTGCTGAGGAAATAAGAAAAACGGTTAAAGAGGAGCTTGGCTTGACAGTAAGCATAGGGGTTTCCTTTAACAAGGTGTTTGCCAAGCTTGGCTCAGACCTAAAGAAGCCCGATGCAGTAAGCGTTATCACACGTGAAAATTTTAAGGATTTGGTGTGGCCTTTGCCTGCCTCTGACCTTCTTTACTGTGGCAGACAAACAAGCAGAACCCTGCAAGAGTGTGGCATTAGCACAATTGGGCGCCTTGCAAGCATGAGCGAGAGCTTTATTAGAGGCAAGCTCGGCAAAAACGGACACTCCCTCTGGCTTTTTGCAAATGGACTTGATAACTCTCGCGTGGCGCACAAGGACCATTATGAGCCTCCAAAATCAATTGGCCACGGCATTACCTGTGTTGAAAATTTAGAAAATCACGACGAGGCGTCAAAGGTGATTGTGGCGCTTAGCCTTGATATTGGCTACAAGCTTCGCAAGGAGGGAATGTACGCAGGTGGCGTTTCACTTGTTGTTAAGGATGAGGGCTTTACGCACTATTCCTATCAAACAAGGCTTGAGCATTCAACACAAGACGAGGGTGAAATTGCCAAGGTGGCAATCAAGCTTCTTTCTGATAATTATAATTGGCGATACCAAATACGTGCGCTTACTGTAACTGCAATTTACTTAGAAAGCTCTCAAGCGCCAACGCAAAGCGATATGTTTTACGACTACGAAAAGGAAGAAAAGCAAAGGCGCCTTGGCTCAGTTATTGATAGCATAAAGGATACGTACGGCAAAAAAGCAATTTTGCCAGCAACCGTGCTTGATGAAAGGAAAATGCCAAAGGGCAAGCAAGAGGATACGGTGCTCCCTGGTATGATGCATAAATAATTCGGTGAGGATTTATGGAAATTAAGGAAATTGGATATTTAAAAACACTATTCCCTACTAAGTTTGGGGTGCCAAGGCAAAGTGGTGTTGCCTCTGACTCAGTTGCGACGCTGATATTCAACGAGGAATTTAGGGTTAAGGAAGCGCTTTGTGGGCTTGAAAAATACTCACACGTGTGGGTGATTTGGGGCTTTAGCGAAGCTAAGGTGGAAAAATTTTCACCAACCGTGCGTCCACCAAGGCTCGGCGGAAACACGCGTGTTGGCGTTTTTGCCTCTCGCTCTCCATTTAGACCAAACTCTCTTGCCTTGTCTGTTTTAAAGCTTGAGGGAATTGAGCTTGACCCAAAATACGGCTATGTGCTTAAGCTTTCGGGCGCTGATATGATGGACCACTCCCCTGTTTATGATATAAAGCCCTACCTACCATTTTGTGACTCAATACCAGATGCCAAGGGTGGCTTTACTGAGGAGCTTGAGGATTTTATCCTTGAGGTAAACGTGCCAGAGGAAATTAAAAGCCGCCTCTCTCCACATCTTTTTGCGTGCCTTGTTGACACGCTTAAAAACGACCCTCGCCCCTCTTATATCGACACACCCTCACGCGTTTTTGGATTTTTCTTTGATAAATACGAGGTTAAATTTACAGTTTCTAACAAAACGCTTACCGTAATTTCCCTTGAGGCAGTTAATTCATAATGCATAGCATCAATTTACGTCCCTTAGACAACTTATGACGCCAGTTTATTCATAAAAAAGCAAAAAGGAACAGACCGAAATCTGTTCCTTTTTTATTCATACAAAAGTTAAGAGAATTATTGAAATCCACCGAAAAGTGCGTACGCGAGGAAAAACAATATTGTAAGTATAGAAAGAGTGATAACCATTGGAATTAGCATGCTTTTCACTGCCGACCAATAGGTTTTCCATCTGTCCTTGAAGGTTGACTGTGGGCGCACAAAGTTTTTATCGTTTGTGTCAAGCCTCTTGCCTCCCCTTGAAAAGGCGGACATATCAGCAATTGTTCTTCCGTCGTCGATATACGTAACCTTTTCCTTTTTCTTTTTCTTCTTGTTACTCATTTTTTCTCGCTTTCTTGCTAGTCGCAGTATACATCGTTATTTATCGCTCCAAATCGAGTTTGACTGGGTATACTGCGACTAAGCATTGTGTGGTGCTTAGCCTTCCTTTTCTGTAGATACGCTTTTTGCCACCTCGTTATTTGGGTTGCCCTTCATATTAATTAAGTGGCAGGCTGCAAAGTGCCCTTTTTCGTGCTCAGTATACTCTGGTGGAATTTCCTTACAAATATCCATAGCATATGGGCAACGTGTGTGGAATGAGCATCCCTTTGGTGGGTTTGCTGGTGATGGAATATCGCCCTTTAGAACGATACGATTCATCTTTACGTCTGGATTTGGATTTGGAATTGCTGAAAATAGCGCCTTTGTGTATGGGTGTAGAGGATTATTAAAGATATCCTCCTTCTTACCAAACTCCATCATTGTGCCAAGATACATAACGCCTATCTTGTCAGAAATGTATTTTACAACTGATAAATCGTGTGAAATAAAGAGATATGTAAGTCCCATATTCTTTTGTAAATCCTTAAGTAGGTTGATAATTTGCGCCTGAATTGACACGTCAAGTGCCGAAACTGGCTCATCACAAATTACAAGCTTAGGATTTACAGAAAGGGCTCTTGCAATACAAATTCTTTGACGCTGACCACCAGAGAACTCGTGTGGGTATCTTTCATAATAATAGTCACGAAGACCACACTTGTCCATTAAATCAAGCACGTATTTCTTTCTTTGAGATGCTGGTACAATTTTATGAACTGCAACAGGCTCAGTAAGTATGCCACCAACCGTGCTTCTTGGTGGAAGTGAGGAATATGGGTCTTGGAATATGATTTGCATATCCTTTCTCATTTTCCTTGTTTGTGATTTTGGGCAGTAGGTTATGTCGTAGCCGTTGAAGATTATTTGACCCTCCTCTGATGGGTAAAGCTTCAAAATTGTTCTACCCATTGTGGTTTTACCACAGCCACTTTCACCAACGATACCAAGTGTTTCACCCTGCTTAAGAACAAATGATGCGTTTTTAACAGCATTTAGTTCTCTTGTTACAGTGCCAAATAGTGTCTTGCCTATCGGGAAGCACTTACGCAGGTTTCTAATCTCCAAAATACCCTCAGAGTCAACACGGCGCATATATACGTCGGTGTTTAGCGCCCCTTGGATTATTGTATTGATTATTGTACCTACAATAAGTGTTGAAATTACCGGTGGGATAACTATTAATGCATAGCCAACAATTGAAAGAACCTTTACAGAACCTTCAATTTTGTTTTCGTTTTGCATTTCGTGTGAAAACTTGTCAACAAGCTGTGCGCTCTTTTTTGCCCAGTAGAAATAGTAGCCAGGCACTAAGATGCATAGAAGCGTTTCATCAAGCTTGTGTCTTTTTTCTTGGTTTACTCTGTTTAAAAAGCCCGTTGTCTTTCCTACCCAAGAAATAGCTGTCCAAATGCCAAGAGTTAGCATTGACAATGCAATAAATGCGACCTTTAACATATATGGGCTTTGAACTGCACTTGATGAGTATGGAACCTTTTGCTCAATTCCCTTAAGCTCAGCAATACGATTGATTTTTGACTGCGCAATAATCAAAATCGGAAGCGAAATAAGGTTAGACTCCATAAATCTGCAAACTAAATATACTATAAGGTATGGCCATTGTGATGCGTCCTTGCTTACTATCATCATAACAATAACTGTAATCAGCATAATGTCACGTGCGACAGCAAATAAAGCTGCAACCACCTGCAAAATAATGAATAGAGGCTTTGATACACCACGGTAGCCCGCGTGTGCCTTTATATCCTCTGTCTTTTCACCATTTAATGCTTTTGTTAGCTTAATTACCCAAGGAATTAGGAATGGTGGAAGCAAGATAGTAAGGATTGACTGTGTTTCAGCATCCTTCTTCTCCTCGCAAAGCTGGTTTGTGAACGCAACCATACGGCTTCTCCATGCGTATGACCAAAAGCCAAGGGTGAATACTGTCAAAAGCACCTGCTTCCAGGTTGTTAGATAAGGGGTTTTATTCTTAGTCATTTTTATTTTCCCCCTTTTCTTCGTTATAAAGGTGACAAGCCACGTAGTGTGTGTCGCTAACCTTTATCATGCCTGGATATTCACCAGAGCATTTGCCGATACAGCTATCGCATCTTTCCTTGAAATAGCATGTCTTTGGCATATTTATAGGGTTAGGCACGTTACCTGGGATATTAAATAGCTTGTCATCGCTTGACTCAAGCGTTGGCTTGGATTTTTGTAGTCCCTTTGTGTATGGGTGTAGTGGGTTGTGGAAAATCTCCCCAACCGTACCCTTTTCAATTACTCTACCTGCGTACATTACAACCACGTAGTCCGCCATTTCGGCAACTATACCAAGGTCGTGAGTGATAAGAAGGATAGAGCCGTCAATCTTTGTCTTAAGGTCACGAAGAAGGTCAAGAATTTGCGCTTGAATTGTTACGTCAAGGGCAGTTGTTGGCTCATCAGCGATGATAAGACGTGGATTGCATGCAAGTGCCATGGAAATCATAACACGCTGACGCATACCACCTGATAATTCATGTGGGTATGACTTATAAACGCGCTCTGGCATTGCAATTCCAACAAGGTTAAGCATCTCAAGCGATTTTGCCTTTGCCATAGCCTTAGTTGCATGAGGATCATGAATAAAGGTAACCTCGTCAAGCTGTTGACCTATGGTGAAAATTGGGTTTAGTGATGTCATTGGCTCTTGGAAAATCATAGCGATTTGCTTTCCACGCACACGGTGAATTTCACGCATTGGCATTTTTGCAATATCGTATGTCTTTTCCTCGATTTTAAACGCTCTTTGTGGTTTGCCGTTTTCGTCCAAAACCGGCTCACCCTTTTCGTTTAAAACATCAAACTCAATTGGCTTGCCACTTAAGCTTCTTACAAAGTCCTTTGAGGCAAAGCGAATATCGCCCGAGTAAATTTGACCAGTTGGGCCTTGAAGCAAACGCATAATTGACATACTGGTTACGCTTTTTCCACAACCACTTTCGCCAACTATACCTACTGTTTTATTCTTTGGCACGTCAAAGGAAACGCCGTTAACTGCCTTTACAACACCTTGGTCAGTAAAGAAATACGTATGTAAATCTTCAATTTCAAGAATGTTTTCTGGGTTTTTCATTTGAGATAAGTATTCCTCTTCAGGCGCTCTGCGCTTTTTATACTTCTCAAGGCGCTTCATCACCTGTGCGTTTTCTTTTGCAATTTTCTTGATTTCCTTGCCTGAAAGGTAAGACGTTGATTTTTTAGTTGCCATTTTTCTTACCTCCTTGCCTTAGGGTCAAGAGCATCACGCAAGCCGTCGCCGAGGAAGTTGAAGCCCAAAACCGCAATTACTATACAAAGTCCTGCTGGAACCCAAATTAGTGGGTTTGCCATCGCTATTTCAAAGCCGTTTGCCTCTTCAAAGAGGTTTAGAATTGTACCCCACGCTGTGTTTGGTGCCTTTACACCAAAGCCGAGGTAGGATAGCGTTGACTCATAGATAATCATTGAGCCAAGACCAAGCGTCATTTGAACTATAAGCTGTGGCATTACGTTTGGAATTAAGTGCTTGAATATTCTACGGAAGGTTGAGTAGCCCATTGCCTCTGCGGCAACCATATACTCTTGCTCACGTAGTGAGAGGATTTGTCCTCTTACAAGACGTGCAGTGCCTGGCCATGAAATACAGGAGATGAATATCATTAGGTAGTAAATTCTTGATTCACCACTAATAAATCCATAGCCCTTACTAATCCAACCATTTAAAAGCACGCCGACAATTAGTAGAATTGGAATACCTGGTAGGCACATCAAAATATCACAAATTCTCATTATGATATTATCAATTACGCCACCAAAGTAGCCCGCAATACCACCTGCCACTACACCAAGCACGGTAATGATAAATACCGCCAAGAATGAAACGATAAGTGAAACACGTCCACCATACATAAGTCTTGATAGCACGTCGTAGCCTGACTTATCAGTTCCAAGTGGGTGAAGCGCCGATGGCCTTGCAAGGGTGCTGTCCTTTTCGAACTTTTGAAGGGTTTGCTTTATAGCAACCTCTTCTCCGTCAACGATAACTATAAATTCGCTTTCAGTGTTTTCCCAACGTCCGCTTTCGTCCTTTTCGTCCTGTTGCCAGCCACGTGTCATTAGATTTTCATACCACGCATCAAAGCCGTTTTCTGAAATTGTAACGTCTGACTTGTAGCCACTACCAACAACGTCATTTGCAGGAACTATTACGTGGTATAGAATTGGTCCAGCAAATGAGAAAAGGAAGAGTCCGATTACCATTATTAAGCCTATTACACTAAGCTTAGAACGGAAGAAACGGCGAATTACCATTCTTGTTGGGGACATTAGCTTTATGTTTTTGTCAAGAGGCACATTTTCCTCCTCGCTTGGAGTATTTGCCTCGATTTTAATTTCTTCGTTTTTAATTACTTCTGTCGCGCTTGTACCCTTTTCATCAAGGCGAGTTGCTTTTAATAATACTGTTTTCTTATCCATTTTGCACCTCGTCACTCAAGCTTAACACGTGGGTCAACTATTGCGTACATAATATCGGATAACAAAATTCCAAGCACGCTAAGGGTAGCGAGGAACATATTATATCCCATTATAAACGGAATATCGCCCTTGTTTGTAAGGGTAAGCGCTGTGGTACCGATACCGTCAAGACCGAAGATACGCTCGGTAATGATAGCTCCAGAGAAGAGCGATGGTATAAGTCCAGCAAGCGTTGTTACGAGTGGAATAAGGGTATTTCTAAACGCGTGCTTAGTAACTACCTTACTTTCCTTAAGGCCCTTTGCTCTGGCTGTACGAATATAGTCAGAGTTTAAAACCTCAAGCATATTGGTTCTCGTCATTCTCATTCTGCCACCGAGGCTTAGTATGGTAATTGTAAATATCGGCAGTATGTAGTATCTGAAGCTACTTAATACGTCCATAATTCCCGTTGTGCTTTGGGAGGCGTCCGTGCCACCCGAAACTGGGAACCAACCAAGTAGGTCAGCAAAGATTGCCTTAAATACGTTACCAAAGAAGAATGATGGAAGTGAAATACCAACCATTACAAGAACTGTAATCAGATAGTCCCTAAAGGAATACTGATGTGTTGCAGCAGTAATTCCTAAAGGTATAGCTATCAAAAATTCAAATATTGTTGCGATAAATGCAACCACGAATGATGTTGGTATGCCCTGACGAATTATTTGGGAAACTGGCTTTTGACCGTCAAAGGATTTTCCAAGAGTAATTACTCCGTTTTCCACCTCAAAGAGGTTTCCAAGCCAGTTAAAGTATCCTTTAATAATTCCTACAAAGCTATTGTCGCTAAGACCAAGCTGCTCACGGATTTTGTCAAGAGTCTCAGGCTCTGAGTTCATTCCGGCATTAGATGCAACGAAGTCAATAGGCATTAAACGAACCAAAAAGTAAATGATAAGAGATACAGCTACTAATATAAGGACAGAAAGCGCAAGTCTTTTTACTATATATTTTAACATTGTATCACTCCAAATTAGTCTTTAAATTCAACTTCCCAAATTCTGTCAAGTGGTGATGAGTATGGGTTTGAGCCCTCTGGTAATGACTCTGGGTCGATTACGTCAGAGTTGTAAGCGTAAACTACGCTTCTTTGGTATACAGGAAGCTCAATTGCAAGGTCAAGTAGGTAGCCCATTGCTTCCTTGTAAATCGCAGCACGCTCTTCTTGGTCAAGTGTTTCTCTTGCCTCGTCAATCTTTTCGCTGAGTGCGTTCAAAATTGCCTTTTCCTTAGATGAGCCATTTGTCTTGAGATGTGAATAGCCCCAAGCTCTTGTACTGGATGCTGTTGAATTCTTGTGGTAAACCTGATACATATCAGGGTCGAGAGTTGAGCCCCATGCAGCTGCCCATACAGCAAGGCCACCGCTTGAAAGCTTTGTAAGTGCTGTTGCATCAGGAACTACTGATACGTCCCAGCCCATTTCGTTAAGAAGCTTTGCGGCGTCAATGAAGGTTTGGAAGGTTGGGTGGTCAGTTGATGCGCCTGCGATTGTAAATTCAATCTTAAGTCTTGAGTCGCCTGCTGATGCGCCTGCTGATTGCATAAGCTGTGAAATCTTTGTTCTTGCAGCAGCCTCACCATCATATATGCCGTCGCCGTTTGCGTCTGCAGTCCAGTTACCAACGTATGGGTAGTCCTTACCGTTGTCGTTGTCGAGTGAGCCGTCATCATTTCTTGGGTAAGCCCAGCTTACTGTTGACATAGGCCAGAAGATTTGGCTTGCTGTACCTGGACGGTAATAGTTAAGTGATGTTGCTGTGTTCATAGCAACCATAATTGCTTGACGGATTTCAAGGTCTTGAATCTTTGATGCGTTGATACCAACGTAACCATAGCCAAGCTGATCCTCAAGGATAAAGTCGTATCCGCCTTCCTTCTTTAAATCAGAAAGCATATCATAGTTTTCTTGTGTTAGTTGTGGTGAGATATAGTGAACTGAGCCGTTTTCAAGAAGTGTGATTGCGTCAGCTGCTGGAAGCGCTTGGTAACGAACCTTCTCAATCTTAGCATTTTCAATGCCCTCACCTACTGTTGTGAAGTAGTCATTTCTCTTGAAATATACTACGTTGTTTGCGTTAAATTCAACGCCTGTTGGGTTATCGCCGTTTGCACGGTTTGTTGCCTTATAAGCACCTGCGCCCATAGGAACAGTTGTCTTAGAGGACTTTTGAATTACGTTTTGCATAAATGTGAACTTACCATAGTCAACACCGAACTTGTTGTTCTCAATATCAACTGGGTAAGCTGAGTCACCATAGTAGTGCTGTGGTGCAACTGAGAATGCAAAGTTCCATTGTGCCTTAGGGTCTTGTCCGTCAATTGTAATTTGAAGCACGTCATACTCGTCAGCGTTTACTGGTGTGCCGTCTTGGTTGTGCTCTTGTGCGATTTTATATTCAGTACCGTTTACGGTAATTGTTTCCATATCTGTGTTGTGGCCAAGTGATACGATACCCTCGATGTGGTCGTATACAAGTGAGCCGTCGTCATTCTTCTTTTCGTCAAGAATAACGCCCTTAGCCTCTGCTGTGTACTCTGTCATGAGCTGAGCAGCAGTTGCCCATGCGGAAAGGATAATATGAAGCTCTGTGCTTACCTTTGAGTCGTAAACATAGTTAATAGCCTTTTCCTTTGTATCTACGTTTGATGCGTTATAGTTAAGTGTAACCTCGTCAATAACGCTTCTGTCGTCAACAAGCTTGCCTGAGTTATCTGTCTTTTTGCCCCACTTAATGGTTACGAAGCCCTCGTGGTACATAAAGCGTGCGATATCGTCTGCCTCAGTTGACTTGTCGTCCTTGAAGTAGCTGTTTGTCTTGTATGGGTCTGTGTCGCTATATGCGCTTTGTGCTGCAACGTAGTCGTCCTCAAGCTCCTCCTTGAAAAGCTTAAGCGCGTAGTCGTAGTCGTCAAGAAGCTTTTGGCTTGTGATATTGTCGCCTGCTACTGCAGAAAGGTAGCCTGATGAAAGGTTCTTTCCAAGGATAGCAGTCTTCATCTTTTCATAGTCAGCCTCGTATTGACCTGCGTTTGCAGTCTTACCGATTGAGGTAAAGAGGTTTACAAGCTCATTGATACGGGCTTGCGCACGTACGCTTGCTTGTTGTGTGATAATTTCGTCTTGGCTTACGTTGCCAGAGGTCTTTTGCTGAGTTTTGTACTCCTCAAGACCCTTAATCTTTGTTGAGTAGATTGTTGCTGAGCCTGTGTATGCTGGGTCAAGATATACATAGAGGTTGAAAAGCACGTCCTCCATTGTAAGTGGGTGACCATCAGAATACTTAATGCCGTTTTTAAGAACGAAGGTATATACTGTTTCGTCCTTTACTGCGTCATACTCTGAAATTTCAAAGTCCTTTGTTACTGTTGCGTGGTTTTCACCATAAGCAACCTTAACAACGCCGTCAACATACTCTGATGAGAGCATGCCGATTTGTGTCATAGACACGATTGTACCATCTGCTGCTGTTGTTGAGAAGAATGGGTTGAAGTTACCATCAAAATCCTCAGACATAATAACAAATGCGTCTGGCTTTTCTGTCTTACCGCCATCGCCTGTGTTACCACCACAGCTTGAGAAAAGTACCACTGTACTTAGGCACATTGCCACACAAAGCACAAGTGCCAAAATTCTCTTTTTCATTTTGTTTTTCTCCTTTTGTATGTAAAAAAATTAATAAGCTAAATTATGAGTTTCCCTTTTCTGGAAAGGCAAGGGTAACCTTGTTTACGTCAACGTCGATTTCAATATCGTAAATATCGTACTCGGTTGTAACTGCCTCAGTACCAAAGCCCTCAAGTGAAATGCCAAGGGCGTCGCTATATCCCTCTGCACAAACAAGACCGATAATTGAGTCTTGATGGAGGTTAAACGCTGAGGTTGTAATTTTAAGAGTTGCATTTGTAAACGTTACACCCTCGAACTTAAAGCCGTCCTCAATGCTTGCAGCAACAACTGCATATCTTGCACCTGGCTTAATGTAAATTCTATCAATAAGCGCGCTTACGTTTTCAAAATTAACGTTTTCAATTTTTGCATCCTTAGAAATTGACTTAAACATACCAAGTGTAGCTGAGCCGGTGTTGCTTTCAAGGCTGATGCCTGAAATCTTATGGCCGTTTCCTACTATTGTGCCAGTAAAGTCGTTATTTCTAAATACATTTGGCCAAGCGGTAAGGGCAGTAAACTCAAGGTCTGCCAAAATTTCATAGTTACCACTTGCACTTGCGTTATTTGCAAGCTGTGCAGATGAGTAAATCTTATACCACTCACCTGCTTTTTCCTCGTAGCCAACCCAAACCCTTAGGGTAAGGTTGGAAATTGTCGCAGTAGCCTCATCATAAACGTATGGGTGGGTATATTTTTCGCCCATTGGGGTTTTTAGGTCCTTGTCAAGGTATAAGCCCTTAAAGAAGCTTGTAACCGCCCCGTTTTCGCCCTCGATAACTTCTCTTTCCTGCCATGTATATGCACTCTTAAGAGTACCGAAGTTGTATTCGCCCTTCTTTAAATCAAGATAAGGCGCAGTGATTACACTGTTTGAGCCAAGTGTTGGGTTTTTAATCTCGTACGTGCCGATTAGTGTGTCACCGTCGTAGATTTCAACCACTGGGTTTCTTACCCACGCAGCATAAAGAGTAACTACTGGCTCAGATGCTGTGTACTCCTTATTTGGGTCAATTTCAAGCTTTTTTGAAAAGTCCCATTTGCCACTGTAGTTGTAAACTGTATTGCCCTTGTCGTCCTTTAATACGTTGCCGTTTTCGTCCACAGCCTCCGCCATTTCGGTGTACCAGCCTGCAAAGAAGTAGCCTGGCATTGCGGCACGTGCAACCTCCTGCACGTTTTCCTTTTCACGAATTGGGTCCTCTGGGTCGACTAAAAGAATTTCCTTCATTCCATTAGCGTTTACCTTAAGGTCGCTAATGTTATATGAGTCTGTAACGTAAAGCTGACCAGCATTGCTGAAATAGCTTCCGTTTGCGTCATACTTAACTGTTACATTATAGCCCTCACTGTCGTATTTTTTATACGTATCAGAGCCACACGCAACGATTACAAGGCTTAAAAGAAGGATCGTACAAGCAATAATTAGTAGCTTAATTTTCTTGTTCATCTTTTCCTCTTTTTCTTAGCCCCCTAAAGGGTGATTTCTCACCCTTGTGGGTAGCTTATACTTTATTATCTTTCGCTTTCTTCCTCTGTGCTTTTCTCCTCAGCCTTTGGCTCCTCGGTCTTTTCAGCCTTTGGTGCCTCTGCCTCGTTTGCCTTTGGTGCCTCCTCGGCAACCTTGATTTCAGCCTCATTTGACTTTTTGGATTTTAGTCTTGCTAAAAGCTCCTTAGGAGATACACCCTCCTTGTGACAAATAATGATAAATGTGCAAGCAAGCACTGCGATAAGTGCGTTTACTGCTGCAACTGTTGCAATCGCTGCAATTGCCACTGTCTTGCCGGTATCATTATTATTTGTGTCGTCAGGTTCCTTGGTGTCACCCTCGCCCTCTCCATCGTTTCCGTCATCCTCGGCTGGTGGAGTTGGTGCTTGGCTCTTAAGTGCCAAAATTCTGTTCTCTGCTGAAACAAGCTTAGAGAAATATTCCTCGATAAGCGCCTGCTGTTCCTTTGTTGCAATTCTGTCGTATGCTTCTCTTGCCTCGATTACAAGTGACTCGTGTGAGAGCTGAATCTTTTCTGGAAGCTTGTTAATAGCCTCTATTGCGTCAAGAGTTACGTCGTCCATTGCAACTGCACCATCAAGCACCTCGGTGAAGTATTGCGCATAGATAAAGGTGTCGTAATATTGACCGTTTGAAGGTCTAACCATAATAAGCTCTGGATTTGTGTGGCCTATACGGTTTACAAAGTTAGCGCCGTAGTAAGCATTTGAATACTTACCGTCTGAAACGTTCCACATATAATAAGGAACAATTCCAAGACCCTGCTTTGTTGTAACGTTGTTTTCGTAGTCGGTGAAATCGTATTCGCCCGTTGCTGGGAGGTTATCAAATGAGTCGTAGTAGTTTTGGTCAAACTCCTCCTCAAGGATAGGTGCCTCATAGCTTTGGAAGATTACTGTCTTTAGACTATGGCAATCATAGAATGCCTTATGTCCTATTGCATCAAGTGAATGTGGAAGCTTAACGCGCTCAACGCCCGAGCCAGCAAATGCCATTGCTGTAATTCTTACTGTGCCCTCTGGAACCTCGACAATTCTTTCGCCGTTTTCACAGTAGGTAATTAGCTCAAGTCCTGAAGGAACTACACAGTAAAGTGAGCCGTTTATAACCTTTACAGTTTCACTAATATCATAGGTATACGTTGTTTCGGTGTAGGTTACACCATTAAACTCCTCGGAAATTTCCTTGGAGAATGCTTTTACGTTACACATTGCAAATGGGTTGTCGCCAAGTGTTACAAGCTTTTCGCCAAGTGTCAAGGTAATATCTGTCATATTTTCCTTCATAAACGCAAAGTCACCAACTGTAACTGCGCCTGAAAGGTCAATTTCCTTAATGCCTGAGAATGCAAATCCGTACTCGTCAATTTTTTCAACCTTGTCAAGGTTTTGAACTGTTTGAAGTGATGTACAGTAGCCAAACGCACCCTCACCAATGTCTGTGCCGTTTTCGTTAAGTGCAACGGCAATGAGATTATCACAGTTGATAAATGCATATGGGTCAACCGCAAGACAGCTTGAAATGTCGATAATCATAAGAGCTGTGTCTGCAAATGCTTGATTTCCTATTGTCTTTACATTTCCAAGATTGATAATTGTAAGCTTTTCACAGCCTTCAAATGCAGACTCAGGAATTTCTGTAAGCTTATCACCAAGAGTAACCATTGTTAAGTCAGTATTATATCTGAATGCGTTTGCACCAAGATACTCAAGGCTGTCAAGATTTACTGTCTTAATCTTAGGCATATAGTAATGAAGAACGTAATAGCCGTCCTCTATTGCTACAACATTTCCATTTGAATCTGTGTAGGTATATAGGCTGTCGCCATCAAATGCGTTTTTGCCGATTGAGATTACTCCAGATAGGTCAATTTCCTCAAGGCTACAAGCATTATAGAAGGCTTGGTCGCCGATGATAATTCCCTCGCCCATTGAAACCTCTTTAAGTGATGCTGCGCCCATAAATGCGCTATCACCAATTATAACGCCGTCTTCAATTGTTAGGCTTGTAAGCTGTGAGAGGTACTTATAGTAGTAAATTTTCTTGTCAGTGATTGTTTCATCTCTTTCAAGCTTGCTGTTTTCTCTTGTTGAGAGCATAAATGCGCCCTTGCCAAGAACCGCGTCCTTGCCAACTACTACCTTTTCGAGGTATGCACACTCACAGAATGCGCCCTCTCCAACCCTCATAGAAGTAGGGATTATAGCCTCTTTAATGTTTGTGTAAGCGAATGCGTAATTTCCGATTTCTTCTATATTATTAAATGAAGGTAGGGTCTCAATCGCTGTTTTAAAGAATGCGTAGTTGCCTATTTTTTCAAGCTCACCAAGTGAGACTGTCTTTAGTGAGGAGCAGTTTTCAAATGCGTTGTCCTCTACTCGTGTCACGCTTGGAATATTAACTGACGTAATATTTGAGTTGTATGCAAATGCGCCTGTGCCGATTGTTGTAACCTTGCTGTTTTCAAGGACAAACTCGCCCTTTACGGAAGGAGCAACCATAACAAGCGTTGTTTCGTCCTTAGAGAGGATATAGTTTTTACCCTCAGAAAGCTTAAATACTGTATTTTGTGCATCAAGCTTAAATTCAGAAATTGCTGTTTTACCAAATGCAACTGCACCAATTGCGTTAACGTCCTTACCGATTGTTACATCGCTAAGCTTTGAACAGCCGTAGAATGCACCCTCAGGAATTACGTTTGCATTGATATTAAATGATTCAAGCTCGCGACAGCCTGAGAATACGTATGGACCGTATTTAACCTTGTCTGCATTAACTGTAACAGTCTTAAGTGCATTGTTACCATAGAATGCATAAGCACCGATTGACTGAAGCTTTTCTGGCAAGATAACCTCGGTTAAGTTGCTTTCAAAGGCATCAGGTGTGCCGTCATTGTTTGTATCCTTCCATACGCCGTTTTGGGCAAATGCGTAGTCACCGATAGCGCAAGCGTTATCAAGTGAGATTGTGCCCTTTAGGTTACAGCCCTGGAATGCGTTTTTGTTAATTAATTGTACATATTCAAGTCCTTCAACCTTTGAAAGCTTTGAGCATCCGTAGAATGCGCCATACTCAATTGCCTCAAGCGTTGATGGTAATACTACCTCCTCAAGGGCTGTAAGGTTTGCAAATGCGTATGCATTAATCTTCTTAACGCCCTCAGGGATAATTACCTTTGTAATTGTGTTATCACCGATGTACCAAAGCTTAGACGTGCTTGGGTCATCCTCGTCAAGCTCCCATGGCTCCTTTGGTATATACTCGCTGTTTGAGAATGCAAACTGAGCAATTTCAACAAGCAAAAGCTCCTCAGGAATTTCAACCGTGCCACCCTTACCATAGTAGTGTGTAAGGTTTGGTGATTGTGTAACGAATGGGTCCTTAACCTCAATTGATACTGTTTGTGAATAGTAGGTGCTCTTTCCATCAAGCAACACCTTAACTGTTACAGATGAGTAGCCCTCAGCCTCTGCAACGATAACGCCTGTGTCGCTAATCTTAACTATGCTATCATCACTTGACTCAAATACAACCTCGGTATTTGGGAAGTACGCATCAAGCTTATAAAGAAGCTGTACGGACTCTGATGGGTACATAGAAAGTGAATAGTTGCCGTTTGAGAATACGCGTCTGTCGCCGTCTGCACCAATATCACGCTCAGAGCTGTCTACCATATAGTATGCTCTTAGTGTGTCGTAGCCTGTCAAAACAAAGCTGTCAGCAACTGGCTTGTCGTAATATTCATAGCCCTCGTCGTCCTCACCAAGAACCTTAACTGTTAGCTTAACCTGCTTGCCGGTTTCAGGGTCGGTAACGAAGATTGCTGTTGTACCCTCGCCTACTGCGATAATCTTGCCGTTTACAACTCTTGCAACCTTTTCGTTGAGCGCTGTATAGATAAGAAGCTCACCCCACTCTGTGTCTGGGCGAATGAGTGGCTTTAGGCTATAAAGCTCGTTAGGGCTTAATGTGATTGTTGTTTCTTCGAAATAGAAATCAACGTAGTCGCTTGGAAGGTCGATTTCATATGTTGCGTCGTTTAATGCGTAGTCATATACTGCGCAAACGATTGTGTTGTCGTGTGCAGCATTTGCCTTGATTTCGTAAATGAAATCAGTAAGCTCAAATTCAACGTATGAGGTTGAATTCTTTTGTGAATAGATAGGTGTTAGATATTGGTCAAAGGAAACAAATACTGATGTTGCCTTATCAACGTATCCAATCTGTGCCGCCATTGAATAGTGGTTATCGTAAACAGCCATTCTTACAAAGAGACGGTCCTTTTCAAGCTCCTTATCATACTCAGTATAGAACTCACAGTCTGTAAGGGCTGGAGCCTCAAAGTCTGTTACGAATGGGAACTCAAATACGTTATTTAGGTTGTCCTGTGCTCCATCGTTTTCATAATCAAGGAAGCCCTCAACCTTTACATTGTATTTTGTATTATTCTTGAGGTTATGCTCATTTACGTCAAACTCAACGTCAACGTTTGCTGGGTAGAGGTATGAGCCACCATCACCATATGATTTACGTACATTTTCCTCAACGGTTTCATAAATTACCTCACCTGTTGTTGCGTCGGTGATAGTAACCTTGATTTCGCTTGCGTTACGAAGCATACCCATCCAAATAAATCTAATTGAGTGGATTGTACCATTCATATTTGAAAGGGCAATGTACTCTCTGTCTGCTGAAATAATTCTGTCGTTAGGATTTTGTATGAAGTAGTATGAGCCAAGATAGCTTACGTAGTCCTCTTCAATACCACCGATTGGACGTGTTGCGTAAGCGTCTGGCAAGGTTTTATCAAGTGTTGGAATTGTGTCATCAAGCTCGTCCTTGTTGGTCTCAAAGTAGTCCATATCAAAGAGTGGAGCCTGTGCCCAGTTGCCATAGAATGCAAGGTATGGTACGTTTAGGCTAACCTCAGTGCCAGAAACGGCTGTGAGCTTTACAAAGCCCTCTATGTACATACCATTTTCAAATGACTCGTCAAGATATTTCTTGTTTTCGTCTGTTAATGTGATTACAACTGTAACCCTTGCGCTCTTGCCAGCTGAAACCTTAACGCTATTTCCTTCCTTAGTGCCGTCCTTGACTGTGAAGTCAACGGTTGCACCCTCAAGCAGGTAGCCCTCCTCGGTAACTGTTGTTTCACCCTGATGGGTTAATACGTCGGCAACACCCTCAGTCATTACAACTGCCGAAAGGTCGTATACTAAGTCGTTTTCGCCAAAGTTTACAATATCAAAGCTTAACTGGTAAACGCCTGTCTTTTCCTTGTCGTCACCAATTTCAAGCTTGGTTTTGTCCATTACAGAGCCATCCTCACGATATGTACGGATGTATGCCTCTGTTTCTGTTGCAGCCATAAGGTTAGCAAGACCTGCACCCTGCTTTCTTACTGCGTATGGTAAACCGTTTTTGTTAATGATGATGTCAGCGGTTGACATCATAAGACGGTTAACCATTGCGTTTATATTAACACTGCGTTTATATTCGTTAGTTTCAGAATCGCCAATGATTTTGTCGTAGTTATCCTCTACGTATTGACGAAGAAGAATTGTAAAGCCTGCAAGGTTTGGACATGCCATTGATGTACCTGACAAGCGGTCATAGCCTCCACCAGTAACTGATGAAAGAATGTTTCCACCATGTGCTGTAATTTCTGGCTTAATGCCAAGCGTTGGTGATGGACCCCATGATGAGAAGTCAGACATAAATGGACCAGAAGCCTGTGAGCGACTAACCTTTATAGTGCCTGAGCCTGCCTTTGCAAGCTCCTTACCATCATTTTGTGAAATTGAGCACACTGCAATTTTGGAAAGACCAACGTTCATTTTGATATCACCTGAAACGTTGTTAAAGATGATAATACCAGCAGCGCCCTTGCTTTCAGCCACGTTTGCCTTCTCCTCGAAGGTGTTCGAGCCACGCTCAACAAGAACTATCTTGCCAGCTACGTCCATACCAGTATAGTCAGCGGAACGACCAGCACCCGGTATTAGTACATATTCATATTCCTTTTCGTTAACTCCCTCTGGAAGTAAGTCCTCAACAAAGTTTCTTTCCTCTGCGCCAGAGTTATTTGACTCAACGAAATAGATGATTTTACCATTATAGAGCATATATGGTGTTTTAACACCATTGATTGACGCAACGCTCATTGCCCCCTCATAGGTAGAAGGTGAGCCAACTGTTGCTGTGTCAGGATTTGAGGTAAGACCAAGGTTACCGTTTTTCTCCGAGCCATAAGCTGAGGAGAAGCTGTTTGATGCGGCAACAACCATGCTAATTCCCTGCTCACGAATCTTGTCGTAAACGCCAGTCATTGCCTCCTTGTCAGACTCACGGCTGAAGCCACAAGCTGTACCAAGGGACATATTGATTACGTCAACATTGAGGATTACGCAGTCCTCAAGCGCGTCAAGAATCCAAGATGCCTTTGCAGAATCCTGAATATCTGAGAATATCTTCATTGAAACGAGCTGTGCGTTTGGTGCAACACCCGTAATAACGTCGTCCTTACCTACAATTACACCTGATACGTGTGTACCGTGATTATTATGTAATGAGTAAACGTCACTATCTGCATCTGCATAGTCAAATGAGAATGGCACCTTATCGTTGATATACACGTCGTTAACGGTTAGGTTATTAACCATTGTGCTTGCCTTTGTCATCGCAAGCACTGATGCAACCGCGTCACGTGTCATACCAAGCTTTGCCCTATCTGCGGTGAAGTTGTCCGGTGAGAAGGCTGAGTGTGTGTAGTCAAGACCTGTGTCAAGAACTGCAACAACCATACCCGTTCCATCATATTTGTAGCCTGAGCTATTGAAAATACCCGTTTCGTAAACGTTTACTGTGTTTTCAACGAGCTTTGTTTCGCTAACGTTGTAAACCTCACTAACGATTGCGCCTGCCTTATTGCCAAACGCCTTACAGGTGCTTTCGAAATCACCCGCCTTGATTATAATTTCAAAGCCAGAAAGAAGAACTGAATAGTCAACGCCAGTTGCGTCGTACTCAATCCTTGCCCTGTCAAGCAAGGTCATTATCTCCTTTTTGTCCTCTTGAAGCTCAGCCTCAATGCCTCTTGCCTCGTCACTTAAAACATACTCGGCAAAGGTAATTTCTCTGTCGGTTTTGTTGTAAGCCTCAAGCAAGGTATCCTTTGAAAAGGTAACGATAACTGAAATCTCGTCCTCGTCCTTTACTGAGCTTGGAAGCTTTTGAACAACCGTGCCATCGTAAAACTGACTCTTGTCAATTTTGATGCTGTTGTCAGTAACCTCCCTAAAATTTGCAATCTCGCTTAAATTTTCGTTTCCGAAAATCGGAGTTGCGAGTGCAAAAATTGTAGCAGCAAGTAATACTACCGCTAAGAATATTACCCCTGCTCTACATAATGCTTTCTTGTTCATTGTCTTTTTGCCTTTCCTATAAATTTGCGTGTGATATATATAATATTGATAAACATACGGTAGTATTTTATCATAATAAAAGTTAAAAAGCAAGTATTTAATTATAATTAGCACTAATTATGAACAAATTATCAAATGAATATTTTATGAATAGCCTTTAGCGTGATAAAGTTAAAAAGTGTTAAAACACTAAACAGTATAAGGGCTTAGAGGTTGTTTGATAAATGCATATTTCTGCCGAATTATTTTTCCGAGGTGAAAAAGTTTTCAAAAAAAGTTTACAATTTGATTTTTTCCTTAAAAATCGCTCAATTTTTGCTGAGGGAGTGTCGCATTTTCTAAATTTCGGTCGGGGGAGTGTCTGAATTTGCCACTTTTTACCTTGCTCATTGTCGCTTCTTATTTTTCTGCTTATTGTGTGTTTACAGCTTTCCCTTTGTCCTGCTTTTTCTGGCTTTTGGAGCTTCAACCTAATTTTTCCATTTCTCTTGTGCGCGCAAAATTGACTATTTTTACCTTGACATTACTTTAGTAATATGTTATAATGCGTGTAGTATTTATTTCTTTAAGGAGTGTTTTATGTCAGAGAAGCAGAAAAAAATTGTTCATCTCATCTATGGAATAACGCTTTCACTACTGATAGTGGTTGTTGCTATTTGTCTTACTGTTGCTTGCGTAATGATTGCAAAAAAAGCTCCAAGTGGCGCCTTTACCAAGGACTCAATCTACTCGGCATTTTTAGTTGTCATCGCACCATTTTCAGTATGTGTGCTTGGCATAATTGGTGGTGGCGTGCTTCACGCAGTGTTCCCTGCTAAGGAGGAAATTCGCGCATCGGTTCCAAGCAAGTATATTCTTAAGAAGCTTTACAGAAAGGTTAACCTAAACGAGGCACCACCTGAGCTTAGTAAGTTTGTTAAGGCGCAAAGACGCTTTAGACTTGCATTTTTCATCATTATGATTTTAAATTTCGTTGCTAACTTAGCAGCTTGCATTATTTACCTTTGCACCTCAAGCGTTTTCAAGGGCATCTGTGCAGGTGAAATTTCAGATATTTATACTATCCTGCCTGAGTGCGCACGAATTATGTCATACTCAATTGTTCCGTTTGTTGTAATGGCAGTTTATGAAATCTTCTCTAAATTTACATATGACAAGGAGCTTGAGGCGGTGCGCGCTATCATCGCTGAAAGAACAAAAAGAGGACACCCTGTGTCTGAAATGCCACTCAAGGAAGAAAAGGTATGCCCTCTTAAAAAGCACAGAAATAAGTTTATTTGGGCTATACGCATTATAGTTACAGTAATTGCAGTTGGACTAATTATAACCGGCATTTGTCTTGGCGACCTTGATAAAATACTTATCATCGCAAACAATATTTGTCTTGGTTGTATCGGTATAGGTTAAGGAGGAAAGCATGAAGGATACCAGAAAAAGAATTCTTTTACACCTTACTAAATCCGCGCACCAGGAAAGAGACGATTTGCCAGTTTATGAAAGTGGCGCAAAATACTCCACCCCAGAGCTTATGCTTGATGATGATATCGAGCTTATCGATATGGACGTTAGCATCAAGGAGCTAATTGAGGACGAGGATTTAAAGTTTAGAGATTATGGTGATTACACCACAAATATTAAATTTGAAAGCACAATTGAGCAAAACCTTGCGCGTGAGGCAAATGAGCCACACGTACGTAACGTTGCAATTGCGCACGACACAGTAACAATTAATTTAGAGGATGAGAAAAAGCCGGAAAAGCACACCTTTAAAAAATGGCTTAAGAGCATGATTCCTTCAAAGCGCCGTATTGCTCAGCTTTACGCCGCGCTTCTCTTCAACGCAAACCTCAAGGGCTACGTTCAAGGCGGAATGTTTGTTGGAGATTCTAAGTTTATCTGTTCACCTGGCATCAACTGCTACTCTTGCCCCGGCGCAATCGGCACGTGTCCGCTTGGTGCGCTTCAGAACTCCATCGGCAACAGAAGTTTTATGTTTTATACCTTTGGTATAATTATGCTAATGGGCATTATGCTTGGCCGTACAATTTGTGGTTGGCTTTGTCCTTTTGGTCTTTTCCAAGACCTTCTTTACAAGATTAAGACTCCTAAAATCGGTAAAAGCGCAGTAACACGTGTATTCTCGTATTTAAAATACGTTATTTTAGCCGTATTTGTGTTCCTGTTTTCAGCTGTTGGACTGTTCCCTGCCTTTTGTAAATACATATGTCCAGCAGGTATTTTAGAGGGCGCATTTGGACTAATCCCACAAAACGACTGGCAAATGCTAAACGGTCTTGGCGCACAATTTGCTTGGAAGTTTATTTTACTTGTAACAATTATAGTCGCTTGTATCTTCTTATATAGAGGCTTCTGCCGTTTCATCTGCCCTATGGGTGCAATTTACAGCTTATTTAACAAGTTTTCATTCTTCGGAATTAAGCTTAACAAGGACAAATGCACGCATTGTGGTAAATGTATTAGCAAATGTAAGCTTGATATCAAGCACGTAGGTGACCACGAGTGTATTAGCTGTGGTGAATGTATTTCCGTCTGCCCTACCAAGGCTATTTTCTGGAAGGGACCTAAGATTTCCGTTGCTCCAAACGTAATTGACGTGCCAGAGGGTGCAAGCTACCTTGAGCGCAAGGAAATTGAAAAGGAGCAAGAGGTAGAAAACCAGCGCGCAAGAAAGAAGAACATCAAGCGTGGCGTTATTGCCCTATCAATTGCGACAGTTATTTTAGCTGGCGTGCTAATTTACTTTAACGTAATTAAAAATGACAAGCTTTGGGAAGATTTAAGGGGTGACTCAACTGAAACAACAGACACAAGCGAGCCAGAGGGACCAACTGTTGGCACTAAGGTTGGCAACCGTCTACCAAGCGCGTCACTGCAAAGCTTTGACGAAAACGGTCTAAGCGCTGAAAGCATTGACCCATCAAAGAGTGGCAAGGTTACAGTAATCAACTTCTGGGGCACGTGGTGTCAGCCTTGCGTAAAGGAGCTTCCTCACTTTAACGACGTTGCAACACAGTATAAGGACTCAGTTGTTTTCTATGCAGTACACTCAGATTCAGGCTTTGACGTTGTAGTTAACAAGGAATATGGCACAGCGCTTGAATACGTTGCAAAGAACTATGCCGACTCAAATATGATATTCCTAAGAGATACAAACAGTAGCAAGCCAACTGACAACTACTTCCTTACAGTTACCGGTGAAAAGCTTAACCCATCTTACCCTTGGACAATCGTTATTAACGAGAGTGGTGTTATTACCTACTCGGCAAGTGGTGAGATGTCAGCGGAGGCTTTAATTGCAGAAATTCAAAAGGCATCTAACTAAATAAATTAAGCCGTGTGCCAAGAAATTGCACACGGCTTTTTATATAGCTTTTTAGACACGTCCTGGCTTATTTTAATAAAAAGAACGGCAAAATTGCCGTTCTTTTTTAATTATTCCTCGTCTTCAACCACTGGGGCTGTGTATGTAAGATTTACAGTGCCAGCCTCGCCGTTTTTAATTGTAATTTTAACTAAAACTCTTGTGGTTGTGCCATAGTTTTCGCTAAGCATATGTGAAAGCGTCTCACCTGTTAGTGTTGTAACAGCTACTGGCTCTCCATCACCTGTTTGGATGTAGATTTCTACGCTTGCATTTTGGTTATCAATTGAAATTGTAGCACCAGTAATATAGAAGAGTGTGTACCAAACCTCTTTATTCGCCTCAAGAACAACCTCTGTTGTATTTGTGCCATCCTCAGAGTCTACAAGGAATGGGTATTTTTGGCTACCATCGCGCTTGTGTGTAATATAAACTGTGATTTCAGTTTCGTCACCGAAAGGAATATACTCGCTAATTGTTTCGTACTCCTCAGTGTAGATTGCCTTAATATAGTAGTCAGCAGTTTCAACTAAGCCTGCAAAGATATATTTACCGTTTGCATCAGTTGTACCCTCACCAACCATAGTGTAGCTTTCGCCATCGTAGGTATAAAGCTCAATTTTTGTGTCAGGTGAAATTTGATTATCAAGATTTACGCTTACCTTGTAATCTGCATTTGTCTTAGCAAGAGAAAGTGTTGCCTCGAAGCTGGCAGCTGGGCTTGAAATTAGCTCTCCACTCTGCTTTTCTGTAAAGAAGCAAATAACAACCTCCTCGCCCGCCTTAACTGACTTTTTAAATCTATTACCGTTAATTGATACAACTGCATATTCGTTTTCTGTTTCTACTCTTATTGTGCCGTCCTCAGCTGCTACAAATGAATAGTAAAGCTTTTCACCCTCGCCAAGCTCAAGATCAAATATGTGGGAGGTTCCAACAGAAATCTCAATAGGTGTTTCAAGCGAGCCAAGCTTATAAATCTCGCCTGTTACATTAATAGCCTCGGAAGCAGTTGACTTAACTCTAAATACAGCCTCGCCCTCCTCGCTTAATGTAAACATAATTTTTCCATCAGCATTTGGTGTTAGATTGTCAACAATATAGCGAACCTCAACTGAGTCAGAGTTAATTTCTACTGTCTTGCCCTTTGCAAACGGAACGCTGTACCAAAGCTGTGCGCCCACCTCAAGATTAATATTAATATCACCAAGAAGCATAATTGGGTGTTGTCTGTCGCTTCCTGCTACTGCATTTTCTATGTTAATTTCGACACTGGTAGCGCCATTTTTCTCTAAAATAGCAGTTTTTGCATACTCGCCCTCGCCTACGCACGCGCTTGCATAGTAAAGGCCGTTTTGAGTCTTAAAGGTAGCTACTCCGTTTTGAGTCTTAGCTGTGCCAACAAGCTCAAACTTCTCATTATAAAGGCTAATTTCAGCGTCGTTTACTAATGCACCACTTGCATCCTTAAGCAAAACACTATAATCAACTGGTGTATCAAGCACTACAAACTGAATTAGCGCATTTCTTGTCTTCTCAAATGTAATTCTGTCCTCATCGCTTGCAATAGTAAACGCACCGTTATCATATGCATGCTTTACAATTGCGTAGTATTCGTCTGGGCCAAGTGTAAACTCAACCTTACCTGTTTTGTCGGTGATTTTCGAATCAATTAGTGTGTCGTCAGCCTTTTTATAAAGCTCAACCAAAATGTTTTCAAGCTTTATTCCGTGTAAATCACTTGCTGTAACTGAATAAGTAACGTTTTGCTCAATTGTAACAGTTGTAGAGGTTCTTCCCTCTGGGAATGGAATATATCCTTCTATCATGGTGTAGCCCTCAGGAACTGAGTTGATTTGGATTTTGAAATTATCCTTAACGTCATTATAGAACTTGCAAACGCCCTGCGCATCTGACACCTGTGGTGGCTTGCATGAGCTATCTGTGCAAATTTGCGCATTTACGCCCTCAATTGGCTGACCATTTTGGTTTTGGAAATATACAGTGTAGGTAACGTATTCGTCCACCTCATCGCCTGTTTCCGTATCAGTAGGCTTGCTTGTGTCGGTTTCCTTGTCATTTGG
Organism: Clostridia bacterium; assembly: GCA_017501545.1. GTDB lineage: Bacteria > Bacillota > Clostridia > Oscillospirales > CAG-272 > RGIG2000. Next base: position 28,603 of record JAFVWS010000042.1, on the reverse strand, counting down.
CTTGCTTGTATCGCCCGTATCCGTGCTTGTATCTGTGCTTGTGTTTCCACCACAGGAAGCTACAAGAAGCGTGCAAAGAAGCAATGACATAACTACAAGCATAAGTAATGTTAATTTTTTGAAGCTTTTCATTATTCCTCCGTGTACGTAGTAAACGTAAATACTACGTCTTCATTATTTGTGCTAACGTTGTTGATAGTAAATTCAATAGGCGCTGTGCCATCGAATATTATCGTGATAACTCCGTCCTCGTCAGCTACGAATTCCTCACCACCGACTAAAACAGTTAAATTTTGTGCGTTTTTAATTACAAGAGTTGACTTAATTTGTCTTGTTGACTTTACGTAAACAGAGCTTTGCGCCTCGGCAAGGATTAACAAATCCTTCTCTGAGGCTGAGTCTGTAATTTGAACTCTTTTTTCCTCTGTGCCAAAGCCGTTTGGTTCAAGATAACAGCAAGCGAAGTACTGCGCGTTTTCAGGCACGAAATCAATAAGTGTACCCTCAATTACGTTTCCATCCTCGTCAGTTCCTCCACCGACCTTAAATATACAGCCCTCTCCCTCAAACCAGCTATTGTGGCTTGCGATATTGTTTATCGCATAGAGAATCTCCTTAGTAAGTGGAGTAACGCCTGCATCATCACACTTCTCTGCATATTTGGAAATTAAATCGTTATATACCTCAATTCTTAGAGTGTTACCGCTTTCGTCCTTGATAGCGCCACAAAGCGCCGCAGTTTCACACATTGTCGAAAATGATGGCCTATACTTATTATCAGAGGCAATTCTTACAAGAACTATTGGTCCATCCTCAGCTCCAAGGTGGAAAAGCTTGTCTTCGCCATAAACGATTTTAAGCTCCTTATCGGTAATGTCAACGTCCTTTAAGCCGAGATTTAGGTATGAATAATTAGAATCCGTCTTTGGAACCTCAACCGGCAAGTAATCCATCTTTGGAATTTCCTTAGCTGGGTCAGAAATACGCTCAACCGTTAAAATGGCACTCATTTTTGAGCTCGCACTTAAGCCGATTATTACACGTGTTGTGCCTGTTTCAGCGCTTGAAACGCCAGTATCCTTTACCTCAATTGTAAATTCCTTATACTCACAAGCAATAGATGCTACTGGCGAATTTTTGCCACTGAGTGTCATTGTGCCATCAGTAAAGGCGTAGGTATATTCGTAAGCCTCGTTATCGCTAAGAGTGAAGGTAACCCTCTTGCTTGAGTTGTCAATCGTCACCTCAATTTCCTCGCCAAGCTCCTCGTCAATGCCTATGTAGGTGGTTTTATTACCATTCTGTGATTTTTGGCTGAGTATATATCTAATTCCGTTAATAACAGCCATGGTTGGAACAGGGTCAGTTAGCGTTCTTTTAGCGACGTAATGCTCACTTCCGCCATAGTAGCCTATCATAATCTGTGAGTCACAAATATAGCTGAATTTGTACACTCCCCCACGTGTTGGCTGGAAAACATAGTACGAAACGCCGTTTATATCTACAAGGGTTGCTCCCTCACCTACAAACTTTGCATTGTACTGATAGGTTTCCTGCGTTTCACTATCAAATGGGTAAATTGTATAGTTTTTATTTTCTGGCAAGGAGTAAAGCATAACCTCTTTTGTTGGCTTTTCCTTAGTAAGGGTAACGTTTTCCTTGTCATATTCAATTTTATCGTCGGTTAAAATAAGCTCATAGGTGTACTCGCCCTGAGGTAGAACAAAGCTTGCCTCACCGTTTGAGTTTGCCTTTTTCATTGAACCAATTTCATGTCCGTTATTATAAAGCTGAATAAAGAGTCCAGACGTAACAGGGTTGCCCTTATAATCCACAACCCTTACGGTATATGTAATTTCCGCAGGCGAATTTCCCTCTGTATCGCCACCCTGTGTGCCGGTATCCGTATTTGTATCGGTGCCCTGATTATTACCACACGCGCAGGTGAAAAGTAAAATCATTAAAATAAGTGACGTCAAGGCAACGAATAATATTTTTCTTTTCATATATTCTCCGTTAAAAATTAGGCGATGCAAATGCACCGCCTAATAGAATTATTCGGTTGCACCGAGGTGATCATAGTAGTAGCAAAGCTTAGTCCATGAATTTTCAACACCCTCAAAGGTGAATTTATCCATAAGCATTTGAAGCGCCTCGGCAAGCTCCTCTGTTACAGCTACACAGCCTTGTCGCTCAACATACTCAGTATCGCTATTATGTACAAGTCCCTCATATTTTTCAATTAATGCAGTATAGTCTGGTGCTTGTATTGCCCCAACAGGAAGCTTTGGAAGCTCCATAGTAGTTTCGCCAGTTTCAAAATCTGTTTTATAAACGTAACCATGGGCGAAATACTCACCGTCTACAATATAGCCGTGATATTTTTCATCCATAATATCTTCCATTTGATAGTATTTCCAGTTTTCTTCAAACTTATCACCCCAAAGCTCACGGAAGGCTTCCTCTGTCTTGTGCTTTTTAAGAAGAGCAATTGCCTCTTGGTCAACCTCAGTGACAGCAAAATTGAATGCATTAGCATCACAAATCATTTGAATTGATTGCTGAGTGAAAATTGATGTTGTTTGATAAAAATCTGCGTATATAATTGAGCCAAGCTCACCATTTCCTAAGTCGTGGTGATAATATCCGTCATCACCAAGCACCACCTTGATGCCACCAGCGATAACATCGCCCTGCATTTCATCATCCTCAGTTGTAAACAAGCCTGGTGATGCAACTATAAAGTGATCATAGCTTTCGCCAATCCACTTAGCCTCAAAGGTAAACGTGCCGTATTGATATTGGTCATAGTATGCAAAGTCAATATAGTAGTCCTTGCCTGCCTCCATATATGCAACCATAGTCGCATTTGTGAAGTCTCTTTCGTATATTCCATCACCATCTGGGTCAATTAATAGCTCTGTGCTATGTCTTTCACCAACGTCGGAGTGAGTGTAAAGAATTCTATCTCCGTTTTTAGCCCATGTTTCATGGTCGCCAACGAAAATCCAACCGTTAACCTCGTACTCACTGTTTGTTGTAAAGCGATATACACCGCTTTCGGTTGGTGTAAATCTATAGAGTAGACCTCTTGGCATAATTACTCTATCATATACAACCTTGTTTTGAACTGGAGTTTCCTTGTCGTATTTAACCTCATATGCGCTAAATGGAGAAAGTCCCTTGATTGGGTCCTCAAGCTGCTTAACATCTGGTCCATATGCGTCATAGTATGAGCAAAGCGTGAGCCACTGGTTAGGGTTACCCTCACCAACTCCAATTTTTTGGTCAACGTACGCCTCAAGATATTTCTTAAGCGTTGGTGTTACACTACAAAAGCCGTAAATTTGAGAGTTAGATGCGTAGTTGCAATAAAGAATGATATCCTCATAGCACTCAACGCCATCAACAACAAAAGAATTTACACTTGTTACATCAATTGTTACTGTTGTCTCGCGTGAGAAGTTTGTGTAGCCCATAAGGTTGGCAAGAAGGATTGGACCATCTGCCTCTCCTACGTGGTAGTAGCCGTCCTCACCGAGAACAACCTCTACGTAATTTTCAAAGTCACTTGCGTCCTCTGTCAAATCAGTTGCTGCATCGCGTGGAATAAAGGACTCAACAGTTATATCCTCCTTGTTTACAACACGGAAGTTAGAAACGTAAACCGTGTCCTCGCCCGCAAGGTCTGCATAGTCCTTAGTATATACGAGTGCAACCTCGTAAACGCCATCCTCCTTAGCAACCCAAGGGCAACAGCTTTGCCACTTGGAGCTTTGACCAGAAATTGAGTAAATATCTTGGTTTTCTACGATTACGTACATAATGTCATAGCCGTATTGGCTTGATGCGAAGTAGTCAAACATAACAGCCTCGCCAGCCTTAAGTGTAACCTTTGAACGTAAAATTGCGTAGGATTTGTCCTTGTCATAGTTTGATGGCTTAACGCACACAACGCCTTCCTTCTCTGCCTCGATGAATGGCCATGAGTATTCTGCGTCGTCTGAGTTTGTTTCTGGTGAGAATGTAATCTCATCCTCGCCCTTGTTTAGAATTTCGTTATATTTTTCATTTGAAGGTGCCTCAACGTTTGGCTTTTCAGTAGGAGTAAGCTCACCAATACCGTTGAAGATTGCTTGCTTATAGTTTGCCTTTGGAACTGTAAAGTAGTTAAAGAGTGCGTCAAAGTACTTTTCGTTTGGAATTTCGCCTGAGTGCATAAATGAAATCATACCATAGCGGTCGATAACGATTGTAACAGGGTTTCCTGTAATTCCAAAGCAGGACTCAATATCGTTTTCGTCCTTTGCCATAGGAAGATTAAGTGCGAATGAATTATATACCTCGCCCTTTGCTGTGTCAAATACACCTTGAAGCGCTGTCTCGTCTGCTGTATCTACCGCCTTAAGGTCAGTAGCAAACTTTTGCAAAGCCTTCTTAAGTGCTGTGTCATCCTCTTGTAAAAGTGCGTCCTCAATTGCTTTAGCAATTTCGTCAGCCTTTGCGCCCTTGTCGCTTGCTGATGTGATTAAAAGAAGAGTTGCATCAAAGCCCTTGTCTATTTCAGTTTTACTTAAAACCTCGTATGAAATGCCATCACCTATCGCCTTAGTAAGCTCATTTGCCTTAAGTGCAACCTTAAGAGTTGAGTAGTCACTATATGCATAGTGGAATGCCTTTTTAAAGCTTTCTACCTTGGCGTCTGTATCGCCACCAAGCTTGCCGTTTAGTGCAAAAAGTGCGATCTTGTCTTTATACTTAGCATATGAAGCCTCCATCTCTGGGAACTCGCTAATACAGTAGTTACAGGTTGTAAACCAGAAGTTAAGAACAATTGCGTCCTTTTCCTTAAGTATATCTGCAAAGGTGTACTTTACACCATCAACAGTAACTGTGTAGTTGTGAATAATATCGCCAAGCTCATAGCGTGCGCCTGCTGCACCACCCTCAATAGGAGCTGATGTAAGGACGATGTTTTTACCAGTTGTGCCCATTTCATATGAGTCCTCAACTATGTAGCCATCTGGCGCGTCCTCAAGGAAAATTTGGTATTCGTTGCTTTGTGGTAGCGTAATTATAGCTGTACCATTTGCACCAGTTGTACCAATGCTATTTTTTGAGAAGTTTCCGTCCTTGTCGGCAACGTAAACCTTCACGCCCTCAAGTGGCATACCGCCCTCGGACTTAACGTTAACGGTATAGTTTACCTTTCCTGTCTCGGTGCCAGGAACATTCGACTCAGTATCTGTACCGCCGTTTGATTCTGTTTCAGTATCACTGCTTGTGTCGGTATTTGTGTTGCCACCACACGCGATAAGCTGTGTAGCAACAGTAAATATCATTAAAATAGCAAGCAATAATGATAAAATCCTTCTTTTTTTCATTTTTATTCTCCCAAATAATATTATAAAATATAAAGTCTTACATATTATAGCACACGCATAGCGCATTTGTCAATATAGCGCGCGCGTCAAATCACACAGCTTTGACTTTTCTACTTTTTTTGCCCACCCTGTGTTTGAAAAAGAGGAAATTTTCAAAAAATGTTCATTAAAAATTAACAATAAAGGGAAGCGAAATTCGCTTCCCTATTTTACATTTTGCTTTTTAGAAATGCGCGCATTTTTGAGCCCTTTTTGAACATATAAAGACCGCAAAGATAGATGAATTTATTGTGGATAACCTTGTGCTTTGCCTTTATTTTACGCTTTGGCACAATGATTAGCTTTTTCGCGCCTCTATCTATCCTTTTGCCCTCGTGGCTTATTAGGTAGTCGACAAAATCGCTTACATACTTATCCTTTTTATTATATATAAGGTTGACAGCCTCATTTGATTTATAAAGCCTGTATAGCTCCCTGTCAATGTCCATAAAGTTGTCGCCAAGAAGTCTTGTGCCGATATAAACAGTTGAGTCCTTAACCTTGGAAAGCTCTAATTTTTCTTGCTTGTATTTTTCCCTTACGTACTCTATCATGTCAGGGTGTGATTGCATTTTCGCATAGGAATAATGCTTTCTTGCCATAAGCGCACGCCAAGACAAAAGCCCCGCCTTGATTTTTTCGCCATACTCTGTAGCTGGCAAATTAGCAAGCATAATTTCAAAGGTAAGCGCCATTTGGTCAATTTCATTTTTTAGTCTTTCCTTGCTTTTTGTCGCCACGCTTTGCTCATCGTGAATACGATAAAAATAATAGCCTGTGTGTATATTTACAAGCTTTTTTGCATTTTTTGAAACAAAAAAGTTTGAAAGTGCGTCCTCGGAAAATGTAAATGGCTTGTTTGAAACTGCGTCTGTTTTTTCAATTTCAGCCTTTGCCTTTAAAAGAAGTGATTTTTTGAAAATCTTGTTCCATTGCACAAAATATGAGTGTGCCCTACCCTCGCCAGATGCAAAGAAGGATAAAATGTCCTCACCCTCAAATTCTATGTTGTCCCTTACGGTGATATCACCGTCGCACGCGTATTTTGTCGCTTGGGTGTCAAACGCCCAGTCGTTCATTACAATATCAGCGCCAGTCTGCTCAGCCTTTTTTATCATTGGCGCATAGTAATTAAAGGAAACTGTGTCGTCAGCATCACAAAACGCAATATACTCGCCCTTTGCAATCATAATAGCATAAAGACGGGCTGACAAAAGACCTCTGTTATCGGTTTTTACGTACACAGGGTCGTACTTTTCTATAATTTCGCTATAATCCTCGCTTGAGCCGTCATCAACGACCAAAAGCTCATAATCCTCTTTTTTTAGTGTGCTTTCTCTAATAGATTTAAGGCATGCATCAAAATATTCTCTCTTTGTGTTATAAACACACACTACAATACTTAGCTTCATTTTTCTTCCTATTTCTTCCTATTTTATTTACCACATATATTATACATATGTGCCCCCAATTTGTCAATGAAAAAAAGCAAATTAAAATTGCAATATAGATTGACTTTTTCTTTCATTTATATTATACTAAGAACAGTGGAAATTTACATAATTTATTATGTAAGTTGCACAAAAACACTTTTGCAATTTTGTTCGCACACAAGGAGAATCAAAATGAACAAAACACAAAAAATCAGGGTTACTCCTGATATGCTCATCAATGATATGGGCATTGAAAAAATCGAAAACTTTTTTAACGAGTTTGATAACGATGGTGACCCACTATATGGTATTGAGGGCGCTATTCCTCAGGTGCATCCAAGGCACGACCACTGGTGGATAGGACAAACTGATTTACAATTTACAGTTGAGCTTGATGGTATTTATCAAATCACCAACATGTATATTTATAACGACTATGACGCATACAAGCCAGACAAGGACAAGGCTGACTATGGTGTGCGTAAGGTTAGAGTTAAAATGGGTACCCCATTCAGTTGGGAGTACGATGAGGAGCTTGCGCCTGAGCAAAGAAAATGGACTGGCTTTGAAACAAGCTACAAAACACGTTATATAAACTTTTCATTCAACAACAACCAAGCACCAAGCGAAATTTTGATTTATGGCTACAAGGTTGAAGATATTGACTTAACTCCCCCACCAAGGAAGGAGCATAAGTTTAGCGACCTTTCTAAGTTTGTTGGTATGAACGGATTTATTAATGACGCTGACGATATTGCGCGCGCTTGCACATATATTCGTGAGTATCACCCATGGACCTGGACCTGTGACCCAGATGGCTACGACACTACAATTCGTCTAAACCCATCTAACGCAGGACAATGGAACTTTGATGAGTACTATGAAAGACTACATAGCCACGGAATTGACGTAGCCCCTACCCTTTCAACGCACTCAAGACGTGGACCTAAGGACCACACAGCAGACTCATGCGACCCTGCTAACTATATTTCATACGCGTCAATGCTTTTCCAATACGTTGCACGCTATGGTGGAAATAAAAATATTGACCCTGACCTAATCAAGGTTGCCGAGGGACAAGAAAAGAAGATTGGTCTTGGCTATCTTACCGCTGTTGAGCCACTTAATGAGCCTGATGGCACTTGGCTTGGTCGTGACCCTTACTTTACACCATTTGAAATGGCTGCCTTCTTAAGCATTTGCTATGACGGACACGAGGGCAAGTTTAAAAACGTTGGTGTTAAGCAGGCTGACCCTAACTTTATTATGTCTATGTCTGGTGGCGCTGGACTTCACCTTGGCAGACTAAAGGCAATGCAGTTCTGGTGTGATTACAACCGTAAGGACAAAAAGCTTCCATTTGACGTAATCAACGCGCACAGATACTGTGGTAAGCGCATCAATTTAAAGACTGGTAAAACCAAAAACGTTGACGTAAATATTGCTGACCGTGGTGACCAATCACAAATGGCTTACGTTGGCATTTCTCCTGACGAGGGCGATATCGTAGGCGCTTTCTCCACCATTATGGACTGGCGCGACAGATACTACCCTGATATGGAAATTTGGCTAACTGAGTTTGGCTGGGACACTAACCAATCCTATGATACATCAACATCTGCACACGCATATGGCGAGTACACAGGTAGACAGGTGCAGGGTATGTGGCTTGTTCGTGAGTACCTGCTTCTCTCCTCTATCGGTGTTGAGCGTGCGGCAATGTATATGTCGCGTGACTGTGGACCAGAGGAAACTGCTGTTGGTAAGTACGGCTCAAGTGGTCTTGTACGCTTCCCTATTGAAATCAACCCAAGAAACGTAATTCAAGGTAATAAAAAGGACTCCTTCTATTATGTATATACAACAAAGGAAATCTTACACGATACACGCTTTGTTTGTGAGGTTGAGTCACCAAATCCAAAGGTTAGAGTATTTAAGTACGAAACCAAGGAGGGCAAGGCAAGATATGCCGTTTGGTGCCCATCCTCTAACTCCACTAAGGTTAAGCGCTTTAAGCTTAACGTTGGTGAGGGTGAGTTTATCTTGGCTGAGCTTGCATTTGAAAAATACAACGGTAAGAGAAGCGACCTTAAAAATAAGGACGGCAATGTTACATTCTGTGCATCTGAAATGCCTGTATTTATCATTGAGAAATAATAAAAATTTAAAGCCTCGCCTTTCGGTGGGGCTTTTTCTACACCTCATCCGTCAGCTATCGCCGACACCTTCCCCTCCAAGCAAAGGGGAAGGCTCTATTTCTGCGCCTCTGAAATGCCTGTATTCATTACCCAAAAATAATAAAAATTTAAAGCCTCGCCTTGGGTTGCAAACAAATAAAAAAGAGCCACATATATGGCTCTTTTTTTAATTTTAGCTATTTACAACTGGAAGCTTGTCATAGGTTATCGGCACTGCCTTTGTCGTTGTGGTGTTGCCTATATAGTAAATCGAGCTATCCTCGATTACGTATGCGCCACAGTAGAATTGCATTTCAACGTCATCATCACCAATTCCGTGCATTATCAAATCATATCTATTTAGACTTTGGTAATTTGTATCTGTAAAATCAGTGATTATGTAGTTTGAAAGCTTTGATGTGCCGTCAGCATTTAGAATTTGGTTGTCATCGCTCTCTACGCTTCCTATAATAAATCCAAATTTAATGTTTGCATCTGGATTGTGCGCAATATAGTCGCTGTATGCCTGCTCATTTAGTGAAATTCCAAACGTAAAGCTCTTGCCTGTACCATAGCTTGCGTATGAATAGCCCTTGTTTGTGAAGATTGCTGTTGCAACTGTTTCTTTGATTACGTTTTCATTGCATCTTTGGCATGTTGTTGCAACAACGTAGTCTGTTAGGTATTCAGCGCCAAGAAACTTCTCTTGCTCTGCGCCATGGCTATGCTCGTCATTATAGAACGCCTTGCATTGGTTATAGCCGTATACAAATACATGGTTTGTGTTTATTGTCTTTTCTGTTGTATAAGCATCAAGCCCTAAATAGCTTTCTGCATTGTTGCCCTTTTCGGGGTCATATGCTACTATGTTTGCATCTACAATCTTTGTATCTGCGGAGTATTTATTAACAAAATCCTCAACCTGTTTTTTTGTTCCCGTTACAAAAATTACGTATCTTTTAAGGTCACCGTTGTTGCTTCTGCAAAAGATTGCTCCGCTTTCAACTGAGCCCTCAGCCGTTGCAAAATCGCCGGGCATATACATCTCTAAAAGATAGTCCTTAACGTTATAACCAAGCGCCGATATAATCTCCTTACCCGTTACCTTTGTAAGCTTAGGGCTTAAAACAATTTTTGATATGTTGTCGGAGCCATAAAACGTATAAGCACCGATTTTTTCAAGATTGCGTGGTAAAACTATTTCCGTTAGTGAATCACAGCTTGAGAATGTTTTTTCATCAAGTGTTTTTAAATTACCGTCTAAATCAAAGTTAACGCTTGAAAGTGCCGAGCATCCGTTAAAGCAGTTGTTTCCTATGCTTTCAAGAGAGTGAGGCAAGGTGATTTTTCGAAGTGTTGTACAGTTTTCAAACGCACCCCATGCAAGAGTTTTAAGCTGTGAGTCCTCAGGGAAGGAAACCTCTTGCAAGCTTTTACTTTTCCCGTATCCGAAAATACTTGCCGGAATATTGGTAACATGGCTTGGTATCTCAATTCTTATTACGCTGTGGTTATCATAGCTTTTGCCGGTAAATGCAGCGTTGATTTTTGAAAAATCGTAAGCAAAATCGCCGGTGTTCTTTACTATATACTGTGACGGATATGTGTGATATTCCGTTCCGTCATATAAAACGCAATATACATCGCTGTCCGTTGCCATGCCTGTTAAATCGATGGTTGTGCTTGTCTCGAGTGTGCCGAATTCATTTGTGGTCGCTGCTGAAATTGAAATTGCAAAAAAGCACACCATGAATAATGCTATTACAAAGGATAAAATCACTCTTTTTTTCATTGTTTTCCCTCCTAAAAATAAAAACTATTTGACTTATTCCCATTTTTATGATAGGATATAATTAGTTAAAATAAAAGAATTATTCTGCAAATTATTAGCACTATTCGGTTTTTTGGAGGAATTATGAAAAGCTCTATCTATTATATAGACCGTCCCACAACTGGGAGCAAAAACACGGGTGCGTTTTACGGCAACTATAAGTCGCTTGATGCTCCACTTGTTGTAAACTGCGCTAGCTGCTGTAATACATACGCCCAACACACCAATATAAACAAAATAGGGCGTGTTGACTACTATCTTATATATTTAATATCCGGCAAATTAGATGTTAATACACCAAGCGGGCAAGGAACTATAAATGAGGGCGAAATGATTGTCATTCCCCCAGGGCAAAGCTACAAAATTTGGTGTTCAGGAGAAACGGTATACTTTTTAGCTGTACACTTTACCGGAACCCAGGTTGAAAAGCTGCTGTCGGAAAACGGGATTTTATTATTTCCAAATAAAAACTGTCTTAACATAAACAATCACATACAATTGCGCTTCAAATCAATTTTTGAGGCATTTGCAAAGGATGATGAATTTAGAGAGCGAGAGCTTGCTATTTTGCTTGAGCGTCTATTCATAGAAGCAGGGCGCGCGATAAAAAACCACTCAAAAAATGTTCCCCTTTCAAAATCAATAAGATTTTTGAACGAAAACTTTACTGAGCAAGTAAGTATTCCAGAGCTTGCAAAATTAGAAGCTATGTGTCTAACAGTATATAATAAAAGCTTCAAAAGGCAAACAGGCACAACACCTTCTAAGTATATTATTGAATTGCGTATGCGCATGGCTATTCACTTGCTTGAAACAAGCAATTTATCAATTAGAGAGATAAGCTCAACCTGTGGTTACCCTAACTTCAATTTCTTTGCAAGGCTTTTCAAAAGGCACACAGGCCTTTCCCCCTCTAAATATAGAAAATCCTTAATAAACAGTTAAAAAGTCGCACATTATGGTGCGGCTTTTTTCCTACACCTCATCCGTCAGCAAAAGCCGACACCTTCCCCTCCAAGCAAAGGGGAAGGCTCTATTTCTGCGCCTCTGAAATGCCTGTATTCATTACCCAAAAATAATAAAATTTAAAGCCTCGCCTTTTGGTGCGGCTTTTCTTATATAAAAAGCCCTGGCGTTTTGCCAAGGCTTTTATTTTATTCAGTTACGCCTAAATAGTTATCGTACGATACCTTGATTGCCGTGCTTGATGCGCTGTTTCCGTTTATATAGGTAATTTCCTCACCCATCATTACATATCCACAGCAGTGCAAGAGCTTTGAAGTGTCTTTGATATTAGTGATTTTTAGTTGAGATAAAATATAATCTGTACCTGTAAATTTAGCAATAACTGCGTTGCTTGCCGCCAGTGAGCCGTCTGTATTAATAGGCTTATTGTCCTCGCAAGCACTTGATGCGATTAAACCATACTCAACGCTTTTGCCAAGATGTGTTGCATACTCCTCAATTGCATCGTGATTAAAGCGAATACCAAGAACTATTGCTGTTGATTTTGTATCCTGTGAATAGCCCTTTGAGATAACAAGCGCCACTACGCTTTCAGTTGTATTGTTTTTACAGCCCTCGTTTGTACAGCCTGTTATTTTCTGTCCTGCCTCCATATAAGACTGATAAACAATCGCCACTGAGATATTGTGAACAGGGTTCTTCTCTGCTACACCATATGTCTTACACCTATCGCAGTTAACCACGCAAGCATTATTGTCCTCTATATGTACGCCCTTATAGAAGGCATCGCACTGACTATAATCAGTAATTATATATCTTCCTTGATAACTATCCTTGTTTTGTGAATATTCACTCCATGTAACTATTTTGTTATCATTATAGGCATTTAAAATATAGTTGTGGTCAGTTGCACCTGTTGTCCAACCATCGTTTTTAAAGTTAGCAAGTGATGTATCAAGCTGTTCTCTTGTTCCTGTGAAAAAGAACTTTGCATTGCTACATCCATCAAATGCATATGAAACTCTATAGTTTACATCTGGCTGTGTTAGGTAAAACGTTATAGGAAGATAAACCTCTTCGATTGATGTTGCCGTATGTGTAAGTGATTGGTGATTGGTTGTTGGGTTGCCGTTATTATCTACGTTTTCAAAATACTTAAAATTAGCACCAAAGCGAAGTACCTTTAAATTTTTACATCCTCTAAATAGGTTTTGGTTAACCGCCACAAGTGAATCAGGAAACTGAATTTCTTCAATATTAGAGTTTTCAAACGCAAAGGATTGAATTCTTGTTAGACTACTATTTGGAGCAAATGTAACTGTTTGAAGCGAAAGTGTGTTATAGAATGCAGAGCCTTGGTTAGAGCCTTGAGCATTTATAATCATTACGCTTGCAGGGATGTTTATAGTCCTAACACTTCTTGCCTCGTGGAAAAGCTTGTGTGGAACGTATGTAACGGGTGTTTCGTCATCAATCTCTGCAACCAACACAGGTGTTTCTTGAAACAAGCTTTCAGGAAACACTGTTAGTGTGTTTGGACAATATGCAAACAAAATGTTGTTTTTTGAACGAGTGCCATATGCGCCAAACGCAGGAATAGATGTAATCCCTTTATTGTCAGGGTAATTAACGCTTACTGTATTTTTGTTTGTTACAGGAGAGGTAAAGCTATATACTCCACTTTCATTAATGTTGCCTGCCTCGCCAAGTGTTTTAAGACTTGCAACGGTATGCACGGTGTTGCCATCTACTGTTGATGTTGAGGTGATGTACCAGGTTAGCGCATTTCCTTGTGCGTCGGTCTTTGGAAATGAGCCCTTATAGCTTGTAATTACTATGTTTTCATTCTGCTCATAGCTAAACATTTCGTTGCCGTCTATGTCATTATATATGGTTTTTGCGCCAACGCCTATTGCCAAAAATATTGATAATGATATTGTTAAAAGTGCAAAAAGTAATATCCTTTTTTTCATATTCTTCTCCCAAATATATGCTTTATACTAACATATTATCATATCGCTATACTTTTGTCAAGTTTCCAAAATTCTAATCTTTTATTTGCTTTATTCCTTGCATTATAAGCTATTAAATGGTATAATTATATTAGACTCACCAAGGGGGGATTTTATGAATTTTTCTGGATTTCAAAAGCTGACGCTGCTTGACTACCCTGGCAAGGTGGCATGCACATTATTTACAGCGGGCTGTAATCTTAGGTGCCCATTTTGTCACAACGCAAGTCTTGTCACACATATAGATAGCTCTAATATATATAAAAAGGAAGAAATTCTTTCGTATCTTAAAAAAAGACACGGCATCTTAGAGGGTGTTTGCATAAGCGGTGGTGAGCCACTTTTGCAGGCAGGAATTGAAGATTTTATAAAAGAGATTAAGGATATTGGCTACTCAGTAAAGCTTGACACAAACGGATTTTTCCCAGATAAGCTGATTGCCCTTGTAAAAAAAGGGCTTATCGACTACGTTGCTGTTGACTTTAAAAACTCGTATGAAAAGTATTCTTTAACTACTGGGATTGAAAATTTGGACATTACTCCGTTTAAAAAAACCGTTGAATTTTTGCTTTCTGGCAAGGTTGATTTTGAGTTTCGGACAACTGTTGTCGCTGGACTACACGAAGCACAAGATATTGTAGAGATTGCAAAAACGATAAAGGGCGCACCACGCTACTTTTTACAGTCCTTTGTTGACTCGGGTGATTTGATTATGGACGGTTTTTGTGCAGTTTTGCCCAACGAAATGAAAAAAATGGCTGTTTTAGCGAAGGAATTTGTGCCAAATACCGAAATTCGAGGAATTTAATAAAAAACACAAGATATTGTTAAAAAAGCTATTGACATAACACTATATATGTGATATAATTGATTTCGACACCGAAAAAAATTATGTCACATTTTGTCTTTTTTGGCAAAAACCCAAGTAAATCAAGGCTTTGTGGGACTTTTAATATTTTCTTGGTGTTTTTTTGCGCCAAATTGCCAAGGCTTGCAAAATGGTGGCAATACTACATATAGTGTTATTAAAAAATAGAAAAACTAAGAAAAAGGAGAAAAACTATGTACAATGTAATCAAGCGTGACGGCAAAATTGTTGATTTTAACATTAAGAAAATCAGCGAGGCTATTACACAAGCATTTGATGCTTGCCAAAAGCAATTTAACGAAGATATCATCGACTTTCTTGCTTTAAAGGTTACAGCAGAATTCGAGCCAAAGATAGAAAACGGAAAGATTTCAGTTGAGAACATTCAGGACTCTGTTGAGTCAGTTCTTATCAAGGCTGGCTACGACGATGTTGCAAAGGCATACATTATCTATCGTCGCCAAAGAGAAAAAATCCGTAACATTAACGCAACAATGGTTGACTACAAGGCAATCATTGACAACTACCTAAACATCAACGACTGGCGTGTTAAGGAAAACTCAACAGTTACCTACTCTGTTGGTGGTCTTATCCTTTCAAACTCTGGTGCTGTTACAGCTAACTACTGGCTTTCCGAAATTTATGACGATGAAATTGGTAACGCACACAGAAACGCAGATATCCACATTCACGACCTTTCAATGCTCACAGGCTACTGTGCTGGTTGGTCACTAAAGCAGCTTATTCAGGAGGGTCTTGGTGGTGTAACTGGTAAGATTACATCAGCACCTGCATCACACCTTTCAACTCTTTGCAACCAAATGGTTAACTTCCTTGGTATCATGCAAAACGAGTGGGCTGGTGCGCAAGCATTCTCCTCATTTGACACATATCTTGCTCCATTTGTTAAGATTGACAACCTTTCATATAAAGAGGTTAAGCAATGCATCCAATCCTTCGTTTATGGTGTAAACACACCTTCACGTTGGGGTACACAGGCTCCATTTAGCAATATCACCCTTGACTGGACAGTACCTAACGACCTTGCCGAGCTCAACTGTATCATAGGTGGCAAGGAGGTTGACTTCAAGTACAAGGATTGTAAGAAGGAAATGGACATGGTAAACAAGGCGTTTATCGAGATTATGATCGAGGGTGACGCTAACGGCCGTGGCTTCCAATACCCAATTCCAACATACTCTATAACAAGAGACTTCGACTGGAGCGAGACTGAAAACAACAAGCTTCTATTCGAAATGACTGCTAAATACGGTACACCTTACTTCTCCAACTACATCAATAGCGATATGGAGCCAAGCGACGTTCGTTCAATGTGCTGCCGTCTCCGTCTTGACCTTCGTGAGCTTCGTAAGAAGTCTGGTGGCTTCTTCGGTAGCGGTGAGTCAACTGGTTCTGTTGGTGTTGTTACAATCAATATGCCAAGAATTGCTTACCTTGCAACTGACGAGGAGGACTTCTATGCTCGTCTTGACAGACTCATGGACATCTCTGCTCGTTCACTTAAGGTTAAGCGTACAGTTATTACAAGACTTCTTGAAAATGGTCTTTACCCATACACAAAGAGATACCTCGGCACATTTGCTAACCACTTCTCAACAATCGGCTTAGTTGGTATGAACGAGGCTTGCCTAAACGCAAAATGGATTAAGGAAGACCTAACAAAGGAAAAGGCACAACAGTTTACAAAGGACGTACTCAACCACATGAGAGAAAAGCTCTCTGACTACCAAGAGAAGTACGGTGACCTTTACAACCTTGAGGCAACTCCTGCTGAGTCAACATCATTCCGTCTTGCTAAGCACGACAAGAAGCACTTCCCTGACATTATCACAGCAGCAAAGACAGAGGACGATGCACCATACTACACCAACTCCTCACACCTCCCTGTTGGCTATACAGAGGATATCTTCACTGCTCTTGATATTCAAGATGAGCTTCAAACACTTTACACCTCTGGTACAGTATTCCACGCATTCCTCGGTGAGAAATTGCCAAGCTGGAAGGCTGCTGCTAACCTTGTACGTAAGATTGCTGAAAACTATCGCCTACCTTACTACACAATGTCTCCAACATACTCTGTATGTAAGAACCACGGCTACATCGCTGGTGAGCATTATAGCTGTCCAGAATGTAAGTCAAGAACAGAGGTTTACAGCCGTATTACTGGTTACTATCGTCCTGTTCAAAACTGGAACGATGGTAAAGCGCAGGAATACAAGGACCGTCTTGTTTACAACATTGAAACCTCACAGCTTAAGAAAAAGGACGCACCTGAAGCAAAGGTAGAACCTACCTGCGATTGCAAAGCAAATGCAAACGATGGCATTTACCTCTTCACAACTGCAACCTGCCCTAACTGCAAGATTGCATGCTCACTTCTTGACAAGGCTGGCGTTTCATATAACAAGCTTCTCGCAAACGAAAACAAGGAATTAGTTGAATCACTTGGCGTTAAGGCTGCTCCAACACTCGTTGTAATCGAGGGTGGCGAGGCTACAAAGTACGCAGGCGTTTCTGATATCAAGAAATACCTTGGCGCATAATTGAAATAATTAAATAGGGTGTTGGCTTCAACACCCTATTTTACCCTAATTAAAAACACGGGAAAACTCCCTCATTGCCTTCCACTTGAGGCACCCTTTAGGGCGTGCGTTTTGTAGGAAGGGGGACCACGATAGTGGTGGATGAGGTGGCTACTCTCAAAAGGAGCTTATAATGATATATGATGTAATTATTATCGGTGGCGGACCTGCTGGCTTAACAGCTGCTTTATACGCACGCCGTGCAAATAAAAGTGCATTAGTTATTGAAAAGGCGACCTTTGGTGGTCAAATTACTTACTCACCTAAGGTTGAAAATATTCCTGGCTTTTTAGCCCTCTCTGGCAATGAATTTGCCGAGAAAATGATTGAGCAGGTTATGGAGCAGGGCGCTGACGTTGAGTGCGCCGAGGTTACTGAAATTATTGACGGCGATATTAAAACTGTTGTTACTGACTCTGGTAATTTCGAGGGCAAGAGCGTTATTTGGGCAACTGGTGCTAAGCACCGTATGCTTGGACTTGAGCGCGAGGAGGAGTTTGTTGGCGAGGGTATTTCCTTCTGTGCTGTTTGCGACGGTGCATTCTACACTGGCAAAACAGTTGCCGTTATCGGCGGTGGAAACTCTGCGCTTCAAGAGGCGATTATGCTTTCTGACCTTTGCAAAAAGGTTTACGTTGTACAAAACCTTGACTATCTAACCGGCGAAAAGAAGCTTCAAGAAATCCTTGAGGGCAAGAAAAACGTCGAAATTATCCTTGGCACAACAGTTGAGTCCTTAATGGGCGATGGTGCCCTTAACGGAATTGTTATTAAGAGTGGCGAAAAGCGTCAAACACTTTTAATTGACGGTATGTTTGTGGCAATTGGACTTGTACCTCAAAACGAGGTTGTTTCCTCACTTGTTTCTCTTAACACCTGGGGCTACGTTGATGCTGGCGAGAATTGCCAAACTGGCACAAAGGGAATTTTTGTAGCTGGGGACTGCCGTTCAAAGCGTATCCGTCAGGTTGCAACTGCTTGCGCCGATGGTGCAACCGCAGCCCTTGCCGCTTGCGACTACGTTGATTCACTATAATAAAAAGCACCCAAACGGGTGCTTTTTTGTTGCTTCTTTAAGTAAAAAGACACCCAAACGGGTGTCTTTTTTTAATTTTATAGTATAATTACCATTCAACTATGTTGTTATTGTTATCATAGTACCAGTAGTTGCCCTCAACTGTTGGCTCTGTTTCGCTGTAGTAATAAACTGCAATATCTTCAACATGAGACGAGCTTTCAAGAGTTACGTTAGCCCAGTCCTCTTGTGTTCCTTCATATAGCAAGTTTGGTGTTGAGCCCATTGAGAAAAATGCGTATGATTTTACAGTTGTTATGCTCTTTGGCATTACTATTGTTTCTAATGAGTTACACGATTGGAACAATAATCCTTGTACCTCTGTAATTCCACTTGGTAATTTTACCATCTTTAAGGATGAGCAGTTTTTAAACGCGCCAGCACCTAAGGTAGTTACTGAATTTGGAATTATAAATTCTTTAATTGACGAACAGCCTGCAAATGCGTTTGCGCCGATGTATGTTAAGGTAGATGGAAGAGATAAGCTTGTAAGCGATGTCATTGACTCTAAACCGCTTGTTTCTATTCTTTCAACTCCTTCTTCAAGGTTCAATTCTGTAATTGTTGTGCAGTTTTGGAATGCGCCACGTAATATTAAGCCACCCCTTACAGTAACCTCTTTTAACGAGCCAGGAATGTAGTATGATACAGTTAATGTGCTCGTTACGCTTGTAGAATAGAAGGATTGAGAGGCTTCAACTGCGCCAGTATAGTTGCTTGGTCCAAAAATATAACCAAAAGGATATTGATATAAGCTTGATGCACTGCTTAATTTGTTTGCACCAACATAAGGAACTGAAATACTTTCAAGAGATGTACATCCACCAAACACACCATTTCCTATTGATGTTACGCTATCTGGAACTACAACAGC
The DNA here is from genome assembly GCA_017501545.1 of Clostridia bacterium. Taxonomy (GTDB): domain Bacteria; phylum Bacillota; class Clostridia; order Oscillospirales; family CAG-272; genus RGIG2000. The sequence goes on along the minus strand of JAFVWS010000042.1, from coordinate 9,341 downwards.
TTTTATACCGCTACAGTTTTTGAAGGCAGATAGTTCTATTGTTTTTACAGTGTTTGGAAATTCAATGCTTGTAAGTGATGTGCAACCTGAAAATGCACTTCTTTGAATAGTTTCTAACCCATCTGGGAGTTCAAGATTAGTTAATGATTCACAACCTGAAAATGCAGTTATTCCAATAGTAGTTAAGGTGTTAGGAAGCTCAACAGTTTTAAGATTCGTGCATTTCGAATACGAGCTTTGTCCAATAGATTTTATTCCTTCAGCCAAATAAACTCTTTCAACTGTTGTATTGTTCTCAAAAGCAGAATTTGCAATAGACGTTACAGGAAGTGACTCATACATAGCTGGTACATAAACAATGCTATCTGTTCCATTATAGCCTGTTATTTGATATTCATTATCTACAAGAGTATAAACAAGATCTGAGGTTGGATCAAGAATACCTGCGTAAACTACGATATCTTCAAGCTCGTTAATTTCTGTTATTTGATTTTCAAACGCTGGATCAGTATACCATCCTAAGAATTTAGCGTTTTCCTTAGTCACGTCATGTAATGTGATTGGCAAATCTCCAATTGTAAATGTAAGAGGGTTGTCAATACTATTTTCTGCACCATTTAGGCGGTATATTATCTTATACTCATCAGCCTCCCAGTTTGCAACGAGGGTAAGGCTTTCTGTAACGGTATGACCGTTAAATACCCAAACCTCCTCTGGGTAGCCCTCAACTGCCCAGCCAGCAAAGGTATAGCCCTCTTTTGTTGGTGCAGATGGTCTTGTTGCCTTGCCACCCTCTACCACTGTTTGGGTAAATGTAGCGTCGCCATTGTTTGGATTAAAGGTTACTGTAAATTGTTTCTTGTCAGCAAGCTTGCCGTTTACAAGGTCGTAAAGCCATTCTTCCTCTGTGCCAGAGTAGCCAAAGTTTTCCTTATATAGCTCGTATGCGCTCTTACCTGTCGCACCAGTTGCACCAGTTTCGCCCTTGTCGCCTTGCTCACCCTTATCGCCAGTGTCGCCCTTGTCGCCCTTAGCGCCAACAACCTTACCAACGTTTACTGTTGTATCGTTTGAGAATGAAAGTACAAGCTCACCGCTTGCGTTAATTTGTGCGCCAGTTACGCTTACGCCGTCTTTACCAGCCTCACCGGTTTCACCCTTGTCGCCTTGGTCACCCTTAGCGCCGACAACCTTACCAACGTTTACGTCTGCACCCTCGGAGAATGAAAGCACAAGCTCACCGTCTAAGTTAATTTGTGCGCCTGTGATGCTAACGCCGTTTTTGCCAGCCTCACCAGCCTCGCCAGTGTCGCCCTTTTGTCCCTTGATATTTCCAAGGTCTATTGTTTGACCATTTGTTAAGGTCACTGAAAGGTTTCCACTTGCATCAAGCTCAATGCCGTCAATGCCAACACCGTCTGCACCTGTCGCACCGGTTTCACCCTTATCACCTTGGTCACCCTTGTCGCCCTTTGCGCCAACTACTGTGCCAAGGTTAATTTCGTTTCCGTTTGAGAAGGTAATTACAAGCTTGCCGTTTTCGTCAATTTCAGCGCCAGTTACGCTAACACCGTCCTTACCTGCCTCACCTTGAGGTCCTTGCGCACCAGTGTCACCCTTGTCGCCATTAGCACCAACAACTGTGCCAAGATTTACGCTTGCTCCGTTTGAGAAGGTAAGCACAAGCTTGCCATTTTCGTCTATTTCAGCGCCAGTTACGCTAACACCGTCAGCGCCTGCCTCACCTTGTGGGCCTTGTGCACCAGTTTCACCAGTTGCACCAGTATCACCCTTGTCGCCCTTTTGACCCTTTACGTTACCAAGGTCAATTTTTTGTCCGCTTGTAAGAGTTATTGAAAGCTCGCCTGCGTCTGAAAGCTCTACCTTTTCAATGCCAACGCCAGCCTCACCTTGAATACCTTGTTCACCTTGAGGGCCTTGCGCACCGGTATCACCCTTGTCACCTTGCTCACCCTGTGGACCTTGCACACCAGTTGCACCAGTGTCACCCTTGTCGCCCTTTGCGCCAACTACTGTGCCGAGTGTTAGTGGCTCACCCTCGGAGAAGGTAATTACAAGCTTGCCCTCAGCGTTAATTGATGCACCAGTAATGCTAATGCCGTCCTTACCGTCAACGCCATCAATGCCGTCCTTGCCAGCCTCACCAGCCTCGCCCTTATCGCCCTTGTCACCCTTTACGTTTCCAAGGTTGACTTTATTACCATTAGAGAATGATAAAATAAGCTCATTGTTTTCTATCTTTGCGCCAGTTACGCTAACGCCGTCAGCGCCAGCCTCACCTTGTGGACCTTGAACGCCTTGTTCACCTTGTGGGCCTTGCGCACCCGCTTCACCAGTTGCACCAGTATCTCCCTTGTCGCCCTTTGGTCCCTTGACGTTGCCAAGGTCTATCGTTTGTCCGTTTGTTAATTTAATTGAAAGGTTACCCTCACTTGAAAGGGTAATGCCCTCAATGCCAACGCCATCTTTTCCGTCAGCGCCGTCCTCGCCGTCTTTACCAGCCTCGCCAGTATCACCCTTGTCGCCCTTTGCACCAACTACTGTGCCAAGGTTAACTGGGTTACCCTCGGAGAAGGTAATTACAAGCTCACCCTTATCGTTAATTGACGCACCAGTAATGCTAACGCCATCCTTACCGTCCTCGCCATCTATACCGTCCTTACCAGCCTCACCAGTAGCGCCGGTATCTCCCTTTTCGCCCTTGATATTACCAAGGTTTACGCTTTTGCTGTTTGAAAATTCAAGCACAAGCTCATTTTGTGCGTTTATGGTAGCGCCTGTAATGCTTACGCCGTCCTTGCCGTCAACACCATTTGTGCCGTTTTGTCCGTCTTTTCCGTCGGCGCCATCAGTGCCGTCCTTACCGTCTGCACCGGTATCGCCCTTTTCGCCTTTAGCGCCAACAACCTTACCAAGGTTAATAGGCTCACCCTCGGAGAACTCAAGCACAAGCTCACCATTTTCGTTTACCTTGGCATTAGTAATGCTAATTCCGTTTTTGCCAGCCTCGCCCGGGATACCCTGCTCACCTTGAACACCCTGCTCACCTTGAACACCTTGCTCACCCTGTGCGCCGTCTTGACCATTTGCACCATTATTTACAGTAAAGGTAGATGTAGTGCCGTCAGTCAAGGTAATTGTGTAGGTATCAACCAAGCCCTCGGTTGAGGTCTTTTCAATTGAAACAATTCCTACGCCGTCCTTGCCATCTTGTCCGTCCTTGCCGTCTATGCCGTTTGTTGGCATCTCTGTTTCACACGCGGTTAGTGCCAAAATTGAAACCAACGCCAAAATTGCAAGAAGGACAATTAGTAGTCTTTTTGTCTTCATTTTTTCTCTCCTATTTTATATAATAAAATATACGCTTATTTTATCATATTTTAACTCCTGAGTCAATATGTATATTTACACTTGCAAAATTAATTACTATGTGGTATAATTTTAGCGAAATAGAAAGAAAGAAGGTATTTTATGTTACCAAAAAACTTTACATCTAACAAGCCACGCACTATTGTTGTGTCACTTATCACTCTTGTTATCGGTGTTTTATTTTGTTGCTCACCTGCCTTTGGCGATGGACTTAAATGGCTAATCGGTGGCTCACTTTGCTTTGCGGGAATTCTTTATATAATTAATTCTATCGTTTCTAAGCGCTCACTTTTCACAATGGACGGAATTGTTGGCGTTTTCGGAATTGCTTTTGGAATTATTATTATGTTTGTTATTAAAATTTCACTTGTAAGCTTGCTTTCACAGGTTGTGCCTTGGCTTATGATTGCAATTGGCGTTGCCGTTTTTGCTGAATCATTTTTAGCTAAGTTTTCAAGGTACTCGGGAGCTATTTTGTTTGCCATTTTACTTGTAGCCGGCATTGTATTTATTGCACTTGGCATTTGTCTTGCTTGCATTAAAAGCTGGCAAGGGGCATCTCCTATTGTGTTTGGTGGAATTTTAATTGTGTTCTCACTTTACACGTTAATTTCACTTTTTATAAAACGAAACAACGACTAAAAAAAGCCACCCAAGCGGTGGCTTTTTCTTATTTTTGATACCTGCAAAGACAAATTTCTCCCATAATTCCAGTTGGTGGAATTTGAATAAAGCTTGAAAGCTCATCTGGGCGACGGTGCGCAAGGTTGCTTTTTACCAAAATTTCAATAGTGTTTTCGCCCTCTTTAATAGCGCCCTTCATATTAAATTTATATGGGGCATTAATGCGCGCGCCAAGATATTTGCCGTTTAGCCATACCTCTGCCACCTCGCCGACCTGCCCAAGGTCAATTACGTCAAAGCCGTCCCTTGCGTAAAACGCGCTAACATAGCGTACCTCACCTGAAAAATCAGGGATTTTATCAGGGGCTGAGATATCAAAAGGCTCAGAATTTTTTGCAAGAAGCTTAAATTCCGTCTCGCCCTCTTTGCGCGTGTAAATGTCAAAGCGTAAAGGAAGCGCCTCTCTTTCTTTTTCGTATGTAAAATCAGACACGTCCTTAGGGATTTTTTCGCCAAAGACGTAAATTAGCATATTGCCACCCTCAAGCTTTAGAGTTAGCGTGCCGTTTGGCGCCTCAGCCTTATACACCTTATTATCCCAAGGCTCATAAACCAAGCATTCACCCTCATTTGGCAGGGTGATTTTTGCGTTGACTGTGCCATTTATGTCCTCGTTCAGGAACAAATACGCATCCTTTCCGTTTTGTGCCACGTGGTAAAAGCGCACGCCTTCAATTCCTGTGCCCTCTCCATTTAGGTGAGGCACGCCAAGCTGACGCAAATGGCTAACTAAGCTATCGGTGCCGATTACCGTAAACAGGGTGTTTATTTTTGAAATATCCTCGCCCTCGGCTGATTTTTTAGGCAGTGCATCTGTAAATATAACTGGCAAAGAAACCTTAGCAAGATTTGCAAAGCACTCAAGACGGCTAAGTGGCATAATCTCACCCTCGGAAACGATAAGTGCACCGTAGCTTTCACCATTAATATATAGCTTACCGTTTTTGACTTCGGCATCGCAAAGTGCATCATAAGGCACAATGTCAAAGTCAATTAGCCCACGGGTAAGCGTGCGACAAATTTCGGAAAACTGCTGTACCTTGCCACCCGTCCACTCGCCCTCGGCGTTATAAAACACGGCAACGTCTGCTTTATGCGTTCCACCACTAATTACGTGTGCAACGCGCTTCATATATGAAATTAAATCCTTAAAAAGTGGGTACTGAATATTTTTTCCACCGTTATAAAAGTGTGGTGGGCAGTCCTTATCCTCACTGGTTGGCGAAAATGCGTGTGGCACATAGTAATTAATACCCGATGATAGCATAGTGTCAGCAAGCCCCTTCATAAATGGTAGCCCCTCTGCCCAGCCAAACGCACCAAATATTTCACACATTGCCCTGCCTGCCTTAAGTGGCTGAATATGTGCGTGTGATGCGCCAAGCTTTGGTAAGGTGTAGCTAAAGAAAGCAGGGTCTGCCTTGCCACCATCTGCAAGTGGTGCGCGATGTATATTATTTAATACGCCAGGGACGTTTTGCATAAGTACAATGTCAATTCCTGCCATGTCCTGTCCGTCAAGCGCACGGAAAAAGTGACCTGCACCATAGCCCATACGCATATGCGCGTTCATATCCTCGATAACGTGGCCAATGTACATTACCCCATGCTCACGGCACCAGTTGCCAAGCTTATACGAGAAGCTTTCACGGTATAGCTTAGTAATTACCTCCATATAGTGCATACGCACAAGCGAGGTAATTTCACCTAAATCCTCCCAAAGGGCAGGCAAATATAGCTCTATTTCCTCTTTTTTCACCCCTGCGCTTTTTGCAATTAGCTCGCATAAATCTGCCCTCCAAGGGTATGGAGAATACATTTTGCCAAGGGTGTTATAGTACGTGCCACAGACGTTTAAAAACGCTGGCTCATCAGAGAAAAAGCCTGCAAAGGTGTTGCCAAAATACTCCTTAAAGCGCTCATAGTGAGGTTGATAAATTGCATCTATCATCGCTTGGGTGGAGTCGGGATTTAGCATATCTATATAGTAGAAAAGACGGTCGTTTTGAAATTCATATGGCGCAGTTTCGATAGTTACACAAACGCGCCAATTGCCCGCTGGTATATCCCAGTAAGCCATGCCATTTTTTATGGTGCTTGTTAGGTCCTTCGCGCTTTTGTAGTCAAGCGTCTCGCCACTGCCAACGTAGCGATATGCAATGGCGCTAATGATTTTTTCATCCTCATTCATTCTGCCACCGACAAAAAGCTTTGCCCCCTTCATAGGGCCAAGCGCCTCTATTTGGTACTCACGCACAAGCTTCTTGCGTAGGTGTGCGCGCTCTGGTGCTTCAAGATAGCCATTTGCATAGCCACTTGGGAACTTCTTGTCGTCAAGAAGCCACACACGCATACCAAGCTCCTTGGCTGTTTTCAAAATGAAGCCAAAATCGTCCCACCACTCGTCCTGACAGAATTTTTCATAAGGACGGCTTTCTGCGCAAAACTCACTTATCCCACTATTTTTAATAGCCAAAATTTCCTCGCGCACGCGCTCCTTAGGCTCACCGTGAAGCCATAAAAACGGCAAAACATAATTTCCCCACTTGCCCTTAAGACAATCATTAATTCTTTCTTCCACGAAAAACTCCTTAAAGTAACTTTATGATACTATTGTATCATACTTCATCCCCAAGCGCAAGTAGAAAAGGAAAAAACACACCTTATATGGGTGTGCTTTCTTTAATATGTTTTGCTAATTAAAAATATATTTGTGCACAATAGGCCACGCGTCATCTGCATAAAACCTATGTCCACCGTTTCCTTTAACAAGCGTACAACGATGACCGTTGCCAAGTGATTCGTAAGCTTGCTTTCCTTTTTCGTAAACCTGCTCAGCACCAAACAATGGGAAGATTGGATCTTTAATTCCTGACACTTGAATAAAATATTTCGGATATGCCATCGCCATAAGATCATTCATATCAAAATATTCCGATATTTTCGGTATATAATTGCAGGAGCAATGGGTCATTGCACCGATAGAATCCTTAAATGTGCACATTGCACAGGATGGCATCGCCAAGACGATTCTGTCCTCCAAGGCTGCAACGTACACCGTGGCAGTACCCCCACCTGAGTTTCCCATGCAACAAATATTCCTTGTGTCGATTTTATCATTAAACTCGTTCTCGATTACATCAATAAGTCTTGATACATCCCACACACGTTCGCCCACAGTAGTTCTTCCCATAAGAAGAGCTGTCATAGTCGATTCATAGCACCTCGGTCCATTTTCATCTCCACCGCATTCACCAAAGTTTCGTTGCTCTAATGAAATTGTCGCAAAGCCCTCCTTGATGGCTCTTACGCAAAAATCTCGGTCACCCTCGCTTATGGAGCTTTCGTCTCCCGAGAACTTAGGCCTACCCAAGGAAATATGCATTCCTTTAGAGTGCCCTTGAAGGCATATCATAAGCGGTGGCTTTTTAACCCCATCGGGAAGTAAGAGGTGACAGGGAACACGGTAACCCACTTCACTTTGAAAGGTAAATCTAATTTCAGTCGCACCATCTATTTTCTTTTGATATTCCACATGAAATTCGGGGTTTACCCTTTCAAATTTATCCATGCCCAAAAGCTGTGAAAGCTTATTTCTGGCAGTGGCTTTCCACTCTTGAAAGTCACCGCCGTCATAGGACATCGACGGGGTAAGTCTCTTTATCAATTCTTTGTTGTGTTCATAAGGAGATTTCATTTTTAATAATCCTTTTTTGGTAAATTTACTAAAGTTGCCTTGATATGTCAATTGTACCACAAAGCCTGTTCTTTTTCAACCTTAAATCAATAAATGCTACTCGTATAGCTACAAAGAGCTCAAATCCCACCACGCAAAAGAAAAACAAAAAGGCCACCGAATTGGCGACCTTTATGTTTTGTGAAGGGCAGACAAAAAAGATATTTTGGGGAGTTTTTGTATGGACTTGAACTCACGTACCAAATCACGCCGCAGGCGTGCATATCATCAAAACGAAGTTTTGTATATCACCAAGGTGAAAGCCTTGTATATCATCATTGCGAAAGAGGATACAGCCTATGGCTGATGATATACACCTTCGGTGATGAGATACACGCTAAAGCGTGATGATATACCATTGCTTTCGCAATGGATAAAAAAAATCGACAAGTCGAAACTTGTCGAATTTTTTGGCAGGGGCGCAAGGACTCCTTTGCCTGCGGGCAAAGCCTTTCCGCGGATCTGACAGCCCACTGGGCTGTCATTCAACACCGCTTCCCCTTCGAGCCTTGCGCTGAAATACACTTTCAAAACAAAAAAGTCGCCGTTTGGCGACCTTTTTGTTTTGGCAGGGGCGCAAGGACTCGAACCCTGGACACCCAGTTTTGGAGACTGGTGTTCTACCGACTGAACTACACCCCTATGGACTTTAAAAGTATACCATAAGTTTTTTTAAAATGCAATACCTTTTTAAAATTTTTTATATTAGAATAATTTTGTGCTATTGCGCGTATAATATAGTGTGTATGCGTAGTAAAAAAGCAAGCATAAAAATTTTTATAAAAAAGCACTTGACAAGCGTTTTTTTGTGTGATATACTTATTAGGCTAATAAGCCGATGTGGCGGAATAGGTAGACGCCACGGACTTAAAATCCGTTGGGAAGAAATTCCCGTACCGGTTCGAGTCCGGTCATCGGCACCATATATCGCGGAGTAGAGCAGCTTGGTAGCTCGTCGGGCTCATAACCCGGAGGTCGCGAGGTTCAAATCCCGCCTCCGCACCCAAATAAAAGAAACGCACCCATCGGAGGTGCGTTTTTTCTTTTATTTCAAGTATGGGGTGCTCGGGATTTTGAACCTCGCGCTTTTTAGTTATAGACCGACGAGCGTGGCTCGTTGGGAAGCAACGGAGAAAACAATTGAGTATTGTTTTCTCCTAAGCTTTCTCCTTAAAGCAAGGAGAGTGACAAAACAATTTGTAATTGGCGAAGTCAATCGACTATGCGACAGGAGTGGCGCGAAGCGATAACCCGAAGGTAAAAAAGAAAATCTATACACCGCTCCTTCCAGTACTTTAGAGGGCAACTCAAATCCCGCCTCCGCACCCAAAAAACGACAGGTTTCGACCTGTCGTTTTTTATCCAAGCCGCAGGCTTGGTATATCATCGCTGTTAGGCGCATATCATCACCGAAGGTGTATATCATCACGCATTAGCGTGTATTTCTGCGGCTTGATGATATGCAAAACTTCGTTTTGGTGATATACAATGCTGCGCATTGATGATATACACGGCTTTGCCGTGATTGAGT
>JAFVWS010000041.1 GCA_017501545.1 Clostridia bacterium | reverse complement strand
ATCAGAACCTTGTTACTCGCTAAAGCTCGTAATAAGAACCTGACACGCTGTTTTAGCAAACAGGTTGCTACGCAATATGCAAAAATCAAATAGCATTTTTGCGTATCAGAACCTTGTTACTCGCTAAAGCTCGTAATAAGAACCTGACACGCTGTTTTAGCAAACAGGTTGCTACGCAATATGCAAAAATCAAATAGCATTTTTGCGTATCAGAACCTTGTTACTCGCTAAAGCTCGTAATAATTAATAACAAGAAAAATGCTCTGCGAATTTCGCAGAGCATTTTTTGTTTGATTAGGCTTTGAGGACTTTGGCCATTAATTTTTATTGATATTTTAATGAGATTGTGATACAATCTAATTAAGGGAATATTAGAAACGCAAGGGGGTGTGGCTTTGAAAAGGTTTTTGGCTTTGATTATGCTTTTATTTATGCCACTTTTTTGTGGTTTTTTGTTTTCGTGTAATAACGAGAGCGAGAGCCAGCAACAGAGTGAGGAAATTCCGCCTTTTTGCGAGGTAAGCATTTTAAAAATCGGCAAGGCTGATTGCATAATTATAAACACAGGGTCTAAGATTTTAATGATAGACACAGGTGAGACAGAAAATCTGGCTGACATTCACTCGTTTATGAGAGAGCGTGAGTGGGACAAGATTGACACGCTTATATTAACTCATCCCGACAAGGACCACATAGGTGGGGCTAGTGAGATTATCTCGCACTACGGGATTAAGACCGTCATTGAGGGCGCTTATGCGCCTCTTACCGAGGAATATGTGCTCTACCATGCGACGCTAGAGGAAATGGGAATTGAGCCTATTATTTTAAACGGGGCGTATTCCTTTAAGCTTGATGGGTGCGAAATAGAAATTGACGCTCCAAGAAAGCAAAAATACGCATCAAAGCAAAGCAACAATTCCTCGCTTGTGGTTTCGCTCACCTGTGGAGAAAGGCGGTTTCTCTTTTGCGGTGATGCGATGGAGCTTCGACTTAGCGAGCTAATCGAGGCTGAGATTGGCGCTTATGATTTTGTAAAGCTACCCTATCACGGGAATTATCTTGAAAATTATCGTGAGTTTTTAGATATGGTAAGGTGTCAATATGGTGCGATTACCTGCTCGGGCAAAAATCCTGCGTCGCCCGACACGCTTGCGTTGCTTGACGAATACGGAATTGAGGTATTCCAAACAAGGCATGGCACAATACGCCTTAGCTGTGACGGGGCAAAAATCACAATTGAAAATTAAAAATGCTCTGCGCAAAGCAGAGCGTTTTTGATAATCGTCATTTTTTAAAATTACTGCTACTAACCTTGCTCATAAATTAAAAGTCCTGCAAGGAATTGCTCCTCCTGTTATATTTAAAGAAAAAAGCAAGACACATCATTTTGGGTTAGTCCCCGATGATGTGTCCATTTTTTGTTAAATTCAAATTTGAATGTGAGGCTTTCACAATTATGTCAGCGCTTTTGCTCCTTATAGAGCTTGCGCCAACGAACAAAAGTGCGTACTATCATATATGTACAATACACATTATACACCAAATATGTTATGGCGGCATAATTTCCGTTTACAAATACGATTTGTACCCAAAGTGCGAATTGGCAAACCCCACTAATGATATTTAAAAATGGCGCTTCCACATAGGCTACAATGGTTAGTATGTTCGTGGCGAAGCCCAAAACCATAGTCAAGCCGTCAATTACTGTTGCTGTACCACCCATTTTTGAGAGAATAAAGGATGTTGCCATCCACACCAAGAACAAAACCAAAGCAAGTATCACGCGGCCTTCCACACTAAAACGGCGGAATATGGTGGCTTTACCATAAGATTTGTTTTTCCATCGGAAATATGTTATTAACATTATAAAAATGCCAAAGACGGTGGAGGCGACAGTTCCGTACACACCTTCCATCAAATATCCGATAATGTAAATACAGCTATTGATTGCTCCAAGAAGAAACCCAATACGATTTGCACGAGAATTAAGTAGCATAATAAGTAGCGAGAAAAATAGAGGTAATACTTTGATAAACATTTGTTTAAAAACGATAGCGCAAACAAGTATGATTATCCCCGTCAGTGCCATAGGTATGTATTCAAATAAAATTGCTTTTTTCTTTTCGCTCATTTTCATATTCGTTTTACTTCCAATTCCACTTTTTCAAGACTTACTGGCATTTTCGTCAATACATGTATTATGTTGTAGCCTATTTTAGTTTCCATGCCCGTCAAATCCGCCTCCAAGAGAGTACAGCTCTTGCTGTGATCTTCTCCGTGAGCAAGACGCACGCTTACCGGATGTCCCGAAATAGGTGGGACCTTTTCCGCAGTCACTTGCATATCACGGTGAGGTTGCGACAAGAAAGACAATTTTTGCCCGTTAAAGTACACTTCGGGAATTTGCGAAAGCTCTTCAAACAACAATTTTAAAGTTGCCCTTTTTGCATTCTTTATGTTTTCTGCCACATATATCTGTACTTGTCCGTCGCTTTCCATTGCACAAGGAAGCTGTCTATCTGCGTTTAAATTACCGTAGCCGATACCCCAAGGATATCCACCCTTTCTATCAATGACATAAGTTTTATTTTGCTTTTTTAAAAAATTCTTGTCATTTATACCGGTAAAATCCTCGCTACCGAACTGCGCGTAATCCTCGTTTTTAGGATCCATCCCATAAAGATGCACATAATGCGCTACCATTTCCTTTTTCCCTTGCCCCGACCAGTTGAAATACTCTACTGCATCTGCGCCACGCTGCAAATGGGAATACCAAATTCCGCGTAGTGTTTCAAGCGGTGGAGCAAAGTATCCGTCAACCGTGTGGTAGGGCTCGTAGCACGCATATAGCTGCACATCCTTTGAAAGCTTCCTAAACTCTTCCACTTTAACATCAAATGAGCGTGAGCCAAGGGTTAGACAGTCCACCAAATCTTCTTTTATCCATTTTTCTACATCTAAACCGTCTTGATGACATCCGTCCAAGCAATCGGGAACTCGTGCGGATAGCATTATAACCCTGTTTTGTTCCTTCGCAATTTTTAAAAGCTCAATGCGTAATTCTCTCATAAATTCTGTTACGCATTCCCGCTTTTCCCATTGCTCGCCAACTGGTAAGATGGGAGTGTGCCGTTCAAAATCAATATCCAATCCGTCGAAGGTGTATTTTCTCATCACTTCTAAGGCTACCTTTAATTTATGCTCACGAATTTCCGGCACAGCCATATTGTTCATTGTGAATCCAAACGCTGGAATAAACCATTCGGGGTGTTCTTCCTTTATCGGTAAAGGATTTATATCCGTATCCACATCCACCTCTGAAATTCTATATGTCAGCCAACACTCTTTTTGCCTTGTGTGAACATGCTTTATCCATTCATCAAAAATGTCTATCCCCGCGTCACGAAAACGCGCCAACATAGGATTTTGGCGAAGCGGTAAAATTTCACTTTCGTACACAGAATACCAATCACCCGAGTACATACCGTCAATGATTACCTTATCCACTTCATCGGGAAATGAAAAACTAAAATCAAAATAATCCTTCACGCACATCTTCTGTTGCAATATAGTGCAAAAAATATCGTCTCTTAAAACGAAACGCTTTCTTTGCTTCCTTTTATCCAAATGTGCTTGACTCAATACGATTTTTTTCATTTAATTTCTCCTAAGACAAACCTATAAATATCGAATTTATTATAGTATATTTTATTTAACCTGTCAATTACTTTCAGCCAATATTGCCGATAAGACCCATCATTACTACGTGAGCATGAAAAATACTTCATAGTTAATATGAAATAATCTTGCAAATTAACCCTTAAAATGCTATCATATAAATAATGAATATTTTCCTAAAGGAAAAGGAGCAAAGCTATGACCGATATCATTTTTTCCTTTGATACAGAGGACTTTACGTCCAGTCGTGCTGCTGATGGTATTTTATACGAGGCAAAGCTGTTTAAGGAAGAGGGCGTGCGTGGTTGCTTTCAAGTTGTTGGACTTCTTGCCAAGCAACTAAAGGCATGGGGCAGACAAGACGTAATCGAGGCACTTTCCCACCACGAAATTGACACCCACACCTACGGCCACACCCTGCACCCAATGATAAATGAATACACCGATATAGAGGACTTTTATAAGGCACAAGACGAATTAATCCGTCAAGAGTCACTTGGAATTGAGTATATAAAAGACACCTTTGGCATTGACAAGGTTTATTCTGCCTGTCCACCAGGCAACCAAAAATCCTACGTTGCAATGTATGGCTACCACAAAATGGGTATTCCAATTTACGCCGACACCTTCTGTGACGTAAAGGAGGGCACAGGCGCCTTCTTTTGCAATATGTTCCACGTTTATTACTATTTTGGAATTGAGTGGTTCCTCCGCGATGCAACCGAGGACGATATAAAAGCAAAGCTTGACGACCTTGCTAAGCGTGAGCGTGCGGTAATTTACACCCACCCAAATATGATAATCAAAAGCGACTTTTGGGACGCAGTTAACTACCATAAGGAAAACCTTGTAGAGTTTGGCAAGTGGATTGAGCCCGAGGATTTACCAACCGAGGTTACCGAAACGGTGCTTAAAAATATGCGCCTGCTCATCCGTCTTATTAAAAGCGACCCTCGCTTTAGAATTACTACATACAAGGAGCTTTCCGAGGAGCTAAAGGCTGATGGCGAAAGAGTAGTGGATATTTCATTTGTTAAAGAAATGCATAGCCACCTACAAAAAAGCCTGTTTCCAATGCAAGCGCCAATCTCACTTTCTCTTAGCGATATGACTCTTGCGTGCCGTGACTTTTTACTCGGCAAAAAAGAGCATTTGTGCGGGGACGTGTACGGATTTTTAGATAAGCCGTACGAAATTAAGGAAAAAATCATAGTCACCAAGGACGAATTAATTAAGTCCTGTAAAGAGATAAAGGATGGCGAATTTTTGCCAAGCCAAATTAAGGTTGGCGACAATATAATTGGCCCTGCCGACTGGCTATATGCTTCCATTGAGGCGCTACTCGGCAAGGACGAAATAGAGGTTTTGCCTAAGCCACAGTTACCAAGCCTTGACTGTATGCCAGAGGTTCGCGACTCTGATTTTAAGGGAACTTGGCAGCACAGCGACTCATTTGAGGATAAGTATCTGTCAGACAGACTTCGCTACCAAAGCTTTACAATGCGATTTAGAACAAAAAGTAGAACGGTTGAAAATAAATAAAAGAGGTAAAAATGTACACATTTAGCGATTTAGAAAAATATCTTGATACAATTCCAGTAAAGGAAAAGACCCCAGGTGGTAGCGTGCGCGTTTATCACCATGGAAAAGAGGTTTTTAGATATTCCTTTGGCTATGCCGACCGTGAAGAGGGCATTAAAATGACTGGCGATGAGTATTACTTTATGTATTCAGCTACAAAGCCACTTACCTGTGCCACAGCCTTGCACGCTTGGGAAGAGGGCGCGTTTCTCTTGTCTGAGCCTGTTTGGTGGTACCTACCAGAATTTAAAGACACTCAAGTAAAGGTATATAACCCAGACTGCTCATTTTACTTAGTGCCACAAAAAAGAGAAATGGTAATTCAAGACCTTTTTACTATGAGCGCAGGCTTAAACTACGACACGTCTAACCCAGAAATTAGAAAGGTAGTAGAAGAAACGCACGACGTTGCCCCAACACGCGAAATTATGAAGGCTATTGCAAAAATGCCACTCGAGTACCAACCAAGAGAGCGTTGGGCTTATAGCTTAGGTCACGACGTATTAGCAGGTCTTGTCGAGGTTGCAACTGGCGTTAGATTTTCTGAATATATGAAAAAGGTTATTTTTGAGCCACTGGGTATGACAAAATCAACCTTTAGAGTCACTGATGAAATCAAGGCGCAAATGGCACAGCAGTACACCTACGACTACGAAAAGGGTGAGGCGCTTGTGCGTGGAAAGCACAACGGCTACGTCTTTGGTAGTGAGTATGACTCTGGTGGTGCTGGACTTATTACAACAATTGACGACTATGGAAAGTTTGTTCAAGCAATGTCCTGTGGCGGTAAGGCGCCAAATGGCAAGCGCATTTTAGCACCTTCAACCGTAAAGCTAATGGGCACAAATATGCTTGATGAAAAGCGTATGGCACAGTTTTCAACGTGGCGCAACAATGCTGAGTATGGCTATGGCCTTGGCGTGCGTACAAAAATCTACGAGGGCTGGGGCGGCAACAACTGCTCCATAGGAGAATTCGGCTGGGACGGTGCCGCTGGCTCCCTTTGCTCAATCGACCCGGAAAGAGAAATTGGCATTGTTTATACACAGCATATGCTAAACCCTCACCACGAGCAAATTCACCCAAGAATAAAAATGATGGTAAACCATGCTCTTGGCTATTAAAATGCAAAAAAACGCACCCAGTGTGCGTTTTTTTCTGTTTTTTCGAGGCTTTTGCTTGCATATTAGGCCTCTTTTTTGATAAATTTAAGATACTAACGTAAGGTGCTTTTTTGTAAACGTTAATCGCGCCAGTGTCTGCGTGGTGCTTTGTTTATTTAAAACAAAAATAAAAGTAAAATTTTGGTTAATATGCTAATTGTCTTAATTATTCTTATATGATATAATGATAGTATCAAAAGTATTTGATTTGGGAGAGAATTATGAAAAAGAAGATATTGCTTATTTCACTTTTGGCAATGCTATTTGTTTGCATTTTTGCAATAAGCGTAAATGCGGCGGTTATTAAGCTTGAAACCGATCCAGGGCTTGACTGTGATGATAGCTTGGTTTCAACCCTTGATTACGAGGCATTTAACAATTCAACAGCAACCGACAAGGAGTCGAAGGTTGTAATGACAGATGGCACATACTTCTATGTGTTCCCAGCTTATTACGTTTTCACAACCAACTCAAACTTTCAACCAACCCTTGAAAACATTAACGCTGCTATGAAATCAGCCGATACGTCAATTACAGATGACGTATTTACTGATAAGAAGGTTAATTACGTTCGCATTGAGCTTCCAACTTGGATTTCGGATATCACCCAAGGCACAGGTAAGCTTGAAGGATGGACTGGTATTAAGGAATTTAGATTTGGCACAACACTTACAAAAATCTCAGCGCACAACGCATTTACTAACTGCTCAAATCTTGAATTCGTTTCTGATTTTTCACACATTACAGCAATGGGTAATGCAACGTTTTCAGGCTGTACTAAGCTTAAAATTGACGTTGTTTGGCCAAGTGCAATTACATACGTTCCAACCCAAACGTTTAGCGGATGCTCCGCATTAAAGAGTGTAACGTTTACCGCACCTGTAACGTCTGTTGGCTCATGGGGCTTTGGTGAATGCTCAAGCCTTAAAGAGCTTGTATTCCCTAACGGACTTGTATCAATCGGTAAGCACGCATTTGGTGGTTGCTCCAAACTCGAAAAAATTGTATTGGGTGATAAATTTACAACAATTTCAAGTACTAACTCAGACTATGAGAGCTTCTCCGGATGCAATAATCTAAAATTCATTTATTTGCCAGAAACGTTTGCTGATGCAATCAAAGCAACTAACGGAAATTACAAGTCTATTTTCCCGCAAAGCTCAAAAACAATATATTTTATTACATGCAATGATTACGATACAGTGGCAGCCATCCAAAATAAATTTATTGCAACTAATGCAAATAGCAATATAGCTGGCGCAAGCATTGAGCTTTATGATTCAACAAAGAATTATAATGAATATCAAACAACTCTTAAAACCAGTGTAATTGTTTACGGCTACTATGTATGTGATGCGTTTTATAATGGCGCGCACCAAATGAAGGAAGCAGAGTATCGCTTTGCTGGCACTGAATATTTTTCTGAGTTTCACTCATATACAGGCTGTGATAATTGCGCGTATGTAGAGGATGTAATGATTTCAGATGCACTCTTTACAAAGAAGGGCATAACCGCCCCTGAAAATGCAGAGCAACCTGCAATTTGCCATGCAATTACAGTAAATCCAAATGCAATTGATGCATATAATGCATACCTTGGCGAAAGCAATGCGATTAAGTATGGCGTAGTAGTAGGCAAGGCAACAGAATCTGGCACACCAGTAAATGCGCAAGGTACATCAAGTGGTGATGCAATAGTAGTAGGCTTTGAGGGCACGAATTATTCATTTATTCAAGCAAAGATTACAAACGTGCCAGCAGAAACAGGACTATATTGCTCAGCTTACGTTATTGACGCAGGCGTTGTTACTTACCTCTACGAGGGTAGCGCATCAACCACAGCGCAAGTAATTTCACTAAGCACCTATAACCCAACATTGCCAGAAGCAACAGTTCCATCAAACGATGAGGAATAAAATTTAAAGGGACGGAAAGTTTCCGTCCTTTTTTCTTGACAAATAATTATAAATTGATATATAATTAATATGAATAAGAATATTTTTCCAAAAGGAGAGGGCTATGAAGAAAAAATTATTATTATCATTTATAATAGGCATGATGCTTGTATGCTTGTTTGCAATCGTCGTTTTTGCTACTGATATTGATTATAGCGACGCACCCGAAAAAACAAAAATTCAATTTAAGGCTGACGAAATCATTGAATTCTATGATGGCTTTAAATGTCCTGCTTTCTATGTCTTCAAAGACGTATCAAGCATTGGTGAAAAGGATTACAATACTAAATTCGAATCCTTTATGGATTTTACCTATATAAATGGTAAGCTTGGTAAAACTGAGGAGGCGGGTAATCTTTACACATATGCAGATGTAAAGGGCTTCGATATTCCAACAGGAATTACTCACGTTGCAAAGTACGCAGGCGCGAATGGTACAACCTTAAAGTGGATAACCTTCCCAGATACTATATCTTCTCTTTCTAATGCTATATTTCAAAACGCAACGGGACTTGAGGAATGTACACTCAAGTTTAGTGAAAATAACACCATGAGAGTGTTCCCATCATATATGTTCTTTGGTTGTAAAAACCTTAAAGCATTCTCAATGCCTGACTGCTTTACTTCACTATATGATGTTGCTCATTTTTCAGGATGTACAAATCTAAGCGCAGTACACCTTTCAGAATCACTTGTAACATGGTCAAGTGGCGGTGGTGGTTCTAGAACTGCTACATTTGACGACTGCAATAATATGTATTTCGTAAACGAAACCTTTACATACGATGATATTCCAGAAAAGCCAGAGGTTTACTATTTCCCTAAGAACCTTAGTAGTATTACAAATAATAGCGTTTGCAGAGAATGTAAAAATCTAAACAACGTATTAGTGTTTGGAACGCAGCTTACAACAATGCCTAACCAATATTTCTTCCAAAACGGACCTGCCAACAAAATAGTTTTTCTTGGCGATATGACAACCGTTTCAACACAATATTGGGGACAAACCACACAAATATTCTTTGCCAATCCTCAAGACAAGAGCACCGATGACGTTACATATTCAGGAGGAAGAACTGTAGTATTCTGTAACGCAGAGGGCAACACACAACACCTTCATAACCCAAGGGCTGATGAAACAACAGCTCCAACCTGTTTAGATAATTCGGTATCAAAAACATATTGCTTCTGCGGCGCAGATATGGGCTCAGTAGTTAATGAAAATACAGCACTTGGTCACGACGACACGGATGCAGTGGTAATTATGTATTTTGCAAACAATAATTACTTTGAAAATGCAACCTCAGAGTACACTTGCAAGCGTTGTGAAGAAGCAATAAAGAGCGAGATTGCAAATTCAGCACTCTTTACAAAGAAGGGCATTACCGTTCCAGAAAATGAAAAAACAACCTCAATTTGCCATGCAATTACAGTAAACAATAAAGCAATTGAGAACTATAACGCATATCTTGGCGAAAGCAATGCAATTAAGTATGGCGTAGTAGTAGGCAAGGCAACAGCATCTGGCACACCAGTAAATACTGATGGCACATCAAGCGGAAATGCAATAGTTGTAGGCTTTGATGGTACAGATTACTCACATATTCAAGCAAAGATTACAAACGTTCCAGATGAAAATACAGGACTATACT
>JAFVWS010000040.1 GCA_017501545.1 Clostridia bacterium | reverse complement strand
GAGGTGTAAGTACAGTAATGTATTCAGCTGACCGATACTAATAGACCGAAAGCTTGAACTACTTTTTACGGTTCAATCATTCAAGACAAAATCGTTGAGTTTCATTAATTCTACCTTGTTCGGTTTTTAATGAGCATTTTTAAAGCACACCAAAATGGTGTGCTTTTTTCTTTTCTGAAATTTTAAAAAATGTAAAGAATACTTGACATTTTAAGCTTGATAGTATATAATGAAAATGTAAAGTAAACTTGACAAATTGATTCAGAATAATCATTCTGTTTATTTTACATTAAATTAGGAGGAATTATCTATGGAAAAGGATGAGATTTTAAGAAAAGCACAAGAGAGTAAAGATAAAATAGGCGAAATGGAACGCAAGAAGGTATCAAAGTCAAATTGGATAGCTATTATATCAACAGGTATTCTTGCAGTTGTATTTATGTTTTCTGAGGGCTTTCAAGGTAATAGGACAGCAGTATATGCTTTTGGTGCTATATGCTTTACTTGGGCTAGTGTGTTTTATTTCTGTCAATTTTTTGTTGCAAAAAGACCTTGGCAGGTGCTTATAGGTGCAGTTTTAGAGGCAATAGGCGCAATTACTATGATAACCCTATATATTCTTTTTAGCATAGGAGTGCTTTAATGGACAACGAGCTTATTTTAAAAAATAATTTGCAAAAGCTCAGGAAAGAGAAAAAGCTATCTCAAGACGAGCTTGCAAAGATGGTTGGAACAACCCGCCAAACCATTATTTCAATTGAAAAGTCCGTGTTTAATCCGTCAGCTAAGCTTGCTTTGCTTCTTTGTATTGCTCTTGAGGTTAGCTTTGAGGAAATTTTTTATTTTTAGGAAAGGCAACAAAATGAGCATTATTAGTATTGAAAACTTAACTAAGTGTTATAAAACAAAAAAGGCGCTCTCGGATGTTTCGTTACAAATCAATGAGGGTGAGCTTTTTGGCCTTTTGGGCGTAAATGGGGCAGGAAAGACAACTCTTATTAAAATTCTCTGCCTTCTTTCTAAAAAGACAAGTGGGAGTGTCGTAATTAATGGGTTTGACATTGAAAGAGATGCTGAAAAAATCAAGGAGATTATAGCAGTTTCACCGCAGGAAACGGCGATTGCTAACAACCTGACTGTGAAAGAAAATTTAGAGTTTTTTGCGAACATTTACAGTAAAAACAATAGTGAAATTATAAACGAATTAATAAATGACTTTGACCTTTCAAGTGTACTTTCTCAAAAGGCGAAAACGCTCTCTGGTGGTTATAAAAGGCGCCTTTCGATTGCAGTTGCGATAATTTCAAAGCCAAAAATTTTGTTTCTTGACGAGCCAACTCTTGGACTTGACGTTTTTTCAAGGCGTGAGCTATGGCAAATTATAAAAAAACTTCAAAAGAGTACAACAATAATTTTAACCTCACACTATCTTGAGGAAATTGAGAATCTTTGTCAAAGAGTAGCAATACTTTCAAAGGGTAAGTTAGTGAAGGTAGGGAGCATTCAAGAGATAAAAGAAGCAACGGGTGCCAACACCTTTGAGGATGCATTTATAAAGCTACTTTCGGAGGGAGAAAATGAATAAAATTTTAAACTTCACGAAACGAAATCTCAAGGAAATATTAAGAGAACCGGTAATTTGTATCTTTTGTCTTGCATTTCCTATTATTATGCTTTCATTATTTCAAATTATAAATAATTATACAGGTGGGAACACCCCAATGTTTGAAATGAAGTCACTGTTGCCAGCAATAATTATGTTTTCCTATTCGTTTGTTATGCTCGCTTTGGCGCAAATAGTTTCAAAGGACAGACAAACCTTCTTCCTAAAAAGGTTATATTCAACTCCAATGCGTCCATACCACTTTATTTTAGGCTACTTTTTTGTGGGAATCATAATTGGTACTATGCAAACATTCACCTGCATTATTTGCGGTATAATTATTTCTTTAATAGCAAAAACTGTATTTGTATCATTTACAGGAATTATACTTATGGTGCTAAGCCAACTTCCCGTGCTTCTTATTTGTGTTTTTTTAGGAATCTTGTTTGGCATACTCTTTAGTGATAAGTCGGCACCAGGTGTTTGCTCCCTCTTTATTAACGTGGCAGGTATCTTGGGAGGATGCTGGATGCCTATTGAGGCAATGGGGAAATTTGAGCTTATTTGCAGGCTTTTACCATTTTACCCATCGGTTTATATTGGCAGAGTAGCTACTGCCTCCTTAAATAGCTTTGGAGAGGTTTATCAGTTTGACAGTGTTGCCAAGCTTGGAACTATACCAATTATGATATTTCTACTTGTAAGCGCTGTTTTATCAATAGTTTTCTTTAAAAGAAGTATGACAAGCGACACATAAAAGAGCCCAGGGCGTTTTGCCTTGAGCTTTTTTAATAATTAAAGCCGTTCAATTTTGAACGGCTTAACTTTTTATAAATATTTTTCTATGATTGCTCTCATATTGTCAATGTTTTGTTCCATTAATGAAACGAGCTTGAATTGAGTCCTGCATCTATCGAGATTATGTCCCTCACGGTGAATTCTAAAATATGTGTCACCATTTAAGTGGTCTGTCAAAAATCTAATACCACATTCAAGCGTTAGCATAATTGAAGCATATGGAAGCATCTCGATTTCAGTCTTTGTAAGAGAGTCCTTGCACATACTTAAATATCCCTTTGTAAATGCCTCATATAATTCAAGGTCAAAGTCTACAAGGCTTAAATCCTTTTCGTCCTCTGCAGCATGAGTAGAGCCAGAACGCATAGCGTCACCGAAATCGTATAAATATGAGCCAGGCATAACTGTGTCAAGGTCGATAACAGTGCAGGGAAGTCTGGTTCCATCATCAAAAAGCACGTTGTTTAGCTTGGTGTCATTATGTGTAACGCGCATAGGCAATGAGCCATCGTTAAGCTTATCAACAAATAAATGTGTAAAGCCTTCTCTTGCACGTACAAATGCTATTTCTTCAGCCACGTCATCCGCTCTTTTTGAAATATTATCGCTAACAGCCTTTTCAAAATCAGCGTATCTTGAAACAGTATTATGAAAGTTTTTGATTGTTTCTACAAGCTGTGAAGCATCAAAAGCGCTTAGGTCATTTGCAAACTTTCCAAACGCAACACCTGCTTGATAAAAGTCCTCGGCATTTTCCATTTTTTCAATTGTGAACGCCTTATCTATGTACTTGTAAAGCCTGTATGTGGATCCATCATAATTAAGATAACGATTTCCATCTGGCGCTTGAATAAAGTGAAGAGTAGCGCGCACAGGGT
>JAFVWS010000039.1 GCA_017501545.1 Clostridia bacterium | reverse complement strand
TTTAAAATAGTATGTTATTATATGTAACTGTACGAACAGGCTGTATTCGTAGCACCCTCTCAGGCAACGGATAAGCATCTGTCGGATTATAATATTAAAGGAGGATTTATCATGCCTAATATCAAATCTGCGAAGAAGCGTGTTAAGGTTATTGCCGCTAAAACACTTCGTAATAAGATGCTTAAATCACAACTCAACACAGCTGTAAAGAAGTTCAAGGCTGCTGTTGAAGCTGGTGACAAGGAAGCTGCTCAAGTTGCTTATGTAGCTGCTGTAAAGAAAGTTGACCAAGCTGTTGCTAAGGGAATTCTTCACAAGAATAACGCTGCACACAAGAAGAGCCAGTTCACACTTATGTATAACAAGATGGCGTAAGCCACAAAAAAGAGCTATGTTTAACCCGCATAGCTCTTTATTTTTTACTCTTCTCTTTTTATAAATAAAAAAGCAAGCCGTTTGGCTTGCTTTTTAAATTAGTCGTCAATGTAAGGCATAAGAGCCATAAAGCGTGCGCGCTTGATAGCCTTAGTGAGTTCACCTTGGTGATGTGCACATGTGCCTGTGATTCTTCTTGGGAGAATCTTTGCACGTTCTGTTACATACTTTCTCAAACGAGCTGTATCTTTATAATCTATATGACCGATCTTATCAGCGCAGAATGCACAAACCTTCTTCTTTTTGCGCATAACCTGACGAGCAGGACGCTGTTGAACAACCTGTTCTTTTTCAACAGTATTGTTGTTATCCATATTAGTTTCCTCCTATAAATTTTGTTTGCCGTAATTAGAATGGCAAGTCGTCGTCACTAGCAACCTCTTCAAACTTTGGAGCTTGTGATGTTTGGAACGCTGGCTCATCAAAGCCACCTTGTGTTCCGTCTGTCTTTGAATCTACAAAGAATGCCTCGTCAACTACAACCTCTGTTGTTTGACGCTTGTTTCCTTGTTGGTCATTCCAGCTTCTTACCTGGATTGAGCCTGTAAGGCAGATTGAGCTTCCCTTTTTGAAGAATCTGTTAATGAAATCTGCTGTTTGTCTCCACGCAACACAGTTAATAAAATCTGTTCCTGCATCCTTACCCTTGCGATTTACTGCAATTGAAAATGATGTAACTGGAACGCCTTGTGGAGTTTGCTTAAGTTCGGGGTCGGCTGTAAGTCTGCCACCCAAAATTGCCTTGTTAAAATTTAAGTTTGCCATTTTGTTTTGCCCCTTTCTTAAATTAAGCTTCTTTCTTTGTCTTCTTGTCTTCGATGAGACGGATTACAATTGAACGAAGAATGTTTTCGTTAATACCGAACAAACGCTCAAGTTCGCTTGTAAATGAGCCTTCGCTCTTGAAGTTTACAAGAACATAGTAACCATCGTTCTTATCGTTGATTGGGTATGCAAGTCTGCGCTTACCCCATTCATCAACAGAATCAATGGTACCGTTTTCTGCAATAAGAGCGGTAAACTTTTCTACAGTTGCCTTTACTTCTTCTTCAGAAAGTGAAGCATCAACTACAAACAAAGTTTCATAAGAGTTCATAACCTTTTCCATTTTCTGTACCTCCTGTGGACTTAATGACCGTTGGCTAAGAGATTTCCAACGGTAGGAGCGAGTATTGGACATACTCGTTCTGCGTTATTTTATCACATAAAAATTACGTTGTCAACATTTTTTTGTAAAAAATTAAATTATATTTTATTGATACTTGAATTAGATATTTATTTATGTTAGAATTAATTATCAAATCTTAATAGGGATTGGTAAAATATGAAGCATATAGATATATATACAGATGGCTCCTGCAGATGCAACCCTGGTCCTGGCGGTTGGGGTGCTGTTCTTGTTTACAAGGGCGTTGAAAAGGAGATTTCTGGTGGAGAGGCAAGCACCACCAACAATAGAATGGAATTGACAGCGGTAATAAAAGCTTTACAGGCACTCAAGGAGCCTTGCGATATTACCCTTACCTCTGACTCTAAATACGTTATAGATGCAATTACAAATGGCTGGGCTGAATCTTGGCGTCAAAACAACTGGCGCAAGGCGGATCGTTCTCACGCTTTAAACCCTGACCTTTGGGAAATACTACTTGACGAAATCAAGAAGCACGAAATTACCTACGTTTGGGTAAAGGGCCATGCAGGACACCCATATAATGAAAGATGCGACAAAATGGCGCAAACAGAGTCGGGACGCTTTTTAGATGAGCAAGCAAATATCAATATATAAATATAATGAAGGATTTTACAAAGAGAGGATGATATGATTTATCTCCTCTCTGCTTTTATTTTCAATACAAAAAGGCACCTCGAATTGAAGTGCCTTTTATTTATTGATTATTTACCTGCAACGATTTCCTCGTAGAAGGCCTTTTCATTTTTGCCAAGCTGTACGCCAGAAGCTAATACGCTTTCTGCAACCTCGCACAAGCTAATTTTACCATTGTCGTCTGTTGAAAGAGCGCCAAGGTCAAACTCAACATATTCAGTGCCTCTGAAGTTCATAAGTCTTACAACTGTCTTAATCTCATATTCATCATAATATGATGATGGCTTGATTACTACTGAAAACTCACCTGTTTCAGCATAGCGATCCTCACTATACTTACCATATGACTCAACCTCTTTTGTAACGCCCTCTGAATTTGTTACATAAGTAATAATTCTAACGTCACATTCATACTCGATTTCTGCAAGCATTTCCATATCAATCTTATATGTCAATCTAATACCTGCAAAATCAGTTGTTCTTACAGAATAACCCTCAAATGAAAGGAATTCATTTGAAAGCTCCTTTTGAGGAATAATCTTTTCATAAACGCCGTTATCACTATCCTGTAAGCCACATATCTTACATACGAAGATTTCCTTACCGCTTGCTGTATATGTTGAGCAGTAATCTTGTGTCCAGTGATTTGTGTGAATACCTGTTGATTCAATTGGCGATTGTGAAGCTACTCTGCCACAACCACTACATACAACCTGAGAAATACCAGTTGCACCACAGGTTGCAGGCATAAATTCGATAGTTTTGTTATATGAGTGTGTTCCTGTAGCAGGAATTACAACGTTTTGAATATTTTGGTTACATATTGAGCAAGTACCATGTCCATAACCAACGTCTGAGCAAGTAGGTTCTACATCTGTTGTTACATTAGAAACCTTGTGTCCATTTTCTTTGCTTAGAGTAACCTTTACAATGTTTTCGCATACTGGGCATTTTGCATCACAGTATCCATCCTCAGTGCAGGTTGGAGCCTTGTAATTTGAGCCTGAAAGAATATAATCAGCCTCTGTAACTGCGCAATCATGTATTACAAAATCAAGGTCATGAAGTGACATTGCCCAACCATTAGGCCATTTAGCGCCTGTTATAATAACCTTTATTGATTTCGCTTTTACTCCACCAACGAGTGAATCTGAAAGGTTAATGCTAATAGGATTGTTTTTGTCTGGACCACCAGTAATAGTATTCCACTTTGTTGTATAAGTTGACGAAACCTTTCCTGCTGCATCAATCCATTCAATCATCATTGTTGTGTTGTTACCTGATGCGTAAAGAGTACCCTTTGTGAATATATATTCACGGTCCAAATTAATTGTCAATGTTGTACCATTTGGACCATACCAATATGTGGTCATATCATCATCAACTAAATTATAACCATCTGATTCTGGAAGAAGTGGGTATTGAGCTGTCGGGCTTGTATCGTAAAGTGCATCTTCTTCATTGTAATCAACTACAACATCGTACTTGCCTTCAACAAACTCAAAATTAGCTGTGCTATCTGTATATTGAAGAATTCTTGTTTTTCTTACCTCTACTTCATTACAACGGAAGCAAGTAAACTCCTTTTCACCATGTGATGACGAGGTTGCTTTTTTAGTAATAACACCATCATCCCAGTCGTGACCAAGCGCTTGCTTTACATCAGCAGTATAGGTTGCCGTACAGCCTGGAACGCTACATCCTGTACATGTATATACAGTCGAGCCCTCAGTGTCACAGGTTGGGTCAGTTGTCACACCGTTATTCCAATTGTGTCCAAGAGCAGGAATATCAAATTCTTTTTTCTCACCACATGAAATACATGTCTTGGTAAGAACACCATTGTCATCAGCTGTTGCAGGAATTGTAACAACACCATTGTCATATGCGTGGAAGCCTGTTGCAGGAACGGTCTTTTTAATTACCTTTCCGCACTCTGGGGAGTCACATGTGTATTCCTTATAACCAGGACGGTTACATGTTGGGTTTTGTGAATCAGTTTGTTCAAATACGTGGTTGCCCTCTTCTACATAGGTTTCAACCTCCCACATAAACTCGGAGCCTTCACCCTTACCATTTGCGATTTCAATCTTAATCAAGCTTGCCTCTACGAATGGGTCAAGCTTAACCTCTGTCGAGTCAACGCCTACATCCTTGGAGTCATAAACCATTTCGCCCTCAAGGTTATATAGCTTAACTCTTATTTGGGAAATGTTCATTGCGACTTCATCAACATAGCCACTTCCAAGAAGCTCACCCTTACCGTTAAGAACAAGAACAAGCTCAGAAATCAAATAATCTCTTGTGAATTCAAGGAATACGGAGTATCTCCATCCCTTTGGTGAACGAGTACCAACGTCCTTGTTACCATCAACAAGCGCCTTTGGAGACCATGCCCACCACTCATCGCAGTATTCACCTTCATTAGTTCCAGCAGCGTATACACGTGCATCAGCAGCAATGTTTGACTTTATAACATCACAGAATTCCTTATCCACTGAATATGTTTCAATTTCTCTATAGAAATCGTCACCACGATCTGATGTGGATATTGACTTTTGGTTGCGATAGATCTCAATTTTATCAGCTGCCATTTCTGGAGCAACTACAACCTTTGTTTCACTAGCAGTTGCGATTGTTTCAGTGAAAAGCACCTCGCCAGTTTTATAAAGTGTAATTGTAATCTCATCAATTGTATGAGCCTGAGATACGCTTGAGCCGTCTGGTAAGGTACCCTCGCCATTCAAATAAACAACAACCTCTGAGAAGTAGTAGATTTTATCGTATGCTAATGCAAACGTATACTCTGATGTTCTACCGGTTTTGGTACCAGTTGTTGTATCACCATCTACTAATTTATTTGGGTCATACTTACCTGTAATTGTACCAGAATACTCAAGAGTTGCCTGTGAGGCAATATTTGTTCCTTCGTGTGTGTCAGCTTGTGCAAGAGGAGCCACATGTCCCTCATCACCAGCAAATGCAAAGCAAGCAAACACTGGAATTAACATAAATATTGCTAATAATACGGATAATGTTCTTTTCATTGTGTTTCTCCTTTGCTATTAAAATTCCACAACGTTATCAAGAGAGGTGTCGTCATTTGCATCGTCTGGCAAATTCTCGCTTCCCTCTGGTTTACTTGTGTCTGTGTCGGTATTGTCTGTACCTGTATCTGTTGTTTGTGTGTCGTCTGTGTTTGTATCAGGTGTTTTCTTCTTACATGCACAAAGCAACAACATTGACAAAACAAGTACCATAGCCAATATCAAAGAAAGAGTTTTTTTCATTGTTTCCTCCTCGTGGTTTCCTTGGAAAATTATCACAAGATATATTTTTCTACATTAAATAATATAACATAAAATATATAATTTGTCAAGTTGCATAAACAGAATTATTAAAGTTTTAACATTTTATACAAATGCGACAAAAAAGAAGCTTCTTTTTGCTGTTTTTTCTTTTGCTTTTTGTGCAAAATGACAACTGTCACAAGCGAAAGAAAAAAGCCACAGCATAAGCTGTGGCTTGTGGTGCTCTTGCGGAGATTCGAACTCCGGACACCTTGATTAAAAGTCAAGTGCTCTACCGTCTGAGCTACAAGGGCATCAATATTTAGTGCTTACCTATAATATCACACAATGCTTGCTTTGTCAATACTTTTTTCGAAAATTATAAAATTTTTTTGTGCTTCATTTTTGTTGACATTATCGGCGTTTAATGCTATACTATTTTCAGCTTAAAATCAAGATTTTAGCAAGAAATCAGACGCACGAGGTAAAACCAATGAACAAGATTATGCTTTGGCAAAAGCCACCTTATATTTCATACACGGATAATGGCTTTGAGCCTTCTATTACTCCTTACAAAATAAACGATAAAGCAACTGCCGTTTTAGTTTGTCCCGGTGGTGGATATGGCGGAAAGGCAGACCACGAAAAGGGCGTAGTTGCAGAAATGTTTAACGGACATGGCATTAATGCATTTACTCTCGACTATAACGTTAAGCCATGCCACAAATTCGCTCCTCTTTCCGACGTTCAACGTGCCATTAGAACGATTAGAAGCTTGGGATATGAAAAGGTGGCTGTTTGTGGCTTCTCAGCAGGTGGGCACTTAACCTGTTCAAGCGCTACACTGTATGATTTCGAGGCTTATCCAAAATCAGATGAAATAGACAACCTTTCTGCACGTCCTGATGCTTTTATTCCCTGCTATCCTGTTGTAACCTTTAATGATGAATTCACACACTTGGGTTCAAGACAAAATCTATTATCAAGCGAATGGGAAAGCAAAGAGCTTATCGATATGTTTTCCTGCGAAAAGCACGTTAATTCAAACACTCCCCCTGCCTTTATTTGGCATACAGCTAACGACGAGGCAGTTCCCGTCAGAAACTCGCTTGAGCTTGCAAGCGCGCTTAGCAAAAATGGTGTTTACTTTGAATTGCACATTTTCCCATCTGGCTGTCATGGTCTTGGTCTTGCCACCGACCATGAGGATATTCGCACCTGGACGCAAAGCGTTGGCACATTCCTTAAAAAGCTTTCTTTTTAATAATTAATTGTACATTTTTTACCACTCTGCACTGTTTTCGCAGGGTGGTTTTGTTTATTTTTCGAAAATTTTACATTTTAATTACTTTTGCTTTACAAACCGTATTTTTTTATGTTATAATACAGTTGACAAAATTTGCAAAAGCTTTTTGCATATTGAAAGGATATTAAAATGATATTAGAAAAATTACTCACATTAGGATGGGACCAAATGTGGCAAGAGGGTCTTGTTTATATTTTTCAAAATATTGCCTTGATGCTTGGTGGACTTGCCTTATTCCTTTACGGAATGAACATTATGACCAGTGGCCTTGAAAGAATGGCTGGTGGTAGACTTGAGGGTGTTCTGAAAAAGGCTGCATCAAACAAGATTAAGGGTATGACCCTTGGTGCAGGCGTTACTGCTGTTATTCAATCCTCCTCTGCTACTACTGTTATGATTGTCGGTCTTGTTGGTTCTGGAATTTTAACGTTACCACAAACAATCGGTATGCTGATGGGCTCCAACATCGGTACAACCATTACACCTTGGATTACTGGTTTGTCCGATTTAGGAGGCAGTGGAAGCTCAAGTATTGTTCTTTTAGATTTATTGAAGCCTTCATTTTTTGCCCCATTG
Organism: Clostridia bacterium; assembly: GCA_017501545.1. Taxonomy (GTDB): domain Bacteria; phylum Bacillota; class Clostridia; order Oscillospirales; family CAG-272; genus RGIG2000. The sequence continues at coordinate 6,847 of JAFVWS010000039.1, read as the reverse complement.
ATTGCTGTTATCGGTATTGTGCTTATTATGTTCTTTGGTAAAAAGAAAACAATTAACAAGGATATTGGTGCACTTTGCTTAGGATTTGCAATTCTTATGCAGGGTATGGAGCTTATGTCTGCAGCGGTTTCATTCCTAAAAGAGGTTGATGCTGATACCACACCAAGACTTTACGAAGCAATCTCAGGAATAATTGGTTTCTTTGATTCACCATATGGTGTAATTCTTGGACTATTAATTGCTACCTTATTCACAACTGTAATTCAGTCCTCTTCAGCTTCTGTTGGTGTGCTTCAAGTATTTGTTGCTAGCACTGCTATTCCATTTAACGTTGCTATCCCACTTATTCTTGGCTTCAACATTGGCACTTGTGTAACTGCTGTTATTTCAAGCCTTGGCGCTAATAGAAATGCTAAGCGTGTTGCAGTGGCACACTTAGTAATAAAGATTTTTGCAGTAGCAATTTGCTTTATACCTTTCTATATTATGAGCTTGTTTAAAGTGGATTTCTTATCATACGATGTAAACGTTTGGTCGGTTGCTACCTTCCACACTCTATTTAATATTGTTACAACATTTATTCTTCTCCCATGCTCTAAGCTATTCATCAAAATTGCGTACTGGCTTGTTAGAGACAAGGAGGAAAAGAAGAAGGCAGCTTACATCGATCCTATCCTTATTTCACAATCTCCGGCGGTTGCCCTTTCTGAATGTGCAAACCTAACCATTGAGATGTGTCACCACTCTAAGGAAACGCTTGATTTGGCTATCAATTCTTTATATAATTATGACAAAAAGGTTGCACAGGCTGTTATAGACAAGGAATCTCTGATTGACAAGTATGAGGACCATATTGGAACCTATCTTGTTCAAATTGCTTCTCGATCACTTTCCGATGCTGACAGCAAAAAGAGCTCTAAGCTTCTACACACTCTTGGAGATTTTGAAAGACTAAGTGACCACGCAGTTAACATTATTGACGTTTCAGAGGAGCTAAAAACAAAGAATATTGTTTTCTCTGACGAGGCCAAGAGTGAAATTGCTGTAATAACCGAAGCGATCAAAGAAATCCTTAATATTACAACTGATGCCTTTGTAAATGATGATTTAAGCATTGCAAAGCGTGTTGAGCCTCTTGAGCAGGTCATTGATAAGCTTATTGCAACAACAAAATCCAACCATATTACAAGACTTCAAAAGGGCGCTTGCACAATTGAGCTTGGCTTTGTTCTCTCCGATCTTCTTAATAACTACGAAAGAATTTCAGACCACTGCTCTAACATTGCAGTTGCCATCATTGAAACTAACCACAATAGCTTTGGAACACACGAATATCTTAACCTTGTTAAAAACAATAACAACGCAGAGTTCGATGACCAATACAAGGCATTTGCAGAAAAGTATCTTATCACTCAAAAATAAACTAAAGGGTGGCAAAAGCCACCCTTTTTCATTAAAAAAAGCTCTCCACTTGGAGAGCTTTTTTGTTATTTTTCAGTTGTGATTTGTATTGTTTCGCCATCAGTTGTTAAAACTATTGTTCCTTTTAAATCGGTGCGATAGATTTTGTCCTCACTTACCTTATCATTAAACCTGTCCATAGCCTCAGTATGTGGGTGTCCGTATTTGTTATCCGCGCCACAGCTAATAATTATATATGCTGGCGATGCAGCATCAAGAATTTCATCACACGAAGACGTGCTTGAACCATGGTGACCTGCTTTGAAAACATCGCAATCAAGCTCCTTTTCAAGGCTTGTGCCAAGCTTTTCGACCAAATCAGCTTCTCCCTTAGATTCTGAGTCGCCAGTAAAGAGAAGCTTTGTCGCACCCCAGCGTATCATTACAATAATGCTGTAATCGTTTGAATTACTATAAGTATCACTCACTGGGCCAAAGAATTCAAGCTCAAGGTCTGCCTTGTCATCCTCTTTTTCAGGGTCAACCACACCAACATTCAATACTCTATCCGCCTTACTGTCAATATCGATTATATTATCAACCTCTATCATGTCTCCGATATCATCGCTACCCTCAATTACAGAAACCTCAATTTCAGGCTTCTCTGCAACGGCTGTCATAAATGTTGTGTACATTTTAGTTTCTTTTACTTGGTCAGGGATAATAAGGTTTTCAACCTTGAATTCACCCAACACCTCTGTAGCCTCACCAAAGTGGTCAGAGTCGAAGTGAGTGATAATAAAATAGTTAATTGTCTCAACCTCTTTTTCCTTGAGGTAGTTTATCATTGTGTTATCGCTATCGGCTTCACCAGTATCAATAAGTAATGTCGCACCATCGGCAAATATCAAGGTTGAGTCCCCCTGCCCTACGTCTATGTAGTGGATTTCAGCAGAGCCCTCTGGAATTTCATATGGCTCATCCTTATTGAAAAATAGCATATAAACTGAAAATACTATTAACGCAACTAATACAAAAACAATTGGTATAATAATTTTCAGCAATCTTTTTCTGGTTTTCTTATTCATTTTCTCCTCCAAGATATATCTTATAGATATATTTTAACATAACTTTTTCTAAAATACAACAAAAGCGCTGAAAATCAGCGCTTAAATATTTTCTTTTTATCAAGTACTATTAAAAGTATTAATCCCAAAATATAAACTGATGCAACCTCGCTTGCAAAAACTCCCGCAGCAGCAGTTAAATATGCAGAAACAGACCACGTTTCTGAATATTTCATAATAACTATTGGTATTAGAAGAGTGTTTGAAAGCACAGTTGGCAACGGACACAACCACTTATACTTTATTTTTGACGCTAAAAATGCACCTATCAAGGTAGCAAGAGAGCCAACTATCATATCAAGAATACTGCCATTGAATATTATATTTGATATAAAGCATCCGGCAAACAGCCCCCACACTGAGCTTGGCATAAAGTAAGGTAATATGCATAAAGCCTCACTAAAGCGAACCTCAACGTAACCGATAGAAAGTGGCTTAGAAACAAAGGTAAGTACTACGTAAAGAGCGGCAACAATTGCAGCCTCAACCAATTTGCGAATTCTTGTGTTTTTCATTTTTTGCTCCTAGTTTTGTTTTAGGTGAGGATGGATTTCGAACTCACCAAGGAAATTATAACCTCTTTATTTAAATTTGTCAATATCATATTTTATTTTTCAGCATATTATAAGGTACTATGGAGGTGCTTATATGAACAATCAAAGTGAAGAAATCGGCTTTTTAGCCGTGAATGTGAAAACAGCAAATGGCGCGCTACCAGTAGAAAATGCAAACGTTGCAATTTATGGAACTGCTTTAGAGAGTGAGACTGGCGACACTAATCTATCAAGCAGTGACGTAATTTTTAACCTAAAAACCGACAAAAGTGGAAAAACACAAACGGTTGCTTTGCCTACAGTTGCCAAAGAGCTTTCGTTATCTCCTGACAATAATAAGCCATATTGGAGATACAACATTTACGTAACCTCAAACGGATATTATGACAGCACTTATTTAAACGTTCCTGTTTTTCAGGGCATCACTTCCCTACAAGAGGTGGTTTTGATACCACTTTCCGAATTTGCCTCCCCGACCGACCCGATACCAAACTCTCAAAGAAGATATATAGAAAGCTCAAATTAAGGAGGATTTATGGCTGTTTTACCAGTAATACCCGAATACATAACCGTACATTTGGGAGCGCCCGATTCAAATGCACCAAACGTAACACTTCCCTTCGCAGATTATATTAAAAACGTTGCATCAAGTGAGATTTTTCCCACTTGGCCAGAAAATGCCTTAAGAGCAAATATATATGCACAAATTTCTTTTACGCTAAACAGAATTTTCACCGACTATTATCGTTCACGTGGGTATAATTTCGACATTACCAATTCCATAGGAATTGACCAGTCATTTGTCAACGGACGTGATATATTTGAAAACATCAGTAATATTGTTGATGAAATATTCAATGATTACGTAGTCAAGGGAGATAGTGTTGAGCCTTATTTCACCGCTTACTGCGACGGACGAGAGATAAGGTGTGACGGCCTTGAGCAGTGGCAAACAGTCACCCTTGCGCAAAGAGGTCTTACACCTCTTGAAATATTACAATATTTTTATGGAGATGACATATCCATTGTAACCAACGCTCCTATTGGATCAAGACTAATCACCTGGGACGGACGCACACTGGGATATGGTTCGCTTGGCAATAGTGTACAGCAAATCCAAATAAGACTTAACAGAATTTCTAAAAACTATCCTGCTATACCTAAAATCTACCCTGCCAATGGAGTTTTTGATACAAGCACCGAGGAGGCCGTGCGCGCTTATCAAAGAGTTTTCAATTTAGTTGAGGATGGCTTAGTAGGTAAGGAAACCTGGTATTCTATACAAAGAACCTATTCCGCTGTAAAAAGGCTCAATGATTTAGCTTCAGAGGGGCTTGCCCGTGAGGAGGTTTCCGGAATTTTTAGCATCTCACTAAGCGAGGGCGACACTGGAGCTGAGGTATATGAGCTACAATATCTTCTCTCCTTAATTGGCGAATACAATAACGAAATTCAAGCCCCGAGCATTGACGGAATTTTTGGTGCTGGAACAAAAAGCTCATTAGAGGCGTTTGAGCGTGCTTACGGCTTACCTATTAATGGCACTGTGGAGCAAGCCGATTGGGATAGACTTTATCGTGAATATGTAGGAATTTTAGAGTCATTGCCCGAGGGCTACTTTAGTAGCACAACCGTGCCTTACGGTGGCAGAGTTTTACGATTAGGCTCACAGGGAGAGGATGTTCGAATTTTACAAGAATATTTAGATTTTATTGCAGAAACCTACACATCAATTCCACGTGTAGAGGCTGACGGGATTTTTGGAGTAGGAACTGAGGCTGCAGTTGTTGCCTACAAGGGTATTTTCGGACTTGACCCAACGCCAATTGTTGGAGCAATCGCATGGGACAGCATAAGTGAAACTTATCGTGATTTATACGACGGAAGCAACACCTCACAGGGACAGTTTCCCGGAACAACTTTAGGATAATAGGAGAGCTATGAGCTATTACGATTTAAGAAATCAAAAAAATGCTATTTTACAGGTTCAACGCATATTAAGAAGCTTGGATTTTTATGAAAATGGCATTTCAAGGGTTAAGCCCGACGGAATTTTCGGTCAAGACACAAGGGATTTAGTTATAGAATTTCAAAACAAGTATGGTCTTACTCCAACGGGAATTGTAGACTATGAAACCTGGCAGCTTTTACACTCTATTGACGAGGCGCGACGTGATGCGACAAAAATTGCAAGGGCCGTGCATATATTCCCTATGTATGAAAATTATGAAATTTTACCAAACGCAAGAGATGATAGCATTTTCGTTATTCAATATATGCTAAATGAGATTTTAAACGACCACGACGATATTAGTCAGCTTGAAATAAACGGCGTATACGACTTGCCTACTCAAAATGCTATAAAGATTTTACAGAGAAAGGCACTTTCTGAAAGCGCGCCAAAAATTGATGCTGACGTCTTCAATTTGCTTGCTGACGAATATGAAAGATTAAATTCAAGAAGCTTTTGATTTATTTTCTGTTTTGTGTCAATAATACAGTAAAATCACCATTTTGAAAGGATAATTTATGGTAAATCGTTTTACACAAAAGGCACAAACCGTTTTGAGTGCGTCAAAAAAGGCTGCCAGTGAGCTTGGGCAATCATACATAGGCACCGAGCATTTATTACTTGGCATTTTAGCAACGGATTGCATTGCTTGCAAAATTCTAAATGAAAAAAGAGTTTTTTATAACGATGTGTACACAAAGCTACTGGAGCTACGCACAGACGATAAAAATATCATTGGTAGTAGTGAGCTCACTCCAAAATGCAAGCGAGTTATAGAAGGTGCCTCCAGTGTTGCTAAGCGCTTTGGTGGCAGCTTTATCGGTAGTGAGCATCTTTTGTATTCTATCGCTGGAGAGAGCGAAAGCTTAGGGGCTAAGCTTCTTATTTCCTTGGAAATAAACCTACAAATAATCCGTGGAGAAATTGGTGCATTTTTAGACACATTAAATGGCGAAGGAAAGCTTGAAAAATCACAAGGCATTGGTGGACAGCTTGCCACTTACGGAAAAAATCTCAATGCTCATGCAAGAGCCGGAAAATGTGACCCACTTATAAAGCGCGAAAACGAGCTTTTACGCCTTATACAAACTCTTTCAAGAAGAACAAAAAACAATCCCTGCTTAATTGGTGAGCCAGGAGTTGGTAAAACTGCTATTGTCGAGGGGCTTGCTGAAAGGATAAACGAGGGCGAGGTGCCAAAGAGCTTATCCTCAAAAACTATTATTTCGCTTGATTTGTCGTCAATGGTTGCAGGTGCAAAATATCGTGGTGAGTTTGAAGAGCGTTTAAAAAGCGTTATAAACGAAGCAAGAGGCAATGACTCAATTATTCTGTTCATCGACGAAATTCACACAATAGTCGGTGCTGGTGCTGCTGAGGGAGCCGTTGATGCAGCAAATATAATTAAACCTATTTTAGCGCGCGGGGAGATTCAGCTAATTGGTGCAACTACTATTCATGAATATAGAAAGCATATTGAAAAGGACAGTGCCCTTGAAAGACGATTTCAGCCTATTCTAATAAACGAGCCTAATGAAAGTGACACGCTTGAAATATTAAAAGGCCTTGCGCCAAAATACGAAGAATTTCACAAGGTGAAAATATCCGATGAGGCAATTCGATGCGCTGTTTCCTATTCGAAGCGCTATATTACAGACAGGTTCTTCCCAGACAAGGCTATCGACTTAATTGATGAGGCATCATCACGTGCAAAAATGAAGCATCAATACAAAAGTCAAAAGCTACGCGAGTAC
>JAFVWS010000038.1 GCA_017501545.1 Clostridia bacterium | reverse complement strand
TAAGTTTGCCTACTTTGCCAAAGGCAAAACTTCACTATCCGCAGGATAACTTCACTTACGAAGTAAACTTCGCTTGCCCGTAAGGGCAAACTTAGTTGGCGTGATACTCCGTTAAGAGTATCACGCCAAGTGTCGCCTTTTCTTATATTTTGTTTCTTTTTTGTGTCTTAGGTGGCTTAACTATGTGGAAGAATAGCGCAAGGGCAAGGCCGACGCAAATTGCAACCACGAGGTCGAAAATTATTGTTAAAATAAACGTTACCACAAGCACCAAAACCTCTTTAAATGGTGCGCTTGTGCAAATTTTGATAAAGTGCTTATACTCGCACATATTGTATGCAACCATCAAAAGAACCGCAGCAATTACCGGCATTGGTATAAACTTTGCAAGGGGCATTAGGAATAGAAGCACAAGTAGCAAAACCACTGCGTGTACCATACCCGAAATTGGTGAACGGCCACCGTTTTTAACGTTTGCAGAGGTACGTGCAATTGCGCCCGTTGCCGGGATACCACCAAAGAAGCCAGAGGCAATATTGCCAAGACCCTGTGCGATTAATTCAGTATTTGAATTATGCTTATCGTCAATCATCTTGTCCGACACCACGCACGAAAGCAAGGATTCGATAGCGGCAAGAATTGCAATTGTAAAGGCATCTGGAATTAGGCTGACAATTTTATCAACGCTAAGTGGTGGAATTGAAATTTTTGGAAAGCCTGACTCTATTGTGTAAAGGTCACCTATTGTAAGCACGTTTAATTTGAAAATTGCAACGACAAGTGCGCCAAGCACAACCACAACAAGTGATGCTGGAATTTTCTTTAAAAACTTAATCTTTGGCATTATAAATAAGATAGCCAAGGAAACAGCGCCAACAATAAAGCCAACTGGGTTAAAGGTGCCAAGATTTTCAAGAAGCGCCTCAATTTTTTCAATGGTTTCAACTGGTGACGCCCCACCAAATGACATACCGAAAAAGTCCTTTAGCTGTCCTATTACAATTGTCACAGCAATTCCTGCAGTAAAGCCAACTGTAATTGTGGTTGGAATATATTTAATCAGCGTGCCAACGCGCAGAAGACCGAAAAGAATAAGAATAATGCCTGCCATAATTGTGGCAATCATTAGTCCGTCAAAGCCCTCGGTTGCAATAATTCCTGCAACTATTGTGGCAAATGCGGCTGTAGGACCGGAAATATTTACACGGCTACCACCAAAAAATGAGATTACAAAGCCTGCAAAGATTGCCGTATAAAGTCCCTGCACTGGCTGTGCCCCCGAAGCAATTGCAAGCGCAATTGATAGAGGAAGGGCGATAATTGCAACTATAACGCCCGCAATAACATCGTTTAAAAACTTCTTTCCACTATAATTTTTAAAGGTAGAAAAAAGCTTCGGCTGAAATACCTTCATTTTTACCTCGCTGTCTTTTTTCTTCGTTTTACGACAATATTATATAGCCCACACACACCTTTGTCAACATTAAATTTTAATTTATTAAAATTTTCTACAAATGGGTTATTTTGTATGCTATAATTAGTTAAAAGACTTGCTTGGAGGCACTTTATGGGCTACTTAGATTACGTTAATACAAAAATGGGCACAGACTCAGTTATGTCCCTTTCAAGGGGAAACACACTGCCTCTTTGCCAGCTTCCCTTTGGTATGTGCGCGTTTTGCCCGCAAACTGAAATTCCAAAGGACTTTACGTGGTTTTATAACCCAAATAAGGACTATATTGAGGGCGTGCGTCTTACTCACCAGCCCAGCCCTTGGATTGGTGACTATGGTCCGCTTCTTTTCTCCGTGGCAAAAGATGAATACGGCAAGCCACCAAAGCAAAAATTCACAAGTGAAACGCTTAAGCCTCACTATATAAAATACGAGCTTGATTCTGGCACCACACTTGAATTTACACCAAGTGAGCGTGGGGGTGCATTTATAGCAAGTAGCAAGGAGGGTGGCGCATTCTTCTCTATTTTTTCCGTTTTTGGAAACACCACCTTTAAGCTAACTGGCGATATTTTATACGTGAAAAACGACTATACTGAAAAGAGCGAGGCGCTTAATTTTACCCAGCACACAGTAATTTCGCTAAGGGGTGCTAAGATAGGAAAAATCGACATCAAAAACGGCTCCTGTCATGTTTTCTTCAAGGGCAAAATCAGTGGCGCTATTGCTATTTCATATATTAGCTACGAGCAAGCTGTTTTGGAGCTTTCTCGCATAGAAAAGCTTGACAAAACACTAAAAAAAGCCGAGGACGTGTGGGAAAATTACCTATCTAAAATTGAAATTGATAGCCAAAATCAGACACAGGTGGGGGTATTTTATTCTTGCATGTATCGCTCCTTCCTTTTCCCTCATAAGGCTTATGAAATAACCGGGGACGGCCAAAGCCTGCACTATTCTCCATTTACCGGCAGGGTGCATAAAGGCGTGCGCTATACCGACTATGGCTTTTGGGACACCTACCGCACCTCAGTGCCTCTTTTCGCTATGGTTGCAAGAGATGACCTTGAAAAAATGCTTGAGGGCTTTTTGTGCGACTACTATGAAAGTGGCTTTCTTCCACGCTGGACCTCACTTGGCGAAATCGGCTGTATGCCAAGCACGCTAATTGACGGCGCCATTGCCGAGGCTGTATGCCAAGGCGTTGGCTCGCGTGGGCTTCATAAGGGGCTACTCGAGGGTATGCTTCACCACGCAAACACGCTTTCAAGTGTGCCCAAATTTGGACGAAATCACATTGATAAATACTTAAAATACGGCTACGTGCCCTATACCTGTGCAAACGAAAGCATCAATCTCTCGCTTGACTTTGCATATGGTGACTGGTGCATTGCCAAGGTTGCCAAGATGCTTGGCGAAAACGATATTGCAAACGAATATTTTAAACGCGCCAAGACCTATAAAGCTCTTTTTGATACGGAGCGTGGGTTCTTCATCGCTAAGGACGAAAATGGCGAATTTCGACCCGATTTTGACCCTTTCGTTTGGGGCTACGATTACACAGAAAGCTCAGCCTACCAAAATATCTTCGGCGCACCTCACGCGCTTGACGAAATTGCCACTATGCTTGGTGGAAGCGAAAAGGCTATTTGCAAGCTTGACGAGATATTTAATACTGCGCCGGTATTTAAGCACGGGCGCTATGGCTGTGAAATACACGAAATGACGGAAATGGCAAATGCGCCTAAGGGCTTAGGTCAATGTGCGATTTCCAACCAGCCGTCCTTTACTATTCCCTTTCTCTATTCCTATTTTGGAAATCGCGAAAAAAGCGACTACTACGTTAAAAAAATCGCCACCGAGTGCTTCACAAAGGATGCCTACCCAGGTGACGAGGACAACGGAAGCATGAGCGCTTGGTATATTTTTGCCACAATTGGCAAATTTCCTATATGCCCGGGCAGTGGAAAATGGGCAATAACAACACCACTTGCCAAATTCAAAATTTTGGGAGAATGATTATTCCCACCACGATAAAGCTCGAATCCTTTCCCGCCAAAACAAAAAAAGACAGGCACAAGACCTGTCTTTTTGATTTGTGAAAGAGCAGTAAAAAGGTGTGTGATTTTGTTCTATTAACTACTCGACAAATTGGAATTTGAGAGTTATTGTTTTAATCTACCTTCTCAATTTTGAAAACATTTATCGTATCGACATCAGGGCAACAGAAAACGTTGCTCTTTAACTCGCCGCCGTAGCGCAAGATATCGATCATAGGAAAAAGAACATGCGCAGCCATTGGACACAGTTTACCCCTTTCTGTGTCAAAATCAAACACGTCTCCAACTTTGTGTCCCCTGTGGCATGGAGAAGTACCTTTTTGTTCTATCAAAGTAATTTTAATTCTCATAATTTACCCTCGCTTATGTAACGCTCAACATCAACACCGTAAAACTTATCTTTTTTATCGAGATTATCAACAATAATGTTTCTTACTGTTTCCATTGCATGTTTTGTAGCAGCATACAAAGATTCACCATTCAGCACGTCGCTTACAAGAACAGCGGAAAAGATATCTCCTGTTCCGGGGAAACGTACATCTATCAGTTCAAATCCGATTTTGAAGTTCTCGTCCTTTGTATGATCATATCCTATAACGCAGTTTTCACCTTCTACGGAGGCGCTTGTGATGACAACCGATTTACTGCCAAGGTGACGAACTCGTTCAATTAAATCTTCTGCTTCACCGTGACTTAAAGCATCTCCGTTATAAAAATGGTTTGTCAGGAAGCATGCTTCGGTAAAGTTAGGAATCAAAATATCGGCGTTTGAACTGAGTTTTCTCATGATTGCCACATTATTATCCGTCATTCCATTAT
>JAFVWS010000037.1 GCA_017501545.1 Clostridia bacterium | reverse complement strand
TTATACAATCGAAAGAGCAAACACACAAGACCGATAAAATCTTGTATGTCTGCTCTTTTCTGTTTGTTTTAGTTTAGAGTTATGAGGCTCGCTTTCGCTCACCGTTATGAATTTGCTACGCAAATGTTATGGTATGATTGCCCATCAAACCTTAAGCTTGGCGAAGCCAATCATAACTATGCGAAGCATATCATCACTCATAACTTGCCCGTAGGGGCAATCATAGTTTTAGCGTGTTCTCCGTTAAGGATAACACGCTAAAAGGTGCTTTTTTGTTTTTATTAGCCACCGAGATAAGCCTTTTTAACCATTTCGCTTTCAGATAATTCCTTACCTGTTCCACTTAAAACTATCTCGCCGTTTTCAAGAACGTAGGCTCTGTCAGAAATTGCCAAGGATTTTCCTGCGTTTTGCTCAACAAGCAAAATTGTAGTGCCGTCCTTGTTGATTTGCTTGATAATATCAAACACCTGGTCAACCAAAAGTGGTGAAAGACCCATTGATGGCTCATCAAGCATAAGAAGCTTTGGATGGCTCATAAGCGCGCGACCCATTGCAAGCATTTGCTGTTCTCCACCAGATAGTGTGCCTGCCACTTGGTTTTTACGCTCTAAAAGACGTGGAAAAAGCTCATAAATTTTATTTAAGTCTTCCTTAAAGTTGGCTGATTTTTTCTTTACGGAATATGCGCCCATTAAAAGGTTTTCATAAACTGTAAGCTCACCGAAAATGCGTCTTCCCTCAGGAACCTGTGTCATTCCGAGGTGAACGATTTTTTGGCAAGGGAGCTTTGTTATATCCTTACCATCGAAGATTACCTTACCAGACCTTTTTGGAATCAATCCAACTGTGCTTTGCATGGTTGTGGTCTTTCCTGCACCATTTGCGCCTATAAGTGTTACTATTTCGCCCTCGTTAACCTCAAAGCTGATTCCCTTAAGAGCGCGAATAACACCATAATACACCTCTAAATCATGTACCTCAAGTAGTGCCATAGTTACCCTCCGATATAAGCCTTAATAACATCAGGATTATTAAGCGCTTCCTTTGTATTACCCTCGGTCAAAACTGTACCGAAGTTGAGTACTGTAATTTCATCACAAAGACCAGATACAAACTTCATATCGTGCTCGATTAATAAAATTGTCATATCAAAATTGTCACGAATATATTTGATTGTATTTACTAAGTCCTCTGTTTCATTTGGATTCATTCCTGCTGCTGGCTCATCAAGCAAAAGTAGCTTTGGATTTGTAGCAAGCGCACGAGCAATTTCAAGCTTTCTTTGCTTACCATATGGCAGATTGCAAGCAAAGTTATTTCTCTCGTCCTCAAGTCCGAATATTTTTAGAATTTCCTTTGCCCTTGCCCTCATTTTCTTTTCTACCTTGAAGTGACGAGGTAAAAGGAAAATGCTTTCAAAAAGTGAGCATTTATACTCTGGCTGATTTTGAAGACCTACCATTACGTTTCTTACAACTGTCATATTGTTAAATAGACGAATATTTTGGAACGTACGCGCAATGCCCTTATGATTGATTTTATCCTGTCTTAAGCCAGTTAAATCCTTACCGTTTAGGTAAAACGCGCCAGTCGTTGGCTGATAAACACCAGTAAGCAGATTAAATACTGTGGTTTTACCTGCACCATTTGGACCGATAAGACCATAGATTTGGTTCTTCTTGATTTTCAAATTAACATCTTGAACAGCCTTAAGTCCACCAAAGGTGATGCCAAGGTTTCTTGTTTCAAGAACGTATTCACTTACTATATCCTCTCTTTTATGCTTTTTAGAGGTTTTTTGAGGGTTAATAGTATTAGCTTTTTTCTCTGTACTTGCCATTACTTATTACCTCCTCTTTCTCCAACGTCGGCGCTATTATCACCTGTTTTGTCAATAACAACGTCGGTTGAAAGCACCTCGTTCATCTCAATCTTAGTAGGTACAACGTCCCATCTTGCAGCGTCATCTTTAACCTTTGCTGGGTTATGCTTGCGCTTGAAGATTTTGCGCCATAGAGCTTGGAAGTTGTACTTTTCACGGAAGCTCTTAAGTGCAGGAGCGTTTCTATATATAACAAGAAGAATAAGGACAACTGCATAAATAATGTCCTTTGCGATAGCAAAGCTGCCACCGAGGTTCTTCTGTAGGAATATATTTAAGAATGTGATGAGCACGGCTGATATAATAGAGCCGTTAATTGTCATACCACCAAGAACTACTATTACAAGTATTTCAATGGAATAGTTATAATCAAAGGTTTGTGCTTGAATGTTAGACTGAGTAAAGCTATATAATGCGCCTGCCAAGCCTGCGAAAACAGCAGAAATAACAAAGCCCATTAGCTTATATTTAGTTACATTTATACCCATTGATTTTGCTGCAATTTCGTTGTCACGAATAGCAGTAATCGCACGTCCGTGCTTACTTCTTACAACGTTTTGAATAACAAAGAGCGTTAAAAGGACAAGCACAAAGCCAATTATGAACACAATAAATCTGTTTTTACCAATAAATTGTGGTGAGCGAAGACCTGTTTGTCCACCAAAGAATTGAACATTTTCAAAAATATTCTTTACAATTTCACCAAATGCAAGTGTTACAATGGCGAGATAGTCTCCACGCAAGCGAAGTGCTGGAAGACCTACTATAAAGCCACAGCCTGCCGCCACTGATCCACCAAGCACAAGTGCAAGGATAACTGTAACAATATGGGTGCCACCAAGTGATTGGCTCAAAAGAACTGCCACCTTACCACCAACGTATGCGCCAACGCACATAAAGCCAGCATGACCAAGCGAAAGCTCACCAAGGAAGCCGACCACCATATTAAGTGAAACCGCAAGAATAATTGCAATTGCTATTTTTTCAAGAAGCTCAACCGTTGAAAAAGGAAGACCTACAAAGCCCATTATTGCCATAATTACGGTGAATGTTCCTATTATTGCAAGGCTTAAATATCTTTTTACGAATGTCATTATACCTTCTCCCTCCTCTTCTTACCAAGGATGCCTGTTGGCTTAACAAGAAGAACTATAATGAGTAATGAGAACTCAATAGCAACTGTATATGGTGCAATTCTTGGGAATGCCTGTGCAAAGCACTCAACAAGTCCAAGAATAATTCCACCTATCATCGCACCAGGAATTGAGCCGATACCACCAATAACAGCGGCTGTAAATGCCTTAATACCTGGGAGTGAGCCCATTGTTGTTTCAACGCTTGCCGACTCAAAGGTCGTAAGCACACTTGCAAGCGCCGCAAGAGATGAGCCTATTGCAAACGTAATCATGATAATATTATTTACATTTATACCCATTAGCTGTGCAGCACCCTTGTCCTCAGACACTGCAACCATTGCACGACCAATCTTTGTCTTCTTTACAAACAACGTAAGCCCAATCATTACTAAGGCTACGCAAATTAAGGTAATTAAGGTTGAAAGCTTAATTTGGAACGCACCGATTTTTATAATGCCATACGTTGGCTCACCCATAAACTTAGGGAATAATTTTTCAAGTGGGTTTGGATGATATGTGGTTGGACCAGCTATTGCTTGTGCTAAGCTTTGTAAAAGATAGCTTACACCGATAGCAGTAATCAAAACTGCAAGTGGTGATGCACCACGAAGTGGCTTATATGCAATCTTTTCAATAAATATACCAAGAAGCGCACAAAGAACTATTGCTGCAATTATTGCAACAATTGGGTTTATTGGAAGAAATAGTACTATCATATAAGCGCCCACCATGATTATATCACCGTGAGCGAAATTAAGCATTTTAGCTATACCATAAACCATAGTATAACCAAGAGCTATCATTGCATATACTCCACCAACGCTTAATCCGTTTATAAAAGTATTTAAAAATTCCATTTTCGATTCCTTTTAATAAATAAGTTTTGCCGACGGAAAACGTCGGCAAAGCCTATTTAGTTTTATTATTTTACTGTTACACCCTTAACTGTATATGAAACTGGAGTCTTGTTAACGTGGCCGTTTGTAGCATTGCCCTCAGCATCTGTCCACTTAATTGTTGACTTGCCGTTTTCGCCTGGCGCACCTGTAATACCCTCAAATACGAAGTTCTTGTCGTTAAATACAGCTGTTAAAATGTTGCAAAGGTCTGATGCTGAAATTGTTACTGTGATTTCTGCACCATTGTTTTCAATAGCATACTTCATTGCATCAACAATTGCATATACGCAGTCGTATGCGGCAGCACCAAATTGGTTTAATGGAGCGCTTTCGCCATATTCCTTAACGTATGCATCAATGTATGTCTTTGCAGCACCTTCTGTTGCACCAGAGTTAAAGTGTGAGAGATAGGAAATACCTTGTGTGATTGTGCTTACATCAAATTCAGCATCAATACCGTCAAGACCGTCGCAGCCATAGTAAATAGCGTCTGCCTTAATGATACCCTTACCCTGTTGCATAAACAAAGCAGCTGGCTCTGTGTAAATAGGCATAAAGATTACGTCGCAATCCTTAAGCTCAGAAACCTGTTGTGTGAAGCTTGACTTTGTAGCCTCTGTAAATGAAGCCATCTTAACCTCACCAAGAGCATTGCCAAGAGCCTTAACAAAGTTGTTCTTAATACCTACTGAGTAGTCGTCGTCAGCCTTGAAGAATACGCCTATTTTCTTGCCTTGGAACTCATCCTTAAATACGCCAGCTGAAACTGTACCTTGGTCTGAGTCAGCGAAGCACATTTGGTAGCCGTTTGAATACTCAGGAATATCGTCGCCTGTTGCTGATGGAGTTAGGAAGAATACGTTGTCTGCTTGTGCGTATCCCTTAAACTCAAGACCTGGCTTTGTTGTTACTGTGCCAAGTGAAACCTGCATACCGCCCTCATAAAGGCTTGCATAGTTTGTTGAAATGTTGTTTGCATCGTGCTTGTCATCAAGCATTTCTACCTCAAACATAATGCCGTTTAAGCCGCCTGCTGCGTTAATTTCCTTAACTGCAAGCTTAGCAGAGTTTTCTACTGCTATACCATATTTAGCAGCTCCGCCTGTGAGTGGGCCTGAAATACCAATTTTGATTTTTTCATTGTTTTCTGCATAGTTCTTTTCGCCACCGCAGGATGAGAGAACTGCAACCATACCGAAGCAAAGAGCCATAACGAGAACAAGAGCTAAGATTTTTCTTAGTTTCATTTTTGTTTTTCCTCCAAAATATAAAAATATACATCTATAATATAATTTTTTATTCACAATGTCAAGCCTTTTTTAAAAAATTATTCAAAAAATGTGCAAATGCTTCACACGCGTGTTCGCACTTGGTGTACACTTGCTACTATATGGCTATAAAAACAGAAAAGCCCACGATTTTACTCGTGAGCTTTTATAGTTATAGGTTGTAATATTTGTCGAATTCTGCAGGGTGTGGAATTTTTGACATTTCACTGCACTCTGCTCTTTTTGCTTTAATAAAGTTGTCAATAAGCTCCTTAGGGAATACTCCGCCGGCAGTTAAATATTCATTGTCCTTCTCAAGTGCATCAAGTGCCTCAGGAAGTGATGCTGGAAGGTGTGTTAGCTTAGCCTTTTCCTCATCGCTTAGGTGGTAGAGGTTGCAGTCGTATGGACCCCATCCGTTTGCGTGTGGGTCAATCTTATTTTTAATTCCGTCAAGACCTGCCATCAAAATTGCTGCATAGCAGAAATATGGGTTGCAGGTTGCATCTGGATTGCGAAGCTCAAAGCGACGCTTGTTTGGAGTCTTTGCATATGCAGGGATTCTTATTACTGCACTACGATTTGAGGTTGCGTAGCCAACAGTAACTGGCGCTTCAAAGCCAGGAACAAGTCTTTTAAATGAGTTTGTGCTTGGGTTGGTTAGTGCGCATAGCGAGTCGATGTGCTTTAAAAGTCCACCCATAAAGTAGTGCGCCTCTTTACTTAGGTGCGCGTAGCCATTATCGTCAGAGAAAACAGGCTCACCATTTTTTAGAAGTAGCATATGCACGTGCATGCCACTACCAGCCTCGCCATAAATTGGCTTTGGCATAAACGTTGCGCTCATACCATACTTAAGGGCTGTGTTGTGAATGATATATTTAATCATCATTGTCTTGTCTGCCATATCGGACATTTTGCCAAGCTGTGGCTCAATTTCAAATTGACCTGAGGCAGCAACCTCTGGGTGATGATAGTTAATTTCAATGCCCATTTCCTTCATAAGAAGGCACATTTCACTACGGCACTCATAGGAAATATCAAATGGCTTTGCAATGTGGTAATTTTTTTGCTTTGGAACGATAACGCCTTGACCCTGTGTCGCAGAATTCCAGTAGGACTGCTTTGCATCAACAGTTGCACTGATGGTTTTTGGGCTTACCTCCCAGCCAACATTGTCAAAGAGATAAAACTCAAACTCTGGTAAAATTAGCATTGTGTCAGCAATACCAAGCTCGTTCATATACTTTTCAGCTGCTAAAACTATATTTCTTGGGTACTGTGGGAGTGGGCGGTTTTCTGGGCTATCTATAATCATAGCGTTACCAGTCATTGAAATTGTTGGAATTTCGCAGAATGGGTCAATAACCGCGGTATCTGGGTCTGGGATAAATACCATATCACTCTTTTCAACCACTGCGTAGCCATAGTTTGATGCGTCAAAGCCGATACCACTCTTCATTGTGTCCTCTGAAAAGTTTTCAGCCAAAATTGTAACGTGTCTATATTGACCGTTTATGTCAACCATTTTAAAGTCAACCATTTTTATTCCGTTTTCCTTAATAATATTAAGGACGTCTTGTACTGTTTTTGCCATCTTTTTTCTCCTCCTTGTGCGCTTTTGCGCCATATATTTTTATTATACCAAATTATTCTATCTTAGTCAAGTAAGTAAAAAAGGCAGGAAAAATCCTGCCTTAATTTTATTCATCCTTGCCAACTGTTACATTTCTTACTTTATACCAGTATTCCTCTGGTTCTAAGGCTGAAACATCCATTTTATTGCCATCGCTATCGTAGTAGCAATAGCCAGTTTCTAAAATACCAGCTGGTGTATTGTATTCCTTATCTATATGAATTTCATAAAAGCTACCACCAGAAACAGCAAGCTTGGCTTGGGAGGAGCCATTTACAGCAAGATAATTAAATTCTCCACCTGTAATATTAACTGTTCCTTCGCCTGAATAGATAGTACCTTCAAATCTGCCGCCCTCAATTGACAAGCTACCACTATCAGCAGAAATACTTTTGATAACTGCACCTGTGCCAACGCTGTCCTTTATTGTAAGGCTGCCGCCCTCAAACACACGGAAGGAATAATTTGACATACTATTTAGTGTCTTTCCATTTAAATCAAGAGTAATGGTATAATTTTCAACATCAATTGCGTTCGCTAATGTATCGTTTTCTAATACAATTGTACATTCGCCATTTTGTATAACTGCATAAGCTGCATCTTCAAGGGTAGAGTAGTAGCTTTTTGTACCATTTATAGTGATGCTTGCAGCTACTACAAAGCCATTACAAGAAGAACAAATGCCTGTATTTAAGTCCACTTCCTTATGATCAGTCATCCCACACACTGTACAAATGCAATTTTCATCAAGAGTGTGAATATATTCCCCACAGTTAGCGCATTGGCAAAGCTTAGATGAACTGAATTCATGTTCTGTGATGCCACAGTTTTCGCATATGCAACCATTGAGTATGTGAGAATCATATGCTTTTACTACAATTTGCTCACAGTTAACGCATTTTACAGCTGTTGTACAGTCGCCATCGTCCTCTTCGGCGGTATGGCTTTCATTTGCTTCCTTTACAAGCCAACCACATTTACATAGTACCCACGTTGTGCAGTCGCCATCGTCCTCGCCCGAGTGCGCCTCTTTATTGAATTGCACCTCGCAGCCCTCGTTTGTGCATTTATTAAAATGCACCTCTTCGGTTGAGTACATTTTTTCCTCGTCAACTGCGTGGCTCTTTGCATTTACAAAGATATAATCGCAATTTTGGCACGTAAGTGCAGTTGTGCAATCGCCATCGTCCTCTGATGGTGTATGTGCTTCATTTGCTTCCTTTATAAGGTAGCCACATTTACAAAGCACCCCTGTTGTGCAGTCGCCATCGTCGTTTCCTGAGTGTGCCTCCTTATTGATTTGCGCCTCACAGCCCTCGTTTTCACATTCATTATAATGCACCTCATCGTTTGAGTATATGTTTTCCTCATTAACCACGTGGCTCTTTGCGCTTACGAAGATATAATCGCAATTTTGGCACTTAAGCGCAGTTGTGCAGTCATAATCATCCTCTTCGGGAATGTGCTCAAGCGCCTCTCCCTCAGTTGCTCCACACACTGTGCAGGTCTTAGGTGCGACGCAGGTTGCCTCTTGCCAGCTATGAGGTGTAATCTCACCCTTTATTGCGCCACAGCCCTCACAGGCCTCACGCACGCTACAAGAGATGTCATTTGGAATTTGCACCCATTTATGCTCTATGACATCTTCTCTTTCTTCTCCACACTTATGGCAGGCAATATCGCAGTCACCATAATAGGTATGCTCAACCTCGGTTTCTCTTGCCTCTCCACATTTTTCGCAGGTTGTGTCACACTCCTCTAAATATGTATGCTCACATTTATTTCCACCACAGGAAATAAGCACAAAAGTCATCACAACCAAGGTAAGTAGTGTAGTAATTAAGAATAGCTTTCTTTTCATTTTATGTCCTCCTTGCCTAAAAGCTATTTACAAAGCATATATGCTTTGCTTCAATTTTATTATACAATAATTTTATATTTCCTGTCAATAAAAAAGCACCCGTTTGGGTGCTTTTTTTAGTTTTATTGCCAAGCCTTGCAAACATCAATCCAGTCAATATAGCTTGAGTATTTTTCAAGCTCAGGAATTGTTAATTCAATTGCACTGTTTGAGCTGCCACAGGCGGGAAAAACGGTTTCAAACCTTTTAAGCGACTCGTCAAGATAAATCTTTACGCCCTCGTTTGTTGCAAATGGGCATATGCCACCTACTGCGTGGCCGATTAGCTCACTTGCCTCCTCGTAGCTTAGCATTTTTGCCTTTGTGCCAAAGTATGCTTTGTATTTTGCGTTGTCTATTTTGGCATCTCCAGCGCACACAATTAAAACTGCGCCACCATCTACCATAAAGGAAATTGTTTTGGCGATACGACAGCCCTCACAGCCGAGCGCCTGTGCAGCAAGCTCCACTGTTGCGCTTGAAACATCAAATTCTAATATTCTGTTTTCTATACCAAATGTTTTAAAATATTCTTTTACCTTTTCAATTGACATATTTTACTCCTTAAACGCTTCCTTACGTATTCCATTATTTATAAAGTCATCATTCCTTACAAGCCCTTGACCATAGCCTGCTGGACGCATATATTTTTCCTTTGGGTCTATTTGTATGCTAATTTTACCGACCCTGTCCTCTAAATTTGCTAAGGCTTCGCCATTTGGAGCGACTATCATTGTATTTCCGCCACGCTCCTTTGTGCCCATTGAAAACGAGGAGCGTAGCACAAAGGCGTTTGTCCTAAAGGCAAGCAATTTTGCTTGGGCTACTATAATATCTGTCCTTTCGCCCCTTTGATAGCCTGGAACAATTATTATATCAGGCTTTTTCATGGCTATATACTCAATCTGCTCATTAAAATAAACGTCATAACAGGTCATAAATGCAAAGCGCATACCATCAAGGTCGCATATGCAATTGCATTTTTCCTCAGGCTCAACACCTAACTTAACCTCAGAGGGTGGTAGGTGCTGCTTGTTGTAAATAAAAGCCACCTTGCCTTCTCTATTATATAAATATGTACTGTTTTTTATTTTCCCGTTTCTCTCTTCAAGTACATTTATCGACACATAGGCGCGTTTTTCTTTGGCAATATTACTTGCAAACAAAAGCATTTCCTTAGCACGTGGTAGTGCTTTCTTTTCTTCCTCTACTGTGCTAACTCCACCCGCGTTTGAATATTCTGGCAAGACTATTAGCTCATTTTCCTCGACAGATGAAAGCTCTTTAAGTAAAAAATCAGCTATTACCTCGCTTGGCTGTCCCTCTGTAAAATAGCTTGGCTGTAGAACTGTAACCTTCATAAAATCACCTCATATAGAGTATAGCACACTTTATGCAAAATGTAAAGAAAAAGCACCCCTATTGGGATGCCTTCGTTCTTGAGACGTGTTGACAAAAAAGATGCCTCTTAAATTATTGATTATTTTCCGACAGATTTGTAACCACAAGTTTGCCAAGATCGTTTTTTTCAAAAATTATTTCGTATTCGTCTCCGCTGATCTTAACATTGAATTTTATCATATCTATTCCATCGGTGAATTCTTCAAGCGTGTCGGGAACGTTAGGAACAAAGACTTCGATGTATCTATCAAAGAATCCTTTTTCTCCACTTTCCAAATATGTTACCGAGTTGTCAAATTCAACAGAAATATCCTCTCCGTACTTATTTAACATTTCAGAATTTGCTTTAATATGTTTCTCTGCCATATCCCGATAAACATCAAAGTATTCCTCTCTCTTATTTTCGGCAGAAATTCCTTGCAACGCAAAGAAACTAGATGCTCCAATAAAGCAAACAACAAGTACACCTATTAAAACGAATATGAATTTTTTATTTTTCACGATTCCACCGCCTTTCAGATTTTATTATAACATACTTTGGGGTGGAGCGCAATATATTTTGTCAAATCATAGTAGGGGCCAGCGTCCCCCGACGGTCCTCTTTTTTCGGTGACGTGCGCACTCGTCGAATAGTCGCCTATCTTCGTTTGCCCAAGCGACAAACTCGCCACGCTCCTTTCTTAGGAGCGAAAAGCGTTGTGAAAATGATACTCAATCATTTTCACTTAGCTTTCAAATTAGAACTGATAATTTTCGCTAAAGCGAAAAGATCAGCTCAAACGAGCGTCACCTCCAAGAACGAAAAAAGCAACCCGTTTGGGTTGCTTGCAAATTTTAATCCTCCAAGGTGACTTCGCACCAATGGAAACAACGGCGGTGAACGATCAGGTATTCGCCTAAAAACTCATTTCAAGCTTTCCTTTAGTGTTTTGCAGCTAGAAATTAACATTCTTCTAATTCTGCCACAAAGATTTCTATAGCTTTTATATATTTCTTCATCTAAAACGCCTGTATTAAATAGTAGCTGTAACCAGCCTTCTGTTTCACTACATTCTTTGAGCGATATTTCAAATTTTGAAAGCATATCAGCTTTGCTTTGTCCATAGTTAGCCTCACGAATGTTTGCATAAATACTGCTTGAGCTTTTTCTAATTTGAAATAAAGTGTTAGACGGAGCTTTTATATTTTGGCAAAGCAATTCTATTTCGGTTGCAAGTTGCTCCGAATATGCAAGTAAATAGTTTTTAGACATATAATCACCCCTTTTAAATATTTTATCACAGATTGATAAAACAATCAACGGCTTTGACGTTGTATATCATCAATTTCACAGAAATTGTATATCATCAACACAAAGTGTTGAATATCATCATTGCGAAAGAAGATACAGCCTACGGCTGATGATATACACCTTCGGTGATGATATGCGCGACTGCGTCGTGATGATATGCCATCGCTTTCGCAATGGATAAAAAAATAAGCAATCCCAAAGGATTGCTATATTTTTTGGAGGTGACGATCAGATTTGAACTGATGAATAACGGTGTTGCAGACCGGGGCCTTACCACTTGGCTACGTCACCATACCTTTAGTATATGGTCTTTTTAGTTTTTTGTTAAAAAACAACATCCCCGATATTGAGGATGTTGCTTTAACTGGAGCGGATTACGGGGCTCGAACCCGCCACCTCAACCTTGGCAAGGTTACGCTCTACCAAATGAGCTAAATCCGCATTTTTAATTGGTGCCTCCGGTCGGAATCGAACCAACGACACGGGGATTTTCAGTCC
>JAFVWS010000036.1 GCA_017501545.1 Clostridia bacterium | reverse complement strand
TGATGGCACATCAAGCGGAAATGCAATAGTTGTAGGCTTTGATGGTACAGATTACTCACATATTCAAGCAAAGATTACAAACGTTCCAGATGAAAATACAGGACTATACTGCTCAGCTTACGTTATTGATGCAGGCGTTGTTACTTACCTCTACGAGGGTAGCGCGTCAACCACAGCGCAAGTAATTTCACTAAGCAATTATAACCCAACTTTACCAGAAACAACAGTTTCATCAAACGATGAGGAATAATTTAAAAGAGCCACCCCGTGTGGCTCTTTCCTTTAGCATAAAATATCTACACTCAAGCGCGCTCGAATAAAAAGAGCAGACGCTAAAGCAAGTATATAACAAAAAAGTCGCACCCTGTGTGCGACTTTTTGTGTTTTGTCATCGTGAAAACCCAAAAATATCACCGTATAAGAGGAGTTTTTCCTCCCGCCTGTGTGGGTTTTGTCCGATTTTTGGTGAGATTAAGTTTGCTGCTCTTCAAGGTTTGCTGAAAGCTCCTTTTGCTCCTGCGCAAACTCCTGTGCTGCGCGCTTTTCGTTCTTTGTGAGCTTGTATTCCTTAACGCTTGGTTGATTGATAACAACCTGTGGGAATGCGATATCGATATCATTTTCCGTCAAGAGGATTCTGTATTCGCGCAGTAAATCTCTTTGCACCTGAAAGCGGTCGTCCTCGTTACATTTAGCCACCAATTTGATAGTAACGTTCGAGTCCTTATACATACAAACTCCCTTGTAGTACGGGCCTTCAACAATAGCGGGGATTCGCTCCTTTATTCTGTCAAGATTGTTCATAATGATGTTTTCAATAAATTCGATAGGCACGTCGTAAGGGAAGTCACAGTCAGCAACCGCAAGGGATAGCTCACGCGAGAGGTTGACAATATCGCCAATGTTACCGTTATTTATAATCTTGATGTTTCCTGCCGCATCGAGCAGCTTTGTTGAGCGAATGCCGATTTCAAGCACTGTGCCGCGGAAATCGTCAATTGAAATAACCTCGCCCACGTTGTATTCATTTTCAAATATAATGAAGATTCCTGCAATAATGTCGGCAATGAGGGCATTTGCACCAAGACCGACAACGAGGGTAAGCACACCGACAGAGGCAATAAGCGCGCCTGTGTTGACGCCTGCCGCCTTCAAAACAAAGAAGATAATTGCAATTGCGCATCCGTACTTTACAAAGCCGTCAAGCAAAGCAAGAATTGTCTTTGCGCGGTTGTTGCGCTTCATAATCGCCGCAAAAATAAGTCTTATGATACGGCAAATTGCGTAAACAATGACCACCTTTACAAGGCAAATTACAATGTCAAACGCGTGAGTCTTTAATTTTTCCGTCACCTGCTCGACAAGGGTTAAGCTTTTTGCTTCTTCTTCAATTTCAGGCTCCTTTTCGAGCTCAACGCCGAAAAACGTCTCGCCAAACCACTCGGAATACTCCGCCTCGGGGTTTATAAACATAACCGTAATGCTCGTTATCGCAAACGCCAAAAGAGCAATAATAACCAATGAAATCAGTGTTAACTCAATGGCGAGAAGTGCTGTTTTTATTTTCTTTTTCATTTTCATTTTATCCTCCAAAATACAGTGTTTGAGTTGCAAAGGGCGAGCCCTTAATTTCATTTTCGTAGCTTTCGAGCATCGTGTTTTGAGTATATGAATTATACCGTGCGCTGATATTAAGCATCTGTTCCGAGCCAATAAGCTCGTCCACGGTGATTATGTAGCAATACGGAAGTATATTGTCAGAATGCTCACTTGGCTTTATATCATCGCCCGTAAAGACGTATTCCTTTCCGTCAACGGTTGCGATAATATCTCCGTTGTAAATTAAATCGTTAAACTCGAAAATAACAGTGCTTGAATTTGGTATGTTCAATCGGACGTACGAGTTAATACTTGGATGTACATCGCCCGATGGCACAATCCGCTGAAGCTCATATTTTGCGCCGCTTTCATCAGAATAAATTATTCTGTATTCGACGCTGTACGAGCCGTACTCTAAATTCTCACAGCCTACAAACGGGCGTCGCGATTCACAAACGTATTCGTGTGAAACCGAACGGTAATATATTTCATAGTAAACGTTTGGATCGTCGCAGCTGAACTTTGTATCGTTATATATGTTAATCGTTCCGTCATCGTTGTATGTTATGAGAAGGTCGCTTGGGTTGAGATAGTTGAAATCGTAGCTTGGTTTGGTGTCAAGCGGGGTAAAGGATACCGTCTTTTCCTCACTTAGTCGCTGATCGTCGCCGCTATATAATGCATACGTGTATGCTGTTTGGGAGCTTAGCGAATAGTAATAAGTGCCAAAGGCAAGCTTTTCCTCTGTCGCGCTACTCTCATTTCTTAGAAGAACATATCCGTCGGCGTTGCTGTAATTAAAGCTGAACACCGCCTCACCGTATTCAAACGAGTAATAAGCTTTATCGGTAAATTCAAGCTCGTTTTTATAGCTTCGCTTGGCTGTGACCGTTCGTAAATTACCGCCGTACGGTGCTTCGTATGTAACCGTTGCCTCAAGGTCGAATTCCAAGGTGGGCTCACTAAAGCTCACAAAATGAGAATTATATTCGTTTATCTTCCAAATGTAGCCTTGCCCCGCATCCTCACCGTTTGCTATGAAGAATATATCACTGTAAAGCTCATTATGCAGCTCGGTTGATATTTTATAGTTAATACGGTAGCTATTTGGCTCTGATAGCTGCTTGTCACCGAGAATAATCTCGGGCGGAGCAAGATAAAATTCGGGTGAACGCTTACTTGAATAAGAGTATTCAAAGCCGTCCGCATAGTATATTGGCTCGTAAAGTATGAATGCTCTCTCACAGGATGAAGGGGCGCTCAGCGAAACGTTTGATTCCGCTCCGATATAGGAGCTGATAACACCTTGATTTTCGTCCAATAAGCTGACCCTGTATCTGTAATTGGGGTCTGAATGAGACTCGAAATGAATAGGAATCGTGAATTTGTTTTCCTCGCTTAGCCATTCGATGGTTACATCGTTGAACTGCGGCTCCTTGAAAACCGCCTGGTATTCATCGTGAATGATTTGCGTACCGTTGGTTTTGAAAGCTTTTTCGTAATGAACGGCTCGCTCGCCGTTTTCCTCGCTTACTACGGAAAGAGTATATTTTGTATCGGTGTCAAGCCCGACAACAAGCTCCGAGTTGGTTCCGTTTAATACCTCCTCGTTTATAAACTCGTCCTTGCCGTCCGATATAACGATATCGTAGTCAATATCGGGTGAAAGCTCTGATATTTCAAGCTCGTACGCGGCATAGTTTCCACCCACCACAAAGTCATTTAAGCTAACGTCTATCGGCGTCGGCTTGCTTGGTGAAAAGAGAGGAGAAAGCGAGATAACCGCGCCAACGCCAACCGCCGCCACGCCGACAACGGTTGTGGCAACCTTAGTGGCAGTTTTAGACACGTTGTCGAGGATTTTTTGTAGCCGCGTGCGCGTTTTCTCTTTTTGCTTGACTTGGCTTATCTTTTTTTTCTTATCCTCGTCCTCGCTTTTTTTATTGATTGGTGAGTGGTCAAAGCTTTCGACGTCAAATCGCTTAACCTCAGGCGCGCCCGAAAAATATTCGTTCTTTTTCTCGTAAAGCTCCGCCTTGAATTCCTTGTATTCGGGAGCAGACTTATTCTCCCACGAATCGCTGTAATATTCCAAGCTTGACATAAGGTGCCCCCCTTTCTTCGTTTTCAAATTTATTATAACAAAAACACCCTTTTTCGTCAACAAAAAGTTGCATGCTATACAATATTTTTACAAAAACAGAGGAATGATTTTGCACAATGCGCAAAAATCAACTTTTGAAGCTGTAACAGTTGACAAGCGGTGAAGCAAAATTTTGTGTTGCCTTGCTTGGACTATACATATTTAGGTATCATTTTTCACATTTTCCTCAAAAAACTCTACATTAAATAATATTATTTATATTTTATATATTGAAATTGAAAAAAATTAGTGCTATAATAAAGTGTAAAAATATATATATAGTGTTTCTTTTAACTATATATTGTGTAAATTAGTATTTTAGGAAGGAGAATTTCTTATGAAAATAGGTATTATCGGCTTTGGCGCAATGGGCAAAACTCACCTTTATTCTGTAAAAAATATTCCTTTCTTTTTTAATACTAATATAAAGGCAGAGGTAAAGTGGATTTGCACAAGAAATATCGATAAGGCAAGAGAAGCTGCACAAAGATATGACGTGCCATTTTACACAAACAATGAGGACGACGTTATAAACGACGATGAGGTTGATATCATCGACATTTGCACACCGAACAACTGCCATTTTGAAACTGCCAAGAAGGCAATTTTGGCAGGCAAGCACGTTTATTGTGAAAAGCCAGTAGGCACAGAGGAATACGAGGCAGAAATGCTTGATACCTTAGCACACGATAATAAGGTATATGCACAGGTTGTTTTCAACAATCGCTTCCTTGCACCAGTTATGCGCGCAAAGGAGCTAATAGAGGAGGGCTACCTTGGTAGAATTCTTTCCTTTAGCTTCAAGTACCAGCACTCAAGCGCGCTTGACATAAACAAAAACGCAGGCTGGAAGCAAAACAAGGATATTTGTGGTGGCGGTGTTCTTTTTGACCTCGGCTCTCACGTAATAGACTTAGTCCTTTATTTAATAGATAGTAAATTCAAAACCGTTTTTGGAAAGGAACAAATCGCGTTTCCAAAAAGAAAGGGCATTGATGGCAAAGAGTGGGAAACAAATGCTGACGAGGCTTTTTATATCTTAGCCACCCTTGAAAATGGTGCGCATGGTATGATTGAGGTCAGCAAAATTGTCACTGGCTCAAATGATGATTTAACGTTTGAAATCCATGGTGAGGAGGGTAGCTTAAGATTTAACCTTATGGACCCAAACTTCCTTGAGGTATATAAGGCAAATAGTTTTGATGACACTCTCGGTGCTTATAAGGGCTATACAAGAATTGAATGTGTAAATAGATATCCAAGCCCAGGTGGAGTCTTCCCATCTGTAAAGGCACCTGTTGGTTGGCTACGTGGCCATATTGGTAGCTACTTTAATTTCCTTGACTCTATAAATAAAAATATCGCACCAGAGCCCTCACTTAAGCAGGCGGCAAACGTGCACTCGGTAATGCGCATGGCATATTTATCAAGTGAGCTTGGCAAAGAGGTAATGATATGAAAATCATAGGACTTTGTGGCTCAAGTGGCTCAGGCAAGGGCTACGTTTCGATGCTGTTTACCAAATATGGTGTTTTATCAATAGACACTGATCGCTTGTATAGAGAAACAACGACTAAAAAGGGTAGTGAGTGCCTTTTGGAATTAACCAAGGAGTTTGGCGCTTCCATACTTACAGAAAATGGCACACTTTATCGCCCAGCACTTGCCGAGATTGTTTTTAGCGACAGAGAAAAGCTAAATAGATTAAACCAAATAACTCACAAGCACATTAAAAAGGACACGCTTGCACTTTTAGCTCAGTATAAGGATGAGGGTGCGCGCGCAGTAATAATAGATGCGCCAGTGCTTTTTGAAAGTGGCTTTGACAAAATGTGCGATTTTACCATTTGCGTCACCTCCCCCACGGAAAGAAAAATTGATCGCATTATGACACGCGACCAAATAACGAGGGAGCAGGCGCTTGCAAGACTTAATTCCCAAAAAAGTGATAGTGAGCTCATCGCTCTTTCAACATATCAAATTGATAATTCTGGCAAGGAATTATCGTCACAAATTATAAGTATTTTAAAAGCAGAAAACATAATCTAAAGGAGCAAAATATGAAAAAGAACACAAAAAAGGTTGACAAAAACGAAGAATTAAAGGAGCTTAAGAAAAAGCTATTTTATAAAAAAGAAAATGTTTTTGAAAAGCAAACAAAGAAAGACGCAAAGGCAAGCGAGAGATATGCAAAGGGATATATGAAATTCCTTGACAATGCTAAAACCGAGCGTGAGGCAGTAAAAGAGGGCATTAAAATGCTCGAGGCAAACGGCTTCGTTCCTTACACGTTAGGTGGCGAAATTGTAAAGGGTGGTAAGTATTACTACAATAACCGTGACAAAAGCCTTTTTGCTTTTGTTGCAGGCACTGAAGATATCGAAAACGGAATTAGAATTTGCGCCGCACATATCGACTCCCCACGTCTTGACCTCAAGCAACACCCACTTTTTGAAAACGAGGGCTTTGCTTACCTAAAGACACACTACTATGGTGGTATTAGAAAATATCAATGGGTTACAATTCCACTTGCACTTCATGGTGTTGTAACAACTCTTGACGGCGAAAACGTTGAGGTTACAATCGGCGAGGACGAGGGCGACCCAATTTTCTGCATTACAGACCTTCTCCCACACCTTGCAAGAGAGCAGTCACAAAAACCACTTGCAAGCGCTATTACAGGTGAGGGACTTAACCTTCTTATCGGCTCACAGCCAATCGAGGGTGAAACCGACGAAAAGGTTAAATTCAATATGCTAAAGATTTTCAACGAGAAATATGGCATCACAGAAAACGACTTTGTAAGTGCTGAGCTTACAGCAGTTCCTGCAGGCAAGGCAAGAGACCTCGGCCTTGACCGCTCAATGATTGGCGCTTACGGACACGATGACCGCGTTTGTGCATATCCATCACTCACAGCAATCATTGAAAACAAGGATAGCGAGCATACAATTATGTGTGTTCTTGCTGACAAGGAGGAAATTGGCTCTGAGGGCGTTAGTGGTATGAGATGCCGTCTAATCGTTGACCTAATTGAGGAGATTTCAAAGAACCTCGGTGGCAACCCTAACGTGGTTAGAGCAAACTCAATGTGTCTGTCCGCTGACGTTAGCGCAGGCTATGACCCAATGTACCCAGAGGTTTACGAAAAGAGAAACAGTGCAATTGTTAACTGTGGCGTTGTTATGAACAAGTACACAGGTGGTGGTGGAAAGAGCTCCACAAATGACGCAAGTGCTGAGTACGTTGGCAAAATCAGAAAGATTTTCCACGATGCAGGCATAATTTGGCAAACTGCTGAGCTTGGTAAGATTGACGTTGGTGGTGGCGGAACAGTTGCTATGTATATAGCAAACCACAACATTAATACCGTTGACCTTGGTGTTCCAGTGCTCTCAATGCACGCACCAATGGAGGTTATCTCAAAGAATGACCTTTACGAGACCCACAAGGCACTTTGTGCTTTCTGCAAATAATTTTAAATTAAGAGGACATTATGGATATTATTAAAGAGCTACGTGATTTTGGACTTGTTCCAGTTATAAAAATAACAAAGGTAGAAAACGCACTTCCACTTGCAAGGGCGCTTGCCGCTGGTGGACTTAACTGTGCAGAAATTACATTCCGTACAGAGTGCGCAGCTGAGGCAATAGCAGTAATTACAAAGGAAATGCCTGATATGCTTGTTGGTGCAGGTACAGTTTTAACTCCTGAGCAGGCTGATAAGGCAATTGAGGCTGGCTCAAAGTTTATCGTTAGCCCAGGCTTCAACCCAAGAGTTGTTAAGCACTGCCTTGAAAAGGGTGTGCCTGTGCTTCCTGGCTGTGCTACACCTTCAGAGGTTGAGGCAGCTATGGAGCTTGGACTTAAGGCTGTAAAGTTTTTCCCAGCTGAGGCTGCAGGTGGACTTAATATGATTAAGTCAATGTCAGCGCCTTACGGTGGAGTTGAATTTATGCCTACCGGTGGTATCAACGACGAAAATATGCTTGATTACTTAGCGTTTGGTAAGATTATCGCTTGTGGCGGTAGCTTTATGGTTAAGGACGCACTTATTGAGGCTGGCAATTTCGACGAAATCACTCGTCTAACAAAGAATGCAGTTATGAAAATGCTTGGCTTTAAGCTTGCACACGTTGGCATCAACTGTGAAAACAAGGAAGAGGCTACAAAATCGGCAAAGCTACTTTGCACTCTCTTTGGCCTTGAATATAAGGAGGGCAACTCATCAACGTTCGCAGGTGGCGAGTTTGAGCTTATGCACGCGCCATACCTCGGCAAAAACGGCCATATTGCAATTTCAACAAACTTTGCAAGCCGCGCACGCGCTTACCTTGCTAAGCAGGGCATTGAGTTTAATGAGGATACTGCAAAATACGATGCAAAGGGTAATCTAAAGGTAATTTACCTAAAGGACGAAATTTGTGGCTTTGCAATTCATTTAGTGGAGAAAAAATAATTTATGCTTAATAGATTAAACGAGGCGGAAAAGCGCTATCTTGAAATAGAAGAGGCGCTTGCCAACCCCGAAACTGCTTCTAATCAAGCAGAGTTTACAAAGGCAATGAAGGAGTACAAAAGCCTAACTCCTATTATTGAAAAATATAGAGAATACAAAAAGACCCAGTCTGACCTTGAGGGCGCAAAGCTCATGATGGAAGAGGAAAGCGGCGAAATGTATGACCTTGCCGTTATAGAATACAAGGAATGCAAGGAAAGAATTGTCATAATAGAGGAGGAATTAAAGCTTCTTTTAATTCCTAAGGACCCTAATGACGATAAAAACGTTATCGTTGAGATTAGGGCAGGCGCTGGCGGTGAGGAGGCGGCACTTTTTGCCTCCGTGCTTTACCGTATGTACTCAATGTATGCCGACTCAAACGGCTTTAAGTCTGAGCTTACTGGTGTTAATGAAACTGGACTTGGTGGCTTTAAGGAGGTTACGTTCCTAATTTCAGGAGAGGGCGCATACTCAAGATTTAAGTTTGAAAGTGGCGTTCATAGAGTTCAAAGAGTTCCTGAAACCGAGACACAGGGTCGAATTCACACCTCAACTGCAACAGTTGCCGTGCTTCCAGAGGCGGAGGACGTTGAGGTTGAGCTTAATATGGGCGACGTTATTGTTGAAACCTGTAAAAGTAGTGGTGCAGGTGGACAGCACGTAAATAAAACTGAAAGCGCTATTCGTCTTATTCATAAGCCAACTGGTATAGTTGTTGAATGTCAGGACGAAAGAAGCCAATTTAAAAACAAAGACAAGGCATTTAAGATTTTGCGTGCTAAGCTTTATGATATGAAGCAGCAGGAGCAAAATGATAAAATCGCATCGGAACGCAAAAGTCAGGTTGGCACAGGCGACCGTAGCGAAAGAATTAGAACCTATAACTATCCGCAGGGCAGAGTAACCGACCACCGTATTGGCTACACCATTTATTCGCTTGATGCGTTCTTAAATGGCGATATCGGTGATATGCTTGATAAGCTTGCAACAGCAGATGCAGCGGAAAAGCTAAAGGGTGAAGCGTAATTTTATTCAACGCAAGGCGTTGATGATATACGCATTTAAAATGTGATGATATACAGGGCTGAGCCCTAATGATATACACGCTATGCGTGATTTAATCTGGGAGAGGGAAATGGAAACAAGAGTAGCTAAGGTAGATAAAAACAGCCTAAATATTCTTAACGAAGCAAGCGTGCTACTAAATAGTGGCGCCCTTGTGGCTTTTCCCACCGAAACAGTATACGGCTTGGGCGCAAATGCATTTGACGCCGAGGCTTGCCGTAGCATTTTTTTGGCTAAGGGACGTCCAAGCGATAATCCACTTATCGTTCACGTTGAAAAGCCACAGGATGCAGAAAAAATAGCCTACACGTGTGAGCTATACTATAAGCTGGCAGAAAGATTTATGCCAGGCCCCTTAACGGTGATACTACCGAAAAGAGACATAATCCCACCAGAGGTTACAGCAGGGCTTGATACAGTTGCAATTAGGTGCCCAAGGAATGAAGTAGCAAACGCACTTCTTAAAACATCGAAAATACCAATTGCCGCACCGTCGGCGAATGCATCAGGCAGACCCTCACCGACAAGCGCAAAGCACGTTTTTGACGATTTAAATGGCAAAATACCATTGATTCTTGATGGTGGTGAGTGTGAGTTTGGTGTTGAGTCAACGGTTGTTACCTTAAAGGACGATAAAATTACTATTCTTCGTCCAGGCTCTGTAACTCCAAATATGCTCCTTGAAATTACTGGCAAGGTAGAAATTGCCTCGGCGGTTAAGGAAGAATTAAAGGCGGGAGAGACAGCACTTTCCCCAGGAATGAAATATAAGCATTATGCACCACGTGCTAACTTATATTTAATAGATGATAGCTCAGTTGATTTTATAAAATACGTAAAATTACGACAAAACGAAGAAAATTGTGCAATAATGTGCTACGATGAGGAAATCTCCTTGTTGCATAATAAAAACTTATTGCCGGTTGGTAAAAAACAGGACATAAAGAAGCAGACGAAAAAGCTGTTTGATCTTTTGCGACAGGCGGACGACATTTCAGTCGATACCGTTTATGCTCACCTACCAAGCGATGATGGTGAGTCCTTGGCAATCTATAACAGAATGATACGCGCTTGCGCTCACAGAGTTATAACAAGCGACGCTGACCAAAATGGAGGTAGAAATGGCAAAGGCTAAAAAACAGGAAGTAAATGTAGAAAAGTATATAGAAAGAGAACCAGTTATCCAACCAATAACTGAGACAATTGAAACTAACTATATGCCATACGCAGTAAGCGTAATGGTATCACGTGCAATTCCAGAAATTGACGGCTTTAAGCCTGCACATCGTAAGCTTCTTTATACTATGTATAAAATGGGACTTTTAACAGGTCGCCGTACCAAGAGCGCTAATATCGTTGGTGAAACTATGAAGCTAAACCCTCACGGCGATATGGCAATTTACGAAACGTTAGTTCGTTTAACAACAGGAAACGAGTCACTTTTACACCCATTTATTGACTCAAAGGGTGGCTTTGGTAAGCAGTATAGCCGTGATATGGCATTTTCTGCTTCAAGATATACCGAGGCAAAGCTTGACTCCTTCTGTACAGAAATATTTACAGGCATTGACAAAAACGCAGTTGATATGGTTGATAACTACGACTCAACCTCAAAGGAGCCAAGACTGCTTCCAACCTCATTCCCAAATATCTTGGTTTCGCCAAACCTTGGTATCGCAGTTGGTCTTGCGTCTTCAATTTGCTCATTTAACCTTGTTGAAATTTGCGATGCAACAATTGCACTTCTAAGGTCACCAAGGACGGATATTGATAAGCTACTTGATATCGTAAGGGCGCCAGACTTTCCAGGTGGAGGCTACGTTGTTTACGACCGTGAGCAGATTAAAAAGGTTTACGAAACAGGTAAGGGCCCTATCAAGCTACGCGCAAAATATTCATATGATAAAGCTGCAAACTGCATAGAAATACTTGAAATTCCATATTCCACCACGATTGAAGCAATTATGAAGGAAATGGCTGATATGTTCAAGGCTGGCAAGCTTAAGGAGGTTGTTGACTTCCGTGATGAAATCGGTTACGACGGCTTCAAGCTTGCAATCGATTTGAAAAAGGGAACTGACCCTGAACAGTTAATGCAAAAGCTTTATAAATTTACCCCACTTGAGGACAATTTCCCATGCAACTTCAATGTTTTAATTGGTGGCTCACCAAAGCAGCTTGGCATTAAGGACATTCTTACAGAATGGATTAAATTTAGGACAGGCTGTTTGCAAAGAGAGTTTACCTTTGACCTTGACAAAAAGCAGAGAAGACTTCATCTTTTACTTGGTCTTGGTAAAATACTCATTGACGTTGACAAGGCAATAAAGATAGTACGCGAAACTGAAAAGGATGACGAGGTTGTTCCAAACCTTATGGCAGGCTTCTCAGTAGATAAGGATCAGGCAGAGTATATCGCTGATATCAAGCTCCGTCACCTAAATCGCGAGTATATTATGAATCGCTTGGCAGACATTGACAATTTACAAGCTGAAATTGCTGATATAAAGGCGCTTCTTGACGACGAGCTTAAGATGAAATCCTTTATGATTAAGCAACTAAACGATATTAAGAAAAAATATGGCAAGCCAAGAAAAACACAAATTATAGACTCTGAGGAGATTAAGGTCTTTAACAAGGAAATAATGATTGAGGACTATCAAGCAAGACTATTCTTTACAAAGGATGGATACCTAAAGAAGATTACTCAGCAGTCACTTCGTGGAAACTCTGAGCAGAAAATTAAAGAGGGCGACGAAATCATTTATGAGGCAGAAATAAGCAATAAGGACGAGGTTATCTTCTTTACAGATAAGGCACAGCTCTATTTTGCAAAAATGTCTGATTTTGAGCTTTCTAAGGCATCAGAGCTTGGTGTGTACGTTCCAAAGCAGTTAAACTTTGACGATGATGAGCACGTTGCTTATATGCACGTTAACCCATCATTTGATGAAAATCAAATGGTAATATTCTTCTTCGAAAATGGCAAGGCAGTAAGAGTGCCAATGAACCAATATCAAACACAGGGTTCAAGAAAAAAGCTTAAAAAGGCATTTTCTGATGCATCGAAAATCGTAAAAATTGTTTATGAAACGAGTGATGAATACATTATGCTCATAAACTCGGAAAACAAGGCAATTTTAATAAGACCATCGTTAATTCCAATCAAAACAACAAGAACCTCAATAGGAACAGTTGTTTTCGCAATGAATTTGAAGAAAAATCAAAAAATCAAAAAGGTTTTAACCGATTACGAAAAGAAGTATCCAGAGGCGAAGGAAAGCTATCGAAAGATTAAAATTCCAGCCACAGGTGTCTTAATTTCCAAGAAAAAGGCTAAGGACCCTCAACTAAAAATTGATATATAATTAAGGAGAAAATAAAATGAAGCATAATATTTTTGCAAAAGTACTGTGCATTGTGCTTACTGCCCTTATGGTAACTGGTGCACTTTCACTTATCATTGTTGGTATCATAAATGGGGTATCATAAATATCATAAAGACTCTTCAAGCAGCGGGCTAATATTTAAAGGGACTCAAAAAGGGGTCCCTTTTAAACTAAAAAACTTTTTAAAAAATTTGACAAAAAGGTATTGACAAACCACAAATCATTTAGTATAATATGTTGGCAAGGTTGATAAAGCCTTGTCAATATATGCGAGAGTGGCGGAATTGGTAGACGCGCACGTTTGAGGGGCGTGTGGTTATGCCATACGGGTTCGATTCCCGTTTCTCGCACCACAAAAAAGCAAGCACATCGGTGCTTGCTTTTTTTGTGCTCGAAATCGTTATCGAACCGTCTTCAAGTGCCTGCACTTGAATTGGGTTCGCATTTCTGCCAAAGAAGAAATCTGCTTGCAAGTGTAAGCTTGGCAGAAATAGCTCGCTTGCGAGCCTTCCCGTTTCAACGGTTGCAAGCACATCGGTGCTTGCTTTTTTTGTGCTCGAAATCGTTATCAACCCGTCTTTAAAGCTTGCTTTAAATTGGGTTCGCATTTTTGACCAAGATAGCGTGTAGCTCGCTAACACGGAGCTGGACAAAAATAGCTCCCTTGGGAGCCTTCCCGTTTCAACGGT
>JAFVWS010000035.1 GCA_017501545.1 Clostridia bacterium | reverse complement strand
TTTACTGCACAGGGTCCACCTGTACCCATTCCGAACACAGAAGTTAAGCTGTGCTAAGCCGAAGATACTTGCACGGAGGCGTGCCGGGAAAATAGGTCAATGCCAACATTTTTCATTTAATCGTAAAGTTGCTCAATTAATCAGAATAACCAAAACCACGAATCAGAAAGTGGCGTAGAAAACTTGGTTTTCCATCTAAAACACCACACCTCGGAACTCCCAAAAATTGTTCAATTCTCGGGAAACCCTTGGCCCTGTGTATGATTTTGATTATTCTGTTAATATATTTTTTGTAAATATATACTTAACATATATTCCGAATTAGCTCAGTTGGCAGAGCACCTGACTGTTAATCAGGTTGTCGCTGGTTCGAGCCCAGCATTCGGAGCCAACAAAAAAGACACCAAATCGGTGTCTTTTTTTGTTGGACCAATAGGGCGAGAACCAAACCTAAAGGTTGGTTCCACCCATTGGTGCCACCAAAGCCGCATAGTCAATTACCATCGCACAACCAAGCGTTGCGCTCGGCACTTTCCTTGCTTTGTTCGGTTTCACTCGTTGAAAACGATTATCAATCATTTTCAACTTCGCTACCCAGCATTCGGAGCCAAAAGGACACCGTGGGCTCTCACAATGAAAACTTGGTTACAGTTAGATTCTTTCAAAAATGAGCTAAGCGAAGTTGGTAGACGACCGAGTAAAACAATTGAATATCGTTTTACGACGGGAGGTAACTAAAACAGGGAGTCCCCGAAGCGAGCTGGTCGAACGACACAGGGCGACCATGTTTTAGGAAGTTATCACCTGACTGTAGGTTGTCGCTCCTTCCTGCTTCGCAACCACTCCAGTCGCATAGTCGATTGGCGACGCCTTTCTAAGCGAAAGGCTTGTCACTCTCCTTGCTTCGTGGAGAAAATTTCGTTTAAAACGATACTTAATCGTTTCAAACTCATTTCCCAGCATTCGGAGCCAAATGCATTATTTTATTTTTCCAACCAAACGGAGAATTATTACACATTTTAATATCAAAATAGACTATTTACTTTAATGCGTTTGTATTATATAATTAAATTACAAAGTCAATTTTGAAAATCAAAGGAGAAATATATGTCAATTGGAAAAAATATAGCACATTTGAGAAAAGAAAAGGGGCTAACTCAAAGAGAATTAGGGGAGATGCTTGGCGTTTCTAATCAAGCAGTATCTAAATGGGAATCTGAAATTACCTCGCCTGATGTGTCTGTTTTCCCTTCATTAGCCGATGTATTTGAGTGTTCTATTGATGAGATTTTTGAATATATTCCTAAAAAAGAAAGAGTAAATATTAATATTCTTCCAGGTGGGTCTAGTAAGGAAATGGAAAAATATTTGGGTCGACAAATAAAGTTTCAGCTTGATGAATCTGGTAGCACTAATAAGCTTTTACAAATAATGTCGGAAAATCTCTCGGGAGAGTTTGAATTGACAGAAGAAAATGTCGAAAGACTGTTAGACGCATATAGAGAGCTTTATCTTGGTATGTTGACGAAAAAATCATAATATATTGAAAAAAGACCATCACTCGATGGTCTTTTAATTTTGCTTTGAAGATATTCTAAAACAAGAGGCAACTATAAAAAAGACTTACTTGACAAAAAGTCTTGTAAGTCTTATTTATCATATGCGTATAGTTATAAGGTGTTAGTTATATTATTTCCAAGTCGTTTTTGCTTGGGAATTTTGGATAGGTATCATTCAAATTATCAGAGTACCAATATGCTACAGATGAAATGTCATCCTGAAGTGGCAAATAACGCCCCTCGCTTCTCCAGCCTAAAGCTTGAATCGTTACTCTTAAATCCTCCTTAAAATA
Source organism: Clostridia bacterium (assembly GCA_017501545.1). Classification (GTDB taxonomy): domain Bacteria; phylum Bacillota; class Clostridia; order Oscillospirales; family CAG-272; genus RGIG2000. The sequence continues at coordinate 144,813 of JAFVWS010000035.1, read as the reverse complement.
GATAGGGTCTGTTATATGGAAACGATACATATCAAAATATCTTTGTGCTAAGTAGGTTGAATCCGTTTTGTTTACCTTTGATAAGCCTTGATACGGGGTTGAAAATTCAACATATTTTCCATCAACATCAAAATTATATGCACCGCCAAAATAGTCTTCTGTACCTGTACCGCATATAGTTGGGAAGGCATCATCACCGTCAATATAGAATTTGATTTCGCCTTCTCCCCACCAGCCATTTGATTTTACACCCCAATGCATATATGTTCCAACATATACACCGTTGCCTCTAATATTATCAAGTATTGTGTAATTTTCCATATAAGGCAGTGGATTTACTCGTCTATATTGTGCGTGAAAATAAAGGCTATTTTCGTTGATTTCCTTTTCTTCGCAGTCAATTTGATAATACACCATTATATCTTCGGTATGGAGATTTTCAATTTCAATACGAAATGATTTAAAATAAGGCATTTCAAAATATGAGTTCATTCCTCGTCTTGGATTATAGCAAATCGGAAGGCTATTTATTTGTCTATATTCAGTATTATCGGCATTGCAGAAAAAATCGTAAAGAGGAGCTTCTACGCACGGATTACTTTGTCCGTCAAAAAAGATACGGAGAATACTAAGTCTGCCGGCTGGCGAGCTATCCACTATCCAAATATGCTTAATAGCCCCTTGTCCTTTTATGTCAGCTATGTTATATTTTTCCCCGGCTTTGATTACTACATAGGGATTGACCTTCCAGCCCTGTCCTAATTCTCGTGCGTTGTATGCCGCACTGCCTTCAATTGCCATACCGCCCTTGCCCTTTTCACCTGTGGGATTTTCGGCAGACAGAGAAAAGGAACGGATGTTATCTTTTTTTACTGTTAAATTATGTAGCATATATTACCTCGCAAGTGTAATTTCAATTAAAGTATAACACAGCAAAATTTCTTTTTCAATACTCAAAATGCAAAAAAATTCAACAGTAAAAACAAGCTCAAAAATACACTTTTTGGTTGTGAAAAATACACTTTTTGGTTTCTTGTTTAATGATTAATTTGTGGTAAAATAAAGTTGAAATCTTTTAAACAATGATTTATAATAAGATTACAATCTAAAATATTGAGGAGAAATTATGTACACAAAACATCAATGGGAAAGCGATAAGCATTTTAATTTCAGATATGTAAAATATTTACCAAAGGATTTTGATATAAATAAAAAATATCCACTTGTTTTCTTTCTTCACGGAGCAGGTGAGTGGGGCGACAATTTAGAGGATGTATGTCGCCATGGCTTTTTAAAGCGAGTAAGAGAAGACGGCAAGGAATATCCATTTATTTGTATAGCGCCACAGTGCCCGCGCGACAAATATTGGGGCTGTTATACTGAGTCGCTTGTGGCTTTTCTTGACTACATTTGCGACACCTTGCCAATTGATAGGGATAGAGTTTATCTTACAGGACTGTCAATGGGTGGCACAGGCACTTGGATGCTTGCAATGGCAGAGCGCGACCGTTTTGCTGCCATAGCGCCAATCTGTGGAAGCGGCATTTATTGGTTTGGCGAAGCGCTTTTGAATACTCCTATAATGGTGTATCACGGCGACTGTGATGATGTCGTGCCAATAGAAAATAGTATTGAAATGGTAAAGTCCGTAAACAAGCGCGGTGGAAATGCCGAAATCAAGGTTTTAAAGGGCGTTTACCACAACGCATGGGACTACGCATATGAAGGTGATGAGCTATACACCTGGCTCCTTTCTCACAAGCGAGCAAAAAAATAATATCATAAAACAGGCAAGACGTATTCCTATCTACAGGTTGGAGCACCTAACGAAAACGAAAAATACGAATTTATTAAGTATAGTGATTTCAAAAAATAAGAAAAAAGCAGACCTCGTGTCTGCTTTTCGACTTTTTTGAACAGAAATATAGGTGCATACCTCAAAATAAGTAGCGGTGTGGAACGCGGGCGGTTTGTTTATTGCGATATAATTGTCAATGTGACTGACAGTGTCGTGACTTTTATGCTGTTATTTGATATAATAAAGGAGAAAAGAAAAAGGAGGGTGACATATGACCTTTGGTGAAAAAATAAAAAAACTAAGAACCAGTCGAAATCTTACTCAAGAGGAGCTTGCCGGAAAAATTTATGTCACAAGAACTGCCGTTTCAAAATGGGAATCTGATAGGGGATATCCCAATATAGATTCGCTTAAGGCAATAGCTCGATTTTTTTCAATTACAGTTGATGAGCTTTTGTCACCTGACGAAATACTAACAATAGCGGAAGAAAACCAAAAGCAAACTGAAAAAGGGATTCAAAATTTGTTGTTTGGCTTGCTTGATATTTGTATGGCACTGCTGTTATTTTTACCGCTTTTTGCTAACAAGAGCGAAGAGGTGATAAAAAGCGCTTCACTTTTGACACTCAGCGTTGAAACATATTTGAAGGTCTTATATTTCGTAGTTGTTATTGCAATGGTTGCTTTAGGGCTTGTAACACTTATATTGCGTAAGCATATGGTGCATGCTTGGCAAAAAAGCAAAACAATAATATCGCTGTCACTTGGCACAGGCGCAGCACTATTGTTTATCATTAGCCTACAACCATATGCTGCAATATTTGCATTTTCTTTGCTTGTAATAAAATCAGTTATGATGATTAGGCGCACATGACACGAATTGTACCAAGATTGTGAAGGGGCGTTTCTTGTAAATTTTTCTCTCTACTGTTAAACTGTGTTTAACCAAATGGAGGTGAGAAAATGAAAAGGAAAAGCTTTTTTGTTGGACTTTGTATGCTTGCTTTGTTTGTTGTGTGGACCTTGCTTGTTAGCTTTGTCGACGTAAGGGCAATTGGGCCACAAGGCTCAACCGTTGGCTTTGGAGCACTAAATTACTTTATTCACAATCTAACAGGAGTAAGCATGACGCTTTATATAATAACTGATTGGTTGGGACTTGTACCAATAGTCACAGCACTTTCCTTTGCTATTTTGGGACTGGTGCAATTGATAAAGAGAAAAAGCCTTTTGAGGGTGGATTATAGTATTCTTGCCCTCGGTGTATTTTATATAGCTGTAATTGTGATTTATGTTTTATTTGAGATTGTGGTGATAAATTATAGACCAATATTAATAGATGGCGCGCTTGAATCATCATATCCGTCCTCAACAACAATTTTAGTAATGACAATAATGCCGACGGCGATGATGCATCTTAAATGTCGCATCAAAAACTTAATTTTTAAGCGAATCCTTTTTGTCGTAGCTTGCATTTTTACTGCTTTTATGGTAATAGGCAGACTTTTATCTGGTGTGCATTGGGTAAGCGATATTATAGGGGGATTAATACTTAGCATAGGCCTTGTGCTTATGTATTATAGCTTATCACGGATAAAATGCTGAGATGAAAATCTCAGCGTTTTTATTTACTTGACACCATTTTTAAAAGGTGATATAATCATAATAGAATATTACATTTTTATGAGGTGAAATTATGGCAAGAATGTGCGACCCACACTACAAGCAATGTGTAAACTGTGTTTGGTGGGCAGGACCAAGGACGTTTGACAGCTTTCGTGGCTGGGCAATGCTTGATGATTCACATGCGAAGGGCAAATGCATGAACATGAAGGGCTTTTATAATCTTGATATGAACTGGATGTCAACCTGCGGAAAATTTGAGTATCACCCTATTATCAAGCACTAAGATGATTTCAAAAGAAAAAGCGAGCGTTGGCTCGCTTTTTTGATAAGTTTTTATTGACAATTAAGTTTAACTAATATAAAATAAATGTAGTAAATGAAAATATATGTTCATAGAGAATAAAAGGTAGAAAATGAAAATAACCGGCGCAATTTTTGACATGGATGGAACACTCATAGATTCTATGGATTACTGGGCCGTTGTGGCAACGGATTATTTAAAGAGTGTTAGAATAGAGCCTCCGAGGGACACAGATAGGGACTATCTTGAAAATGGTATGAAAAGCTGGCATGAGCGCACTTGCCCCGATATTCCTTACGAAGAGGTGTCGAAGGGCATTTATGGCATAATGGAAAATTATTATGACAATAATGTTTCCTTGAAGGATGGCGTGAAGGATATGCTTGAAAAATTAAGAGCGCACGGAGTTAAGATGTGCTTAGCTACTGCAACGGATAGGTTTTTAGTCGAAAAGGTATTAGGTAAGCTGGGCATATTAGAATATTTTTCTGCTATTTTTACATCAAAGGAAGTTGGTTTTGGCAAAAGGTATCCATTTATATACGAAAGGGCGCGCGAGTTTTTAGGCACTGATAGAGAAACCACTTATGTCTTTGAGGATGCAATTTATGCAATAAAAACCTGTCATCAAAACGGAATTAAGGTTGTCGGTGTATATGACAAAAATTCATATGCCGAGAAGAAAGAGGTTATTAGCCTTTGCAATTACTATATAGATAAAACATCGAAATACCAATTTGAAATTGAATGATTGTTTAATAAAGCAGAGAGAAAATATGGATAAATTAAAGCAAAAAAAGCTGTTTCTTTTTGACATGGACGGAACCTTGTATTTAGGAAACAGGCTTTATGATTTTACAAACGAGCTGCTTGACACTATAAAATCAAGTGGTGGTCGATATATGTTTATGACAAACAACTCCTCAAGGAGTGTTAGTGACTACATAAAAAAGCTTGCATGCCTTGGGGTGAAGGCAGTGCGTGAGGACTTTATTACCTCGTCGCAGGCAACTGCGTATTACCTAAATAAGCATTATAAGGGAAAGACGCTTTATGTCTGTGGCACTGAATCCTTAAAGGAGGAGCTACGTGCAAATGGCTATGAAATCACTGAAAGCCTTGACAAAGTAGAGGTGGTTGTAATGGGCTTCGACACGGAGCTTACCTTTAAAAAGCTTGAGGACGTGTCTAAATTACTACTTTCAAGATGCGATATTCCATATATTGCGACTAACCCTGACTACGTTTGCCCAACCGAGTTTGGCTCAGTGCCTGACTGTGGCAGCGTGTGCGATATGCTTTATAACGTGTCGGGTAGACGCCCACTTGTAATTGGCAAGCCAGAGCCACTTATGCCTATTTTGGCAATGGAGCACACAGGCTACACAAGGGAAGAAACCGTGGTTATAGGTGACCGTATTTATACAGATATAAAAAGCGGACTCAACGCAGGGGTTTCCACCATACTTGTTATGAGTGGCGAGACCACTTATGAAATTTTAGAAAAATCAGATGACAAGCCAGACTATGTAATGGAAAGTGGCAAGGAGCTTTTAGATATTTTAAAATAGAAGATATATTCTTAAGCATTGTTGACAAAAAATAAATATAGTTGTATAATAATATAAAATATTAACGGAGGAATAATTATGTATTGTCCAAATTGCGGAGCGATGATAAGGGCGGGCTCTGACACCTGTCAATATTGTGGCACGAAGGTGATTTGCCAACAAGCCCCTACACAAGAATATCAGGCATATAATCAGCCAAATCAAGGCTATGGCATGCCACAAAATAATTACCAACCAAATTATCAAAACGGATATAATCCATATTATCAACCAAGACCACGCCCAAGATATAACCTAAAATACTCAATTATGTCAATGGTATTTGGTATAGTGGCAATTTACTTTGGAATATTTGCGCTTTATCCTCTCCTTGGCTTAATTGCGTTTATGCCTGCGTTTATTGTATTTACGGCGCTGAGCAAAAAATTTGCAAGAAAGCACATTGGTCTTGGTTATCCACAAAACGGCTTTTATAAGGCAGGAAGGATTGTTTCAACGGTTGCAATTCCGCTCGGTGCAGTATTTTCCTTCTTTGGATTCATTTTAACTTGCATGCTTATTAAGGGCTAAGCCCCGGAGGTGAATATGAATTTTTGTCCTATTTGTGGCGCAGGGCTTCAGCCAACGCACGACTTTTGTCCGTATTGTGGCACTAAGATAGAAAGAAGCACACAAGCTTATCTACAGGACACCCAAGGTGCGCCCAGCTACGTATATTACCAACAGCCACGCCCAAAATACAACCTAAAGAATTCAATTATGTCAATGGCATTTGGTGGGGCAGCACTTGAATTTTCGGTAATGTCATTTATTCCGTTTTTTGGACTTTTTATGTTCTTGCCTGCATTTATTACATTTTGTGCACTTAGCAAAAAATACGCGAGGATGCATCTTGAATTGGGCTACCCTCAAAACGGATTTGTCAAGGCGGGTAAAATCCTTTCAACGGTTGCAATTCCTTTGGGAGTTGTCTATGGCTTATATGGGCTGATGTTTATGTTGATGTTCATTATAGTAATTGCAGCTTCTTATTGATATTAAAAAGAAAAAAGTAAGCAAGTGTGAGTGCTTGCTTTCTTTTTTTGTTGAATTTGAGGATTAAAATCTTATCGTTTCCTTGACAAAAATAAAATATAGTATTATAATATAGAAAATATTTAAAAGGAGGATAATTATGTTTTGTCCAATTTGCGGCGCTATGCTTAAGCCAGAGAGTGATACATGCCAATACTGTGGAACAAAGGTAAATAGCGTAAATGACGTTAATAACCAAGGCTATCAGTCAGCACCAAATAATAGCTATCAACAAAGCTACCAGCCAAGCTATCAACAACCAGTAAGACAAAAATACAGCAAAAAATATTCAATTTTATCAATGGTGTTCGGTGCAGTATCAATTGAATTTGCATTACTTGCATGCTATCCAATTCTTGGCTTGATTTTTATGCTTCCATGCTTTATCGTGTTTGTGTCACTTAGCAGATCCTTCAAGAACAAGCACTTTGATGCAGGATATCCATCAAACGGATTTGTAAAGGCAGGAAAGATAATTTCAACTGTTGCAATTCCAATTGGAATAGTTATGACGGTTTTGGGACTTATTCTTACAATTGCTTTGTTAAGTGCATCTTAATAAGCTAAAGGGCAAGCTTGGCTTGCCTTTTTTATATCTTGAATAAACAATATTATTATGATATAATCTAATTAACAAGGATAAATGCAAGGAGAATAAAATGTACTATAGGCATAGCTTGAATTATATATATCCTGAAAAAAGCGACGAGCATATGATAACCGTAAAGCACAAGCATGACACGCATTTTGATGAAAATTACGATTATATAGACAAGCGCTTTAGTAGAAAAATAAAAAATGCATTCTTTTGGCTTGCGATGAACCTTATTGTATTTCCCCTCTTGCATATTACCCACGGGCTAAGAATTCACGGAAAGAAGAATTTAAAGGAGCAAAGGGAGCTTTTAAAAGGTGGTGCAATTACAATTTCCAACCACGTTTTCAAGTGGGATTATCTGTGCGTTTTGAAGGCGATTCGCCCGCGTCTTGAGCGCTTTCCTGCTTGGAAAACCAACTTTGAGGGCTCTGAAAGAGGTATTATCAGGTGGGCTGGCGGAATGCCTATTCCGACTGACAATATAAGGGCAATGCGTGCCTTTAAGGATGCAATGGATGAGGTTTTGTCAACTAAAAAATGGGTGCACTTTTTCCCAGAGGGCTCAATGTGGTACTACTACCCAGACATTAGACCCCTAAAGACAGCTGTTTTCAAAATGGCAGTAAAGCACCAAAGACCCATAATTCCTATGGCATTTTCCTTTAGGGAAAGAAAGGGTATAACGAGGCTATTTACTAAAAAGCCGTGTGTTGACCTACATATTGGCAAGGTGCTTATTCCTAATAAGGAAACGCCCACATATTTAGAGGTTGAAAGACTACATAAGACATCATACGATATGATGCAAAGAATGGCTGGCATAACGCCGGATATGGAAAACTATCGCACAGACCAAAAAATAGAAAATTATCAGAAAACAATGTAAAAAGGAAGCACCCTGTGTCTGTATTTTAGAAAGGAAGGCGTTTATGAAAAGAAAAATAGCATTGCTTTTAGCTTTATGTGTAGGCGTTATGCTTTGCCTGTGCGCATGCCACATTGAGGACAAAAACGGACCAGATGATTATTCGCTTGTTGAGATAACAGAGGATAAGCTGATAAATGGCTCGTCCTCGTATACAGAAACGAATTCAATAATCAACAAAACGAAAAACAGCGTAGAGCTTAGTTGTGAAAAATTTTCAGGCGTTAGGACCATAAAAAAGATTACATTTACTGGTGGTAAATGGCTTGAAATCAATTACGATTTAGAGCTTGATGGTGGTAATTTTAGGGCTGTTTTGATACACGATGGCGAGATAGTAAGGGATTTGCCAATTGGCGAGGACCAGAAAATTATTATCAATAACCCAAAGAGCTCCTATGAGATAAGAATAGCGGGCGAAAGCGCTGACTTTGAAATAGAGCTTGAATACTATTGCGTAGATACAAGCGATTGCTAATAAAAAAAGAACGGCATTGCCGTTCTTTTTTAGTTAAATTTTTGAGTATCCGTGGCTGTTTACCAAGGCGTCAATTTTTTCTCCGTTTTTGCACATCGGACATTCGTGAGATGGATATGTGGAGTAGTCGCTTAGGTCATTTGGGTCAAAGGCTGAGCGCACGGTGTAGCCAGCACAGGTTGGAGTTGTTGCGAATATTGATGCAATTCCTGCAACGTTGCCACCATAATATTTAATTGCCTCAGCGGCTGCTGTGGCGGTATAGCCTGTTGTAACAGACGCAGCCAAAATTAAAACGTTTTTGCCCTTGATTGCGTTAGCAATATTATCTCGAAAGATAAGCTGACTGCCCGAGGTATGCTCTGGAGTGACAATATAAATTGTTTGGTGCGCGTTTATTGATTGAAAGCCACCAGCAGTAAGCTCATTTGCAAGGCACGTGCCAACAACCTCCATGCCGTCAAGACATAAAATAGTGTCAACAATTGTGTTGGAGGAATAATACGAAACAAGCTCGTGTGCAACTGCCTGCGCCTCGGAAAGCCTTGTCTTTTGCATAGAAACGTCAATATAGTAATTTATATGGCTATGGCTTGTTGCAAAGTGTCCCTTTGACACCCTCAGTGATAAATTTTTACCTTTGGTAACAACTTTAATTGATTCGTTGGTAGGCATAATAAAAACCCCTTTTTTCTTTATTCTATCATAATGATGCCTCCGTGTCAATAAAAATTTTTAGTCCAAAAAGCCCACCCTGTGTCGAAAAACAAAAGAAAAAGAGACCAAATCGGTCTCTTTTTGCTTTAGCTATTGTACCAGTCACAGTCTAAGTAAATGCTTGTCAAATAAAGTGCAGCCGTTTCAGAATCTGAAAGTCCTGAAATTGTTATGTAGCTATCACTCAAATAATCGTACGCAACCCAACCATTTGGCTCGTCGAAAACAACCTCTGCAAGCGAATCGCAATCTTCAAATGCATATGACCAAATTTCGGTTACAAACTCGCTAATTTCTACACGCTCTAAAGCGTTGTTAGAAGAAACTAAATCTATTGTGCCACTCGTTACAAGCACCACGCTCGCCCTTGGAGGCTAATTTTGAATAGACAGCACTATATTGACACGAATATATTTATTATGCTATAATAAAATTGTAACTATTGAACCAAAAAATTCGTCTTATTATATGGAGAGAGAATATGAAAAGAAAGATTTTTATAAGCATTCTTTTGGTGCTTCTTTCACTTTTGTGCGTGGCAATGCTCACTGCATGTGGTGACGAAAAGGAGCAAAACGAGGAAAACACAGATGAAGCAGTTGAGTGCCAGCACGACTGGAGGCTTCAGGGAGAAAAAATACCAACCTGTACCGAGGCTGGTGAGCGCAATTTGAAATGCGCACTTTGTAGTGAAACAAAGACCGTGCGTATAGAGGCGCAGGGCTGTGACTATGTCGAACAGTGGCATTGGAGCGAGGATTATAGCAGTGCATATGCTGTTCTTACTTGTCCTGCCGACCCAGCACACAACAAGACCATTAGCGCAGTTGTAAAAAAGGAGCAAACAGACCCAACCTGCCAAAGCGAGGGCTTGATTAAATATACTGCGACAATAGAAATTATTAAAACCTACGAGGACACAAAGGAGGTTGTGCTTCCAGTAGGTGAGTGCGATTTTGAATATGAATTTTACCTTGAGGGCGAAAGCTGTATTCACGGATATGATGCAAATGCAGTTTGCAAAAACTGTGGCAAGGAGGTTAACTCAAGCCATGAGGACCACATTCTTTTCCCACTTGCTAAATTTAAGACCTGTGGTGGATATGCAGTATTCAGCGCGTGCCCATGTGGCAAGGAGGTTGATTTCTTTGAGCCAGAGGGTTGCCTTGGTGAGGTAGAAAAGGAAGGCTGGAGTGAAGAGGACGAGGATGGCATAATCCATAATTTTGAGCATAAATTCTGCATAAGATGTGATTTTGAAATTATCTATGACCGTTACGTAACTGAGGATGAATGTATCGCTTATCAAAACTGCGTTTATAACGTAATGGACGGAGAAGAGGTGCTTTTCTCCATACTTAGCGAAAAATACGACGCTCAATATAATCACGCCTTGGTTTATACCTATGAGGGTGGTGAAATTGATAGCTGTGAAAACGGCTACACCTGCCACGTTGAATGTAAAGCATGTGGCTATGAGGCGGACGTAGAAAGAAACGACCATGCAGTTACCTTCCCAACTGAAAAAATAAGCTTTAGCGATTTTGGCGCTTGTGGTGGATATCTACAAAAGAAGGAATGTCCTTGTGGCGAAAAGGAAGACGCAATTTTTGTCATCACTTGCGACGCAGAATATAATTATGACTTATTTGAGACAGAGAACGAGGTTCATACAACTAAAACATATATGTGCAAGGACTGTGGACTTGAGCTTGTTTATGACGAATATATTTTAAATGGTAATTCATTTACAAGCTATACACTGAAAATTAATGGCGAGGTAAAATACGAGTACGAATTTTCAAACGATTAACACCCTTTAAAAAGGAGGCATTAATATGAAAAAACGGATAATAACATTAGCGCTTTTATTGCTATCGCTTATTTTAGCACTTTCTCTTTGTGCCTGTGGAGATGACAAGGAAAAGGGCGAGAAAAATGATAACGATGAGGCAGAGGTGGAATGTGAGCATAGGTGGGTTTTAGAAAGCCAAAAATATCCAACCTGTGCAAGCGAAGGTGAAAAAATATTAAGATGCTCCTACTGTAGCGAAAAAAACACGATTGTCGTACCAAAGACAGAGTGTGATTATGAGGTAAGCTGGGAGTGGTATAATAAAAATGCAGCCGTTGCAATTTACCTTAAGTGCCCATATGACTCCTCACATGATTATTCCTTTAATGGAAGAATCACAAGTAAAACAATAGGTGGAGACGTAATTCAGTCAGCCACCTGTCAACGAATAGAAATAAGAAAATTTACGGCAGAGGCAAGCTACAAGGGCAAAACCTATTATACCGAAAAAATAAAGGAAGGAAAAACTACTTTTCACAGTAGCTACCTCGAAAAAATTCCTTCAGGAGAAAATTGCCTTGACCCTGTAAAGCATATAGAAAAATGTAAATGGTGTGGTATTTTACTCAGAGAGTATTATACCCAAGACCACACAACGCAAAGAGAGGTTGCAAGATATAATCTTGAAGATTATGGCTACTGTGGTGGCTACGTGGCACTTTACGAGTGTGAGTGTGGAAAAAATTCAAGATTAGACATTAATTATAAGTGCAATCGCGCGCTTTTGGAAACAACAAGGGAGTCAACCACTGATAGTGACGGGGTGGAGCACGTAACACAAATAAAGACGTGCACTGAGTGTGGCTTAACTTTAGAGGAAAAATGGGGAGATGAGGCATCTCCTTGTATGCAGACAACGTATCATACATCAAAGCTTATAATAAATGATGAGCTTTCATTTGAAAAGGATATTGTTGATAACGCCCATTTGCAATTAAAAACCAAAATTAATCTTAACAATTATTGTGGATGCGATAGCCCATTCCAAGATGATGTGCTTGAAATAACAAATGCTTGCGCGTGTGGTGCAAAAAAAGAAACAGTAAGCATTAACTGGGACCGCTTGCGTTCCCACGGCGCCCCAAATGCTCCTGTTATAAGTTCTACATATACCTTGATTGACGTAAGCGCGTTTATGCCCGAGGGCGTGGTTGGATTTGATGATGAGATGGTATATACGTATGATTGCGGACTTTGTGTTTTTGATGGCTACTTAGTTGTAAGCACAGACGTTGGTGATTGCATATTTAAGTTTATTAGCGCCATATATAATGGTGAAATTATTTATCAAAGCAAGGGTGCGGTAAAAATTCTTACCGATGAGGCACCAACTGACAAATACGTTCTTTTTAAATCAAGATATGCGCTTGAGGAGGAAAAGCAGGTAATTGAAGAACGACTAAAGACAATTTTCCCAGACGAGGAGTTTGAAATACCCACTTCGTCTAAATTGCCTGTTATACCGGAAGAGCCAGATGAGCCAGAAGAACCAGATGAGCCAGATGCACCAGATGAGCCCGAGAATTTAGTGCCAGAAGCACTTCAAACGCTCTTAGAGTCGTTTGGACGTTGCCAAGAAGGGTGCAAATTTGAGTATGCGAATATGCTTATTGACTATAAAGTGCCATTAGAATTTGAACCTATCGCCCAATTTGCAGCGGAATGCCATAACTGTAAAGCCATAGTTGTTTGCGCATTTGGCGTAAAAGACGGGGAGACTGGAATTATGTGCATCTCGCAGAAAGATAATTCTAATATGATTTGGACTCCTGATTCACCAATCGAGGAAGAACAACTACCATTATATGACGAGTCGGCAGTGTGGTACTTGCCATCTGGCTACACCGACGAAGAAAAGCAAGTAATTATATATTATCTTAAAGAACAACTGAAAAACGAAGAGCTTGCCGAAGAAAAACGTCAAGGGTATCAAGCGATTATAGACCTGTATGAGGCTACACTATGACAATAAAAAACAGCGACCCAGTGTCGCTGTTTTTCTTTTATATTATCTCATATTCAAGCAATTCATATTTAAGCTTAGTGCCAAGGTCAGTCCCCTCTGGCAAAAGGAATAGCGCAATAAATATTTCATCGCCCGTGTCTAAGTCGGTAAGGGTGGCATATTCACCCTCTATTTTTGTTACCTTATAATATCTTGTTTCCATTTTTACCTATTTTTGTATTCCTCTAAAATGTCACGAGAGACATAGTTTGTAGCCTTCCCCTTGAGGGGAAGGTGTCAACGCAGTTGACGGATGAGGTGTTTACCTGTTTTCATATTCCTCTAAAATGTCACGGGAGACCTCGTTTGTAGCCTTCCCCTTGAGGGGAAGGTGTCAACGCAGTTGACGAATGAGGTGTTTACCTGTTTTTATATTCCTCTAAAATGTCACGAGAGACATAGTTTGTAGCCTTCCCCTTGAGGGGAAGGTGTCAACGTAGTTGACGGATGAGGTGCTTATCTGTTTTTGTATTCCTCTAAAATGTCACAGGATACCTAGTTTGTAGCCTTCCCCTTGAGGGGAAGGTGTCAACTTGGTTGACGGATGAGGTGTTTATCTGTTTTTGTATTCCTCTAAAATGTCACGGGATACCCAGTTGTTTGTCTCAGGACTATAATGAATTAAATCCCATCTGAATAGTGTATATGGGTTTTCGGGATTATAGTGTGGGGCACGGGTGCTATCAAACATAGTTACATTTGGCACCTCATTGCATAAATCGTTAAACACCTCGTTTATAAAGTGCATGCTTGGTAGGTGCTTGCCGTCCTCAATGCCAGTAAGCACAGCCTCAAAGTTCATTTTGTGAAGCACAATAGGGCACTCGTAGCCAAGGGCGCTTCTAAGACCACTAAAGATAGTCTTATATGTGTTTTTTAGTCTGTCGTTGTCCTTTAAATTAGGCACACTCTGCCAAAACTCCTGCTCACCGCCACGCCAGTGCATGCCGACAAAGTCAGGCTCAAGCTCGTTTTCATTCAAATATTTATTAAACAAAGAAAGCACGTGGCACGCATATGGATACATTGAAATGTCGCAGTCCCCCAGCTTGCCAGGAATTAGCTTTTTAGGGCGCGTTGGTGACCACATTCCATATACACCCTGTGAGCCTATGGAAATTTGAATTATATATAGGTCGGGCAACTTTGCACCATTGTCAATTTCCGCCTGCCAGTTTTTAGCAAGGCAGTTGGGCACAGAGTAGGTGTTGTCTTGGTTTTCAGCCAAGTTCATACCGTAGCTTGTATAGCCGGTAAACTTTAATTTTTCCGTGTCAAAGGACTGGTTTGGCTCACGATTCAAGCCGAAAACGTTTTTAAGTGGCTCCTTGATAATGTCGTTTTCAGTCATAGGCACGCCGTGTCCTGTGGCGTTTGATTGACCAAAAATCATAAATACGGCAATTTTTTTCATATTACTTTACCTCTTGTATGTAATATAACTGTGACTCGTAATCTCCCCAGCCATCAGCTAACATAAGTCCGTTATACATAAGGGAAGCGCCTTGATAAATTTTACCATCGTTTACCTTATAGTATTTATTTTCGTCAAGACCGCGCAGGCGTACGATTTCTGGGCGAGCGCTTGACTCGTTTTTATATTTAACAGCGCAAACAAGCGCCTCACTCTTATCACTTGCGCTAACCTGCCAAATGCAGTATAGACTCTCTTGCTCGTATGGTGAGCGCAGACGAGAGTATTCACCTCTTTGAATTAGCTCATAGTGACGCTTAAATTCCTCAATTTGACGCTTGATTTCTACCTTTTCCTCGTTTGTCATCTTGTTTACGTCAAGCTCCAAGCCATATGTACCGAAGTAAGCAACGTTTCCTCTGGTTTTCAATGGTGTTACTCTGCCTGTTTGGTGGTTAGGTGAGGCAGAAACGTGTGCGCCCATAGTTGAAACAGGGTAGATAAAGGATGTGCCGTGCTGAATTTTTAGTCTTTCAATTGGGTCAGTGTCGTCACTTGTCCAAGCCTGTGGCATATAGTAATGCATACCACAGTCGAAGCGACCACCACCGCCCGAGCAGCTTTCAAATAAAATATCAGGGTAGCGAGAGGTAATTCTTTCAAGAAGGTCATATAAGCCAAGGACGTATCTATGATAAATTTCGCCTTGCCTTTCGGCTGGAACCTCACAGCTATATAGGTCGGTTATGTTTCTGTTAAAGTCCCATTTTACGTAAGAGATATTTGCTGAGTCAAGGATTTTACAAAGCTGGTTATAGATATTGTCTCTAACCTCTTTTCTTGACATATCAAGAATAAGCTGATGACGCGCAAGGGTAGGCTGACGATTAGGCATTTTAAATGCGTAATCAGGGTGGGCGCGATATAGGTCGGAGTCCTCGTTTACTGCCTCTGGCTCAAACCAAATGCCAAATTTCATACCTGTTTCATTAATTCGCTCAGCAAGCTCCTTTAAGGTACAGCCAAGCTTTTTCTCATTTGGTGTCCAGTCACCAAGGCCAGAGAAGTCATCATCGCGCTTGCCAAACCAGCCGTCGTCCATAACAAATAGCTCAACACCAAGCTCTGAGGCATCCTTAGCCATAGAAACTAATTTGTCTGCATTAAATGTAAAATATGTGCCCTCCCAGTTGTTTATAAGAATAGGGCGACGCGCATTTTTGTATTTGCCACGACAAAGGTTGTTTCTAATTGCTTTATGTAGGTTTTGTGAGGCTGTCTCAAAGCCGTTATACGAAAAGGTCATTGCAACCTCTGGCGTTTGGAAGGACTCACCACTCTTTAGTGCAAAATTAAAATTCTCTGGGTTGATGCCCATAACTAAACGAGTGCTGTCAGTAAAGTTCCTTGAGGCGCTAATTAAAAAGCTACCACTATATACAAAGGCAAGAGCATAGGCATCTCCCGACACCTCGGTTGCATCCTTGCTACAAAGAATACAGGATGGGTTCATAATATGACCACTTGCGCCTCTTGTGGAGAAAATTTGACTCTTACCATGCACAACCGGCGCTCTTTGAAAGTGTCTTTCCTTCGCCCAACGTCCCTCAAAGGAAACTAAGTCAAAGTCCCCATAATTAAAGTCGAGATTTAAGGAAAGCGCCTTTTCCACATTGATTTTTTCGCTTGTCCTATTCTCAATTTTTACGCATCTTGTAATTAAATCATATTCTGGTAAAACACCATAGTATAGATGTAGATAAATATCGTAAACTCTGTCCTTTAAGGTAACGATAAGCGTTTCGCCCTCCTCACCATAGAAGGCAGGCAAGGAGTCAAGATTATACTTGCCCTTTTTTACCTCTAAACTATGAAAAACAGGCTGAATACCAAGTGTGCCGTCACTATTCCTTATATTAATTGCGCTTTCACGATAATCGCCACAGCCAAAGCACGAAATTTCCTGAGGAATGTGGTCAACCTTTGCCCAAGCCTCATCACCCTTTATTTCCTCGCTTTTGGGAGTAAATGGACGCATATCGTTATACACGGTGTAGCACAAATCGTCATTTTCGATTTTTCTGCCATAGTACGTATGCAAAAGCACGCCAAATGGGTTTACAGCCATTTGATACGTGGTGTTTTTTGTTTGAATGGTGTAGGTTTTTGCCTGCTCGTTAATAATGATAGCCATAATAGACTCCTTTGGATTGTAATTAATTTAAGTATATCATTTTAAAAATGATATTTCAATAAATTATTGACGATATTTTTATAAAGTGGTATAATAAATTATCAAAACTAAGGAGAGAATTATGAGACTTGGATTATCAACCCCAGATTTTATAAATGAACAGCTTTTTTGCGATATGAAAGACGCTGGTATAACAGATATGGAAATTTCCGTTTCAAAGGAGCTTTCTGAGAAATTAGACTACGGAAAAATCAAGGAGTGGTCAGAAAAATACGAAATAAATCTATGGTCATTTCACCTGCCATTTTGGCCATTTAGCGAAATTGATATTTCAAAGCCGGAATTGGCAGAATATAGCGTAGAATACCTAAAGGGCTATATCGATAAGGCAACTAAAATAGGCATAGATAAATTTGTAATCCACGCAAGTGGTGAGCCAATTGATGTTAGCGAAAGGGCAGTGCGCATGGAAACTGCAAAAAAGAGCCTTTGTGACCTTGCCACCTATGCAGAAAAAAGGGGGGCATATGTGCTTGTTGAAAATTTACCACGCACGTGCCTTGGCAGAAATTCAAGTGAGATCTTGGAGCTTTTAAGCGCACACAAGGCGCTTAAGGCTTGCTTTGACACCAACCACCTTTTGGGCGAGGATTATATCAAATTCATCCACGTCCTCGGCAAAAATATTGCATCAACTCATATTTCAGACTATGATTTTAAGGATGAGCGCCACTGGCTTCCGGGAGAGGGACAAATAGACTGGCAGGCGCTACTTTTGGCACTTAAAGAGGTTGGCTACGATAAGATGTGGCTATACGAAATTGGACTAAATGCGCCTTGGACAATAAAAAGAGAGCGCGACCTTTTAATTAGTGATTTTTCAGAAAATGCACGTGCAATTTTTAATGGTAATGCGCCAAAGCCACTTGGCACACCCACACTTTAACTTGACAATGCAAAATTGTTACTGTATAATGTAAATAAGATTTGATTAAAGGGAGGAAAAGAATATGTTTTGGATTATAGTTGCGCTTTTAGTTGTGCTTATTTTCCTTGTTGAAATAGGCGTTTTTGTCTTTACACTTCTTTTAATTATTTCAAATATTTCAATTTTAAAATCCAAGCAAACAAAGCAAGGGCGTGAGGTTTTGCCTCCTTGTGATGATGTGGTAAAAATGGTGACGGACGAAAGCAAGGACGTTGTAAATGAAATTGCAAGTGACGCACTTGAAATTGTTGATGATGCTAAGGTTATTGCAGTAGATGTGCCGATTGAAATGGCAAGCGAGATTGCAAATGATTTCCCATCTGAAAACGAAGAGAAAGACAAATAAAAAAGGACGCACCCTGTGTGCGTCTTTTTATATTCACCTGTGCGCACACAAAAATTTCTTGACTTTAAAAATTATATATGTTAAATTATAGTATAGATACTAATGCGCGCTTTGCGTAAATATTAAAGGAGGTTAGATATGGGACGTGATTATTTAAGTGAGCTTAAGACAATGACACCAAAGGAAATGCAAGCCTTGTCAGGCGAGCTACGCGAAAAGATAGTTTCTGCTGTTTCTAAAAATGGCGGTCACTTAGCATCTAACCTCGGTATGGTTGAGGCAACTATTGCCTTACACCACGTTTTTGACTCCCCACATGATAAAATTATTTTCGATGTTGGGCACCAGTCATACGCGCATAAGATTTTAACCGGCAGAGAGGACGAATTTGACACCCTTCGCACCTTTGGTGGTGTTTCTGGCTTTCCAAGCAGACGTGAAAGTGAGCATGACGTTTTAACCGAGGGGCATAGTGGCACCTCCGTTTCCTCAGCTATTGGAATTGCGACTGCAAATAAAATGCAGGGAAATGACGGCTACGCTATTGCAGTAATAGGCGACGGCTCACTTACCAACGGCATGGTTTACGAGGCGCTTAATAACTGTAATGACAAGGATTTGAGGCTAATCATTATCGTAAACGATAATGAAATGTCGATTTCTAAAAACGTTGGTGGGCTTCCAAAATACCTTTCAAACATTCGCATAAGCCGTAGCTACTTTAGATTCAAGCGTGGTGCTAAGCGTGGTATTGGTATTTTACCACTTCTTGGCAAGCCCTTTGTTAAGCTTTTTGCACTTATGAAAAATGCGTTTAGAAGGCTTTTTTTAAAAAGCACTATGTTTGAGGATTTAGGGCTTAACTATATAGGCCCAGTTGACGGCAACAATATTAAAAAGCTTGTGACGGTTTTAACCGAGGCTAAAAAGCGTGAAATGCCAACGGTTATTCACATAAGAACCAAAAAGGGGCTTGGCTATTTACCTGCAGAGAAGGAGCCAAGCAGGTATCACGGTGTTTGCCCATTTGATAAGGACGTAGGTGTAATTAGTGAGCCAAGAGAAAGCTATTCAAGCTTTGTTGGCGCTACCCTTACAGAAATGGCAGACGAGGACGAAAAAATATGTGCAATTACTGCCGCAATGGCAGATGGCACAGGACTTAACATATTTCAAGAAAAGCACCCAGACAGGTTTTTCGACGTTGGTATTGCTGAGGAGCATGCCTTAACCTTCGGCGCAGGACTTAGCGTAAGTGGCTTGAAGCCAGTGGTTGCGCTATATTCAACCTTTGCGCAAAGAGTGTATGACCAGCTTTTGCATGACGTTTCATTGCAAAATTTGCCACTAACCCTGCTTCTTGACAGATGTGGTCTTGTTGAGGGTGATGGAATTACCCATCAGGGCATTTTTGATTACCCAATATTTACCGCTGTGCCAAACGCAAAAATTTATTCCCCTGAAACCTATGAGGAATTAAAAAATGTGCTTAGCGTATCTATTTCAAGTGACACTCTTGACGTAATAAGATATCCTAAGGGCGCATATTCTGAGTATGAGTGTGCGTGCGAAATGATTTACGACAGTGAGGCGTGCCTTGCGTATTCAAAAAACATTTCAGAGGCTAAAAAGGTAATAATTACCTATGGCAGAATGACAAGAATTGCAAACGAGGTAATAAAGGGGCTTGATAGTGACACAGCACTAATAAAGCTTGTGCGCATTTTCCCATTCGATAAAGAAAAATTAAAATCACTTACCAATGGCAAGGAGCTTGTTTATATTATTGACGAGGGCTACGTAAACGGTGGCGTAGGCGAAAAAATTAGCGCAATTTTATCCCACCAAAGAGTCCACGTCCACGCAATAGAGGGCTTTGTTGAGCACGGCTTGCTTAGCGACCTATATAGCGCTTGCAAATTTACAAGGGATGACATTATAAGCGCTATAAAAAACCTTAAATAAGCCACAGTTGACAAAAAAAGAAAAATGTGGTATTCTGTCAATAGAAATGAGTATATTATAGGAGAAATAATATGAAAAAGAAAATTTTTATCGCCTTGGCACTTACTGTTTTGGCAGCTTGCCTTTTCGCAATAGGCGTTTTTGCTGCTGAAATAAAGATAGAAGCTGATAGTCTTGATGACATTCATACAGCAATAGCCGGCGCACAGGATACTGATAGCGTTGTAATTGATTTAACAAAGGATATTGCTATTCCAAATACATCCAGTGCAATAAAGGTTGATGGTGCAAAAACAGTTACTATTAACTTTAATGGCTATACAATTTATGCAAACGCAGGTTCGGCAGGTGCTGGCACTGTTTATGGAATGTATGTAAATTCTAATGATGCAAAATTGATTTTGAATGGTACTTGGGATGTTGACCCTGTTAATTATGTTGCACCAAATGACCAAAAAATCTCAATTTCAAACGGAGAAGTAAATGACCCTAACGAGGCAGCTGGAATAAAATCACCAGACTATGCATCTAACGGTCCATCAATATATATTGCTAAAGGCTCAATTGAGTTAAACAATATGTATATCAATCAATATCACACAGGTGAATGGGCGATATTTATGATGGGTAGTAGTGATCATGTGCATAACGTAAAGATTAGCAATTCTATTGTAAGAGTGCCTGATTCAAATAGCCTTTTGGCAGTTGGAAGAAGAGATGCTGGCGGCACATTAAAACAATCGTTGACCCAAATCGAGGATAGCGTTATTTACGGATTAGGTGGCGGAAAAGAAAGTGTTTCATTTAGCGAAGGCTCATATATAAAAAATACAAGAATAGCAAAGCATAAGGCTTACTTTGATAGTTATTTAGAGGTTGCTGCTTGTCCAAAAGAGCCTGTTGAGATTGAAAATGTAATATTTGAAAACAAAAACATTTATTTTTGGACTGGCAGATATTCATTAAACTTTATTGATTGTACATTCCCAGAGGATTATTCCATTGAGATAAAGGGCGACCGAGAAGGAAATGCAAAGGTCACAATTACAGAGACTGCTACCTGTGAAAAAGTAGGACGCCAAGCATATAGCGAAGCAGTGCAGGGAACAGCTGAATATATAACATCTTTTGATTCTCTTGAAACAGTGGTTGAACAATATTCAATTGACAACCCAGCCCTTGGCCACAATATAACCGAGGAAACAGCTACAGGCGTTACATGGGAAAACTATTTTGGAAATGGTGCATACGAGGGCGTTTGTGCAAGATGTAGCATAGCTACGGCTGAAACAACACCAAGCGCAGACCCACTATTTGTCAATCGTGGATTTTCATATGCACAGTACGCTGACGCAACTCGCTCAATGACACAGCTATTCAAGGTTAATAAGGAAATGACAAAATATCTTGAAAACAGCTATGATTTTGGCGTTGTTGCAATGCTAAACGAGGATGGGGCTGAGGTTTCTCCTCTTGAAAGTGCTAATATGGTAAGCGCCTCATTTAAGGAGCTTGACTATGATTACTTTAATATAAAGATTACAAATGTTCCTTTGGAAAAGGAGAAAACAACAATAGTTTTCTGCGCATATTTAGTAAATGACGGAAAAACATATTACTTAAATGATGGCACAACCTCTAACTTAGTTGTAGGTCTTACCTATGAGGCTGTTTCTAAAAAATAAATAATAAAAGAGCAGGCAAATGCCTGTTCTTTTTTTACGCCAAGCCCCATTTTAGGGGCTTTATTTTTTTGCATTTTTTGAAAAGTGTACCGGTTGGTACCGCTTTGATTATGGGATAATAAGGGTGCGAAGAAAAAGGAGAAAACGAGATAAAATGCTAAAAGAAAACTCAAACGAAGCACCGAAAAAAACAAATAGGAAAAGGAGAAAAAAACGCACCACGTTTAAGGACTCCTTAGAAAGCTTACTCGCCAAGGAGGTGCCCAAGGAGGCACTTCCTGAGGCGATAAGAAAATCGCCCTTTGAAAAAATCAGCTATCAAGAGGCGATTTTATTAGCACAAATAATAAAGGCCTCAAACGGAGATACACAGGCGGCTGTTTTCTTAAGAGATTCCTCGGGCAACAAGCTCAAGGAGGGAGAAAAGGTGCAGGTGGAATATAAGAAGTTTGAGGACTTTTAAAAAAGGAGATGGAGAAAATTAAAATTGGAGAAATTAAGTGTGAAGCACTAAGGCTTGTGTTTCCAGAGCTTGATTTGCATTTCGATAGCGACAACGCCGAAAGCATAAATAGTGCAGTCGCTAATTTAAAATGCGACCCAACACTAAAGGGCTACCTTGACTCGTGCGTGGGCGCCATCAACCGCGCGCTTTCAATTATTGAGTCAAAGGGCGCGTCAAAAACAGAAATTAAGACTATAAGTCTTAAGGGTAAAGCAAAAATAGGTGGAATGGTGCGTGTTCCTCTGAAGGATGAAGTGAAGGAGGCGCACAACGTAATTGCAATTTATCAAAATGGCAAAAGCGTTAATTTTACCAAGGAGGCAGATGGCATTTTGCTTGTGGAGTCGCAAAATGGCGAGGTTGAGATTTTATATAATTCAAAAATCCCACGCATTAGCGAAAAAACAAGCGATTCATACGAAATTGAGCTTGACTCTGCCATTTTAGAGCTAATTCCGTACTTTGTAAGGTCGGAGTTAATTTTAGGCGAGGACGAAAAGGGCGCTAAGGACGCAAAAAACGAGTTTTTAAGTGCTTTGAATAGCGTTCTAATCAAGCCAACTGGTGGCGGGGCAGTAATGACTGTTTATAGTATTTGAGGTTGAATATGGCACTTAAAAGAAACTTACTTAAGGTAGAGCTTGCAAACGGCACAAAAATAGAGGGAAAAAGGCGCACAGGGGCGCTTTGCAACCTTATTTCAAGTGGTAATGGGCTTGTAAAGCGCAAGGGCCACAAAAACGTAATAACTATTAAGGACGCTTTGCAAAGCCCCCTGAGAATTAACGGCATTTTTAGCTACTCATATATAAAAAATGGTGAGATTGTAAAATGCAAAATCGTACACGCAGGGGCGCACCTTTTTGAATTAAATGAGGACTTTTCAAGCCCACGCGAGCTTACTTATGACGTTGGAATTAAGATAAAGGACGCACGCTCAAGCGCGTTTTTAATGAATGAAAGCCTCTTTATCGTTGGCGCTGGCGACCTTTTAATATACGATGGTATCAAGGTGAAGCGCGCATATGAAAATGAAAACGCATACGTGCCAGTAACCGCGATAGGAATTACTGACAATCAAAACGGCGCCAAAAGTATAGAGTGCGAGGGCGCAAACCTTTTAACCCCACGCAGAATTAATAAGCTTATCGGCGCAAACACAAAGTATAAAAGTGGTAAGGCGTCAGTCTTTTTGCTTGACGAAAAAATTGCCAACAACAGTAAATTTGTGTTAGAGGTAAAAATCCGTACACGCACAAGCGATGAGGAGGTAAATGAAAACAACACCTCGTATATCGGCATAGATGCAGACGGAAACGAGGTAAGCACAATAGTCACCCTAAGATACGAAAGAGACAGCTTGGGCGCAGGCACTATAATTTTCCTTGCAGAGCCTATTTTGGACGAGCAGGGCGCAAAAATCAGAATCAAATATAACGATAAAATATGTGATTTTGACGAGCTACCGTTTGGCGTTTCAATTTCAAATAAGCGTGAAATTTCCTTAGGCTTCGAGGTGCCAACGCCTTGGCAGGACAAGGAAAATATCACGGTTGAATACGAGGCTGAGGTGAAAAACGAGGAGCTTTGCAGTCAAATTGAAATGGGCACAGTCACAAACGGCGCTAAGGGTGGACAGGTTTTAGCCTTAACCCTTGGTGGAAACGATATTTATTTCAGCGACGAGGAAAGGGGCTTTTTCTATCTGCCGAAAAGCAATAAAATCTCCCTTGGCTCAGATGGTGAAAAAATCACCTCGCTAATTCAGCTTTGGGACAATATCTTTGGCGCCTTTAAAAAAGATAGCTTTTTTAGAGTGGTGCTAACAGGTGGAGCCCATCCATACGAGGTTTATACCTCGTCAGATACGGCTGGCGCATATAGCATTTTCTCATCATGCCACGGTGATGACGACTGCTTGGTATTTAACGAAAGAGGTGTTTTTGGTGTGAGCGACTATAAGTCTCTTACTAACGTAAAAAGCGCACTTAGTCAGCGCTCCAGCGATATTTGTAGTGAGTTAAAGGGATACAGTTATGAGGAAAAGCAAAACGCAACCTCACTTTTCTTCGACGGCTACTACTATTTATTCATAGGCGAAAACGCCTATATTGCCGATACGCGCCAAAAAAGAGGAGCTTCAAGTAATAGCGAATATAGCTGGTATTTTTGGAAAAACGTGCCAGCAAGAGCAGTTTTTGCAAGCGCAAGTGAAATATATTTTGGCACAGAGGGTGGCCAAATTAGAAAACTTTACGACGGCTTTTGTGATGCTGACACGCACACGTATAGCGTGGATAATTTAACCCTTAGCGTAAACAACGATAAGGATTATACGGTTTTTGTCATAGACAAAACAATGCACAAAACCAAGGCTGGCGAAAGAATAAAAGCCACCTTGGGCGCGCACAAAAGGCTTATAAAAAGGGAAGCCTCGGTAAACGATTTAAAGGCTTCTCTTTTACCAAACGAGCTTTTTTCAAGGGACGGTGGAGTTAAGCTTTTCGAGGGCGACACCCTTGCACTTGTCGCAAAGGACGGCACAACTAACGAGGCACAAATTGAAAAAATAAACCCATATACGGCAGAAATCACCTTGTCTGAATGTGAGCTTGATAGCAACGAAAAATACGATTTATATTTGGTGCTTGAAAAAAAGGAATATGAGGTAAATGAGCTAACGGGTGGCTGTATTTTAATTGATGGAGGCGAAAAAATTAAGCTTGAAGGCTCCATAAAGGAAATAAGCCTTACCTGGACAAGAGATATTTTGTGCCAATATGAAACGGAGCCGTTTATGATGAGCCAAACAAGAAAAGGGGCAGTGCTTAAAAGAATACTTTTGACGGTTTTCGAGGGCACGTGTGGCGAGATTTTCTTAGAGGCAAGGACAAAAAAGACAAATTATTTGCGCACAGTTAAGCTTGCGCCAGTCCTTTCCTTTGACTCCTTGAGCTTCAACGCCCTTAGCTTTGATGCTTCCTTTGATACTCTTGTGCCAGTACAAATGATAATCCGCGATTTTGATTATATTGCAGTATCTATAAAAACCGAAAACGACCAGCCATTTTCACTTGGAGCAATTTATATGGAGGGAAATATAATTGAGTGAGAAATTCAAACTAACAAACGAGGAAATAACTGAGGTTATTTTACATTCGCCCTATTCCTTGGCAGACTCACCAGCCTCACTTGGACAAAGGGCAACACAAATAAAAAAATACTTTTACGATTTCATTCGTACTCTTGCAGAAAAAATCAATTTGCATATGGGCGAAATAAACACGCTTCTTAATGAGTATGAGGGGATAATTTCAGAGCTTCAAAAGAAGGACACGTCACTTGGTGAGGCGATAGTTAGCCAAATTGCACAGCACGACCAGCTTGACACCTCCCATGGTGATATAAGAGATAAAATAAGCGCAAGTTATCAAGCACTTAGCCAAAGGCTAAGCGAGCTTAAGGCGCAAAACGAGTTAGCGCTTGCCCTTGCCAGTGGAAAAAGCCGTGTTTCCACCTTTGATGACGTAATTGAAATGCTTGACTATATTAATGGTGGAGGTGAGGCTGGCGTTGGCGACATATATCTAATTGCCGACCCAGCA
This sequence comes from Clostridia bacterium, assembly GCA_017501545.1. Classification (GTDB taxonomy): domain Bacteria; phylum Bacillota; class Clostridia; order Oscillospirales; family CAG-272; genus RGIG2000. Next base: position 119,163 of record JAFVWS010000035.1, on the reverse strand, counting down.
TCCCCTGACTTTACGGTCTTTAACGTAAATATTCAAAAAAGAGATGACGATATAGCCCTTGATAGCGAGAAAATCGCAAGTGGTGAGCTTGCACTATACCCAGATTTAAGCTATTTTGTAGGCGGGGTCAGACTTATTTCCAGCGAGGGAAGCCTTGAAACCTCACGCCTTGCCAAAAGAGAGGAATTAAACGACTTAGAGGCAGAGCTAAATAGTCACGAGGCACGCATTGAGATAGCAGAGGCTGAGCTACTTAAAAAGGAAAGCGCACTAATTACCATTGAAAATAGTGGGTCAAATCTTTTAGTCGAAAACGGCTATGAATATAATCTTGGCACGCTAACAGAGCTAACCCTTAGCGTTTCAGACTCACAATGCCTTGATGCGCTGATTAATTTTAAATCTGGTGCAAGCGCCACAGTGCTTGACGCACCGTATGAGCTATATTTTCTTGGTGACGATACGCTATACGGCTCATTTTATCCAGTATCAAGCAGGCTTTATGAAATAAGCATAAAAAGAGTCTTAGGATCTTTGGTTGCACGTGTTGGAGCAGTTGACTATGAGGTAATTGAATGAGAAAAAAGGACTTATCAAGAAGGCGCCTAATCTTTAATAATCCGATAAGTGGCACGCTTAGAACAGCCACGGGTGTGGATAAAATAGAAATTATTGACAGTGCAGGCGCGCCTCTTAGCACACTTTTAATCAAGGGCAAAACAACTCAGCCCATTGAGGACAGAGGCTTAAATATGAGCGAATATTTTAAAACCATCTCAAATTATTCCTCGGCAGGCGTGGCAGGCTACTACTATATTCCATTGCCAAGCGAGTGGGTGGGCGTTAATATGACCTATACGCTTCTTGAAACGGATCAGGTCTTGGGCGTAACGGTTAGTCTAAGCGACGGTACAAATCCGCTTTTTGCAAGCACAGTGCCTCTTCTTTCAGAGGACGGCACGCTTAGTAGCTACACGGGTGGGGAATATTCATATTTAATGGTTGGTGGTATACAGGGTGACGACGTAACTGACGAAAACGGCGATATAGTCCACGTCCTAACTGAGCTAATTGAGCTTTGGGACGGCTACTCTCTTTCAGCAGTGGCGCCTATTTGCTTTGAAATAGACACGCCGATTTTAAATGCAGGCGACAGTGGCATTCTATTAACGCTTGAGGTCGATGGCGAAAAAAGCACAATTGAGCTTCCTAAAAAGATAAGCTTAGCTGACAAAACCGTTACACTTCTTATGAGTGAGTTTGACTCGCTCAGGGTGGATTTAAAAAGCAAAACGGTAATTTACGAGGAGGGGAGCTATCAAAAGATCTATAATGGCATAGAGGGCACAAGTGTATATGGTTCAGCAATGACTGCCGGATATGGCGTTTTCTTTATGTATAGCTTGTCGGTTGCAGCAGAACCTAACGTTGGATACAATACAAGATTCCCACTTGAGCCTTGGACATATCCGCCACCAAGAAAGGACAATATATTTAGCATTAACACAAAGCAGCTTTACATAAAAACTGATCAAAACGACACAGGCCTTACAAACTCGCAAATGGCTCAAAGGGCAAGTGCTTTTAAAAACCAGATAAGAAACCTGTATATAGCAGGAAGTCCTATGAAAATTCTTTTAAAAAGAAGGGTGGCATTAACACATGATATTTCAAATAGCGACCTTGGAAGAGCACTGCTTTCCATCTTGGTGCCTCGTGGCAAAAATGGCACGCTAAGCGCTTCGGGAATAGGCGCTAATGGAATTTCGGCAACCTACTATTCAATGAGCCAAGAAAACGAAGAAAAGAGAGCGCTTTTAATAAGGTATTTGGACGAAAGCGGTGTTGAAATTTCAAGTCCGAAATCACACACTATAAGGCTTGGCTCAAAATACCAAATCATTGTGCCACACATTTCTGGCTATACTCGTACGAGTGAAATTATTGAGGGCGTGGCGCAGAAAGATACGGAAGTAAGTTTAATTTATAAGGAGGCAGAATAATGCTTGCATATAAAAGCGTTTATAGCTTGGTCGAGGGAAAGCTACAAAAAAACCTCGAAAATAAAATTGAATATACCGACAAAAATGGTAAGAGAAGAGTGAAAACCAACCCATCATACGATGATTTTAGAATGGTGGGCAAGTACCCACTTTTAGAAATTGAGGGCGAGGGCGAAATAATCTCTTACGAAATAGAAAACGGCTATATCGTGCCAAAATTCAAGGAGGAAAAATGAAAAAATTAATTATAACAATTTCAGTTGCTTTGGTCCTTACCTTTGTTTTTTTGTTTGCCTTCCGCTCGTGCGCGTCTGCTACCGACGTGACGCCAGACGAAAGCTTGGAAACGGATGCAGGTGGCTTGTCCGAGGCGGAAAACGGCGAGGAAAAAACAGATATTAAGGAATACATAAAGGAAAAAATCATACCTGTCATTGTTGGTGTTTTAACCTCAGTTTCAGCGTTACTTGCGACCTTGGCAGGCATCAGAAGCTCACTTGCCAAGATTAGAAGCGCTAAGGAGTCCTTTGAAAAAGAGGCGAAAAATCGCGACACGTCCTTTAAGGCACAGAGTGAGTACTTAAACGCAAAGGCAGAGGAATTAAAGAAAATAGTTTCAGATATTCCTCGTCTTGAAAAGCAACTAATAGAGCTTGAAGAGTCCACCCAGAAGCTAATTACAGAATGTACGTATATAGGAAAAATGGTGTCCCTTGGCTTTAGCCAAAATAAGGACGTAATAAAGAGTGGAAACGGCGCCAAGATTAGTGGACTTTTGGCAGAGTGCGAAAGGCTTAGCTGTAAGGAGGAATAATTATGAAAAGAATGAAGCTACCACTTTTATATATTCTTAGCGTGCTTTTTAGCGTTTTGCCAGTTTTGATTTACTTTATAGTAAATCACGATAGGTATATAAGAAGCGTGCCAGAGGGAATAAAGCTTCTTTTCGGCGCAATTTTTGTAATTGCAATCTTGATAATAAAAGCTCTTGGCTTTTTGAAAATCAAAAGCTCAATTGCGTTTTTTGCAGGGCTTTTGATTCTTTCATATCTTTTGGAAAGCATTATTTCTGACATCGTTGTTTTTTCCTTGCTTGCACTAGTGGGAGAAATCCTTTCGGCAGTTGTACGCATCTTTATAAGAAAAGAGAAGGAGAAAAAATCCTACCAAAAAACAGAGTCGGCAGTAAAAAGCGCAATAGAATCAATTTCTGGACGGGTATAATATGAAAAAAATCACACTCTTTGACGCATTATATAAAAACGCAGGCTATATTGCAGTAGTCCTAATTTCCCTTGTTTACATAGGTGGAAGCTTTATTCTTATTTCAAAGACGGGAAAAAGCGTTGGCGAGATAATTGCCACGGGTGTAATCAGTATGCTTGTCGGGCTTCTTATTAACGGCGTTTTCCGTTCTATAGGAATTAACAAGGGAGAAAGCGACGAAAGGACAATTAAAACTGCACAGCTATATTCAAAAAGCATAGAGGAAATTTCCCCTTACGTTGACAAGCTTGAGGATTTTTGCGAAATGGAAAATAAGCGTGCAATTTCCTCGTTAAGACGCAAAATCTTAGCCACTGCAGGACTGCATTATAATGACTTTTTTGATAGCGAGGGCATTTTATGCTCATCAAGCTATGAATTATATTCCGACGAGGAAATAAAGGGCGCTAAGGGCAGAAAAAAGCGCAAAATGATTTTTGAAAATTTCAAAAGAAAAAGGGCGTACGACAAGGCATCAAATTTAAAAATCAAGCACTTAACTCCAAGCGCCTTAACGTGTGACGGAGTCAAGGAAAATAACCCCTTTGACTTTGGAAAAAGCAAAAGAGAATACGCAAGAGAGAAAAACCTTTCAGATGCACTTTCACGCGTTGTGATGGCTGTGATTTTTGGCTACTTTGGCGTTACCTTCGTAAGTGAAATAAATCCAGCAGTGCTTATTTGGAACACCCTTCAAATTGTGATGTATATCACCTCAGGCATTATTCAAATGTACTCAAGCTTTTCGTGGGTAGTGGATGAGCACCGTGGTGGCATTATCAAGAAAATTGATTATTTGCAAAAATTCAAGGTTTATGTTACAAATCAGCGATTAGCCTCATAGCATTTCTCTCGTATTACCTCATCTAAAAACAGCAAAACTTACCTCTTAAATAATATTGACATTAAGCTTTAAAAATGCTAAAATGGTGTATATGTAATATACGCCAAGGAACTCACTTGGCTTAAAGGAGAGCAAAATGGACAAGCAAAAGATTTTAGAACTCAAAAAAATCGCAACTGATATCCGTCTTGGTGCAGTTGAGGCAGTTTATAATGCAAAAAGTGGACACCCAGGTGGCGCACTTTCCTCAGCTGATATCCTTGCGTGCTTATACTTTAGCGAGCTTAATGTTGATGTAAATAACCCAAAGTGGGAGGGACGCGATAGATTTGTCCTTTCAAAGGGACATTCCTGCCCAGGTCTTTATTCTGCACTTGCACTTAAGGGCTTTTTCCCAGCAGAGGAATTAAAAAGCTTCAGACACACAGGCGCACTTTTACAGGGACACCCTGATATGAAGGCGATTAAGGGCGTTGATATGTCAGCCGGCTCACTTGGACAAGGCTTTTCATGCGCTTGTGGTATGGCGCTTGCAGGCAAGGTGGACGGCAAAAATTATCGTACATATACCCTTATCGGTGATGGCGAAAGCCAAGAGGGTCAGGTTTGGGAGGCAATTATGTTTGCCGCACACTATAAGCTTGACAACCTTTGTCTAATTATAGACAATAATGGCTTGCAAATTGATGGTAAGGTGTCAGACGTTATGAACACTATGCCTTATGAAAGCAAGCTTCTTGCCTTTGGCTGGAACGTAATCACAATTGATGGACATAATATTGAAGAAATTCTTGGCGCGCTTGAAAATGCAAGGGCGACCAAGGGCAAGCCAAGCGTAATCGTGGCAAAAACCATAAAGGGCAAGGGCGTTTCATTTATGGAAAACCAAGCCTCATGGCATGGCAAGGCTCCAAATGAGGAGCAATATAATATTGCAGTTTCAGAGCTTACAGCTTACAAAAATTCCTTGGGAGGTAACAACTAATGGCAGACAAGATTGCAACAAGAGAAGCCTATGGTAATGCATTAGCTGAGCTTGGTGAAAGGTACGAAAACATTGTAGTGCTTGATGCAGACCTTGCCGAGGCTACAAAGACTTGTATATTTAAGAAAAAATTCCCAGAGAGATTTTTTGACTGCGGTATTGCAGAAAACAATATGTATTCAGTTGCAGCCGGCCTTTCCACCTGTGGAAAAATCCCATTTGCAAGCACCTTTGCTATGTTCGCAGCGGGCAGAAGCTTTGACCAGGTAAGAAACTCAATCGGTTACCCACACCTAAACGTAAAAATCTGCGCAACACACGCAGGCATTTCAGTAGGTGAGGATGGTGCAACTCACCAATGCAACGAGGACATTGCCCTGATGCGTACAATCCCTGGTATGGTTGTAATCAACCCAAGTGACGCAGTTGAGGCAAGATGCGCAGTTGAGGCAGCAATAAACTATAATGGTCCAGTATATATTCGCTTTGGCAGACTTGCACTTCCTATCTTTAATGACAACGATGATTACAAGTTTGAAATAGGCAAGGCAATCAAGCTTGCCGAGGGTAAGGACGTTACAATCGTAGCAAACGGAATGATGGTTTACGAGGCGCTTGAGGCAAGAAAAATGCTTCTTGAAAATGGCATTTCAGCATCCGTAATCAACGCCCACACGGTTAAGCCACTTGACGTAAAGACTATTGTTGATGATGCAAAAATCACTGGCGCAGTTGTTGTCAGCGAGGAGCACAATATTATCGGTGGTCTTGGTAGCGCAGTTGCTGAGGCAATCGGTGAAAATTACCCAGTGCCAGTAGTTAAGCACGGCGTAAACGATGTGTTTGGTAAGAGTGGTCCAGCAAAGGAGCTTATTGAATACTATGGCTTAAACGCAAAGGGAATTTGCGAAAAGGTAAAAATTGCTTTAAGCCTTAAAAGATAATTAAAAAGGAGTGTCAAACGACACTCCTTTTTCGTTTTATGAAAGAGAAATTTCATCAATTAATATTTCGAAAAAATACCCATCCCCCGAAATTATAATCTTGCTTGGTAAATTGTTTTCTCCCATCAAAAGGGTATAAAGTCCTATTTCGGTATCAAACTCTAACACGTCAAATTCGCCGTCATCCTTGGCAGTTTTAACTGTGGCTGTGTCAAGGGAAAACATATTTAAAATTGCATAAATTCCGTCAGCATTTTCTTTGGAAAGAGGAATGTTAACCTCACCAGCCGAGGCGCTTAACTCGTCATTTTTTAAAGTAAATATCACACTCTTTAGCTCCTTTGGCTCTAAAAAGGAAACACTGCTTAAATCGTTTTTTCTTTCAACCTTGATTTTGTATTCGTCGTTTAGAGTACAAATTGCGCTTATATTTTTATTTTGATAGGAAAGAATGTCGTAATTTTGACCTTGGCACCCCAAAAAACACAGGGTACATAAAAGCATAAGGAAAAAAGCAAGCCTTTTCATAAAATCACCTCGATTAAATATATGAGGTGTATTTTTGTTTTATTCAAATTTCAAGGCGAGCACACTCATATCATCCGTTTTTGCCCCTGCCTCACGCGCAAGAGAAATAATATCGTTTGCAATTTTTTCAGGGTCAGTATTTTCGTTTTCCTCAAGATATGAAACAATAAAGGATGCATCCTGATTTTTCTTGCCATCCAAGGTGCCATCGCTTAGCATAATGCAAATATCACCACGCATAAAGGTAAAGGATAATTTTTCTGAGTCAAGCCTTTTCATAATTCCAATAGGGGCAGTTTTGGACGAAAGCTTAAACACGTGTGAGCCACGCTTGATAAACGATGGTGCAGCACCACTTTTTAAGAATGAAGCCTCACCACAAGCCACGTCAACCTCAAGTAAATCAATGCTTGAGGAGCACTCCTTATTTTTCGCCCTAACAAAGTTATTAAGCATAGAAACTGCAATTTCCTTTTCCTTTGTAACGCTAAGAAGCTTTTCCAAAAATGAGGCGCACATGCCTGAGGTAATGCTTGCACTCTCGCCACTGCCCATGCCATCGCAAATTAAAAAATATTCCTTGTCAAAGTCGTTTTTAAAGGTGAGGACGCTGTCACCGTTTGCGCTTGGGTCAAGAGGAACGGACGCAATTTTTGAGGTGATTTTATATGGTGGAAGCTCATTTATTTCAATCGTGGCAGTATCGTCGGCATATGAAATAATCGGCTCGGAAAGCTTGATTTTTAGCGCCTCCTCAAAGGACGCACAAAGCTCACTTGGAAGCGTGCCACTGCGCAACGTGTCAACCCCGACGATTAAAATGCGCTTCTTTCTGCCACCAAAGACCTCGATTTTATCATAGACTAAGCCAAGAAGAGAGGCACGCTTTGAAAGAGTATTAGCAAGGTCCTTGTTTTTCATTTCGTCCTCAATCCCATCAGTTGATGCTGAGTGCAGAATTTTCGAGGTTAACTCAAAGCTACTTGCACTAATTTCAAGCTTGTCGTTTTTGATGCCACCCTCAAAAAACGACTCAGTCCTTTTGTTAATTCGATTGATAATTTTATCCACGTTTGGACAACGGTGCAAAAACCTTTCGTCAAGCGTGCTTTTTGTTGCCTTCCCAAGGAAAAATGCATTTTCGCTCATGCTTTTTATGCTTGTTTCTGTTGTTGGCACGTCCTTTTTCCAGCAAATTTCCTCCTTAGGACAGGAGTAGCAGTATGCTTCGCACGCCTCAAGGCAGGTCCTTTCAAGCTCACTTCTTGTCGGCACCCTTGTTCTTTTTGACACGTCATAGAAAATTTTTGAAATGTCGCCAAATGCGTGCGCCATATTTTCAAGGCTGTGTCGGCTTTGCTCATTTTGCTTTTTTAAATCAAGCTCCTTGGCGCTTTCTCGTGATGATTCGTTAGCGTCTAAAAAGGCAGGCCTTGGAATTAGCTCAAAACGCAAAATAGGGTAGGAAATCAAGGAAGCACCAAGAGCCTCTGGCGCAAGGTAGGCAATGGCCTCATAGCCACTTACAAAAATAGCATATCCCATTGAAACAATAAAGCCACACATAATGGCAAGATAAGACGAAACACGCCATAAAAGTCCAGCAACAAGCGCGCACAAGGCGTAAACTGGCGCAAAGCTTGGCTCGCCTGCCAGTCCAAGCACTAAGCCAAGCACACATGCGTACAGAGTTGACGAGTTTTTAGAAACATAAAGAGTCAAGGCAAGAGAAATTACAATTGAAAAATCGATTCCTCCAAGCTCTTTACCGCTTAGGGCATATGCAAGGGAGAAGAGTATAGCAACGATTGAAATTAGAAATGCTTTTGACTTAGTGTTGCCATTAAAAGCACCTATAAACAGGTAGGCAAGAATAGGAGATACGCAAATAAAAAATACAAGTGAAAAAATGTCATAAAACAAGTATCCGTTTATAATTACGTAGTAAATTCCAATTCCCAAGGAAACGCTAAGCGCTATTAGCACCTTGAAAATTACGTTTTCCTCAAAAATTTCCTTGAAGATGTGCTTTGTGCGCCTTTCACCTAACAGTGGTGATTTATCTGGCTTCTTTAAAAACGAGGCAAGAAGCCTTAAGACAAGTAATGCAAGGAATGCAACTAAGTAGACAATATTAAAATCCATAAAGAAAACGATACTTGTGATAGCACCTGCTAATGCAAATGGAGTGTGACGCCTTGTGCTTGCACAAAGTGCAATTCCAAATGGATAAATCCCAAATGCAAAGCGCACGGGCGTAATAATCAGCGCAAGGAAAAAGACTAAAAGCTCACTTATTATAGCCTTAGCCTCGGCTGGTAGCTTGATTTTTTTCTTAAACAAAGCTTTTATCATAAAATACCTCTTTCGTTTTTTATTTAATTATACATATGTAGAGGTGGGGATTTTGTCAAAGCACGGTGTCAAAAGCGCGTGCTTTTTGATGATGGATTATTGTAAAAGAAAGAATACACAGCCTTTTATAGATGTGGTGTCGGTAAATGTCGATAAAAAAGTAATTTTTTCAAAAAACAAAGCATAAAATCTTGATATTTTATTGTATTTATGCTCCCTTGGTGATATAATGAAAATAGTTTAGTTCTTGAAGGGAGGGTCTGATTTGTCAAGGGAAAATGCATGTTGCTTTTCAGGACATAGATATTTAGATAGTGACTATTCAAGAAGCAAGCTGATTGGCGCAGTTGAAGCCTTGATAGAAAAGGGCATTGACACCTTTATTGCTGGTGGCGCACTCGGCTTTGACACAGAGGTTGCCCTGTGTATTTTAGGCCTTAAAAAATCACACCCGCAGATTAAGCTTCACATTTATGTGCCTTGCCAGGGGCAGGAGTCAAGGTGGAGCTTTGGCGACAGGCGACAGTATAAGGAGATACTAAAAAAGGCAGATTTTGTTGATATGCCAAGCTATACTTATACTAAGGATTGTATGAAAATAAGAAATTATAAAATGGTGGATAGTGCCTCGTACCTAATTACCTACTACGACGGCACTTATATTTCAGGCACAGGACAAACCTTTAGATACGCAAGGCGTAGCGGGCTTGAAATAATAAATTTATGTCCTCATTTTGTGGAGAAGCGATATGGAGAAGATTAGTTGGCGTGGTGGCGCACTTGTTGCTCCGGTGCCTGCGGTTATGGTTTCGCTTGGAGATATGGAAAAATCAAATATAATTACGGTTGCTTGGTGTGGAATTACAAACACTGTCCCACCAAAAACGTATATTTCCGTTCGCCCTGAGCGATATTCATATGAAATTTTAAAGAAAACCGGTGAGTTTGTAATAAACCTAACGCCCTCGTCCCTTGCCAAGGTGGCGGATTTTTGCGGAATGTACACAGGGCGCAAGATTGACAAGTTTGAAAAATGCAAGCTGACCAAGGAAAAAGCAACGAAAATTGAAGCACCTATGATAGGGGAGTGTCCTATTTCAATTGAGTGTAAGGTAACTGACGTAATACCTCTTGGCTCACACGATATGTTTCTTGCTGATATTTTGGCAGTAAACGTAGATAAGTCACTCTTAGAGGGTGACAAGCTTTGCATTAATCGCGCACATCTTTGCGCATTTGCCCACGGAGAGTATTATAGACTCGGTGAGCGTATTGGTAAATTCGGCTTTTCGGTAAAAAAGAAAAAGCCTCTAAATAAAAAGCAAGGAGAAAAGAAATGATTTTTCAAAATGGAGAAACAATAGTATTCGCAGGAGATTCAGTTACTGACTGTGGAAGAAAGCGCCCTTATGGTATGGGACTTTGGGAGGGACTTGGCAACGGCTACGTTCGTATGGTTGACTCAAGCCTCGCAATTGACTATCCCGAAAGAATGCTTCGCATTATAAACGTTGGCGAGAGTGGCGCTGCCAGCAAGGATATGCTTGCCAACTGGGAGAAAAACGTTGAGGCGTGCAAGCCTGACTGGGTTTTCGTTATGATAGGTGCAAATGACGTTTGGCGTCAGTTTGATGAGCCAAATCTTGATAATAGCGCATTAATGCCAGACCCATATCGTAATAACCTTGAGGCAGTTTGTGAGCGTACGCTTCCAAACGTAAAGGGTATGTTTGTTATCAGCCCATTTTATATGGAAGCAAATAACGAGGACCCAATGAAAAAGCGTATTCTTGAATATGCACAAATTTGCAAAGAGGTTGTAGAAAAATACGCAGAGAAGTACAACATCAAATACATAGACGTGCAAGAGGACTTTGATAACCACCTTAAATATCGCTATCCAGCTTACATTTCTTGGGATAGAGTTCATCCTAACTGGGTTGGTGGAATGATGATTGCACGTAAGATTCTCAAGGCTATCGAGGCATAGTGGTGACTGCCGTAGTAGGCATAGAATAAAATTTAAAGCAAAGAGGGCGCTAATTTTCGTTAGTGTGCCTCTTTCTTTTTCTTGAATTTTTATTCAAAGTATGGTAAACTTTTCTTAGTACGATTTTTAGAGGTGTGAGTTATGATTAGCAAGGCTTATAGTGCAGGACTTTTCGGAATTGACGGATACTTAGTGACAGTTGAGTGCCACTCTACAAGAAATCTTTCGTGCTTTGAAATAGTTGGACTTCCTGATAACGCGATTAAGGAGGCAAAGGAGAGGGTTAAGGCTGCGGCAATTAACTCTAAATTGCCATTTCCGCAAAAGGAAATAATAGTTAACTTAGCGCCAGCGGACAAGCGCAAGGAGGGCTCAAGCTTTGACCTTGCAATTTTAGTAAGTATTCTTTTAAATGGTGAGATTTTTTCAAAGCCGGAGGCGCTTGATGAATGTTGCTTCATCGGTGAGCTTTCACTCTCTGGAGACGTGCGCCGTGTAAATGGTGTTTTATGTATGGCATCGGCTGCCAAAAATGCAGGAAAGAAAAAGCTTTTTGTGCCACTTGAAAACGTAAGGGAGGCAAGCGCCTTAAGGGATATAGAGGTTTACGGGGTAAGAAACGTAACTCAGCTTGTAAATCACTTTAATGAGGTAGATAAAATCGCACCGGTTGTAGGTGGATTAGACGACTCCGAAAAATCACCAGCCTACCCAGACTTTAGCGACGTAATGGGGCAAGCAGCTGTGCGCCGTGCAACAGAAATTGCAGCAGCGGGCGGACACAATATGCTTCTTATCGGCCCACCTGGCACAGGAAAATCAATGATAGCCAAGCGTATACCATCAATCCTTCCCGAAATGACCTTTGACGAGTCGATTGAAACAACGAAAATACATTCAGTTTCTGGCATTTTACCAGAGGGCGTTTCTCTTATAAGAGAAAGACCCTTCCGTGCCCCTCACCATACAATGTCGGCGCCAGCCTTGGTTGGAGGTGGCAAAATTCCGGTTCCAGGTGAGGTTTCTCTTGCTTCTAATGGGGTTTTGTTCCTTGATGAGCTACCAGAGTTTAACCGTCAGGTGACTGAGTCACTTCGTCAGCCGCTTGAGGACGGAAAAATCACGATAACAAGGGCGGCGGGCAGAATTACATATCCGTGCAGATTTATGTTAGTTGCGGCGATGAACCCTTGTAAGTGTGGCTACTTTGGGCATCCAACGCGCCCCTGCACCTGCAAAAAAGAGGAAATTAAAAAATACGTTTCAAAAATCAGCGGGCCTCTTCTTGATAGAGTAGATATTCAAATTGAGGTTTCCTCGCTAAACTATGACGAAATTTCTAAAAAGCAAGAGGCAGAGTCCTCGTTTTCAATCAGACAAAGGGTAAACAGCGCACGCAAAATAATGCAGGCTCGCTTTGAAAACGACACAACAGAAGCAGGCGCAAAAATTACATGTAATGCGCAAATGGAATCAAAGCACCTAAGAAAATACTGCGCACTATCGCCAGAATGCTCGGCCCTTATGGAAAGGGCATTTACAGCCCTTGGCCTTTCAGCACGTGGACACGACAGAATTTTAAGGCTTGCACGCACAATTGCAGACCTTGGTGGTAGTAAGGATATTATGCCACAACACCTGGCAGAGGCAATAGGACTGCGTTCGCTTGATAAGAAATATTTTAACTAAAATTTGTAAAAACACCTCATCCACCACTTATAAAGCGAGAGTGTATTTACAGCTTGGTGGCTGTGGTCCCCCTTGCGACTCACTTCACTCGCATGCACGCTTTCCACTTGAGAAAACAAGTTTTCTAGTGTCAATGTGTCCCCTCAAGGGGAAGGCAAGTACATCTGGCGGAGGCAATAGGACTGCGCTCACTTGATAAGAAATACTTTAACTAAAATTTGTTTGACAAGAAATACTTTAATTAGGTGAAACCATGAAAAAGAACAAGATATTAAAAATTCGCTTAAGCGAGGACGTAGCAAAAAAGCTTGCCGTTGTTTCAAAAAACGAGAAAATGAGCGTGCAAAACGAAATTACCGCTATGATACGCCAAAAAATCTCGTATTACGAAAGAGTAAAGGGCAATATTAAAAGCGAGGAGCTACAAGGCATATCGCTTGATGAATTTTCAGACGAAGAATAACAAAAAAGCGCGTGAAAACTCACGCGCTTTTATAATATCGCGCAAAATAAGTGGAAATTTGTTGTAAATATTGACAAATTATGAATAATATGTTATAATTTATTATATATTTTTCGCGGGCGCTACTGTTTATTAGTTTTACCCGCGAAATTTCTTAATTATTAGAAAGCTAAGCGCAAGGAGACAGTATGAACAATTTTATAGTAACGATTTTTGTAAATAATAAAATGTGTCAATATAAAATTGATGAGCTTATTCAAAATTCGTTCAATGGTTATGTTGATAAGAGCTTTGTTTTTGGAAACAAGAAAATATATTTGCCTATTCATATTCAGGCGGAATATTACACCTTGCAAAGCAAATCCTCAGCTGTAAAAATTTATAGTGCAGGACAAGAGGCAGAGGGCTCCTTGCAAATCTCACACGGTGACTATTTAACCTTTGATAACGATGGAGTTGTGTATTCAGCTCTTTTCGTTGATTGTAGCACGCTTTCTATGTCATCGAATATATATATGCTTGGTGAAGAAAATGTATTTATTGGACGCTCAGAGGAGTCGAATATAATAATAGACATCAATGCAAATGTTTCTCGTAAATGCGCCGCTATTCACAAGGAAAATGACGCTTATGTGCTTGAGGACTTGTCTACAAAGACGCCAATTTATGTTAATGGAAAAAGAGAGTCATCAAGAAAGCTTGAGAATGGCGATGAGATTTACTTAATGGGAACAACAATGGTTTACTTTGACGGAGCATTAGTTTTGCCATCAAACATTAGGACAAATGCGCTTAGCTTGCTTCAAGAGTATGAAATCGCATCTCCTGAAAAGGACGAGGAGGAAAGTGATTATGTAAGGACGCCAAGAATTATCAAGTCCGTTGACAAGGACAAAATAGTAATTGATGCCCCAACACCACCTCAAAAATCAAAGCAACCACCGTTTTTGTTGACGGCAGGCCCTTCTATTACAATGTCACTTGCTATGCTTGCCAGCGTTGGTATTACGATAGCAAATGCTGTTAAGGGCAATGGCATTGCATCAGTTATAACAAGCAGTGTAATGGCTGTCAGCATGCTTGCAGGTGCGCTTCTTTGGCCAGTGCTTTTGAGAAGATATAACAAAAAGCAGGAAAGGCTAAACGAGGAGTATAGAATAAAAAGATATGAGCTTTATTTGGCTGAAAAGGAAGGCGAAATAAAGGAAAAGCATGAAAGGAATGCACGCGTTTTGAAGGAAAGCGCAATGCCATCTCCTGCTGACACGTCGAAATTTATATTTGACAGAAACAGGCGCCTTTGGGAAAGGGTGCCAACAGACGAGGACTTTTTGCTTGTACGCTTAGGTGTTGGTGAAATTGACACGCCATTGAACATCCAAGCACCAGAAAAGGCATTCACCCTTGAGGATGACCCAATGGTTGAGCAGGCGCTTGACCTAAAAAACAGATACGAAACATTAACCGATGTTCCAATTGCTATTTCCTTGGCTGACAAAAGGGTAATTGGCGTTGTTGGCGACACCAAGGAGGTTTTCAAGGTTATTGTTTCAAATATAGTTGCGCTTCACTCACCAGATGAGGTTAAAATCGCATTGATTTATAATTCCTCAGACTTGTCTTCACTTAAGTGGGCTAACGATTTACCACATACATGGAGCAATGATAGAAAGCGTCGATACGTGGCAACCACTCCACAAGAGGCAAGGGCGCTTCTTGCACATCTTGATGAGGTTGTTTCAGACCGCGAGACAAGCCAAGAGGGCAATGAGGATATGCTACCAAGATATGTTGTTTTGGTGCTGGATGATAATTTAATTGAGGATTTGCCGTTTAGAAAGCGTTTAATTGACAAGGACAACACCTCTGGTATTTCTACTGTGTTCTTTGGAAAGAGATTTAGTAATATTCCAAAGGAATGCGTTGCTATAATTCAAAAGGACGCAGAGGTTTGCGGTATGTATGTTAAAAATGAAAACAACAACCGCTTTATAAAATATAAATCCGACTCTGTTTCTGATTCATTAATGAAACAGCTTTGCAGCGAAATAAATCAAATTCCTGTGAAAATTGATAAAACCACAGAGGCAATTCCAGACAGAGTAACCTTCCTTGATATGTTCAGGGTTGGAAACGTTGGTGCCTTGGAGATTACAAACCATTGGGGCACAAACGTATCGGAAAGGAGCCTTGCTGCACCTATTGGCGTTAAGGCAGGTGGCGAGATATTCTCGCTTGATATTCACGAAAAGTATCACGGCTGTCACGGCTTAGTGGCGGGAACAACAGGCTCAGGTAAGAGTGAATTCTTACAGGCTTATATTTTATCAATGATGATAAACTATAGCCCTAATGAGGTTGCCTTTGTTCTGGTTGACTTTAAGGGTGGCGATATGGCAAGACCATTCTTGCGCTCACCTCACCTTGCGGCAACCATTTCAAACCTTTCTGGAAATACGCTACACAGGGCGCTCATTTCCTTAGAGGCAGAGGTGAAGAGCAGACAAAGCCTTTTCAATAAATCTGCAGAGATATTAGGAGTTGATAAGATTGATATCAACTCATACCATAAATATTTCAAGGACAAAAAGCTGGATCAACCACTTCCTCACTTGATTATTGTAATCGACGAGTTTGCTCAGCTAAAATCCCAGCATCCCGAGTTTATGTCCAAGCTTATAGACATAGCACAGGTTGGTAGAAGCCTTGGAATACATCTTATTTTGGCGACGCAAAGACCAAGTGGTGTTGTTGACCCACAAATTTGGAGCAACTCAAAGTTTAAGGTTTGCCTAAAGGTTCTTGACAAGCAGGATAGTATGGATATGCTTGGCAAGCCAGAGGCTGCACTCATTAAGCAACCAGGTCGTGCGTTTGTTCAGGTTGGCTACGACGAAATCTTTGAGCAGATTCAATCTGGATATAGTGGTGCTGACTATATAGAGCAAAAGGAATATATAGATGAGGACAGCGTTTCAGTTGACATGGTAAACTGGCACGCGGAAAGAATAAGAACCTCTAAAAAATCCGTTGCTGACAAAAAGAGTGAGCGTACACAGCTTGAGGAGACAGTGTCGCTTCTTGCAAGCATTGGTGAGCAGCAGAAGCTCAGGGCGAAAAAGCTATGGCTTCCACCTCTTTCCACATCCTTACTCCTTGAAAGGTGCCTTAACAGCGCACTTGCTCTTAATATTGACGAGTGGGATACAGATACACAAATGCAGGCTATTTGTGGTATGGTTGATTTGCCGGAAAAGCAAAAGCAGGAGCAATATAGTGTTGATTTCTTGGAAAACGGACATTTGGCAATATATGGCGCTTCAGGTACTGGAAAAAGTACACTTATTCAAACAATTCTGTTCTCCTTGGCGCTTAAGCTTTCGCCAGAGATGCTAAATCTATTTGTGGCTGACTTTGGTGGTGGAGGACTTGCAAGCCTCGCTTCAATGCCTCATTGCTCAAGGTATGTTTCCGATAGCGATGATGCAGGATTAAACGAAATGCTTGATATTCTAAACGGAATAATTGCAGAAAGAAGAGAGATATTTACAAAGAGCCATTGTGCAAACTACGAGTCATATATAAGACTTACTGATGAAAAAATGCCAATGATAATTTTTGCACTTGACGACTATGCAGCATTCCGTGAAAAAACGCACAGGGTAGAGGATACGCTTGTTCAGTTAGTGTCCGCTGCGCGCGCCTGTGGTATTTATTTCATTGTTACAGGTAATAGCAAGGGTGCAATTTACTATAGGGTAACTGAGCATATTTCAGAAAGAATAGTCCTTAATATGAATGATTCTGGCGCGTACAGAGATATTCTTAACGTGTCTGTTCCAATTATGCCGGAGCAGGCTAAGGGCAGAGGCTTAGTGGTTAAGGGCGGTAAGGCGACGGAGGTGCAGTTTGCTGTTCCGTTTAATGCCTCAAACGAATCACTTCGTGCTTCAAAAATAAATGAGATATATGCTGAAATGGCTAAGGTCTCTAAGGGCAACAGCTATTCAAGCAAAAGAAAAATAAAATCAAGCACCGAGAAAAACGCACCCATTAAGGATATTTCATCATTGATTCCTACAGCTCAAAAAATCGAATGTAAAAGATACAAATATGCGCCATCTGACGAGGGTGATATGCTTGTTGGCGTTGATAAGGCAAGTGGCGAAGAGGTTGGATTTAATTATTCGAGCGCTAAAAGAATCTTCATCGGCACACGTGCAAGCAGCGGGCTTGCGAAAAAGCTCAAGGCAAGTATCGTAAGGCAGGGTAAAAAAGCATACATAATATCCTCTAATCGTGACGAGGAGCTTTCTCAACTTGAATTTGTCGACGACATTGATGCTTTTGTTGATGATTTGTGGGCAAAGGAGGAAAGCGACCTAACGGATATAATTATAGTTATAGACGGATTTTGTGATTTCTTTGATAGAATTTCTGATGAGGCGCTTAACAAATTTGAGAAGATAGTATCAAGAAGCCCAAGGCTTCATATAGTTACGCTTGATGATATGCAACGCTGGGGTGAATATCAAAGCGCCGGACTTTACTCAATGCTTGTTCGCGCACAATGTGGTGTAATTATCGGTGGCGAGATTAATAACTCCGTTGCCCAGGCGATAACGACAGACATATACAGTGTGCCAACAAAATCGCGCGAGATTAAATTAGATGATGGTGAGGCTATCGTTTATTCGAAGGACGAAATAGCTTACGTTAAGATATAAGGAGGATAAAATGGTAGATAAATTATCGGTAAATATAAAGGTTCTCTCCTTAAACGTCGAGCATAATTTTCTTATTCCGTTTGAAATGAGTGTGTTAGATGCTACTGTGCTAATTCAAAACGCAATCAGCGAGGAATATCCTGGAATTAAGCGTAGTAAGCTTCAAGCTGGCGCGCTTATGCAGGCGTCAACAGGCAAGGTGCTTAATTCAGGCTGTAATTTCAAGCAGTTAGGCATCACTCACGGCGAAAAACTATTGCTAATATAACGGGGGTATCATCATGGCTGATTATTCAAAGGCTATTAGCCAAGTCGAACAAATCCATAATTTGGAGTCGGATTTGGACTGCAAAATTCTCTCGCTGGAGATTTTGCGAGATAAAATGAAAAATGAATGGAGAGGTCCCGCATCCGAAGAGTTTCAAAACCGTTTATCAAAGATTATTTCGGATATACAAAAAACGAAGCAAAGCATGTCAGATGTATCAAACGCTATGGAACGTGCTGCTAAAAATCTTAGATGATAGCGAAAATAATTAATAAAAATCAGCAACAGCTGTAAAAAGAAAGGAAATAACAACTATGGCAAACGAATGGGCAGTAACAACAGAAAGATTGGTTTCTTCTGCAAACGTAATCGAGGAGAAAACCGCACGCTACAACGCTGAGTGGGCAAAGCTTTACACAGAAATTCAAAACTTGAAATCTGCGCAATGGCAAGGTATTGCAAGTGACACGTTTAATGCAAAGCTTGAGGCTTACAGAAACGACTTTGAAACAATGTCGGCAGTGCTTTTGCAATATGTAAAGTATCTTAGGGCAGCTGCGGAAAATTACGTTAAAACAGAAGAGGCAATTAAAGGTGCCGCAAGCAATCTTCATACAGGAATCTAAGGAGGAATTTTAAAATGGCTACAATTAAGGTTAATTCTACATCAATGAGAGACAAGGCAAACTCATTTAAGACAGTTGCTAACTCTATTAAAACATTCACAGGCGAAATGACTGCTGAAATCGAAAGCTTAAGATCAACCTGGCAAGGCGAATCAGCAGAAACAACAGTTGCAAAGTTCCAAGGCTTGGCTGATAATTTTGATGATATTTATACGACAATTATAAGCTATGCAACATTTCTCGAGAAAGCAGCAGACACGTACGATGCTACTGAAAATGCAAACGTACAAGGCGCACAAGCACAACAAAGTTGAATTGATAATACATAGGAGGAAATAGTTTGCCTTATATTAAAGTTAATGTAAACAAAATCAATGACTATTCTTCCACAATTAATTCATATACACAAGAATTGGTAAGAGTGTATAATACCTATGTAGAAACGATCAACTCGGCAGAAACGGATATTTTATATCATTCTGGCGCAAAGGAAAAAATATTTTCGATTCCAGAGGAATTAAAAAAAGAGGCCACTACATTGAATCAAATGGGAGCGCTTCTATCTCAAGTTGCAATAGTTTATGCAAGCTTAGACGATCCTTTGGGAATGAATTCTCCTGATATATATTTGCCGGCTAAAATTGATTTAGGCTTGACTGATCTTGAAAAACCTGATAAATGGGGCTCCGCATATGTTAACGGACTTGGAACAAAGGTTACAGATAATAGTGCAAGTGCATACTTAGTCAATGCTTATGCCGGTGCTGATTGGGGTTGGGGAAACGCAGAAGTAGATGCCTACGTAGGAAAAGCAGAGGCTAGCTTTGACACTTCGTTTGCTTTTGGAAAAGCTACAAAGACGCGCGAAAAAAAGAAAGATGGTACATGGGAAGAAAAAGAAACCATGGAATTTATATCTATTGGCGCCGAGGTTGGAGCTTCAGTCCAAGTTCTAGGAGCTGAAGGATCCTTAAATATCGGTGACGATATGGCGGGATTTGGCATAAGTGGCGAAGGAGGCATTGGAGTAGCTGAAGCAAAAGGCGAGATTGGCATGAAAATTGATGATGACGGTAAAGTTATAGCAAAAGCCGAAGGCAAGGCGATGGTCGCCGCGGCTCAAGGAAAAGCAGAGGCGACATTCAGCATTTTTGGATTGGATATAAAAATCAGCGCCGGTGGATATGCAGGAGCTATTGGAGCAGAGGGCGAGATTGGATTTGAAAACGGAAAATTCAAAATGGAAGGCGGAGTCGCAGCAATATTGGGATTTTCTCTTGGCATTGAAATTGGATTTAATGATGCAGGATGGGAAAATTTTAAAGAAACCGTTAGCGACGCTGTTGAAGCAGTAGGTGATTTTGTTAGCGACACTGTTGAAGCAGTAGGTGATTTTGTTAACGACGCTGTTAATGCAGTAGGCGATTTTTTCAGTGATGTTGGCGAAACGATTGCGGATGGAGCAAAGAGCTTTTGGAATGCCATAACCTCTTGGTAAGTATCTTTTTTGACAATCAAAATACATAAAATACACTTTACAAAAGATTTTTGGATAATGTGAGAAAGAAAGGTTTAAATTAGTCATGGAAAACAAATATCTTCCAATCGGCTCCGTTGTGCTTTTGAAAAATAGTAACAAACGAGTTATGGTGGTTGGATTAAGACAAAAACAGATTGATAATGGTAAAATGTGGGATTTTAGCGGATGCTTGTATCCTGAAGGAATAATAAATCCTGAAAAGCTATACCTGTTTAACTTTGATCAAATAGACAAATTGTTCTTTGTTGGACTTCAAGATGCAGAAGGAATGGAGTTCTTGCAAAAATTAATTCGTCTTGACCAACAAGAAAAGGAAAAGGAATAAAATCTTGCGGTTGCAGGCTTGTGTTATTCAATGTACCAATTCTTGTCCCTATAATTGCAACTACTGCTACACCGAAAAAGGGGACAGGTATATATCATTGGATGTAGTAAAAGAAATTTTAAATTTACCACAGACAAAAGATGTTGAGGTGGTTCAAATAACCGGTGGAGAACCGCTTATGCATGAGGATTTATCTTTGTTGATAAAAGAATGCAAGGGCAATAGAAGGTTCGTTTTTCTTGCAACATCTGGATACAATCATTCAAGAGAGAAATACTCAGAACTTAAAAAAAACGGTTTGGATGTTTTGTGCATATCGATGAATGATATAGACAAAAGTATAAACTCGTTAACTCGTGATACATATGATATTGGCATGGCGGCAATTAAAGATGCCTGCGATGTGGGTGTATTATGCTGTGCCAATGTCGTATTGTCTGATCAAAATATTGACAATTTTGAAAAATTGTCTCAATATCTTGTAAATATTGGCGTGAAAAAAATAGACATACTTCGCCCCGTGAAATCTTTTAGTGGAATATACAGTCCAACCATTTCAACTCATACAATTCAACGCATTCAAAATATAATAGCGAAAAATCCAAGTTTGTATCGAATAGAAAAATGCTTTAAAGAATATTGGGAGTATACTACAAATAGTGAATTTAGGTGTTTAGACATTGGCGAAAGCGCGATATTTATAAATGTAGACGGAACAATATCTCCGTGCTCCAAATTACAAAAATGGCGATATCGTACTATTGAAGAAATGAAGGAAAACGAACACGAATGGAAAATGGGGTGTAGGTAATGACCGATAAAACTTCTGTATATTTTGCCTCAAGCGTTGGAAACAGTCGCGAAAATCAAGAAGATAATGCGCTAATTGCCAACGGACGAATTCTTTCAAGGGAAGAGGTGCTTTATATTTCTCAAAGCAGGCAGACGTATGAATTGGCATACGAATGTAATCTTGAGGATAATCTTATAATTGCCGTCTCCGATGGAATGGGGGGGCATGCCTCGGGCGAGGTGGCAAGCGCGATGAGCGTTGGCTACTTGGCTGAAAATAGCAGAAGAATTTTTGACCCTGCATCTATTACTAAGGAAGCCTTGAAGGGCGAAATATCAAAGCTAAATCGTTATGTTGTAGAAAGCGCAAGAGAGCGCGAGGAGCTTCACGGAATGGGCGCAACGCTTTGTGGCTTCGTCCGCAAAAACGGTGAGCTTTATGGCTTTAACGTAGGTGATAGCAGGCTTTATTCTTATAGAGGAGAGGAGCTGGAGCAGCTATCCGTTGACCATACAGAGGGACAAAGGCTCTTAGGCTTAGGGCTTCTGTCCAAGGAGGAGTGCGAAAAATTCCCAAGAAGAAAAAACCTATATAGATATATTGGATATAATGGGGAATTGGTTGCGGACGCATTTAAAATTGAAAAAAGCGCCTATACAACAAAATTACTGTTATGCACCGACGGCTTGACGGATGTATTAAGCGATGAGGAAATGACAGAGATATTTAAAACAAATCAAGACATTAAACAAATTGGAAAAATTCTTATAGAGCGTGCACTTGGGCGCAATGCCGGCTATGGTGATAACATTACGCTTATATTGATAGAATTCTGAAAGGAGCAAGTTGATGATCGGTAAAGAAATATTAGGCTATCATGTTGATGAAAAAATCGGCTCCGGCGGATTCGGAACGGTTTATAAGGTATCAAAAACAAACGCCGCAGGAACATACGTAAGGGCACTAAAGCATATTACATTGCCTACAAAAAAGCAGTATGCAAGCGTGCTTAACTCAATGGGCGGCGACTATGCGAAGGCAGACGATTATTTTGCAAGCGTGCTTAATGATATAGTTAGTGAAATACAAATTTTAAGCACGTTATCAGAGAGTGGCACTAAAAACATAGTTAGATATTATGAAAATGATATTATCGAGACGCCATCTCCAAAAACATACGACATTTACATAATGATGGAGTTTTTAACACCATTTACAGACTATATAGAAAGCAAGCCTATACTTGTAAGGGACGTAATAAAATTAGGTAAGGATATATTGACAGCCTTAATTTCCTGTCACGAAAAGAGCATCATTCACAGAGATATTAAGGACGACAATATATTTGTTTCCTCCAAGGGTGAATATAAGCTTGGGGACTTTGGTGTATCCAAAATGCTAAAGGACAAGTCACGTGCTGAGTCCGTCAAGGGCACACCAAACTTCATAGCACCTGAGGTATACCTTGGAAAAGAAAAGTACGATAATACAGTGGATTTATATTCACTTGGAATAGTTTTATATAAGCTATTAAATAAATCAAGAAATCCATTCCTGCCAGAATTTCCAGAGCCATATTCAACAGAGGACGAGGATATTGCATTTGAAACGAGAATGACAGGCAAGATGCCAAGCGCGCCTGTGATGGCGAAAAATAAGCTTGGAGAGGTAATAGTCAAGGCAATCAGTCCACGCGCACAAAGATACGATTCTGCAAAGGAATTTTATGATGCGCTCTTAGAATGTGAAAAGGAAATGGGAGAAAAAGCCCTTGATGATGTTGTAATGGAGGGCACCCCAATCAATTCAAGCAGGACTGAAGGCAAAGCGGTGTCACAAGGCAAGGCTGCAGAGGAAACGATAGCAGTTGGTGCGCCTTCATCTATGAATGAAACGCTTCCTTCAGAGGAGGACCGTCATTTATTTGATACAATTTCAGCACCAGCTAAGACACAAGCACCTTCACCAAAAAATGACTTTTCATCAGGCGCGCCTAAGGCTCCACCTATTGAAGCACCAAAGCCTTCTGCGCCAGTGGCAGATTCAAAGATTGCATCAGCAAATTGGGTTGTGCCACCGCCAAATTTTGGAGGCGCTAATTCGTCAAGGGACGATGATTCTTTTGTAAATTCAACAAAACCGGCAGTAGCAGGGGAAAGGACAATTATTATGGCTAACAATGTGGTAGACGTAATTAAATATGAGGGTGATAACAATACCTTTATTTGGAAGCACCCACGCGAGGATTTCAACAATTATACACAGCTTATAGTTCACGAATCACAGGAGGCAGTATTCTTCCTTAATGGTCAAGCGCTTGATTTGTTTGGCCCAGGTCGTCATACTCTTGAAACACAAAACCTTCCACTTGTTGGAAAATCAATGAAGAGAGTGGCAGGTGGAGAATCACCCTTCCACTGTGAGGTTTACTTTATTAATAAGACTGTTCAAATGGGCATTAAATGGGGCACACCTGAGCTTGTGCGCTTTGTTGAGCCAACGCTTGGTATTCCTCTTGAAATTGGCGCATCTGGTGAGCTTAATTTAGCAGTTTCCAACGCTCGTAAGCTTCTTATTAAGCTTGTTGGTACAACGAATGGTATTGCATGGGAGGAGCGTGGTGCGTTCTTTACAAAGTCGCTTCAAAATTGCTTCCGTCCACTTATCACAACTGCTGTAAAGACACATCTTGCAGCAACGATAAAATCTCAAAATATTGATCTTTTGGATGTTGACGAAAACCTTGAGCTTCTTTCCGAGGTATTAAGAAGAAACATTACACCGGCACTTGAGGAATATGGTCTTACAATTCCACAGTTCTACATAACAACAATCAATCTTCCGGAAAACGACCCTAACTTCAAAAAGCTTCGTGAGCTTCATACAATCTCTCTGCAAACAAAGGTTGCAGAGGCAGAGGCAGCTGTAAGAACAGCTAAAATAAAGGCAGACAGAGAAACAATCCTTGAGGGCGAGCTAACAGCAACAGAAATTGCAAAGCGTCAGGCTGAAAGAGACCTTATTAAGGCTCAGGCAGAGGCTCAGGCTAAAAAGATGGACGGCTTCGCACAGGCTGAAATTATGCAGGCACAAGGCTACAACCAAAGAGACATTATTCAGGCTGAGGTTCAAAAGGAATATGCAAAGGGCATTGGCAATATGACAATCACAGGTGGTGGCTCAGTTGCTGGTGATATGGTTGGACTTGGTGTTGGTCTTGCAGCAGCAGGACACATTGCTCCACAAATGGGCGATATGTTTAAGGGCTTCCAGCCACAAGAGCCAGTTGCACCTGCTACAACCTGCCCAAAATGTAATGCGAGCGTGCCTTCAACCTCTAAGTTCTGCTTAGAATGTGGCGCAAAAATAGAAAGCCTTAACGACAATGAGGTTATTTGCCCATCATGCGGTCAAAAGACAGCTAAGGGTAAATTCTGTGGCGAATGTGGGGCAGCCCTTGCTCGCAAATGTGCGAAGTGTGACACAGAGATTAACGGCAATCCAAAATTCTGCCCAGAATGTGGCGAAAAGCTTTAATAAGGAGGATGAAAAATGAAATTCGCTAAAAGCTTTATTTATTATATTATTGGCTGGGCGTTGTCCCTTGGCCTTTTCAATCTAATTGCGTTTGTAACACCAAGATATAGAGAAATAAATGGTGTTGAGGTTGATAAGCTTGGCACGGGTATTTTCTGGGCGGCTTATATTGTAATTACAATTTCCTTTATTGGTCAGCTTGCCATTGCATTTATTGCACTTAGTGAAAAGAGCAAGGATAAGAGATTTTTAAATCTTCCAATGATTTCAACAAGCATAACAACTCTAATTGTCACCTTGGTTATTGGTGGTATTTGCATAGCTGTATATGGCTATGTTGCTTCTTGGATTGGAATAATCGCTTGTGCTATTACCTTAGTTGTAGGTGTTATTTCTATACTTGGCGCAAAGGTAAGCGGTGAGCACGCTGCGGCTGTAGAAGCAAGGGTTGAAGCAAAGACAACTTATATGAGATGGCTTATCAGCGAGGCAGAGGCGCTAAAGGCAAGGGCGGACGGCGAGGAGCTTTCTCTTTTGGCAAGAAATGTATATGAGGAAATTAGATACAGCGACCCTATGTCAGACCCAGCACTCGAATCAGTCGAGGGTAGAATCACAGAAAAATTTGCTGAATTTTCAGTAGCTGTTGATGAGAAAAACGCAGAAAACGCAGCTGTGTTTTCCAAGGAGCTATCTGCTCTTATTAGCGAAAGAAATGCTAAATGCAAAATATTAAAGTAATAGGAGCAACGGACATTAGAAATGGCAGTTTTTAAGTGTAAAATGTGTGGTGGCGCATTAAATGTTGAAAATAGCACAACAATCACCTGCGATTATTGTGGCAGTCAGCAAACGCTTCCAAGGCTTAATGATGATATGATTGAAAGGCTTTACGACCGCGCAAATCATTTTCGCCGAAACAATGAATTTGATAAGGCAATGGGAATCTATGAGGAGATTCTTAATGAAAACATCGAGGATGCGGAAAGCTATTGGTCAATCGTCCTTTGTAAATATGGCATTGAATACGTAGAGGACCCTCTAACAAAGAAGAGAATTCCTACCGTTAACCGTGCTCAATATACGTCAATTTTCGACGATGACAACTATAAGTCAGCTATAAAATATGCCGACATTTCTCAAAAGCTTATTTATGAGGAGGAGGCAAGGGCAATAAATGAAATTCAAAAGGGAATCCTTGATATTTCTCAAAAGGAAGAGCCATTTGATGTATTTATTTGCTATAAGGAAACAGACGAAAACGGAAGAAGAACCCACGATTCGGTTTATGCAACAGAGCTTTATCACGAGCTAAAGAGAGAGGGCTTTAAGGTGTTCTTTGCCCGTATTACTCTTGAGGATAAGCTTGGTGTTGCTTATGAGCCATATATCTTCGCTGCACTTAATAGTGCAAAGGTAATGGTTGTTCTTGGAACAAAGCCTGAATTCTTTAATGCAGTTTGGGTGAAGAATGAGTGGTCAAGATATCTTTCACTTATTAAAAATGGTGCGAGAAAGGTGCTAATTCCTGCATATAAGGATATGGACCCTTACGATTTGCCACAAGAATTTTCCCACCTACAGGCACAGGATATGAGCAAGCTTGGCTTTATGCCTGACCTCATTAGAGGTATTAAGAAAATCATAGGCAAAAAGAATGAGCAAAGGGTGCAGGCACCTATACAAGCACAGGCTGCGCCAACAGCTATTCAAGCACCGGCTGCAAATACTGAGGCGCTTCTAAAGCGTGTATATCTCTTCCTTGAGTCAGAGGATTGGTCAAGCGCTGATGAATATGCTGAAAAGGTGCTTGATAATGACCCTGAAAACGGACGCGCTTATCTTGGCAAGCTTCTTGCTCAGCTAAAATGCACAAAGGAATCTGACCTCGTTTACTGCACAACAGTTTTTGAAAACTATGCAGCCTACAAAAATGCAATTCGTTTCTTAGACGACGAGACGGCAACAAGAATCATCGGTTATAATACGCAGATTAAGGAAACTCTTGAAAAGCTTGAGGCTGAGCGCAGAGAAAGAGAACGTCAAATTAGAGAAAATGCAGAGCTTGAGGCACAAAGACAAAGCGAGCTTCAAGCGCTATATAACGCAAGACAAAACGCATCTAACCGTATAGGCGAGTTCTTGAAACAAAAGAAAGACCTTGAAGAGGCTGCTGAAAGGGCGCGACACGGTCAGTTTAACAAGAAAAATGCAATTAAGCTAAACGTGGTTGCAGGAGTGCACCTGATTATTACCATTGCATATATTTTCACCCTTCTTAGTGGATTTATAAACTTGGTAAGCACTGGCGGAGATGGAAGCCATGTAGGCTCAGTTGTTACAATGATTGTTGTGCGTACTATTTCTGGCATCGTTTTGCTTGCAATGATTAAGCGTGCTGGATTAATTCCTGCGGATATGCTTCTTACCGGTGGCTTGGTTTCGCATATTCAAGCAATCAAAACACTTGTAAGATATAGACCTGGCAATATTGGCAAGCAAAGCGAGGCTGTACACGAAATTGAGAACGATATTATGGCTGTTCAGGCTAATATTGATACAGCAAGAAGCGCAATTGCACAAATTAATCAAAAAATCAACTTTATGCAAAACGAGGGCGAAAACACTGGCACATACGAGGCGGTTTCTGACGGTGAGGAGGAAGCGTGCGTAGAGGATAGTGACAGTGAGGAAGGCAAGTATAGCGTGGTTTTACAATCAGGTGGACTAAATCAGCTTGCGGTTATGAACTCAATAAAGGAAATGTTTGAGGTTGATTTAAGAACCGCAAAGGATATGATTGATGCAGCTCCTTGCGTAATTGCAGAGCTTGACACTCTTGAGGAGGCAAACTACGTTCTCAATGAATTAAGAGAAGCAGGCGCTGAGGCTTACATACAATAGGATTAAAGGAACAGCAAATTTTGCTGTTCCTTTTTTGCGCAAGACAATATTGTATCAATTATATATAAGAATCCCGTTTATGCTAAATTTTATATATATATGTAACAAAAATTAAAAAAATAACCCTTAAGTATTGAAATTGAAAATAAAAAGTGCTATTATTACTATGTACGGGTACGCGCGTGCGTGCTTTTTTCGCGCCTAAATTCAGAAAAGGCGCAAAAATTTTTGCAAAAAATAAAACTGGAGGGTTTTTTATGATAACAAGAAAGAAACAGTCAATGGACGGTAATACCGCTGCCGCTACTGTCAGCTATGCGTTTACAGAGGTTGCTGCGATTTACCCAATCACACCATCAAGTGTTATGGCTGAGCTCACCGACTCATGGAGTGCTACAGGCTTAAAGAACATTTTTGGTGAACAAGTAAAGGTTACAGAGATGCAATCTGAGGCTGGTGCTGCTGGTACAGTACACGGCTCACTTGCTGCTGGTGCCCTAACAACAACTTATACAGCATCACAAGGCTTGCTCCTTATGATTCCTAACATGTACAAGATCGCTGGTGAGCTTCTTCCAAACGTAATTCACGTTTCAGCTCGTTGCGTAGCTTCACATGCTCTTAACATTTTTGGAGACCACTCCGACGTATATGCTTGCCGTCAAACAGGTTATGCTATGATGGCTTGCACAAACCCACAAGAGGTTATGGACCTTGGTGCAGTTGCTCACCTTTCAACAATTAAGGGTAGAGTTCCTGTTCTTAACTTCTTTGATGGCTTCCGTACCTCACACGAAATTCAAAAGATTGAGGTTTGGGACTATAAGGATCTTGAAGAAATGGTTGACAAGGATGCTATCAACGCATTCCGTGCTCGCTCAATCAACCCAGAGCATCCAGTTCTTCGTGGTTCTGCTGAAAACGGTGACATCTTCTTCCAACACAGAGAGGCTTGTAACCAATACTACGATGCATTCCCAGCAATCGTAGAAAACTACATGAACAAGGTAAACGAGAGAATCGGTACTGACTATAAGCTCTTTAACTACTACGGTGCACCAGATGCTGAAAGAGTTATCGTTGCTATGGGCTCAGTATGTGACGTTTGCGAGGAGGTTATTGATTACCTCACAGCAATGGGCGAAAAGGTTGGTCTTGTTAAGGTAAGACTTTACCGTCCATTCGTAGCAGAGAAGCTTGTTGAGGCTATCCCAGCTACAGCTAAGAAGGTAGCAGTTCTTGACAGAACTAAGGAGCCAGGCTCACTTGGTGAACCACTTTACCTCGACGTTGTTACATCACTCGCAATTAAGGGTGTTAACGCTAAGGTTGTTGGCGGTCGTTACGGTCTTGGTTCTAAGGACACAACACCTGCTTCAATCTTCGCAGTATATGAAAACCTTAAGGCTGATGAGCCAAAGGCTAACTTCACAATCGGTATCGTTGACGACGTAACTGGTCTTTCACTTCCTGAAACAGTTAACGTTGACACCAGCGCTAAGGGTACAATCTCTTGCAAGTTCTGGGGTCTTGGTGGTGACGGTACAGTTGGTGCTAACAAAAACTCCATTAAGATTATCGGTGACTACACAGATAAGTTTATCCAAGCTTATTTCCAATATGACTCAAAGAAGACCGGTGGTGTTACAATTTCACACCTTCGCTTCGGTGATTCAGCTATTAAGAGCCCATACTACATAACAAAAGCAGACTTTGTTGCATGCCATAACCCTTCATACATGCTCAAGGGCTACAAGATTGTTAACGACGTTAAGCCAGGTGGTACATTCCTCCTCAACTGCCAATGGACAGAGGCTGAGCTTGATGCTCATCTCCCAGCAGAGGTTAAGAAGTACATCGCTGACAATAACGTACAATTCTACATTGTAAACGCTATTGACAAGGCTATCGAAATTGGAATGGGTAAGAGAACAAACACAATTCTCCAATCTGCATTCTTCGCACTTGCTAACATCATGCCAATTGATGAAGCAATCGAAAAGATGAAATACATGGCTAAGAAGTCCTACCTAAAGAAGGGCGAGGCTGTGGTTGAAATGAACTACAAGGCAATCGACGCTGGTAAGGAAGCACTTGTTAAGGTTAACGTTCCTGCCGCTTGGGCAGCTCTTGACGTTGTAGACGTTAAGGAAACAGTTGAGGGCAAGCGTCCTGAGCTTGTTAAGTATGTTGAAAACGTACTTCTCCCTGTATCAAAGATGGAGGGTGATAAGCTTCCTGTTTCTGCATTCGTTGACTACGTTGACGGTACATTCCCACAAGGTGCTGCTGCATACGAGAAGCGTGGTGTTGCAGTTACTGTTCCTGAGTGGATTCCAGAAAACTGTATCCAATGTAACCAATGCTCATATGTATGTCCACACGCAACACTCCGTCCATTCGCTATGAATGCTGATGAGGCTGCAAACGCTCCTGAGTCAACAAAGTTCACAGCTAAGATGATCGGTAAGGGATGCGAGGACTACAAGTTCACAATCGCTATCAGCCCACTTGACTGTATGGGTTGTGGTCTTTGTGTAAACGTTTGTCCAGTTGCTCTTAAGGCTAAGGCAAACGGCACTCCAGAAAAGACACCTATTAGAATGGTTCCACAAGCTACACAGCTTGACCAACAAGCAGCATTTGACTATGCAGTTGCAAACGTTTCTAAGAAGGAGCTTCCATTTAACGAAATTTCAGTTAAGGGTAGCCAATTTAACCAACCACTTCTCGAGTTCTCAGGCTCATGTGCAGGCTGTGCAGAAACATCATATGCACGTCTTATCACACAGCTCTTCGGCGAGAGAATGTACATTTCTAACGCAACAGGCTGTTCATCCATTTGGGGTGGCTCAGCTCCTGCTACACCATACACAGTAAACAAGGATTCTCTCCGTGGTCCAGCTTGGGCTAACTCACTCTTTGAGGACAACGCTGAGCATGGTCTTGGTATGTACCTTGGTCAAAAGACTCTCCGTGAAAAGCTTATCCGCAAGGTTGCTGAAATGGCAGAAAGCGACAAGGCTTCTGACGAATTCAAGGCAGCTGCAAAGGCTTACCTTGACACAGTTGACGACGGTAAGGCAAACGAGGGCGCTACAAAGGCTCTCATCGTAGAGCTTGAGAAGGCAGCTGAGGCAGGATGCCCAGTAGCTCCAGAAATCCTTGCTGACAAGACATACCTCTCAAAGAAATCCGTATGGATCTTTGGTGGTGACGGTTGGGCTTACGATATAGGATTTGGTGGTCTTGACCACGTTCTTGCATCTGGCGAAGACGTTAACGTAATGGTATTCGACACAGAGGTTTACTCAAATACTGGTGGACAAGCTTCTAAGGCTTCTAACCTCGGTCAGGTTGCACAATTTGCTGCAGCTGGTAAGGCTATCGGTAAGAAGAACCTTGCTGAAATTGCTATGTCATATGGCTACGTATATGTTGCTCAAATCGCTATGGGCGCTGACCCAGCACAAACCATCAAGGCGATAGCTGAGGCTGAGGCTTATAAGGGTCCATCACTTATCATCGGTTATGCTCCATGTGAAATGCACGGACTTAAGGGTGGTATGACAAACTGCCAAGGCGAAATGAAGAAGGCTGTTGAGGCTGGTTACTGGGATCTCTTTAGATACAACCCAGCACTTAAGGCAGAGGGACAAAATCCATTCTCACTTGACTCTAAGGAGCCAACAGGCGACTACCGTGCATTCCTTACAAACGAAACACGTTACAGCCGTCTTGCTCAACAATTCCCAGACAGAGCAGAAAAGCTATTTACAGCAAGTGAAGAGGCTGCTAAGGCTAAGTACGAAAGACTTAAGAGATTTATTGAACTCTATAAGTAAAATAAACCTTCATAAAAATAAAAAGCCACGGATTTTCCGTGGCTTTTTTGTGTCAAAAATGCTGGGGCAAGCATTGCTCGTCCGTAACAAAACTTTTTTGTCATCCTGGAGCGATAGCGATAGGATCTCGAATTCAAAGAGATTCTATCACTTCACTGCGTTGCGTTCCAGAATGACACTTGAAAGCTTGCTTTCGTTAGTGGAAATTATGCATACAAGCGTAGCGAATCGCAATGACAACACGCGCCTTCATGTCATCCTGGAGCGATAGCGATAGGATCTCAGTATCAAAGCGATTTTATCACTTATCTACATTGCCTGAACAGTATACTTGAAAAGTTGACAAAATTAATGGTACTTGCTACAATAAAATTAGAGAAAAAACAATAAAAAATAAAATTTTTTCAAAAAAGTGAACCATTTTTCCATTTTTAAGTGTTTTATATTATGTGAAGGCAGGGGACGGTGGTGTGCCCTAACCGACACCCCTCGAATTTTACACCTAATTTGCAAAAAACCTCAAAAAAGGAGGAAACCTTATGAAAAAACTACTTTCAATAATGCTTGTTTCCTTAATGCTAATAGCATTACTTACAGCTTGTGGCGCGCCTAATAATACCGATACGGACTCACAGGGAGATGACACTAACACCGATACTGCCGATACAAGTGGTGGCACGGAAAATGTCGGGCAAGAAAACCAGCCATTGCAACCAACAAAGAGCATAGGTGGGTACTATCCTTACGTTTACGCAGGTAATTTTTTGAAGGATACCTTGACGGATTGTAGTGATTATAGTAACTATTTTTATGAAATTTTTACATATGATGAGTTCTGCGCATCCGTTGAAGACCCATCTGCGTTATCCCCTGAGCATTTTATCGACAATTATGTTTTGGTTTTGAGGAGATGCCATCATAGCTCATATGATGAAATTGGCATGAGAAATTATAACCCACAAGAGGGAAGCATAATGGTAGATGATATGGACGAGGTTGGTATGGGGGAGACAGAAGACATAAGACTATTTTATTACTATTTATTAATTCCTCGTACAACAAAATCATCCCTTGAGATTAACGGAAAATCAAGTGGATATTTAAAAATCAAGCGCACATATCTAAAACAATATAGAGCATACATTACCGAGCCATGTGAAACGGTTGATAATGGTTATATAGGCGTTTTTGAAAACATAACCGAGGCAGGCGAGTTTTTAACAAGCCACGGAATAGAAAATATTTTTTATTGGTGCTTTGATATCCCTAAGCAAAACAAGCTTTTGGCAATATGCTTAAACAACTCCCTGCGGGGATATTTGGAAACAGGGGAGAGCTCCTTCATTGGCTTTGATAACCTTATGGTTGATGAAAACGGAGATATCGAAATAACAGTACAAAGGACAATTGTAGACGGATATTATGGTGAAAGCAATTGCTTGCGCTTGTGCTTTATCGAAGTTCCAAGTGAAATTTTGGAAAATGTTAATTCAAATCCACAGATTAATTTAAACGTAATTGATTATATGGTAACCACGTATCGTACTGCGGGCAGTGATATTTACTACAGTCCATAAAAAATAAAAAGCCACGGAATTTCCGTGGCTTTTTTGTGCCAAAAATGCTGGGGCAAGCATTGCTAACCATGAAACGCAGTTGACAAAATTAATGGTACTTGCTACAATAAAATTAGAGAAAAAACAATAAAAAATAAAATTTTTTCAAATTTTTTCAAAAAAGTGACCCGTTTTTTTATTTTTAAGTGTTTTATATTATGTAAGGCAAAAAATGGTGGACAGACCAATGAACTATTTTAATTTCAGATGAATCATTTAATAAATTTTTTAAGGAGAAAACACTATGATAAAAACAAGATTTATAGCGATGGGACTAGTGATATTTATGGTTTTAATTTTTTCAACAAGTTGTTCCTCCGAAGAATTTGATGCTACATTATATAATCAAACAAAGGAATGGGTGAAAGAAGATTTTTTGAAAGAAAACAGAGTGAAAGGGTATTATCTTAATGAGAATTATGTAGAAGGGGTAAGCAATGTAAGCGATAAATATATCATGGATACAGAATCGCCAAGCTCAAGAACTTTTATAATATCTAACAAAGACGAGTTTAATAGAATTTTTTCTAAAACTCAAATAGACGTTGATTTTGAAAAAGAGATTGTAATTCTTTATATATTTTCCGACATGAATCCATATAGGAATTATAATTTAAAGGAAATTAAACGACAAAACACGAACCTAACTGTCCAAATAGAATTAGAGAAAAGCGAAAAAGATGATTCTACTATGTTATATCAAAGATGCCTTGTGTTAAAAATGCGAAAAGTTGATATAGATTGTGTTGAATTCGAAAAAATATAGGAGGGTAAGACAGAGGACGGTGGTGTGTCCTAACGTCATTTTATCAAAGCAAAAAGCCACGGAATTTCCGTGGCTTTTTTGCATTCTATCTAAAATTATTGAAAAAAACAACAAAACTGTAAAAAAATGATGTATAATATAATATTATAAAGTTTATATTAAGTTTATTTTGGGTTTATAAAATAATATGATAGAAAAAGCAAAGGAGGAAAAGAGAATGAACGTTTATCGCGTAGGAATTGACATTGGTTCAACAACTGTTAAGGTTGTTGCTATTAATGACTCAGATGAAATTGTCTTTGGTAAGTACGAAAGACACCTATCACACACACAGGATAAGCTATTTTCACTTCTTTGCGACCTAAAAGAGGCGCTTGGCGACTCTATAATTAAAGCAAAAATCACTGGCTCTGGCGCTATTAACCTTGGAAAGGCGCTTGACATCGGCTTTGTCCAAGAGGTAAGCGCAGTTGCTGAGGCGCTTAAGCACCTTGCCCCAAATACCGACGTTGCAATTGAGCTTGGTGGTGAGGATGCAAAAATCATCTACTTCGAGGGCTCAAATATCGAGGAGAGAATGAATGGAATTTGTGCAGGTGGCACAGGCTCCTTCATTGACCAAATGGCGTCACTTTTGCAAACCGATGCAAAGGGGCTTAATGACGAGGCAAAGAAATACGAGCGTATTTATCCGATTGCCGCACGCTGTGGCGTTTTTGCAAAGACAGATATTCAGCCACTAATTAACGAGGGTGCAAGCGTGCCTGACCTTTCAGCCTCAATTTTCCAAGCGGTTGTAAACCAAACCGTTTCAGGCCTTGCGTGTGGTAAGCCAATTCGTGGCACTGTTGCATTTCTTGGTGGCCCACTACACTTTTTGACAGAATTAAAGGCTTCCTTTATAAGGACCTTAAAGCTTACACCCGAAACAACCGTGGACCCGGAAAATTCACATCTTTTCGCCGCATATGGCTCAGCGCTTGAGGCAAAGGACGCCGAGGGCATAGAGCTAAGCTTGCTTCTTGAAAAGCTAAGCCAAGGCGTTAAGATGAAGTTTGAGCTTAAAAGGCTACCTCCACTATTTGAAAACGAGGAGGAGTATAGCGAGTTTAAAGCAAGACACGAGGGCGCACGCGTTGCACGTGGCGATATAAAAGCCTACGAGGGTAATGCATACCTTGGCATTGATGCAGGCTCTACAACCACAAAGCTTGCATTAATTGGCGAAAATGGAGAGCTTTTATACTCGTTTTATTCAAGCAATCAGGGCTCACCTATTGCTACCGCTAAGCGCGCAATGAAGGAGCTTAGCGAGCTTATTAACGATAAAACCCAAATTGCCTATGCCTGCTCAACTGGCTATGGCGAAAACCTTTTAAAATCTGCATTTAATCTTGATATGGGCGAGGTTGAAACCATTGCCCACTGCACAGCCGCATCATTCTTTAACCCTGAGGTTGACTGTGTGCTTGATATCGGCGGACAGGATATGAAATGCATTAAAATCAAAAACGGCTCAGTCGATACTATTTTACTAAACGAGGCTTGCTCCTCTGGCTGTGGCTCGTTCATTGAGTCCTTTGCGTCATCGCTTGGTTATAGCGCGCGTGACTTTGCAAGGGAAGCAATTTTTGCAAAAAATCCGATAGATCTCGGCACTCGCTGTACCGTATTTATGAACTCAAACGTTAAGCAGGCGCAAAAGGAGGGTGCAAGCGTGCCCGATATTTCAGCGGGCCTTGCTTATTCCGTAATTAAAAACGCGCTATTTAAGGTTATTAAGCTAAATACCGCTGACGACCTTGGACATCACGTGGTTGTGCAGGGCGGAACGTTTTATAACCACGCAGTTTTGCGCGCGCTTGAAAGCATAGCAGGGGTTAAGGTTACTTGCCCTGACATTTCGGGCATTATGGGCGCATTCGGTGCGGCGCTAATTGCACGTGAAAACAGAAAGGGCGCTAAGAGCTCAATTTTGTCCTTTGAAAAAATAGAGGCACTTACATATACCTCGTCAACAGTAAGGTGTAAGGGATGCTCAAACCAGTGCATTTTGACAGTTAACGCATTTGAGGGTGGCAGACGCCATATAACAGGAAACAGATGCGAAAGAGGCGCACAGGGCACACAAAGCACCAAAAAGGGCGAAAACGTAGCAAGCTACAAGCTTGATAGAATGTTTAATTACCCACCGCTTTCTAAGGAAGAAGCAAAGCGTGGCGTAATTGGTATTCCAAGAGCATTAAATATTTACGAAAACTACCCATTCTGGGCGACGTTTTTTAAGGAGCTTGGCTTTAGCGTAATGCTATCACCAAAGTCCACCAAGGCAATTTACGAAATGGGTATGGATACAATCCCATCAGAGTCGGAGTGTTATCCTGCTAAAATCACCCACGGACATATAAGGTGGCTAATTGAAAACGGCGCAAAAACAATCTTCTATCCTTGTATTTTCTATGAAAATCAAGAATCAAGTGGTGCGCAAAACCACTATAACTGCCCAATAGTTGTTTCAAACTCAGAAAATATTAAAAACAACTTTGAGGAAATCGGCAGTGGCGAAATTACGTATCTACGCCCGTTTATCGCATTCACAAGCGAAAAGACGGTTGCCAATCGCTTAGCAAGATATTTTCACCACGAAAGAGGATATGATATTAGTGAGGGCGAAATTAAGCGCGCCGTAAGGCTTGCATGGCGTGAGCAGAAGAATGCAAAGGCAGATATCAAAAAAGAGGGCAGACGTGTCTTAGATTTGCTTGAAAAGGAGGGCGGACGTGGCATTGTCTTAGCGGGCAGACCATATCACCTTGACCCAGAAATCAACCACGGAATTCCAGAGCTTATCTCCTCATATGGCTTTGCAGTTTTAACTGAGGACTCACTGCCAGAAATTTACGACGAGATAAAGAAGCTTCGTGTAAACGACCAGTGGGTTTACCATACAAGACTATATAATGCAGCTGCGTACGTAAGAAAATACGACCACTTAGAGCTAATTCAGCTAAACTCCTTTGGCTGTGGCATTGACGCGGTTACAACGGACCAAGTGTCTGAAATTCTTGAAAATAGCGGTAAGCTTTATACCTCTCTTAAGATTGACGAGGTTAATAACCTCGGTGCAATAAGAATTCGTGTGCGTAGCTTAATAAGCGCAATGAATATGAGGGCAAAAAAGGGCATACGTCCACACGCTGAGGAAATTAACTATAAGCGTGCTGAATTTACCGAGGAAATGTTTAAAGAGGGCTATACAATCCTGGCGCCTCAAATGTCGCCAATACAT
The DNA here is from genome assembly GCA_017501545.1 of Clostridia bacterium. Classification (GTDB taxonomy): domain Bacteria; phylum Bacillota; class Clostridia; order Oscillospirales; family CAG-272; genus RGIG2000. Next base: position 81,860 of record JAFVWS010000035.1, on the reverse strand, counting down.
TTCAAGCTTCTTGAGCCACTATTCAGAAAATATAACTATAACTTCGTTGTTTTGTCCAACACCACCAAGGACGCAATTGATACGGGCCTTAAGTACGTAAATAACGACGCGTGCTTCCCATCAATTTCAATGGTCGGACAAATTATGCACGCTGTTTTGTCGGGTGAATATGATACTGACAGGCTGGCAATCATAATGACACAAACTGGTGGATGCTGTCGTGCAAGCAACTACGTAAGCTTCATAAGGCGTGCCCTTGACAAGGTTAATTTAAGCCACATTCCAGTTATCTCTCTTAACTTAACTGGTATGGAGAAAAACTCTGGCTTTAAAATTCCTAAGCGTGCCCTAATAGGTGCTGTTAAGGTTTTGGTCTTTGGTGACCTTTTGATGCGCTGTCTATATCGCACCCGTCCATATGAGCGTGATATGGGCTCAGCCGAGGAGCTTTACGAGAAGTGGAATAAAATCTGCATTGATAACGTAACAAATAAAAAGGGTCATATGTCTTATGGCAAAATTTGTCGTGGTATTGTGGCTGACTTTGATAATTTACCACTTAAAGAGGGCCTGGTCAAGCCACGTGTCGGCATTGTTGGTGAAATACTTGTTAAGTATATGCCACTTGCCAACAACCACTTGGTTGAGCTTCTTGAAAGTGAGGGCGCAGAGGTAACTGTGCCGGATATGCTTGACTTTTTCAACTATTGCGTGTATAATTCAGAGTATAAGCATAAATTCTTCGGCTTTAAGCTAACAAGCTTGCTTATTGCACGTCTTGGTGTCGCTGTTATTGAGGCAGTAAGAGGTCCTGCGAAGCGTGCGCTTAACAAGAGCAGGCGCTTTGACACACCAATGCACATTACCAAGGTTGCTAAGCTTGCCAAGCCATTTTTGTCAATAGGCAACCAATATGGTGAGGGCTGGTTCTTGGCTGGCGAGATGATTGAGCTTATTGAGTCAGGTGTGCCAAACGTAGTTTGTATTCAGCCGTTTGCGTGCTTACCAAACCACGTTGTTGGCAAGGGCGTAATTAAAAGGGTGCGCTCAAGCTACCCTGAGTCAAATATAGTTGCAATCGACTATGACCCAGGCGCATCAGAGGTTAATCAGCTTAACAGAATTAAGCTTATGCTGTCAGTAGCAAAGAAAAAAATAGAAAGAGAGGACTTGGGCGAAAAACCAGCGCCTAAGAACTAAATTTATGAAAAAGAAAATAATGAAAATCGCATTAATTGCCGTTGTTTCAATTGTTCTTTTGGTTATTTGTCTTCTTGCACTTGTAAAGGTTGGAGAAAGACTTCTTTTCACATCGTTTTATTCTAACGCCACAACAGAGTTTAAAACCCCCGGTATAGCAGACGGCTTTATCCAGCAGGGCTTTGACTACGTTGAAAGCGAGGATGTGTTCCTTGTTTCTGGCTATATGAAGGACGGCTCATCATCACGTGTTTACGTTGTTGACAGAGAGGACGAAAAGGTAATTGGCTTTACAAAGCTAAGAAACCAAACAGGTGGCAGAAACACAACCCACGCTGGTGGTATTGCACATAGTGGTGACTACGTTTACGTAACAAGTGAGGACTCTGGCGTGCAGGTATTTATGCTAAGCGACATTCTTGGCTGTGATGAGGCTGTTTGCAAGGGCACGGTTGACGTCGGAGTAAAGCCTGCGTTTTGCTATATTCACGAGGGCAAAATGTACACAGGCACCTTCTATAAGGCAGATACTGATTACGACAGCGATAAGTACATTATGAACACCCTAAATGGTGAAGAAAATACTGCAATTATGACAGTGCACGACGTTGACCCAGCAAAGAAGGAAAGCTTTGGCATTGACGAAACAACAAATATAGCATACTCAATTCCAAGTCAGGTGCAGGGCATTTGCATTACAAAGGATAATAAAATTGTTCTTTCAACCTCATGGGGCATTTCAAAATCAAAGCTTTACGTTTATGATTTTGATAAGGTAAACAATGATGCAACAAGTCAAATCGATTTCTTTGGTGGGAAGACAACTCTTTATTATATAGACAGTGAATCTCTTGTGGACACAATCACAGCGCCACCAATGGCAGAGGAAATGGTGTACCTTGATGGCAAGATTTATATAATGAACGAGTCTGCATCTGCAAAATACATCTTCGGTAAATTTACCAGTGGAAACTACGTTCACGCATACAAATTTGACTAAACAAAAAACGGCTTGATTTCAAGCCGTTTTTCCTTTATCTATTAATGGTTGGGTTGTCTGTACGTCCAAGCAAATAATCAATTGAAACGTTAAAATAGTCTGCAAATAATATAAGGGTTCTATAATCAGCCTCTCGCTCGCCGTTTTCGTAACGGCTTATGCTGTTTTGGTTCATATTTAAGTCCATAGCAAGCTTTAGCTGGGAAATCCCTCTTTGCTTTCGTAACAGTTTAAGCCTCATAATAGTCTCCTATTTTTATCTCTTGACACAATTATACCATTGTGGTATAATTAAAATATCCCAATTTGGGATATTTATACAGAGGAACGAAAAAGTAAACCTATGGTTTACATAATGCAACCACAAGGTGGTTGAATGGAAAAGTAAAATTTAATATAATTAGCACATCAAATAAATTTCAAGGAGAAAAAAATGAAAAGAAAGCTATTAACATTATCTCTTGCGCTTCTAATGGTCACAGTAATTTTTGCTGGCTGTATGGGCGCCCTAGAATTTGACGTGAATTTTATTTCCGATGGTGAAATCATTCACACCATTTCTACCACAGGGGACGAAACAATTAAAATGCCAGAAAACCCAGTTAAAGAGGGCTATACCTTTGACGGCTGGTACTGGGACAAGGATACGTGGCAAAGACCATTTACAGCAAGCTCACTTTTAAATGAGCCACTAAATGGTGATATGTCGGTTTATGCAAAATGGACACCTAAGGATTTAGAAAACGAGTCCTTTGAGGTAAGCTTTAACACAATGGGTGGAAGCGATGTAAATGGACAAATTGTAAAATATAACGGCTTTGTTAGTGAGCCAGCTGAGCCAACTAAAAACGGTTATATTTTTGCAGGCTGGTATAAGGATGCCGACCTGCAAGGCAAGTGGGATTTTGCAACTGATAAGGTAACTGGCAAAACAACCATTTATGCAAAATGGGTGTCGGCAAACGACAATGAGGGCGCAGAAATTATTTCAGCCGATGGCTTTGAGATGGACGGAAGCACCCTAAAAATGACTGTTCCATATGAAAAGGAAAACGTGGCTGTGTCTGCGCTTATTAAGGTAAGCCCAAGCGCCACTTATATGGTAAGCAAGGATATTGAGGGCAATGAGGCTATCCCAACCGGCACAGTAACCCTTAACGAGGGCAAAAACGTATTTTACATTCTCGTTACCTCAGGCTCAGGCTCAAACAAGTCACAGTACACTGTGGAAATTGAAAGAGAGCGTGCCCCCTTGTGCAGTGTGACACTTGAATTAAATGATGGTAGCCTAAATGACGATGAAAAGACAAGTCTAAGCTTTGAATGGGGCGAAGCAATAGAAAAATTACCAACGCCAACCAAAAATGGATACAAGTTCGAGGGTTGGGCGTTAAACGGAGAGATTATCTCATTCCCTTATACTCCAGAATCACATATAACGCTTAGCGCTGTGTGGGCAGAGGCAGGAATGGTATATTTTGATACCGACGGTGGAAAAATGCCTGATGGCACTTCTGATACAGTTCAAATCAAAAAGGGTGAAGCAATAGGGGCATTGCCAATTCCTACAAAATACGGCTTTAGCTTTGAGGGCTGGTATGTAGATGGATATCGTAAAGTAAATCAAACCTATGTGGTTGAAAAGGACATAGAGCTTGTGGCAGAGTGGAAAAGCCTTGGTGAGCTTGTAGTGGTTGAGTTTATGCTCACTACGGGTGAAGAGATGCAGGGCGAAATCACTTATTTTGAAATATTAAAGGGTGAAAGAATTTGCACCGTTTTAAATGAGCTTCCAACAGCAAGCAAGACAGGCTATAGATTTGGTGGCTGGAAAGACGCAAATGGCACATATGTGACAGCTACAACCAAGGTGACAACGGATATGACCCTTTCTCCAATTTGGGAAAGAATTGTTTACTGTCTTGACGGCACGGAAAACCACGGATGGGGAGCATGGCAAACAGGAAGTACCCCAACCTGCACAGAGGCAGGCACAATGGAAAGAGTATGTGGCATATGTGGACATAGGGAAACAAAATATTATGCAGAGCCAACAGGACACGAGCTATCTGAATCTAAGCTTGACGTTGTTGAGGGCATCGTATGCAGAAGTAGAACGTGCAAAAAATGCGATGGAATCTTTATAACAGCATATGAAAACATTACCTACGACAATTTTAATACTCCAATTACAGATGGCGTATGTTGGGGCGCAGGTAATGTTAATAGCCTTATAGACGGCTATATTTCAAATGCAACAACTGGAAGCGTATGCCCAACAGGCGCTTCTGAATTTTCCATTACACTTGAAGCAAAGCAAGCGACTTATATTGATATATTTACAGTTACAGGAAAGGGCGTATCAGCCTATACAGTATCAGTTGTATATTCAGATGGTACAAGTAAAGACCTTGGTATTGGCTCATTTGGGGAAAATGGCACAACTAAAGCATTTATAGTTGAGGCAGAGGTTGTTAAAATAGAGGTTTCTATGCCAAGTCCGTCTCAAGGAATGGACTACTTCCAAGAGCTTGGTGCTTATGTAGAGGGCAAGGAGGAAAGCAACGGACACTATTTCATTGAAACAGTACGCGTAAGCGACACGGGTGCGGTGATCTTAATAAGAGATTGCGTCCACTGCGATTTAGTCGAGCAAAAGATCTTAAATAATATCACGTATGCTAATTTCTCTATACCAACTATAGATGGAAATTACTATTATGGTTCAGGCGCGCCTATTAATCTTATAGACGGCGACTTTAAGGATAAAAAGGTTGCAGGCAATGGAACAAGCGCTCTAACAGTTACACTTGAGGCTAAAAGCGCAACGTATATTGATATATTTACTGTGACAGGCACAGGCTCAGCAGCATATACGGTAACAGTTACGTATGCTGATGGAAGAGAAATTATGGTTGGCGTTGGCTCATTTGTAGCTGATGGCACGACCATGGCATTTACAATAGAGGACACAGTAACAAAAATAGAAATATATATGCAATACCCATCTAATGGCTTGGACTATTGGCACGAGCTTGGCGCGTTTGTGATAAATAATTAATTAAATAGCCAGCCTACGCCTTGTGCGTTGGCTGGCTTAATTATTATCAAAAAATTTGTTTACAAAATCAATATATATTGATTTAACATCGTGATTGTGATACAATTAATATAACAAATTAAATTGTAGGAGAGAAAATATGAAAAAAAGGCTAAGTATAATAGCATCATTGCTTTTACTATTTGTTATAGTATTTGCAAGCTGCTCCAGCCCTGTTAAGTTTGATATTAGCTTCGTTTCTGACGGCGAGGTTATTGCTACTATCACAACAACAGGTGATGAGATAATTCAAATGCCACAAAACCCAACCAAGGAGGGCTATACCTTTGGTGGCTGGTACTGGGATAATGGAACTTGGCAAAGACCATTTACCGTTAATTCTATTCTGAATGAGCCACTTACAAGTAATATGTCCGTTTACGCAAAATGGGTGCCAGACGGCGATGTGGTTACAGTAGATTTTGTGTACGATAACCAAGGCACAGAGAAAATTGATAGCTATAAAGTTTTCAAGGGAGAGACGCTTGGCTCAGCTATCACAAAAATGCCAGCGCCTGAGCGTGAGGGATATAGAATTTCAGGCTGGCAGGATAAGGACGGCAACGTTGTCAGAATTGATACTATTATCAATAATAGTATGACCCTTTACCCAATTTGGCAACAAAAGGCGCTTTGTGTTGATGGCACAGAAAACCATACGTGGAGTGACTGGCAAACAAAGGGTAGCGTGGCAACCTGTACAGAGGATGTTTCGATTGTAAGGTCCTGCGTAGCTTGTGGAAGCTTCGAATACGATATTCTAACTAATGCCCTTGGCCACGACTTTGGCGACCCAGTGGAGTATTTGGCTACGTGTGCAAATGGCGGATACCTGCTTTACACCTGCAGGCGCTGTGGTGAAACGGAAAAAAGAGACGAAACCGCCCCTGACCCAAGCAAGCATAAATACGTGCTTATAGATACCACTGCAACCTGTGAGGAAAGTGGATATTCAATTTATAGCTGTGAAGCTTGTCAAGGCACAAGACATAGCCCATCTGATGCACTCGGCCACAACTTCCAGCTTACCGATACGGTAAAGGCAACTTGTATGCTAAAGGGCTATGACTTATACACCTGCACACGCTGTGACGCTGAAGAAAAAAGAAACATAACAAATTATGACAATTCACCAAACGGTCACAACTACCTGCCAGATACAAAGGAACCAACATGCACAAAATCTGGTTATACGGATATGGTTTGCGAATATTGTGGCTCAGGTGATGGCAACCGCCTAACACTTCCAAAGCTCGGTCACACATATGAAAGAGAGGATTATGACGGCACAACTGGAAAAGTAATTGATTACGAGGCAGGCACAGTAACGTATTATTGTCAGGACTGCGACCAAGCTTATACTAGAGAGCTTGAGGAGGATGAAATAATAGACCAGACCCAAAAGTGGAAGGGACAAACGCTTGACATCTTGGCAAATGGCTGGGGGGCAGATTCCACAACAACGGGTATTTGGTCACAGCCTGAGCTTTACGTAAATGCAGATAACTATAATTCTGGCATAAATGTGGGCGCAAGAATTAATAGCGCAGTATGGGCAAGGCAGAAAGCGATTGAAGAAGCCTACGGTGTTACACTTAAGTGGCACAGAGCAGCAAGTAACTTCTCAATGCAAAACGAAATGCAATCAGGTCTTGAGGCTGGCTATGCCAAGTATCACATAGCAATGCCACGTGGCTATGAGGCACAAGCATTAATCGCTGCCAACACAGTTTACGACCTTGCAAATAGTGAGTACATTGACCTAACAAAGCCATACTATAATCAAGCATCAGTAGATTCCTTCTCGGTATATGGTCACACCTTCTATGTCGCAGGTGACTTTAGCTACCTTGATGAATTTACATCATTTGTTGTTTACTATAACCAAAAAATGACAGATGATATTGACAATTTCCCTAACCTTTTTGATGCGGTGGAAAATGGAACTTGGACAATTGCTGAGCTTTCAAAGTGGGCATCGCTTGTTGGCGCTGACAATGATGGAGAAACGGGTTACCAGGACACAGATACATATGGCTTCGGTACAACAAACTTGACTTCATTCTTCCAATCAAGTGGAATTCAGCAGGTTAGCGTTGACAGAAGCTCTGAAAATAAGAGTGAGCATTATTATATAATTTCACTAAATGACAGCCCTTCAACCGTTTCAGAGCTTGTAAGTGAGCTTGTTGGTGTAAGAGATTCAACCTGGGCAAGAACAAACTGGAATGGCGGATACTCATCAATCTTTGATTCATTTGAAAATGGCAGACTTCTTTTCTACCACGAGGCAGCACAAAAGATGTTCACATTTTCTGAGCCTATAGCTGTATTGCCTATGCCTAAGCTAAATGCTGACCAAGAAAGCTACCATACCCCATTTGCTGCGCAGGGTACAGTAATGTGTATTCCAAGGTGTACAACTGACAGAGAAATGTCTGAATATTTCTTTGACGTTCTTTCCTCTACTGGTCAAGAGTACGTAATGAGTGCATTTTATCAGGAAATAAACTCAAAGCTATACGACGAGGAAAACATTGATATAGTTAAGAATTACATTTTCTCATGCCTCTTATACGACCAAGGCTATATATACGAAGCAATGGGTCAAAGGCTTATGACAAGCGTGCAGTCGGATACAATTTCGAATGCAACTCTAAACTCATCACCGTTTACGACATATTATTTTGAGCAGTTTTCTAATGCTAAAGATAAAGTAGATGAATGGAACACCAAAGCAAAGAACTATAAGGATTAAATAAAAAACGGCTTGATTTCAAGCCGTTTTTCTTTTATAGTGACAATGCAATTTTTTTAATAATTTTAGTAATTCTTTTGCGCACGCCCTCCTCGCTAAAGCCAAGCTCGATGCCGGTTTTCCAGTATGGAACGCCGTTTATGTAGGTGTTAAGCGCAATTGTCTTGTCCGTTGGGTCAAGGGACATAATTGCCTCCATATATTTATTTTCAAGTAGCTGTGCATCTTCAATCTTGCCAAGCGTATTAAGACTCTTTAAAAGCTCCTCCTCCTTTGAAATTAGAGTGCTTATTCTTTCACTTGAGGGGAGATTTTTAAGTGTTTTTATTCTTGCAAGATGTGTCTTTACGGCTGACTCAATAGCCCTTGATGCGTGCGTTAGTTTTTTTAGCTCTCTTAAGTCCTTTTTTACCTCATTTATTTCCTTCATTTTCTCGCTTCCTATTTAAAAAACAACAGAGATAATTAAATAGCCGACTAAAAGCCAAGGTGGAGAAGAATACGCTTGACTTTTTATAAATTCAACTCTATAATAAAATTATACAGTGCGCGTTAGGTAATTTTTGTCGAAGCCTGTCACGATTTCAAAATAATTTGAAATTTTTGACAAAAAAGAGCAAACGGGGAAATGCCCACCTAACTACACTTATATTTTAAGCTACTCCTATCTCTTAGTCAATGGCAAAATGTGATATATTGGTGGGTAGTCTTAAAAATGGGACAACTAAAAAAGAGGACAAAAAATGCAAGTTTACGTAGGCAGACCCTCAAGCTGTGAGGGCAGACTTTCAAAGGAAATTAAGGTATACGACTTTTTAGATAAATTAGGAATTGAGTATTATCGCGTTGACCATAACGAGGCTGACACAATGGAAAAATGCGAGAAAATAGAAAAGGAACTAAACACGGTTATTTGTAAAAATCTTTTCCTTTGCAACAGGCAAAAAACAGAGTATTATTTACTTATGATGCCTGGCGATAAGGTTTTTAAAACCAAGGACTTTTCACCTCTTATGGGCTCCTCGCGCCTTTCCTTTGGCACAAGTGAGGACCTTGAAAAAATGCTTGATTTAACCCCTGGCTCAGTTAGTATAATGGGGCTGATTAACGACACCGAGCATAAAATTCACTTGGCAATTGATAAAGACGTTTTAGCGCCTGAGTTTGTTGGGTGTCATCCATGCATAAACACCTCAAGCTTGAAAATAAGAACAAGGGATTTACTTGAAAAGTATTTACCGGCGGTTGGACATACACCAACGCTTGTAAGCTTGCCAAGATACGAGGAAAATTAAATGACTGTATTTGAAAAAGCAAAATGGATTTGGTATTCTAATATAGACACCCCAGATGATTACTGTGAGTTTTATTTTAAGCTACCAGCAAAGGACAGTGCATATATAAATTTAAGCTGTGATGGCAACTATACACTCTTTGTAAACGGAGAGTATGTAGCCTCTAATCAATACGGCGATTTTGAGCATTATAAGGTTTACGATAAAATAGATTTAGGCGCACATCTTACAGAAAAAGAAAACATAATAGGTGTTTTAGTCCACCATACGGGTAAGGGCTTTTCAAGATACAAGCCGTATAAGCCGGGGCTTATTTTTGAGGTAATTTCGAATGAAGCGTGCGTTTTATCAAGTGGAAAAGATATTATGTGCCGTCAAAGCAAAGCATATAAAAGTGGCTTTTGCAGATTTATTTCCTCACAGCTTGGCTATGGCTATTCATATGATAGCACCAAGGAGGACGAGTGGCCCCTTGGCAAAGGAGAAGGCTTTTTTAATGCTACAATAATAGACAAGGAAGCATCATTTTTTGCGCGTCCAATCCAAAAGCAGCAGCTTGGTGCAAGATTCGAGGGCAAGCTTCATACAAATGGGGACGGCTATCAAATTTACGACCTTGGCAAGGAGGTTGTAGGTCATCTTTTCTTTGAAATTGAGGCAGAAAAGGAAACAAATATAAATATAGCCTACCATGAATATCTTTTGGAAAACGGCAGGGTAAAAAGAAAGATTTGGGACAGGGATTTTAGCATTGACTATAAGGCGAAAAAGGGCAAAAATATCTTTTCACACCATATGCTTAGATTTGCATGCAGATATTTAGATATAAGCTTTGATGCGCCTATTAAAATAAATAAAATAGGTATTCAAAGAGAGTATTATCCTACTAAAAGAGCTGACTTTTTGCCAAGTGGTGAGCTTGACGCTAAGATTTACGAAATGTGCCAAAACACCTTGGAGCTTTGCATGATGGAGCATTACGTTGACTGCCCACACAGAGAGCAGTGCTTATATGCATTCGACTCGCGAAACCAAATGCTTTGTGGCTACTATGCATTTGAGGGTGGTAATTTTGAATATGCACGCTCAAACCTTAAGCTTATGTCTATGGATAGGCGTGATGACGGACTGCTTTCAATATGCTATCCCTGTGGTGTTGACCTTACAATCCCATCTTTTTCACTATACTATATAATTTCGCTTTATGAGTATTTGAAATACACAGGCGATAAAAGTATAATTTTTGAAGCAAACGACAAGATAAATGAAATAATAAAAACGTTTATAAACAACTCCGAAAACGGACTTGTAAAGCGCTTTGGCAAGGAGTGCCATTGGAATTTTTACGACTGGACGCCATATCTTAGTGGCTCACTCTACAAAGCGGAGGAAGCAAAAAGCGACCCTAATATAAATCTGTTATTTATAATCGCGCTTAAGTGTTATAAGGAAATTTGCAAAATCGTAGGCTTTGATTTTGCGTATGAGGACAAAATTAAAGAAGCAACAAAAAATGTTGTTTTGAAATTTTACGATGAAAAAGAGGGCATCTTTTTATTTGATGGCGATGGCAAATTAGAGCTTACAAACGCACTTGGCGTGCTAAGTGGAGTTTTAGATGACACGCAAAAATCTATAATTGCAAAAAAGATAGCGGAAAGGGAGCTAATTTCATCATCACTTAGTATGAAATGCTTTGCATACGATGCACTTCTTAGCGTAGATAAGGGCTATAAGGACTACATACTAAACGAAATAAGAGAAAACTATACTCATATGATAGAAACGGGCACAGCTTGGGAAACGGTGCTTGGCGCTGAGGACTTTGACGGCTCTGGTAGCCTTTGTCACGGCTGGAGCGCAATACCAGTATATTACTACAATATTCTAAAATAAAAAAGGACGGAGTTTTCCGTCCTTTTCCTAAGTAAAAATAGGGGCGTCGCAAATGCGACACCCCTTTAAAATTATTCCTCGTCGTTCTTTTCCTTGCTTGACTTAACAATAATTGAGTTGTCAGCCTCTAAAGCCTTAACAAGCTTTTGCTCGAGAAGTGCTTCAGTTTCAGCATATGGGTACTCGCTTACGTAGTCAACAGTCTTAGCCTTTGGATTTGGCTCAATGCCAAACTTAGCCATAACAACGTCAACAATTTCCTTAGCCTTACGTAGTCCTAAGCCACTCTTAATCTTGAGAAGCATTGGAACGTCAGCGAAAATCTTTGCGTTAATTGACTCGTGGTGGTACTTGGACTTTTCAAATTCCTCTGGGTCAAGTGCGCAGTAGAGAAGGATTGTCTTACCACGAAGTTTGAGCTTGAAGAGCTGGTCACGACCTCTGTTGTAGCTATCGAACTTCCAGCTAATCTTTGATTTAACACCCTTGTATGAAAGAATGTGGTTCTTAAGCTGTGAATAGAAGTCCTTAACGCCGTCCTCTGATTGAATGAGGTTAGCTGTAAAGCTACGGCTGTATCTAATTTCAATCTTGTTGCCTTCGTTATCGAAGTATGTAGGAACGATAGTTGGAGCAATTTCCTCGGCAGGTGCCTCTTCAACAGGAGCTTCCTCAACGGGAGCTTCCTCAACTGCTTCTTCTGAAGGAGCCTCCTCGTAAACCTCTTCTGAAGGTGTTTCTTCTACTACCTCTTCGGTTGCCTCCTCTGAAGGAGCCTCTTCTGAAGGTGTTTCTTCTACTGCCTCTATAGCTGCCTCCTCTGAAGGAGTCTCTTCAGCCTCAGCCTTTTCAAGACCTACAGAGAATAGTTGAATTGTAAATACTGAGTCGTTTTCACCCTTTTCGATGATTGCCTCACCATTTGCCTCAACACCCCAGCCAATAAATGTGTTGCTTGAAAGGAATGTGTCAGGCGCATTAAGATCAACGTAGTGTGATTCCTTGTAAATGTGCTCATCATTTTCGCTGTTTACAAATAGAAGCTCAACTACAGCACTGCCGTTAAAGCCGTCCTCGTTTGCCTCAGCCTTAGGGTCGAAGATTGGGTAAAGGTTGATTGCAAATACTGCATTAACGTCCTCGCCACTAAGAACGATTTCGCCACCCTTTTCAAAGCTCCATCCCTTAACGTTAATAGGAGTATCCTGATCCTCAGGGAGAACTGTATTAACCTTAACAGATGTTGATTTAATGATGTCCTCACCCTCAGCATCAAGGTAGTTAAGCTGAACGAATACGCCGTCTGCCTTTTCAGTAGCAGCCTTTGCTTCCTTCTCGTCAGCCCAAATAGCATAGAGAACAACAGTATGTGTTAAAAGAAATTCTGGCTCAGAAACCATAGTCTCGCCCTTTTCATCAAGGCTCCAACCAACAAAGGTCTTACCTTGCTTTGAGGCAGGACGAAGAACTACCTTAGATAGCCACTTCTTCTTTTCATATTCAATTTCATAGTCACCGTCAGTGTCTACATAAACAACCTGACAACGAATGAGTGCGGCAACGATGGCAAAAATAGCGCAAACGCCAAGCACAACACCGCAAACGATAGGGCTAAGATTTAAAAGATCAAATCCAGCACCGAATAGAACTTTTGCAAATTCCATTTCAATCCCTCCACATGTAAATAAATTTTGATAGTTTTATTATACAATAAGTAATATTTTTTGTCAATAATTTTTACCTAATTTTTTCAAAAAAACGCACACTTGGTCGCACATTTTTTACTTTTTTGTGAATTTTGTAGCCAAAAAAGAGAAGGATAGGGACAACAAAAGCGTCCAAAACGAAAAAATCTATTGATTTTGAGACTAAAATAATGTATAATTGGAATATAAATTTATATTACTCTGGAGGCAGATATGGTAAACAAGATTATTGACACTCTCGGCACATATGATAAAGACGTTGCCGATGCAGTTGCAAGCGAGCTAAAAAGACAAAGAAGAGGACTTGAACTAATTGCATCTGAAAATTTAGTTTCTGAAGCAGTTATGATTGCGATGGGCACACCTCTTACAAATAAATATGCAGAGGGATATCCAGATAAGAGATATTACGGCGGATGTGAATGCGTTGACGTTGTAGAAAAAATCGCTATTGAGCGTGCGTGCAAGCTTTTTGGTGCTGACCACGCAAACGTACAGCCACACAGTGGCGCACAAGCTAACACAGCTGTATATTTCGCACTTTTAAAGCCAGGTGACACAGTCCTTGGTATGAACCTTGCACACGGCGGTCACTTAACACACGGTAGCCCTGTAAATATGTCAGGCTCATACTTTAATTTTGTTCCTTACGGAGTAAATGACGACGGCTTTATCGATTATGATGAGCTTGAGAGAATTGCAAAGGAGGCAATGCCAAAGCTTATCGTTGCTGGTGCATCTGCTTATCCAAGAGTAATTGATTTTGAAAGAATTTCAAAGATTGCAAAGGAGGTTGGCGCTATCTTTATGGTAGATATGGCGCACATTGCAGGTCTTGTTGCAACAGGACTTCATCCATCTCCAGTTCCTTATGCAGATATCGTAACTACAACTACACATAAGACCTTAAGAGGTCCACGTGGTGGTCTTATCCTTTGCCGTGAGGAATATGCTAAGGCGATTGACAAGGCTATCTTTCCAGGCACACAGGGTGGCCCACTTATGCACACAATTGCATCAAAGGCAGTTTGCTTTGGTGAGGCGCTCAAGCCAGAATTTAAGGAATATCAGGAGCAAATCGTTAAAAACGCAAAGGCTCTTGCCGATACGCTTCTTGCCGAGGGCTTTGATCTCGTATCAGGTGGAACAGACAACCACCTAATGCTTCTTGACCTTCGTCCATTCAAGATTACTGGTAAGGAGCTTGAAAAGCGTCTTGACGAGTGCTATATCACAGTTAACAAAAACGCAATTCCAAACGACCCAGAGAAGCCATTTGTTACAAGTGGTGTAAGAATTGGTACTCCTGCTGTTACCTCACGTGGCCTTAAGGAGGACGATATGGTTAAGCTTGGCAAGCTCATTAAGCTTTGCGCAACTGAGTTTGAAGAAAAGGCTGACTACATTCGTGATGAGGTTACAAAAATCTGCGAAAAGTATCCAATTTACGAATAATGAAGCGCGAATATTCCACAAAGCAACGAAATGCGATTTTGGAGCTTCTTTCTGAAAGCTCCTCGCACGTAACTGCGCAGGAAATTGCCGAAAACCTGAAAAAAGACGGGGCAAGTGTCTCGCTTGCCACAATTTATAGGACTCTTGACAAGCTTGAGGATGAGGGCATTATTAAAAAAATGTCGATAGGCAACGGCGCCTCAGCCTGCTACCAATACCTTGATAGTATGGAGTGCAACAAGCACTTTCACCTAAAATGCACCGAGTGTGGTGAGCTTATTCACCTTAGCTGTGAATTTCTTAGCGAAATGGAAGCGCATATCTTTAACGAGCATGCCTTTACAATAAGCTCTGGAAAAACTGTTATTTACGGGAAATGTGCAAAATGCTGTGGAATTACCGAGAAAAAATGCACCTGCGAGGGCGAGCATAAGCATTAAATATAAACATTTTCAAAAAAAATTATTTTTGCTATTGATTTTTTTAAATGTTTATGTTATAATGGCTATCGCTTATGATTAAATTATAAAATTTGCCATCAATTTAGTATCGCACTGTTTTTTATAGGCTTATTGCGTGGCAAAAGGAGGATTTATGGACGGAAGAGAAATATTCTACTTAGTAGCAAGTATCTTATTGCTTATTAGTGCTATTGTTCTTGTAGTTGTTATTCTTGTTCAAAGTAATTCATCAAAGGGTCTTTCTGGCGCAATTGCTGGTGGCTCAGACACATATTACGGAAGAAACAAGGGCAAGTCTTCACAAAAGCCACTTATGATTGTTACAATCGTATTAACAGTTCTATTTGCGCTTATGTCACTTGTTATATTCGGTTTACAATCAAACTCTGACAAAACAAGCTCACAGGTTGAGGATTGGTGGAACAGCCTTATTGGTAATAACGGCCAAACAAGCACCGATTCATCTGTAACAGAGGATGAGGAAACAACTGGCGAAACCGAAAACGGTGGCGCATCTACCGAAGACGAAAGCAAGCAAGGCTAATAACAAATATGATACCGCTTTGGGAATAAAAACCAAGGCGGTTTTGCTTTAATAAGGAAAAAATATAAGAGGAGGAAGGAAAATGGATATAGAAAAGCTTATTTTAGATACAGTTAGTGATACTGGCTACGTGCCGTTAACACCACATGAAATGTTCACGCTTTTTGAGGGCTACGGCTTTGACAAAAGCGAGTTTTGGCGTGCACTTTCCTCTCTTGAGCTCGATTATGAGGTTCAATTTACCAAAAAGGGAAAAATTGCAAGCGCCAAGGAAATGGGATATTTGAAGGGAGAGCTTTCTGCCTCAGCCCGTGGTGATTTTGGCTTTGTAATGACTGATGACGGGGACTACTTTATTCCACCTAAATTTATGAATGGTGCATATCACACGGACAAGGTTGTAATCAAAAGGCTTGACTTCTCATCTAAATATTATGGTAAGGGAAACGAGGCTGAAATTGTAAGCATAACCAAGCGTGGAATTAGCGAGCTTGTTGGAGCCTTAACTGTATATTCTAACGGCAGGCGTCCACTTGCATACGTGACCCCTGAAAACGAAAGAATTCACCTAAAGGTGAAAATTAACCCAAAAGCTCTTGAGGCACAAAATGGCGATAAGGTTGTCTGCAAGATAAATTCATATCCAAAGGTGGAGGGCGACTTTGCACTTGGCGAAATTACAGAGGTGCTTGGAAAATCCGATTCGCTTGAGGGTAATTATCGCGCAATTTTACATTCAAACGGAATAGTAACCACCTTCCCAGAAAGAGTTATCTCTGAGGCAGATACCGTAAGCTGTGAGCCACTTGAGATAAAGGGCAGGCTTGATTTAAGAGATAAAGCTATATTCACAATTGACGGTGAGGACGCAAAGGACCTTGACGATGCAATTTCGCTTGAAAAAATTGAGGGTGGATATATTCTTGGTGTGCATATTGCAGACGTTTCGCACTACGTGCGCCCAGACTCTGAGCTTGATAAGGAGGCAATAAGAAGGGGAACTAGTGTTTACTTTACCGACAAGGTTGTGCCAATGCTTCCAAAATCACTTTCCAACGGAATTTGCTCGCTAAATGGTGGGGCTGACAGGCTAACCCTTTCGTGCTTTGTGACGCTTGATAAGAGTGGCTCAATAATTTCAACCGAAATAAAAAAGAGCGTGATTAACTCCAAAATACGTGGAGTTTATAGCGAGCTAAACGATATTTTGGAAAATGGCGAAAACAGCGATTTTTACCCGAAATACAGACACATACTCGATAGTTTTTATGAAATGATGGAGCTTTATAAAATCCTTAAATTGCGCAGTGAGCAAAAGGGCGCTATGGAGCTTGAAAGTGACGAAATCAAGATTTTACTAAACGAGGTGGGCCACCCATACGAAATTGTAAAGCGTGACAGGGGCGAAAGTGAAAGGCTAATTGAGCAATTTATGCTCACAGCTAATGAGGCGGTTGCAACGTTTTTATATAATGCTAGCGTGCCCTGCGTTTATCGTGTGCACGAGGAGCCGGACCATGAAAAAATCAACGCATTTTCTCTCTTTGCAAGAAATTTAGGCGTTGACACATCATCACTTCGTACGAAAAATACAATCACACCAAATCAGCTATCAAGGGTGCTCAAGAGTGCCGAGGAAAAGGGCGTTTCAATGATTGTATCAAGCGTGCTTTTAAGGTCGCTTATGAAGGCGAAATATTCAGCTGTGCAGGGCGCACACTTTGGCTTGAATACCGAGTATTATTGCCACTTCACCTCTCCAATCAGACGTTACCCAGACCTAAGCGTGCATAGAATTTTAAAGGCGTTTCTTGACGGCAAATTAAATGAGGAAACAACGGAAAAATACGAAAGATTCGCCGCGCTTAGTGCAGATATGTCAAGCGAAAACGAAATAAAGGCAATCCATGCTGAGCGAGATATAGAACAGCTTTATAAGTGCGTATATATGCAAGACAGAATCGACGAGGAGTATGATGCTGTAATTTGCTCAGTTACCTCGTTTGGCTTCTTTGCAAAAACCGAAAATTTATGTGAGGGCTTGGTGTCAGTTGACGACCTTGGAAACGGCTTTTACTTTGATAAGGACAATTACACCCTTTCACGTGGCAAAACCACCTATCGCTTAGGTGCTAAGGTAAGGGTGCGCGTTGACTCGGTTGATATTGCCCTTAAGCAAATTAATTTCTCGCTTGTTAAGGAGAAAAAGCAAATCACCCAGGGCAACGAAAATGAACCTATCGTGAAGGAAAAGATATCATATAAGAAAAAAGAGAGCGTATCATATAACCAAAGACGCAAAAATCGCACACGCGACACATATCGCAAGCGCAAAAGATAAAAACAAGCAAGCTAAGAGAAAAACTTGGCTTGCTTTTTTGTACAAAACAAATATATTGAGCTAAAATATATGCGCGTTTTTAGAAAAAAATTAACAAAATAGAAAAAAATTGAAAAAATTATTCCATTTTAATAAATCATATGTTATAATATCAATGTGCGCGCATACGACGCGGCATAGTGCACGGAAAGTGCACCACCAAAGATAGTTCAAATTATTTATGGAGGTACTTAAATGAGTACAAAGAAGTATGTTTACCTTTTCTCTGAAGGTAACGCAAAGATGAGAGAAATTCTCGGTGGTAAGGGTGCTAACCTTGCTGAAATGACACACATCGGTCTTCCTGTTCCTCAAGGCTTCACAATTTCAACTGAGGCTTGCACACAGTACTATGAAGACGGCAGACAAATCAATGATGAAATCCAAGCGCAAATCATGGAATACATCGACAAGATGGAAGGCATCACTGGTAAGAAGTTCGGCGATAAGGAGAACCCACTTCTCGTTTCCGTTCGTTCAGGTGCACGTGCATCAATGCCTGGTATGATGGACACCATTCTTAACCTCGGTCTTAACGAAGAGGTTGTTAACGTAATTGCTGAAAAGTCAGGCAACGCTCGTTGGGCTTGGGACTGTTACAGAAGATTTATCCAAATGTACTCCGACGTTGTTATGGAGGTTGGTAAGAAGTACTTTGAAGAGCTTATCGACAAAATGAAGGAAGAAAAGGGTGTTACTCTTGACGTTGAGCTTTCAGCAGAGGATCTTAAGGAGCTTGCTAACCAATTCAAGGCTGAATACAAGGCTAAGATTGGTTCTGACTTCCCATCCGATCCAAAGGAACAGCTCATGGGTGCTGTAAAGGCAGTATTCCGTTCATGGGATAACCCACGTGCTAACTACTACAGAATGCAAAATGAAATCCCTTACTCATGGGGTACTGCTGTTAACGTTCAAGCTATGGCGTTCGGTAACATGGGTGATGACTGTGGTACTGGTGTTGCATTTACTCGTGACCCAGCTACAGGTGAAAAGAAGCTTATGGGTGAGTTCTTAACAAATGCACAAGGTGAAGACGTTGTTGCTGGTGTACGTACTCCAATGCCAATTTCCGAAATGGCAAAGACATTCCCAGAGGCTTACAAGCAATTCGTTGAAGTATGTGGTATTCTTGAAAACCACTACAGAGACATGCAGGACATGGAATTTACTGTTGAACACGGTAAGCTCTACATGCTCCAAACAAGAAATGGTAAGAGAACAGCAGCTGCTGCTCTTAAGATCGCAGTTGACCTCGTTAACGAGGGTATGATCACTAAGGAGCAAGCGCTTCTTATGATCGATCCTAAGCAGCTTGACGCACTTCTCCACCCACAATTCGACGCTAAGGCACTTAAGGCTGCTAAGCCAGTTGCACACGCTCTCCCAGCATCTCCTGGAGCTGCTTGCGGTAAGATCGTATTCACAGCTGAGGACGCTGTTGCTAAGGGTCAAAAGGGTGAAAAGGTTGTTCTTGTTCGTCTTGAAACATCACCAGAGGATATTGAGGGTATGCACTACTCACAAGGTATCCTTACAGTTCGTGGCGGTATGACATCACACGCAGCTGTTGTTGCTCGTGGTATGGGTACATGCTGTGTATCTGGTTGTGGCGACATTAAGATGGATGAGGAAAACAAGAAGTTCACATTAGCTGGCAAGACATACGTTGAGGGTGACTACATTTCACTCGACGGCTCAACAGGTAACATTTACGGTGAGGCTATTCCTACTGTTCCTGCTACTATCGGTGGTGAGTTCGGTACAATTATGACTTGGGCTGACGAATATAGACAGCTTCAAGTAAGAACAAACGCAGACACACCTAAGGATGCTGTTCAAGCAAGAACCTTCGGTGCTGAGGGTATCGGTCTTTGCCGTACTGAGCATATGTTCTTTGATCCTGAAAGAATTGGTGCATTCCGTGAAATGATTTGCGCTGACAATGTTGAAGAGAGAGAAGCTGCACTTGCTAAGATTCTCCCAATGCAACAAAGCGACTTCGAGAAGCTCTATGAGGCTCTTGAGGGTAACCCTGTTACAATTCGTTTCCTTGACCCACCACTTCACGAGTTCGTTCCTACAACTGAAGAGGACATTGCTGCTCTCGCTGCTGCACAAGGCAAGAGCGTTAATGATATCAAGGCTCTTATCGAGTCACTTCACGAGTTCAACCCAATGATGGGTCACCGTGGATGCCGTCTAACAGTAACATATCCTGAAATTGCAGTAATGCAAACAAGAGCTGTTATTCGTGCTGCTATCGCAGTTAAGAAGAACCACCCAGATTGGAACCTCGTTCCTGAAATTATGATTCCACTTGTTGGCGAATACAAGGAGTTCGTATTCTGCAAGAAGCTCGTTGTTGCTGCTGCTGACGAGGAAATCTCAAATGCTGGTGTTGAGCTTAAGTATGAGGTTGGTACAATGATGGAAATTCCACGTGCTTGCTTAACAGCTGATGAAATCGCTAAGGAAGCTGAGTTCTTCTGCTTCGGTACAAACGACCTTACACAAATGACATTCGGCTTCAGCCGTGACGACGCTGGTAAGTTCTTAACAGCTTACTACGAGAGCAAGATTTACGAGAACGATCCATTTGCAAGAATCGACCAAAACGGTGTTGGTAAGCTTATGGATATGGCAGTTGAAATGGGTAAATCAGTTCGTCCAGAGATGCACATCGGTATCTGTGGCGAGCATGGTGGTGACCCAACATCTGTTGAATTCTGCCACAGAATTGGTCTAAGCTACGTTTCATGCTCACCATTCAGAGTTCCAATTGCACGTCTTGCTGCTGCGCAGGCTGCTATTAAGAACCCACGCAAATAAGGTAGAGCCTGTCGGATAGGTGTGAAAACAAAATCACACTAATGAGATAAAGGCTAATCAAATCTAATAAAGTTGGGAGAGGACTTGTTCCTCTCCCTTTCTTATTTTAGTAATAATAAGGTAGAAAAGAGGAAATGTCCTCTTTTCATATGTGATTTTTATACACGCTTGCTACTCTGGTGTACGCCAGTACACCGACGACTACGCAATCGTGCATTTTCCCAACCTCCCGAAGGCTCTAAATGTGGTTTGTGCAGAAGGTACGCCGACGTGTACGCACTCGCCGTTTCTCTACCCACTCTTGTCCCTTGTGGGAGCAATAATAAAGTAGGGAGAGGACTTGTTCCTCTCCCTCATTTTTGCTTGCTCTTTTATATGGCACTGGAAAATAAAAAAGAGAGCAATAATGCTCTCTTTTAATTATTTGTTTTTCTTAGAAGCAAGGCCGTCGCACACCTTTGTAGCGACAATTGAAGCAACAAAGCATAGAAGTATGAAAAGCGCAGGCAAAACCTTAGAAAAATCATCAAGGAAAATTCCAACAGCAAGCGTTGCTACAAGGTGAATTGTTGCAAATACAGCCTGAGTAATTGGGCTGGGGAGCTTAGGTGAGCTTGAAAACAGCATAGACTGCTCATTTGGTGATGCGTAAAATGCATAGCTAAGCCTTAGTGCGGTTTGCTTGATTGTTTCAATAGGCTGAACAGCAACCATAATTCCACTTATTGCTATAAGGCCGAGTGAGAATATTTTAAGAGTGACCTCTATAAATTCAGTCATTGAGCCAACACCAGATACCATCAAATAAATTGATGACATACCGCTTCTTCCAATTACAAGCGAGCTACCTATGATTGCAAATGCAATAAGATTTAATGTGAGAATAATAGCTTGCTTAAGGCATTCAAATGAGCGTTTCCTGCTTGACATAACAAAATGTCTTTTGGATATAAAGCGCATTATAGCCACTCCGATAATAAGAAGCATAGAAAGCGAAAGTGCTATGGCTGTTGCTCTTGTCAAGGCTAATGAAACAGTGAAGGTTGAGAAAACAAGGAATAGAATGTTTGAGATAATTAGCAATGCAAACAAAACAAGGGATTTTTTTGCAAGCATAGCTGTTTGAGCCTTACATATCCTTATAATTGATGTGATTAATGTAACAATTGAAATTACTTGAAGCACAACTGCGAAAACTGATAGTGCAAGCAAGGAGATAGCGCTAAAAAGCGACTCTAAGACAGTAATGCCTGAGCCCTCAAATGCACCCGACAGAATATCGATAAATGCAAGAGTGCCATTTACGGCAAATTCTATGTATCCACCACTAAAGGATGTAACGCCTACTATGTAAGCGTGAGCAAAGCTAATGCTTGGTATAACTGCGAGAATGATTGATGCCAAGAAAAGAAGCCAATTAGAAACTATTTTTAATGTAAAGCGCCAACCCTTGGAGCAGTCCTCGTCCACCTTGGAGGACGCTTTTTCAGGCTTGTCTATCTCGTTTGTAATTGCAATAATCTCTGATGAGGTATGTGATTCAGCAAGAGCGAGACCAGCACCACAAACACCACATACTTCGGCATTGCTTTCATTTAATGAGCCACAGATTGGGCATTTTGTAGAGTCATCAAGCTTGAAGCCACATTTTTCGCAAAAGTGACTGTCGTTTTCAATTGTAGCACCACATTTTGGACAAAAGTTAGACATAAAAATCTCCTTTAAAACAAATTACCATTCATTATTATATATGTGGTGGCGTGTCTTGTCAAGCAAAAAACAAAAATAAAGCAAAAAGAGGGCATTAAGCCCTCTTTTTTATTATTTAACAGTAACAATAACTGTGTGCTTCTTTCCGTCCTTGAAGTCTGGTAAGATTGTGCCGTTTATCGCTTTGCCATCAACAGTAATATCAAGCTTGTCAGCCTTGTATTTCTTCTCTGGGTTGGAGATTGAAATTTCGTATGTAGCACCACGGAACTCTCTTGTCATTGTTGCCTTGTCAAATGGTAGATGTGGGTCAACAACAAGTCCCTCATATGTTGGACGAAGACCAACTAAGTAGTTCTCCATTGTGTTTGTGTACCAAGCAACTGAGCCAGTAATCCAGCTATATTCCATTTGGAATGCGCTGTTTCTGTGCTCTGGGCCAAAGTAGCAGTTTGAGAACATATATGGTAGGCACTTGTTCTTAATTTCGGTGTTGTCGCCGATTATGTAGCCAGGAGCTATCTTCTTAAATAGCTCGTAAGCGAGGTCAGCCTTGCCGTACTTAAGAAGTCCTAAAATCATCCAGATGTTTGTGTGTGAGTAGATTGTGCCGTTTTCGCAAATACCTGGCTCCATTGAGGAAATACGTCCGATTGTAGGGTCGAATTCCTTATATGAAGGAGTTAGAAGCAGGTAGCCAACTGGTGTTGCCATATGCTCATCCATTGCCTTGATAATTGTGTTAGCACGCTCCTCTGATGCAACGCCAGAGATAAGTGACCAGCATTGTGGCTCCATAAACATCTTTGCGTACTTGTTTTCCTTTGAGCCAAGAGGTGCGCCGTTGTCTGTGTAACAGCGTCTGTACCATTCGCCATCCCACGCGTTATCGTTAATTGCGGTCTTGATAGATTCGCGACGGGATAGATAATTCTTTTCCTTTTCTGGCATGCCAAGGAATTTAGCAAGCTCAGCCATTTCAAGTAGAGCCTGTGCATAAGCGATAGAAAGCCATACGCTCTCCCCTCGTCCCTCCTTACCAACGCCGGTAAGTGAATCGTTCCAGTCACCAAACTTGATAAGAAGTAGGTTATGCTCTCCCTTGTTGGATTCAAGGAAGTCAAGGGCTCTATCCATATGTCCGAGTACAGTTGCCTCTCCCTCATCTCTAAATGGATATACCTCGTTTAAGAATTCAACGTCGCCAGTTTCACGTAGGTAAGCTGTAAGAGTAAATTCAAGCCAAAGCGCTGAGTCAGAGTAAGGCTTAGTATCAACCGGGTTCCAGCCACGAACAGCCATACCGCTTGAATATTGATTTTGAATTGCCTCTTTTAGAATTTGCTTTGTTCTTTCATTCTTAAATGAAACAACACCAAAGCCGTGTTGAACGATATCACGATAGCCATTGTAGCCCCAACGACACCAGGTCGCACCGAAGTGTGTTGCGTGCTTGCCCCAGAAGTTAATTAGACGGTCAAAATGCTCGTCGTTTGTTGTGATATGGTTCTTTGAGTAAAGCTCCTTATAATATTTCTTGGTGGCCTCGAAATATTCGTCTTGCTTAGAGAGGTATTTTTCAGCCATTTTTAGACTGTCGTCCTCACACTTTCCAGCGCCAAGAAGAAGTGAAATATCCTTGTTCTCGCCTGCGTCAAGCTCAATGTCAAAGCGAAGTGAGCAGATTGTTGCGTTTGCTGAGCCGATTGAGCCACGGCTAACTCCCTCACGTACTACCTCAGGAGATGCAATTGTACCATACTCACCGATGAATACGTTTTCACAGCCCTCGCTACCAGTGATTTTCTCGTCTGCAACCATAAATGCAGTTAGGTAGTTATGTGGCTTAATAAATGGGTGCTTGTTCATATAGAAGGTGTTTCTTCCCTCGTCAAAGCGTGTGCCACGATACATAGTGTCGCCGTAGCTATCAAAGCCCCATTTAAACTTAAATTGAATTTGGCTGTATGTAAAGATAGAATATGAGCGCTTCTTTGTGCCCTCGTTCTTTACTGAAAGCTTCCAAATCTCGCACGCATCGTTTCCTGTTGGAACGAAAAGACGAAGAGTGCCAAGAGTGTCGCAGGTCTTATTTTCAACTATTGTATAGCCAAGGCCCTGTGTGCATTTGTAGCTTTGGTATGGGTGACAAACTGGCTCCCAGTTAAGGGTCCAGAATTCACCAGTTTCATTATCGCGAATGAAAACAAGGCGGTTGTAAAGGTGGTTTTTGCCGAAAACGTCGTAGTCGCAGATACGACCAACGCCAGTATAAAGCTGAATACCCTCAGTTCCGTTTATTTGATAGTCAAAGCAACCGATACCGGTTTGGTGTACGTTTGCATAGCACGCATCATTGAACAAAAAGTTGTCAAATGGACGTGGAGTGTTTGGCGCGGTAATTATAAATTCGTCTCCGCTTTCATTAAAATAACCGTATTTGTATTCCATAAAATAGGTCCTTCCTTATGCTAATATATCTTCGTCGGGCAAAAGCTCCTCACCCGCTAAAAGCTTGTCAATTGCGTTTATTACTCTACGTAAATCCTCGCGCGAAACTATGTTACCATAGCTTGGTGCGTCCCATATAACGCTCTCCCCATCTAACTTGCCTGTCTCAACTGACTCAATGGCTAAGCTTGCCGAGGTCGCGTAATATTTATATCTTACGACAGTATCGTCGTTTCTGTACGCAGTTATTGAATAAACAAGGTTTTCTTCCTTGATGTACTCGCTTGTCTCTTCATCTGACATACTATTAAAGCTGTTTATAAATGGGAAATATAAAAGGTAAACGTAAAGATTTCTGAATTTGTTTATATTAAAGCTACCATTTTCGTCCTTAACGTCAGCGAAAACAAGTCCACTTTTCTCAGCAGTAACAGTCAAAATTTCTGTTTCTGGGTCAAATACAAGGTCAAAGGTTTCCTCGTTTTTGCCAGTCTTAAGTATCATTTTTGAAAGTCCAGGCGCTGTCTCTGTTTCTGTAAGCGTTTCAAAAAAGCTTGTCTTAACTGAGTTTGTGTCCGTCCACTTAAATAGCTTAAAGGTATCGGTGCCAAGGAAGCTAAGCTTATCGCTTGGAACCTTAACAATCACCTTTTCTCCATAATATTCTGAAAGGACGTAGTAGTTGCCGTCCTTTTCAAGGCTTACGTAAATGCCAGGGTCCTTTTTTGCATACGTAGGTGATGCAAATGAGGCGTCGTTCGCAAATTCTACGTTTATGTAGTATTTTTCATCCTCGCTGGCAAGTCCAAAGGACTTAAGCTCCTTATCGCTTGGCTTAAATGCGACAACCTCCTCACCGGAAAACGCCATATAAAGGGTTGAAAATACCTCTATTGCGTATGAGGTCGATGCAATTGTCGTCCTTTGTCTGCCAAGGTCGTCAAAGCCGTAAACAGCCTTAAATTCAACGGCTGCCTCGTCCCTTTCGTTGACTTGAATTGAAACGACGGATTTAAGTGTTGTGTCGTTTCCGTCCGTTAGGTAAACGTCAAACTTATCAATACCAAGCATTGCATTTGTTTCTCCTGAGAAAAACGTGTTTATAACAGGGGATAGATAGCTAAGCTTGTTTTTGTCGGTTGTGTATTCTATTATGCTTGCAGAAAGCTTGTAAACGTGATTTCTTCCCTCAATATATGCATAGTAAACGTTGTCCTTTGAGGCAACCTTGTTTCCTATGCGCACGGTGTATGATTTATCAACGCCGTTTTCCTTATACTTAAGGGTGTAGCCGTTGTGTGCTTGCTTGTCAACTCCGTAGTCGCTAAGCTGTTTTTCCGTTGCGTTTCTAATAGGCGTTTTGGTAGTCGCAGTGCAAACCCACATACGTAGCATTTCAAACGTGGTTGCGTTTAGGTCTATCTCTGCCATACCATCAATTCGCCAGTCGTATTTTCCAAGGTTTTCGTCCCAGCTTTTTATGAATTTGTAGCTTTCGCCCTCTTGGAAAATCTCAATTTCAGTAACTGAATTTTCGTCAACCATAGGATAAGCAAGGTGCGCCGCATTTCCAAATACGTCCTCACCCTCCCAAACGTCAAATTTAGGTAGCTCTGGCTCTTCTGGCTCGCGAGTTAAAACAATTACTAAAACGAGTGAGACGATAAGCAAA
The DNA here is from genome assembly GCA_017501545.1 of Clostridia bacterium. Classification (GTDB taxonomy): domain Bacteria; phylum Bacillota; class Clostridia; order Oscillospirales; family CAG-272; genus RGIG2000. The sequence continues at coordinate 55,400 of JAFVWS010000035.1, read as the reverse complement.
ACAACAACTGCACCAAGAATGATAAATGGCAAGGGGGAAGCTTTCTTTCTTGCCTTTACCTTAGCGATTTTTGTGTTCTCGCTAAAGATTGTGCTTTCGTTCTTTTGAATTTCACTCATCTTCTCTTTCTCCTAATTATTATAGTTAGTCCAGTCACACCAATTATAATTGGTAAAACGGTTAGAGAAATAATAAAGAATGTGGTTGCCTCGCGAGGTGTGATATCAAGTGAATATGAGTTAAACACCTTGAAGTCAAGGTTTGTTGAATATGTTTGAACACCGGTTGTTGCGTGGATTAATGAACGAATTACCTTTGTGTTTACGTTTGCACTTGTTTCGTCAGTAAGCATATCTGTAAAGCCACTTGATGAAACCATAAGGTAAGAGGTAAACTCGTCCTCACCGATTGAGTCATGATCTGGGTTAGCAAGCAAGCTTTCTGACTTGGTAATAGCCATTAGCGTGCGATCCTTGGAGCTTACAAGGCTTCCGTTTGCATAAGCGTTTGATGGCGCCCTTAAAAGCTCTGTTGCTGTTCTTTGTACGTTATAGCCACTCTCAAGGTTACCCTCAATAAATTTCTCGTCAATTGTAAGCGTGATAGCATCAGTTAGCTTAGGGTCAATGTCAAGTGAAATTAGGTCGCTGAAGTATGCTTGCGCTGCCGCAGAGTCAGATGGGATATTACCCTTGATGGTTGTTGACTTGTCAGCCGTGAGAATACCGGCACCATTGTTAACCTTAATACCACCCCAGGTCTCAAACCAGCCGTAAAGCTCTGGCAGGTCAGCCTCGTCATTAAGGAATGACATAACTGCGCCATAGTTTGAAAGGAACGACTCAAGAAGCTCAATTTCCTTCTCCTCAAAGTCAACCATAGGCTCGTTTATAACTATCGCCTGAGTGTTTGCAGGCAAGCGCTCACGCTCACTTAGCATAGAGTCAGTAATGGTAACAGCCTCAGCCCCGCACGAGCAGACAAAGTCCTTCTTTACCAAAAGCTCTTTAACCCTGTTTATTGTGATTTCCTCACGCTCAGTATCCTCAAGAATACCAAAATCGTATGTAGGGCTATATTGCTTGCCACAAATGTCGCCCGCCTTGTTGATTACGTTTTTACAGGTGTAAATTTTCTCATCAAGGTCAATAGGCAAAACGATAAAGCCTGCATTCGCAAAGAGCGCGCCAAGTGAGGTTTGTGAAACTGCGCCGTTTAGAACTGTGTACCACGTCTCACCATGGCTTGCAGTAAAGTAAACGGTTGGGTCAGTGTTTGTTGAAAGACGAATTGATGCCTCAAGAAGTCTAACCTCACCATTGTAGGCAAAGAGCGCACCAGCTTCGTCAAATGCATAGAAGTAGCTTGGGTTATATACCTCAAACTGAGGTGCGTCACCAGAAAGGTCGGTACGCTTGATTACAACGTTTCGCTCGCTTGAAATTTTACCACCATCTCTAAACTGATTTATGTAGTCAATATCGTCAATTGAATGGTATGAAACTGAAATATTGTCAAGCTTTCTTGCAAGGTCTGTTGCCGTTTGGTGAACGTAAGCAAGACCAACCTTGCCACCAACTGATGAGTGGTCGGCAGAAATAGAGTCCTTTTCGTCAAAGAAAACTATTTCAAGCTGTGCATTTTGATTTATTTTGTCCATTGCGTTAACGAAATCGTCAGATGCGGTGTAAAGCTGCTCCTCTGTCATATCAAAGAACCAGTTAAAGCGCTCAGCAAGGACGGAAATAATTGAGTTAAATATGATAACTGCTGAAATTACAAGAACCAAGAATATAGCAAGCACGGCGCCATATTTGATTTTTCTTTTATTAGTAAGCTTCTTTAAAAAATCCATTTTGGCACCCCCTTAACTAAGTCTCTTCGCTTGGAAATAGCGCTCAGTTAGGAAAATGAAAATTCCAGATACTGATAAATAATAAATTAGCGCACCAATATCGAAGTAGCCAAAGGCAAACGCATCAAATCTTGAAAAGATAGAAAGCCAGTTTATAACTGTTCTTACAACGTATGCAAAGCCGTCACCCTGTAAAAATGAAAGTGATGAAATGCCATTTATAAGAAGTAGCACAAAAAGCGTAGCTACTGTAATAACTGCTGATGCAAACATATTTTCGGTAAGTGATGAGATGAAAATGCCGATAGCGATAAAGCACATACCAACGAGGATAAGTGCAATAATATTTCCTATAATCATAGCAACGTTAGGGCCACTTGCACCCTCTGCAACGAATGCAAAAAGAGGAATAAAGCTAAAAAGAGATAGCGCGATATAAATAATGAACATTGTAAGCGCGCTTAAGAATTTACCAAAAACAAGTGAGAAAATACGCACAGGAGAGGTAAAGAGAAGCTGGTCAGTCTTTGTTCTCTTTTCATCACTAAAGCTTCTCATTGTAAGTATAGGCAAAAGAACCATCATAAGAATAAGCACTATGGTAAAATAGTTGCTTGTATCAGAGCTTGGCTCGCTTTGCATAATAGTAGTTAAGGAAAGAACCAGTGAAGAGGAAACAAGCGAAACAATAAGAAATATGTAGCCTGTTGCCGTTGTGAAATACTGCTTCATTTCCTTTGAGTAAATTGCTATCACTTTAAATCCTCCCTTAAATTGTTTTCAATAAGCTTAACAAACAAGTCCTCAAGTGAAATTTCAACGCCCTCCATAGCAAGAATAGGCCAGCCCTTGTCGGCAAGCGCACGGAACATCATTTTTCTGATGTCAACGGAGCCATTATATTCTACTATGAAATTGAATGCATCACCCTCACGCACGCCGTCCTGTGTAACTTTTGTTACGCTGTGAATGGTCTTAAGAAGGTTTGAAACCTCCTTGCTTGGACCAGCAATCTTAACACGGAAGCGGTTGTTTTGACCAAGCGTTTCGCTAAGCTTGGCAGTTTTTTGGTCTGCAATGATTTTTCCCTCGTTAATAACGACAATTCTGTCACAAACGGCTTGTACCTCGGAAAGAATATGCGTTGAGAGAATTATTGTATGATTCTTCGCAAGTGAGCGAAGCAGGGTTCTGATTTCGATAATTTGCTTAGGGTCAAGTCCAACCGTTGGCTCGTCAAAGATAATAACGGGTGGGTTGCCGATTATTGCACTTGCAATACCAACTCTTTGCTTATAACCCTTTGAGAGATTTTTAATAAGTCGCCTTTTAACGTCGGTAATTTTAACAAGGTCACAAATTTCCTCAAGGTGTGCCCTTTTGTTGTAGTCACAGCCCTTTAAATCAAATACGAACGAGAGGTATTCCCAAACGGTCATATCAATATAAAGAGGTGGTTGCTCTGGCAAAAAGCCGATTAGCCTTTTAACCTTAAGTGGCTCGGAAAAAACGTCAATTCCATCAACAGAGACAGAGCCGGAGGTTGGGGATAAATAGCCCGTAATAATATTCATAGTGGTGGATTTTCCTGCGCCGTTAGGGCCAAGAAAGCCTACAATTTCACCCTTGCCAACGGTAAATGACACCCCGTCAAGAGCATATTTGTTTCCAAATTTTCTTACAAGATTGTTAATTTCTATCATTAAAAGCTACTCCCTTGTTATAAGCAATTTTGCGACTTTATAATATGCGCGTAAATAACACGCGTAATACTTCAAATTAAAGTATAGCATAACTGAATTAATAAATCAATATGAATATTTTAACAAAATGTTTTTTCATAATTTTTTCACTTTGTTGACACAGGGCGAAAATAGTGGTAAAATGTATTTATTGAGATTAAAATTAAGGAGGCAATAGGGTGGTTTATAAATCAGTTGAAGAATTAATCGGCAATACTCCTATGGTGGAGCTTACGAAAATTAAAGAAAAATACGGGCTTAAATCTACTCTTATTGCAAAGCTTGAGTCGTTTAACCCAGCGTCGTCCTCTAAGGATAGGACTGTTAAGAATATGCTTGATGCGTTGGAGAGAGAGGGCAAAATCAAAAAGGGCGCAACGATAATTGAGGCGACAAGTGGAAATACTGGTATTGCACTCGCTATGCTTGGCGCTGTGCGTGGGTATAATGTCGTTATAGTAATGCCTGACTCAATGTCTAAGGAAAGAATAATGGCAATAAGCGCATATGGCGCAAAAATTGTCCTAACAAACGGCGCACTCGGTATGAATGGCGCTGTCGAAAAAGCAAATGAGCTTGCAAATGAAATAGAGGGCGCTTACCTGCTCGGTCAGTTTGAAAGAATGTCAAACCCAGAGGCACATTATCTAACAACGGGACCAGAAATTCTAAAAAACACCGAGGGACGTGTCGATATTTTCGTATCCACAATAGGCACAGGTGGGACGATTAGTGGCACCTCAAAATACCTAAAGGAAGAAAAGGCAAGCATTGTTACAATAGGTGTTGAGCCAAGTGGCTCTCCTCTTATTTCAAAGGGATATTCTGGTGCGCACAAGATTCAAGGCATAGGCGCAAACTTCATTCCGAAAACGCTTGAAAAGGAATATATTGACAAAATAATTACAGTTAGTGACGCTGACGCATATGAATATGCGCGCACGCTTGCAACCATGGAGGGTATTCTTTGTGGAATTTCCTCAGGCGCTGCACTTAAGGCAGCAATTGAGGTGTGTCAAAGCGAGGAGGGAAAGACGGTTGTTGTCCTTCTTCCCGACACTGGGCTTCGCTATTTTTCATCGGGGCTTTTTGAATAAAAAGCGACACATCCACCACTATTTTTCAAAAAAGGAGCAATTATGGCATCTTACGCATTAATATTAGACCTTGATGGCACACTTGCCTACACCATTGACGATATACACACAGCAGTTAATGGAATGCTAATGCGCCTCGGATATAAAACAAGAACAAAAAACGATATACTTAAGTTTATAAATAATGGCGCAAGGGAGCTTGTGCGCCGTTCACTTCCTAGGGAGGTGCAGGCAAGCGAGATGATTGTTGATTCTGCCCTTGCCACCTACGAGGAGGAATATGCAAAGTGTTATATGGAAAAAACCTATCCATACGAGGGAATTTCAGAAGCGCTTACTGAGCTAAAGGCTGAAACAAAGGTTAAGCTTGCGGTTCTTAGCAACAAGCAGGACAAGTTTGTAAAGGATATAATTGCAAAAATTTTCCCGGAAAAGCTTTTTACACTCGTGTGTGGACAAGCCCCTGGCATGCCAGCAAAGCCAGACCCAAGCGCGCTTTTGCGTATTTGCAAACGGCTTGGCGCTAAGCCTGAAAGCACAATTATGGTTGGTGACTCTGACGTTGATATGAAAACTGCAAAAAACGCAGGCGCTATGCCAATCGGAGTTTCGTGGGGCTATCGTGACCCGGATGTTTTAAGAGAGGCTGAGGCATCACTAATTGCTGAGTCGCCTGAACAGCTTTTCGATATATTACTCCCACTCGTAAGAAAGAAATAAAAAAAGAGATGTTTGGCTCTTTTTCTTTTATAAAACAAAAAGGACGGAAAAACCGTCCTTTTTAATTGAAATTAAATCAAAATTATTTAACCTCTGCCTTAGCGCCAGCGTCTGTAAGTTGCTTAGCGATGTCTTCAGCTGTTTCCTTAGAGACTGCTTCCTTGATTGTCTTTGGAGCGCTCTCAACGAGTTCCTTAGCTTCCTTAAGACCAAGACCTGTAAGCTCTCTTACAACCTTGATAACGTTAAGCTTGCTTGCACCTGCTTCAACAAGTACAACGTCAAACTCTGTCTTCTCCTCAACAGGAGCAGCTGCTACAGCAGCACCAGCAACTGCAACAGGAGCTGCAGATACGCCGAACTCTTCCTCAACTGCCTTTACAAGGTCAGCAAGCTCGAGAATTGAAAGTGTTTTGATTTCTTCAAGAATATTAGTAACTTTTTCGTTAGCCATGATAATTTATCCTCCGTTTAGATAATATAATTTTTAAATTTTTCTTTTTTTGTGTATTTTAAATCAAAATACTAAACTTACTCAGCTACGACGCCATTCTTTTGGTCGATAACTGCTTGGATAGCACGAGCAAAGCCTGAAATTGGACCTTGGATGCTTCCGAGGAATCTTGCAAGAAGAACTTCCTTAGATGGAATGTCAGCAAGAGCCTTTACTGTGTTTGCATCAACAACTGCATTTTCAAGGAAACCACCCTTGATTTCAAAGGTTTCTACCTTGTCAGCATATTCTTTAGCGATTTTTGCAGGAGCAATTGGATCATCATAACCGATGGCGATAGCGCTCATACCGTTAAGGTTTTCCTTCATTGCCGAATAGCCTACTTCATCACAAGCACGACCGATAAGGGTATTTTTAATTACCATGTAGTCAACGCCTGCTTTTCTGAAAGCTGCACGCATTTTTGTATCATTTTCAACTGTGATACCTTGGTATTGAACAAGTACACCACTTTGCGCCTTCTTGATTTTTTCAACAAGGTCAGCAACAACGGCTTTCTTTTGTTCAAGAACTGAATTACTTGGCATAATTAACCTCCTATTAAATTTTTCGACAGAGTGAAAAAAGAAAAATCTTTTTCCGAGTAAGCATAAATATCCACACCGAAAAAAGATTTATTAACTATAAAATTATATAAATTCTTCCTCGGTAGGGAGCATAAATGCAATTACTGTGACCTACTGTCTTTGGATTTGCCTCAACATTATAGCATAAGGGATATGCTTTGTCAAGAGTTTTTTTAAAAAATTTTATTTCCATATATATAAAGGTGGAAATGTCCTTATTTTTTTTGCCTTCTTATATCTGTTCCTTTGAATATTTTAATTCCAAAATCGCTGAAAAGACGGCTTGTAATTCTATCGTGATACTTACCTCTTATTTCCTTTGAGTCGAAGTTTGTTGAGGCGATAATAGGTAAGTTTTTGTTTAGTCTAGTATTAATTATATTGTAAAGACAAGAAACTGTAAACGGGGTGATGTTTTCAGCACCGAGGTCGTCAATTATAAGTAAATCACACTCAAGATACTTAGTTGCCTCAGGCTCAGCCCCGCCAAAGCGGTCGATGAAACGGTCATTTTCAAAATCGAAAAAGATGTTTTGTGCTGTTTCATAAATAACGCCATATCCCTTTTCGATAAGAGATTTTGCAATGGCAGTTGAAAGGTGGGTTTTTCCCATACCTGTTCCACCAACGAAAAGCAAGCTTGTCTTTTTTGTATCAAACTCATTAATATATTTTTTTGACCACTTAACAAGCTCTTCCATTTCTTCCTTGTTCTCATAGTAATCAAGGGAAAACGTATCGAAGCTTTGTGTTTTTACAAGGTTAGAAATTCCGGAAAGCTTAAATTGCTCCTCGATTATTCTCGACTTATAGCACTGGCACATTTTACCGTTTACAGCACCATAGTCCTGGCAAAGCGCGCAATCGTATTTTAAATCTGTGTAGTCTGGCGCGTAGCCTGCCTCTAAAAGAAGTGATTTTCTCTTTTCTTGAAGCTCTAAATTGCGCGCCCTTAATTCACTAAGTCTTTCCTCCAAGCCTTCGCGCCCCTTAAGCGCGCATGACATAATCATAACACCGGTTTGCGAAAGCTCCTTGTCAATTGCTTGAATTTTTGGAATTTTGGAGTGTATTTCGCTAATTCTTGCGTTCATTATGCTTTCATTATTACGTCTTTTTTCTTCAAATTCCTCGTTTACAAGCAAAACGCATTTTCTTGAATAGCTCATTCTTTGCTTCCCTCCTTGAACATTTCACTGGAACGCTTGAGCGCCGCCTCAAAAAAGTCATCTGTGTCAAAGGTTGACATTGAAAGCTTATTTTTGTGCTTTTCAATTGACTCGGTAGCTGCCTCGGCAGTCTTTATACCGTTTTCAAGCCAGTTGTCAAGCACCTTCGTTGTGTAAGCAAGCGATGCTTTTCCGATATTATCAATAGTTAATTCGTATGCCTTTTCGATAAGCTCGAAGTTGATTTTTGAATTTATCCACTTTTCAAAGATTTCCCTTTCGCGCTTGGTAAACTCACGCTCACCAACACCAAAAAGCCTTCTGATTTTATATTCAAGTGAGCGCTTGTTACGCCTTGCGGAAAAGTGCATATCAAGCTTTTCGAATGTGTCAATGCCCTCGTCGTAAAGGTTTTTTGCAGTTTTTCTTATGTAAGCCCAGCTTGATTTTTCAATCTCGGCACAGTGTGCAAGAAGCATAAGAATATACTCGTCGCTAAACTTAAAATAAACCTTAATATATAAAAGCGAGTTGTAATCGTGTGTGTTAAAGCTTTTGCCAAGGACCTCTTGTGCGCTTTTAAATAGCGACTCCATTTCCTTGTTTTCCTCTAAAAGCTTAGTAATTTGTGCGCCAGTAAAGCTTGGGGATGCGTTTTCTATATCGGCAAGAGAAAGCACGGCATCACAGGAAAGCTCACACTCGCCCTCAAGCTCAATAATTCCAGCCTTAGCCCAGAAGCTAAGCGCCTTTTTTATTTCGTTTACATCCAAATCAAGCTTGTCGCAAAGAATTGGAAAAAGTGCGTCAAAATCGTTAAAGCGGGACGCAAATGAGGTAACACCTATAAGAACCTTAAGCTCGTTTTCGCCTGCGTCCTTCAAGGTGTCAACAACCGCGGAGGGAAGATTTATGATGCTTCCCGTATATTTAATTGAAATTTTCATAAATTCTCCCTAAATTAGCTTGGATATGCGTTTAGGTCCTCGCCTGCACGCGCTCCATTTAAATATTCATAGTAGCCCTGCGCGCCAATCATTGCAGCATTGTCGCCACAAAGAGATAGCTCGGGTGCGTAAAATTCTGCGCCAAGCTCACGGCAAAGCTCGTTTAATTCGTCTCTAATGTGCGAGTTTGCGCTAACGCCACCCGCAAGTACAATTTTACCATAGCCGGTTTCCGAAAGAGCGCGAGACACCTTGTCCTTTATAGCTTCGGTAATCGAATACGTTACCGAGGCGCAAACGTCCTCTTTGGAATATAGCTCGTTTTTCTGATTTTTTGTGTTTAGATAGTTAATAACAGCGGTCTTTAAGCCACTGAAGGAAAAATCAAGCGTGTCCTTGGAGATTGCAGGAGATGGGAAGGAAACGGCGTGCTTATTACCCACCCTTGCAAGATTGTCAACGGTAGCACCACCGGGGTAAGGAAGGCCCATTACTCTGCCTATCTTGTCAAAGCATTCACCAATTGCATCATCACGCGTGGATGCAATTTCGTCAAACCCTGTGTACGTTTTTACATCAAAAAACGATGTATGGCCACCCGAAACAACAAATGCTAAAAATGGTGGCTCGAGCTTTTTGTGCGTTAGATAATTTCCCGCCACGTGACCCTTGATGTGGTCAACTGGCACAAGTGGAATACCGTTTGCATAAGCAAGAGATTTAGCAAAGTTAACCGCAACCAAAAGTGCGCCGATAAGACCTGGGCCATTAGTAACTGCGATTAAATCAATGTCCTTTATAGTAACACCAGCGGTACTAAGCGCCTCGTAGGTGATTTTTGAAATCGCCTCGATGTGCGCACGGCTTGCAATCTCTGGCACAACTCCACCATAAAGCGCCTGAACATCAACAGAGGAGGCAATAATATTCGATTTTATTTCACGCACGCCATCTGACATTTCCAAGACTGCGCATGCGGTTTCGTCACAAGATGACTCAAAGGATAGAACTAACATTATTAACTTCCTTTCTACATGATAATTAAAGCTCTTTTGCGCCGAGCGCCCACCAAAAAAAGTTACAAATCCAGCACAAACGCCGTCGTTAATCTTCGTTGCTTCTTTTAAATTTCTAAATTCATAAGTAAAGCGTTTTCAGTAGGCTGTGAGTAGTGATTTTTTGATACTCCTACAATCTCAAAGCCGTATTTTTTGTATAGACTTATTGCAGGTAAATTAGACTCTCTTACCTCTAAATAAACCTTGCTGACTCCGCTTTTCTTGGCATAGCTAAGTAGCTCCTTAATTAGCGATTTGCCAACACCCATTTTTCGGTAGCCTTGACTTGTTGCCACGTTTACAATCTGACACTCGTCAATAATAATAGTAAAGCTAACGTAGCCAACAACCTCACCCTCACATTTTGCAACTAAAAAGTGCCAAATAGGGCTTTTTAAATAGGAAATAATATCTTCCTCTTTAAAGGGCTTAGAAAAGCATTCCTTTTCTATTTTAGCGACACAGGGTGCGTCTTTTTTGGTGCATTTTTCTATTGAAAGCTCCATATTAATAGCCGAATTTACCACTTAAGCTGTCATCGTCCTTAATCCAATCGCCAACGATGACCTCGGTGTATTCGCTTTTGGTATTTCTGATAATTACCTTAGTAATTCCGGCGTTGATAATTTGACGCTTGCACATCATACAGCTGTTCATTCCACCAATGATATCGCCGGTTTTTGGGTCTGTGCAGCACATATAAAGCGTTGCGCCAAGCATTTGCTCACGTGAGGCTGCAATAATCGCGTTTGCCTCTGCGTGCACGCTTCTACAAAGCTCATAGCGCTCACCCTTAGGAATACCAAGGCTGTCACGATAGCAAGAGCCTATTTCGTTGCAGTTTAAGCGTCCTCTTGGCGCGCCGTTATAGCCGGTTGAAACGATAACGTCGTTCTTTACAATTATAGCGCCAAAGCGACGGCGTAGGCACGTGCTTCTTTCAGATACAGTCTCAGCAATGTCAAGATAGTAGTTATTTTTTGATACTCTTTCCATAATTTCTCCTAAAATTCAAACGTGATTTTTCCGTCCTCGCCAAGCCTTAAAACAGCATCAAAGCTCTTTCCGTTTTTAGAAGTGAAGCCTTGAATTTTGCTTGTTTTGCCGGTGGCAAGAAGCATTTTTACGTTGGATATTGAAATAATTCTTTTGCAAATTGTCTTATTGATTGTAAATTTACAGCCTTCCTTGTAATTAGCACAGCCGTAGCCGAATTTTGTCCTTGAAACGTCACCGCCACATAGTGGGCATTTGCCAACAACCTCGCCAAAGATGCCAATGTTTATATCCTTTTCAGGCTCCTTGTCCCTTGAGGTATCAAAGACCTCGCCAATTTCCTTCTCAGCAAGGGAAACACTGTCGCCGACGCTGTACTCGCCACGAAATACCTTCTTCAGCGCTTGACCCATTTGGCTGGTCTTATATTTATCCATACTAATTCCAAGCTGAGAAAGTGATTCGATTAGATATTCGCCGTCTGGCAAAACGTAGTACGAATCCTTCTTTAGCATAATGTATGCGCTCTTGCACGCGTTTTCAATAATGCCGGTTCTTGTCGCCTCGGTGCCAAGCTCAAGTCCCTCGAAAATAGCCTTGTAATCCTCGTCGTCGCTTTCGTCGGCGTTTTGCTTATCCTCCTTGAAGGGATTCTTGAGGTAGTTATTTAGGGTTTCAATTGTGTAGTGCTTGGGTGGCGTGGTTTCCTTTTCCTGTGGCTTAAAATTAATGCTTACAGTCTCACCCTTAGTAAGCTTAGGTAAAAGCTTGTCCTTTGGGGTGTAGTCGTCAAACTTTGTCCAGCCGGCTTGAGTAATAACAGTACCCTTTAGGGTAAATTCCTCGCACTCGCCAACCTTAATCTTAATCTCACTCTTTTCAGCAAGACATTCCTCACTGCAGAACACAGCAACAAAGCGCCTTAAAATCGTGGAATAAACCTGCTTTTCCTTGTCGGTAAGCGCCTTGGGGTCTGGAATCTTGTACGTTGGGGTAAGGGCAGAGTGCGACTCAATCTTTGAGTCGTCAAATATGCTTTTTGCAAACCTGGATTCAACAGGGTATCCCATTTTTGATACGCTTGCAATGATAGATTTCATCTTGCCCTGCTCGGCAGTGGCTAGGTACTCTGAGTTCGTACGTGGGTAAGTAACGTAGCCTGCCTCGTATAGCTTTTGCACAACGGAAAGTGAGTCGTCCATTGACATTTTATATTTCTTTCCAAGATAGCTTTGAAGCTTGGAAAGCGAGAAAAGCTTAGGTGGAGAAACCGTGTCCTTCTTTGTTTTCACGGATGTGACAACGGCTGTCTGAGAGTTGTATTTTAGACACTCCTCAAGGGATTTTTGGTATTCGTCCTTTGTAAACTTGGTTTTTGAGGTTAAATCAATAAACTCGTCGTTCGTCTTTTCGTGCGAGGTGATTACGTAGTATTTTTCGGGCTTGAAGTTTCTGATTTCTAAGTCTCTGTCGTAAATCGCCTTGACGATAGGAACGATAACGCGCCCAACACGAAGTAGCTTGCCGGTTTTGATTGTGGCAAAGCGTGTAAGATTCACTCCATAAAGCCAGTCAATATAAGTTCTTGCAAAGCCCTCGTTTGCAAGCGAGGTGTACTCGCTTTCGCTTTTCATATTGCCAAGCGCCTCGGAAATAGTTTCGGGTGTTTGGTCTGGTAGCCAAAGACGCACAAAGCTTTTTTCCTTTTCAAGCGCATGTGAAACGCAAAGGCGTACGATAATTTCACCCTCGCGGTCGGCGTCTCCTGCGTTTACAATTGTGTCGATATTTTGGCGATTGCACAAATATTTTATAGTATTAAACTGCTTCTTGACACCGGGGTCAATCTCTTTTTTATCGTTTTTCTTTAGCGCAAATTTAAATTCCTTAGGAAAGCATGGAAGGTCCTCAAGCGACCATTTTCCAACAGCCTTGCCAGTATAATCCTCGATATCAGCAAGAGAGAAAAGATGACCGAAAACCCAGGTAACAACGTAGTCGCCACCCTCGTAAAAGCCGTCACGCTTAACCATTTTGTCATCCTGTAAGCGCGCAATGCCAGCAAGAATATTTCTTGCAAGCGATGGCTTTTCCGCAATAATAAGCTTCATATTCTCCCTCCCTCGAAATTAGTCGATACAAGGTTATTGTATCACAACTTATTTTATTTTTCAAGTATAATATATATAAAATAAAAGCGAGGCGCTTGCCTCGCTTTATTTATTTCTTTTTTTCCAACCTTTCACGCGTGCCGTCGGGACGCTCAATTACAGTGCTTCCAAGGGTTGAACGTAGGTTTTTACGATAGCCCTCAAGGTATTCCTCATATAGTGCCTTTTGTTCTTCTATTTCAGCCTCACTTAGCCCCTCGGCCTTCTTTTTCTTAGCTAAAAAGTTAATTCTGTCTATCTTTTCCTTTTCCATTAGTCAAGCTCCGTTTTTGAAATTATTCCACCGCCGATGACAATGTCACCATCATATAAAACCACGCTTTGACCCTTGCAAATTGCCCTTTGCGGTTCGTCAAAAACAACGTGCAAAAGCCCGTTTTCCAGACACGCGGTGGCACTTTTTTCACTTTGATTGTATCTTACCTTGGCAAAAACACGCATAGGAGTGTCTATTTTATCAACTGCTGTCAAGTTGACGTCGCTTGCCCAAAGCTCACGTGAAAATAGGTCCTCGTTTTCGCCTATTACAACCTCGTTTTTTAAGAGGTCCTTCTTGCAAACGTACATTGAGTGAGGCAAGGCAAGCCCAAGCCCCTTTCTTTGCCCAATTGTATATCTGATTATACCCTTGTGTGTGCCTAAAACTGTACCATCCTTTAAAACAAAATTTCCAAGAGGGTATTTTTTGCCCCTGTACTCCTCAATAAACTTGGCGTAGTCACCATCTGGCACAAAGCAAATGTCTTGACTTTCCTTTTTCTTTGCAAGATTTATATTCAAGTCCTTAACAAGCTCTCTTACCTCGTCCTTAGACTCGATTTTTCCCAAAGGGAAAATTGTTTTTTCAAGCTTGTCACGGCTAATTCTGTATAAAACGTAGGTTTGGTCCTTTGATAGGTTTTTTGCTTTCTTTAAAACCTTACGTCCGTACTTTTCACTATATTCAATTATAGCATAATGCCCCGTTGCAATAAGGTCACACCCAAGCTCACTGGCTTTGTCAAAAAGCTTATTAAACTTGAGATGATAATTACATTCGATGCACGGGTTTGGAGTGGCGCCGTTTTCGTACGAGGAGATGAAATTATCAATTACATATTTATCGAAAAAGCTTGAAAAATCAGCCACAGAGTGGGGGATTTTTAGTTTTTCACATATGCTTTTCGCATCGGCTATATCCTGCTCGCTTGAGCATTTAGCCAACTCGTTTTTGTGTAGCCTCATAGTCACTCCGTGACAAATATATCCCTGTGAGCTTAAAAGCACAGCACAAGCTGAGCTGTCAACTCCGCCACTCATGGCAATTAATATCTTTTCCAATTAAAATACGTAGCTTCCCTTCTCCACCCTATGCTCCTTGCCATCAATTATAATTGTGGCTTTGGATGGGGTGGTAATTTCATATCTAAAGGAGTCACCGTTGCGATACCAAGCGGACGAAACGGTGCCCCTTCTTGTTTCAATTTTAGCGCTGAGCCAATCAAGCTTTTTAGTTGGGGTAGGCGCAATTATAACCTCCTCAAAGCCTGGCTTATCCTCAACTGTTTTTATGCCACAGGCTACACCGTAAACCCAATCGGCAACGCTTCCAAATGCGTAGTGATTGAAGGAGTTCATATCCTTTGACCAAAATTCACCCTTGTCATTCATTCCGTCCCAATGCTCCCAAATGGTGGTTGCACCCTGTTTAACGGAATATAGCCAAGACGGGAATTCTTCCTGTAAGAGCAAATCGTATGCAAGCTCGGTATAGCCGTTCTCTGATAATGCGTGTAGCAAATAAGGAGTACCCACAAAGCCTGTTTTGAGCCTCTTGCCATTTTCTATAATCATGCTAGCCAGCTTGTCTGCAACAGGCTTTTTATCCTGTGCAAAATCAAAATAAAGTGCAAGGACACACTCTGTTTGTGTATTAAATTCAGTGAATTTTTTTCTTCCCGTTTCTATTATCTTATTATATAGCTTTTCGTATTTTGATACATTTTTGCCAAGCACCTTACCTGCCTTGATAACAAGATTAGTGGAATGGGCGTAGAAAATTGTAGCAATTATATCGGGATTACTTGAGCCCTTATAGCTACCGGCAGGAGCATCAAGACCGAGCCAATCTCCAAAGTGCCAACAGCCATACCAAAGATACTTTTCCTTGGTGATTCTGCCAATCTCCTCTATGTAGTCGCACATAGACTTAAATTGTCTTGCAAGAATTTTTTTGTTGGCGTAGGTTAAATAAATTTGCCAAGGGCATATGGTTGAAGCATCGCTCCATACAGCGGTTGAGCTGCCGGGACGGTCGTGTACCTGAGGGATACAGAATGGAATTCGCCCCTCGCGCTTTTGCTCTAAACGAAGGTCCTCTAGCCATTTGTCAAAGAACTTTTCAACGTCATAGTTATATGACGCAGTTCTTATAAACACCTGTGCATCTCCCGTCCAACCAAGCCTTTCATCTCTTTGAGGACAGTCGGTGGGAACGTCGAGAAAGTTGCCCTTTTGTCCCCAAATGATATTTGAAAATAGCTTGTTTAAAAGAGGACTAGAGGAGCTTAAGTAACCTGTTCTTTTTAGCTCCGAATGAAGAACGATTGCTTTGATATTATTTTTTGTAATCTCGCAAGGGAACTCGTCAACGCGGATATATCTAAATCCCCAGAAGCATAGCTTTGGCTTGTATACCTGATGACCATCGGTGCATACGTAGTCAAATTTTGCTTTTGCGCTGCGATAGTTTTCTGTATAGAAATTACCGTCCTTGTCGAGCACCTCGGCAACGGATAAGGAAACCCTGTCCCCCCAATTTGCATCAAGGCTAATTTCAAAATATCCTGTCATATTTTGGCCAAAGTCGATAACTGTTTCGCCCCTTGGTGTTTTAAAAATGCTCTTAGGATAAATAATTTCTTGCTCCTTGATGGTCTCGCCCTGTTGGCTAACTATTTTAAACTCGCTATAATCTTGTATCTTTACAGGGGCAAAGCTTTCCTTATATGTAGCGTCATAGCTTTCACCATCGTAAATATCAGAAAAGGTGATTTTACTAAGGGAGGTTTCCCAGCTTTCATCTGAATAAATATATTCCTTGGTGTTATCCTTATATATAATCTCAATTTCACAAATTAATGCAGGGTAAGCATTGGGTAGATCTTTTCTAGTTCTTATATTGATTCTTCCATTAAACCAACCAGAAGAAAGCGTTGCCCTAATTTCATTTTTATTTTTAATCATGCTTGTAATATCATAAGCTTGCATTTGGGCACGCTTGTAGTATGTCCAGCCTGGCGCAAGGATAAAATCGCCGATCCTTTCACCATTAAGCTCGGCATAATAACATCCAAGAGATGTGATTTTTAAGGTAGCCCTTTTGATTTCCTTAGAAATATTAAATTCTTTTTTGAATACAGGACAGGTGTAGTCCTCTTTGGTAGGATAAGAAATCCACTTAGAATTGTTTAGCATAATCAACCACCGCGTATTATATATTTTAATAACTAAGTTCATTATATCAATTGAAAAAATAAAAATCAACAAATTACTTATAAATAAGTAAAAAAAGCGCAAAAAAATTGAAAAAACCTCTTGACAAACTGCTCTTGATGATTTATAATGAACATATGAACAAATGCTCATATAAGCAATGGAGCAAATAAAAGAATTCATAGGGAGAAAACAAAATGGAAAATTCAATTTCAAAAATTCAAGGCGCAATTACTCGTAATAGTGAGCTTTTTGAGGAGCTTGCAAACCTTTACAAAATCTTTGGAGACGCTTCTCGTGTAAAGATTCTTTGCGCACTTACACAAAGTGAAATGTGCGTTAGCGAGATTTCTGCGTTTTTGTCAATTTCTCAATCAGCTGTTTCACATCAGCTTCGTATTCTTAAAACAAGTAACCTTGTAAAAACCCGTCGTGAGGGCAAAAATATAATCTATTCACTCACAGATGATCACGTAAGAACAATTATTGATTGTGGTATGGAGCACATTGCTGAATAAAAATGAAAGAACTTTTTCGTGAAAAATTATTTGTAGTAATCAGAATTATCATTTCCGCTTGTCTGATTACAGCAGGAATTATCACAAACGGATTTAATGAGCAGGTATCGATGATACTCTACCTTATAGCCTATGGCGTAATTGCCTATGAGATTATTTATAAGGCATTAAAAAAACTTTTTACCAAGGGCGAGGTTGGAGAAAAAATGCTTATGACAATTGCATCACTTGGCGCAATTGTGACAGATGCATACTTTGAGGCTGCCTTTGTCGTTGCCCTCTATCTTCTTGGTGAGCTGATTGAGGACTTTGCAAGCGCCCACGCAAAAAAATCTATAAAGATGCTTTGCGACATAAAGCCAAGCCGTGCAAGGCTTAAGGGTGGAGATGGCGAAGTTTTAGTCGAGGACGTTAAGGTTGGCGACATAATTGAGGTTTGGGCAGGTGAGAGAATACCACTTGACGGAAAAGTAATCGATGGCATTGCAGACCTTGACACCTCCGTGGTTTCAGGAGAAAGCGAGCCTGTAAATGTTAGGTCCGGCTCTGAGGTTTACGCAGGACACCTTGATTTGAACGGCGCACTGTTAATTGAGGTAACTAAGCCAAGCGAACAGAGCATGGTTCAAAGAATCATTAACGTTTCCCTTGAGGCAGGCGCAAAGAAGACCAAGACAGAGGTCTTTATTAAAAAATTTGCTAAGATTTACACCCCATGTGTAATTGGAATTGCTATTCTTGTATCATTAATTCCATCATTATTTGGCTTAAATATGATTGACTGGGCATATAGGGCATTTTCACTTCTCGCAATTTCTTGCCCATGCGCAATCGTAATTTCAGTGCCACTTGCGTATTTCTGCGCCATCGGATATGCATCAAGAAAGGGCGCATTAATTAAGGGCTCTAAAACTGTTGAGGCGCTGGCTGGGCTTGACACAATGGCATTTGACAAAACAGGCACGCTTACAAAAAGAGAGCCTCGTGTAACAAAGGTTGAAACCTTTGGCTCACTTACAAAAATGGAGCTTCTTGAAATTGTCAGCATAGCAGAATATAAGTCAACTCACCCAATGGCGCAAGCTATTTTGCGCGAGGCAGAGCGCTTTAAAATTGCAATAACCCCTGGCAAAAATTACAAAGAGGAAATCGGTCTTGGCGTCGAGTGTGATTCAAAATTTGGCAAAATCAAGGCTGGTAACTACAAATTTATAAATCCAGCGACACCAAACTCGCAGGCAACTGTATATGTCTCCATTGATGACGAGTGTATAGGCTACATTGGCGTCGGCGACAATATAAAGGAAAATGGTAAGAAGGCATTTGACAAGCTAAGAAAAGCCGGCATTAAGAAGCTTTACGTTTTAAGTGGCGACAAAAAGAGCAAGGTTGACGCTGTTGCAAGCACGCTTTATGCTGACGGTGCATACTCACAGCTTCTACCGGGGCAAAAGCTTGATGCGCTTGAGGATATAATTGAGAGCGGACAAAACGTAAAAATCGGCTACTGTGGCGACGGAATTAATGACCTGCCATGTATTTCAAGGGCAGATGTTGGCATAGCTATTGGAACTGTCAGCACAGATGCAGCGGTAGAAAGAAGCGACCTCGTTATAATAGACGACGACCTTGAAAAAATCCCGCGCGCAATTGAAATTTCTAAAAATGCAAAGAAAAGAGCAATAGGAAATATAATTTTCGCTATTTCAACCAAGGTTATAATTGGAGCTTTAAGCATAGCGCTACCATTTTTCCCTATGACGCTTGCAGTTTTTGCAGACGTTGGAGTTATGCTAATAACGATTATAAATTCACTCTTTGCAGGCAGAGGAAGAAAGTAAAAAACGCGACCCTGTGTCTAAATTTAATATAAAAATAGCCCCGTTTGGGGCTCTTTTTTAGAGAGCGGGTGCCACTTTTTTTGAAAATGAGAAAAATATTGACAAATATATCATAATATGATAATATAGAGGTGAAGATATTATTTATAGTTTTAGGAGAACTAATAATGAAAAAGAAACTAATAATCACGTTATTATTTGTCGTTATGGCAATGTGCCTCTTTGCATTGGCTATATCTGCCGAAACTGCTTACGTAAACTCAAAGGGTGAGCAGGTTGAGGCTGGCAGCACGGATATTGCATACGAGATTTACGTCAAAAATCCATTTGAAACAGGAGGCAATTGTAATATTACAGAAATCTATCTTTATGATAGCTCCATTACAAAAATCATCATTCCTGCAATAAAGTTTACCCATTCAAATGGAAAAGAGTATGACCTTTCAACTTATTCCTATTGTAGATTGGCTGGTAGCTGGGCAAACACCTTGCCAGTATATCCAATTTCTGAAAAGGATGCTGAAACTAAAACAAGCCTTCACACACAAATAACAGAAATCGAATTCCACGTTCCAGTTTTGGGTGATGGAGCTGGTACAAACGGAAACTTAGCTGGCTATAGTGCACTACAAAAGCTCAGCTTCTTTGCAAAAGCGTATGAGCCACAAAACAAGGGTGGCTTCCTAAGTGGCTGTACCAGCCTTACAGAGATTCACTTCTATGGTGAGAACAATGAGTTGTCAGGAAACTTCTTCTGTAATTCTTTAACAACTATTGTTTTCCATAGAGGCTCAACATCTGTTGTGAGAAGCTGTGCAATGAACGCGGTGAATGGTAAGGACTGCACAATTTATTTAAATAACGAAATAACCTTTTCAGATGAGACCGACCCACGTCTTACTTGGAATAGAAGTGGCGATAAATTAAAGCTTGTTATTTTGGTTGATGACCTCTCTGGCTATACAGAAGAGGAAATTATTTCCCATGAAACAAGATATATGGCTGGTAACAATAAGAGCGACAACAACTATAAATACTATGCATCAGTTAAAACCTACTGTGATTTTTATGGTGAGCATATTTCATACAGCGAAATAAATCTTTGCGTTGGACATTGTGAGGTTTGCGAAATTTACAATGCACTTCCAAACCCAAGCCACAATATTTCCGAAAAATTATCATACGATAACGGATTTATAAACGTAGGTAAAAAGCTTGTAGGCTGTATAAACGAGGGCTGTACACACGGTGAAACAACTGAAATTCCAGCACTTGTTACCTCAAAGGGCTACTCACAGGATACAACCTCCGTGGCAGTAGTGCTTGATCTCTTCTTTGATAAGGACGCAATTGAAGCATACGGAAATTATCTTGGCAAGGACATTTACTATGGTCTTGTTGCATCAAAGATACAAAGTGACCTTTGCCCACTTATGCCAAATGGTGAGGCTAAGGAAAATTCTGTAAAGGCAGACTTTACAGGTAAGGATTATTCAATATTCCAGCTAAAGATTACTGGTATTGATCAAATAGACGAATACTTCCACTGCTGTGGCTATCTCATAATCGACGAGGAGGTTAGCTACGTAAACGCAGGCGAAATTTCATCAACTGCACTTGAGGTCTCCTACAATAACTACACAGGTAAAAAGGAAAGCTAAATAAAAAGCCACCCCACGGGTGGCTTTTTTTACTTTTATATCAAGCCATTTAAAACAACACCATAGCTTTTTTGAATATAAAAGTTGACAAGAAAATAATAATATGATATTATAATATTAACTAATATTTAGGAGAGATGAAATGAAAAAAAGGCTTCTTTTAACTTTTATTTTAACTATGGCACTTGCTTGTCTTTTTATCATAGGTGTTTCAGCAAGCCCGTATGACGAAACAAGAACAACTATTGAATATACTGATGCAAGTGGCGTTACCCACGAGGTGCCTGTTGTGAAATATGATGACGCAACGCCTGAGTCGGTTGCAAGCTCGCTTAGTAACAACGCTTCAATGCAAGGGCTTTTTGTGGATGATTCAGCCTTGGTAGTTCTAAAGGCAACTGACGGTACCCTTACTGCTTATCCTACTTGGTATATTATTGAGCCATCTGGAAACTCCTCAAGCTACGTAGCTGTTAGTGAGGTTGAATATACATATATAAATTCAAAATCTGACAAAACGTACGAAAGAGGTGCAACTCTTTACGTTGAATTTCCAGAGGGTATGACTCATCTTCGTAACAATGGAGTATGGGGTAGAGGAACGCACTACGAGAAAAACGTTACAGAGATTGTAATCCCGAAGTCTATCACTGTTGCAGCCGCATCTGCTTTCCAAAATAACACAACTCTAAAAAAGGTTTATATAAGAGAAGGTAGCTTAATGACAGCAATTGAGGACTACTCATTTGAGGGATGCTCAGCGCTTGAATATTTCCAATTTGAAAGCCTTACCAAGTTAACCTCAATAGACGGCTTTGCAGGCGACACAAAGTTAGGAGGAGAGCTTGACCTTTCTAAAAACACGGGGCTCAAAACCATTGGAAATAATGCTTTTTTAAACACACTCATTGGCAAGGTTACACTTCCTGATTCTGTTGAATCAATTGGCGCAAAGGCATTTTGTGGAGCAAATTTTTACTTCGCAAGCCCATATTTGCCAAGAAACCTTAAAACCTTAGGAAACGAGTTTTTATCTGGAACTAGAAATCTTAACTCACTTCTTATATTCCCAGAGGGAATAACAAGCATCGACGATGAGGGCTTTTCTGGCTGCTATCCTGCTGATTCAAGTCAGACATTTACCTTGGTATTCCTTGGAAAAATGACAAAGCTATATATTGACGGACATACTTACGTTAACTGGGGTGCGCAAACAAATATCTATTTTGCACAAAACAGTCTAAGCGAGGTTCAAGCTAAGGTTTATGCATATACAGATAAGCAAACAGGTGCGCTTGGCGCTGTAATTGTTGATAACTCTTCAACAGGTACACTTGACCTTGATATTGCATCGGCATCACCACAAAGCTTAACACAGGTTGGCGATAATTTTATAAGACTTTATTTCTGCTCGGGTAATGGCGTTGTTGAAACCTCACACATTCTTACAAATGAGGGCAACGATATTACCGAGGACAGAGGCACCTTCGTAATGGAAAACCATACACATTATGGCGCACAACTATACACCACACCAACTTGTGGAGATGAAGGCTTTGATGGTGTAAAATGTATTGCCTGCGACACAAATGCTGGAAAAACAATTCCTGCAACAGGCAACCATACAGTAGAGGATGATGGCGACTGCACAACCGAGGCACTTTGCTCGGTATGTCAAAATGTAGTAATTGAGGCACTTTCTCACGTTCTTGGTGAAAGCTACACATACGAAAAAGGATTTACAGCTACTGGCATTTACACAAACGGCTGTACAAACGAGGGCTGTACACACGGTGAAACAACTGAAATTCCAGCACTTGTTACCTCAAAGGGCTACTCACAGGATTCAACCTCTGTGGCAGTAGTGCTTGGATTGACCTTTAATAAGGACGCAATCGAAGCATACGGAAATTATCTTGGCAGGGACATTTACTATGGCCTTGTTGCATCAAAGACACAATGCGACCTTTGCCCACTTATGCCAAATGGTGAGGCTAAGGAAAATTCTGTAAAGGCAGACTTTACAGGCAAGGATTATTCAATATTCCAGCTAAAGATTACTGGTATTGATGAGAAGGACGAATACTTCCACTGCTGTGGCTATCTCATAATCGACGAGGAGGTTAGCTACGTAAACGCAAGCGAGGTATCAAAAACTGCGCTTGAGGTCTCCTATAATAACTACACAGGTAAAAAGGAAAGCTAAATAAAAAAGCCACCCCGCGGGTGGCTTTTTTTATTCAAATATGATTTCAAAATGTCTTTTGTGCGTATACGCTGGGGCAAGGTGTATCATTTCCTTCTTCCAAGAAAAATCATCAACTACGCCGTCCTTTGATGGCACAGATGCCCAAGGCTCAATGCAAAGATAAGGTGCAGGCTTTTTAGTTGCGTGCCAAAGTCCAACGTATTTCATGGTGTCAAATTTCATTGTTACACTGCGCTTGCCCTTTGGGGAGTAAAGCTTGATTTTCTTTGGTGTGTTATAAAGAAAAATCGCATCGTCATCAAACAAATCATGACGTAGATTTATTGATTTTGTGCCACCCTGTGTATAAATTTTGTCCTCGTAGGTGCAAAAGCAGGTAGGCGAGAAATCAACGCGTACGGCATCACAGCTCTTTTCAAATTCAACTAAGTAGTCCTCAAAGCATAGGTCCTTATCAAGTGGCACGTTAAATGCTGGGTGACCACCAAGGGCGAAAATAATATCCGTATTATCCGTATTTTTAACCTTGTATTCCACCTTTAATTCCTTGCCACTTAAAACAAATGAAACGTCAAATTCAAAATCAAAGGGATATACCTTTTTTGTTTCCTCGCTTGCACTAAGGCTAAGGGTAATATGTGACTCGCCTTGGGTTTTCAAGGCAAACTCGCTATGTCTTGCAAAGCCGTGTGACCCAAGCTCATATTCCTTGCCAAGGTAGGTATATTTTCCCGTATAAAGTCTGCCACAAATAGGAAACATTATAGGCGCACGTCCCGACCAAAATTCAGAATCCCCCTGCCAAATATACTCGCATCCGTCAGCGTCCTTTACACTCCAAAGCTCAGCGCCTAAGGAATTAATCTCGACAGTTAAATATTCATTTTTAATAGTGTAAATCATAAAATGCTCCTTTTAAGGTTGTTAGGTATATTTTACCATATATTATGGTAAATTTCAACCGCTGTGCCTTGAAAAACTAACCCCTATGTGGTACAATTGATTTATAAGCGAGAAAAAGGGAGATAAAAATGGCGAATATAATACTTACATCAAGGTGTAATTTAAGGTGTGAATATTGCTTTGCACACGACTTAACTGATAATAAAGCCGATGATATAACGGTTGATACGTTTCTTGAAATTCTCGACTTTTTAAAGGGTGAGGCGCAAATTGGATTAATCGGTGGAGAGCCACTTTTACATAAGAACATCAACGAATTTTTGGAAATACTTAATAATTCCTATTACGTAAACAATGTAATGGTTTTCACAAACGGAATTTACCTTGACAAGGTAAAAAAGGACAAACTTAGCCACAAAATTCACTTTTTGGTTAACGTAAATTCAAGCACGCAAGTGGGTAAGGTAGCATTTGAAAAAATCAAAGCAAATATAAAGGATATTCTTTATTACGTGCCAAGGGACCACGTGACAATAGGCGTAAATATCTATAAGGAAAATCAGGATTTTTCGGATCAGCTTGATATTATTAAAGCCTTTGGCTTTAAAAGGGTAAGAATAAGCGTTGTAATTCCTAAGGACAAAAGTGAAAAGAGTAGCGAGTATTTTCTAAGGATGAAGGGCACGCTTCTTGATTTTTGCAAAGAGCTAAAGGCGCTTGGCGTTTCTCCGTGCTATGACTGCAACGCAATTCCTGCCTGCTACTATAAGGATAGTGAGCTTGAGCTTTTAGGCTCGCTAACCTACGTAAACGAGTACGAAAAACGCATTTTTATGGGTGAGGCATCGGTTTGTGCGCCAATAGTTGATATTTATCCCGACAAAACAGCATCGCGTTGCTTTGGAATGTCAGATTATAAGGTGAATATAGACGAATTTAAGTCGGTTGACGACCTCAAAAATCATTTCTTTATGGAAATAGATTCACGCCTTGTGCATAAGCACTCAAAAAAGGAATGTCAGGCGTGCTATAAGCAAAAGGTCTTTGGTTGCTTCGGTGGCTGTCTTTGCTACAAAAAATAAATTTAGGAGGGCATTATGAAAGAGGTATTAAGCACACACGCAATGAGAAAAAATGATAGCTATACCATAGCTAATTTTACCCCATCGCTTGAGCTTATGTATAATGCCGCTATGGGAATTTACAAAAATCTACCACTTGAAAACAGCCCTGAGATTTTAATTGTATGTGGCACTGGAAACAACGCAGGTGACGGCTACGCTCTTGCACTGATTTTAAAGAAAAACGCACACAGGGTACGCCTTTTGCTACTTGAAAATCGCTTTTCGCCTGATGGTGAATACTATTTTAATAGGTGCAAGGAACAATGCATAGAGTACACCCTTTATAATGGCGAGCTACCAAATGCGGGCATAATAGTAGACTGCATTTTTGGTACTGGCTTCCATGGTGAGCCAAGGGGGCAATATAGGGACGTAATAGATAAAATTAATGATTCTGGCGCTTATATAGTCAGCGCTGATATAAACAGTGGCTTAAATGGTGACTCGGGTCTTGGTGCTCATTCTGTTAAAAGCGACCTAACCGTATCAATAGGCTCATATAAAAGCGGTCATTTTCTTGGCATGGCAAAGGACAAAATAGGCAGACTTGTAAACGAGGACATCGGAATTATTAATATCGGTGAAAAATATCTCCTTTTTGAAAACGAGGACGCGGTGGCGCTTCTAAAAAAGAGGGATAGCTATTCCCACAAGGGCACGTATGGTTATATAACCCTAATTGGTGGTAGCTACGAGTATTCTGGTGCTATAAAGCTTGCAAACATTGCAGCCTCAGCTATGAGGGCGGGAGCAGGCGTGGTTAGAATTGCAACCCCTAAAAGCATAGGCTTTTCAGTAATGCCGTATTTACTTGAAAGCACGCTTTATAAGCTTAGCGAGGAAAACGAAGCGATAAAATTTGATAAGGACGAAATAGATGGCGCATTAAACGGCGTGCGTGCCTTAGGCATCGGTATGGGGCTTAGTCAGCGTGGCGAAAACGAAAAGGTAATTAGCTATATTTTAAATAATTATTCCTTGCCACTTTTACTTGATGCCGACGCGCTAAATACCCTTTCCAAAATGGACTCATCAATTCTTAAAAACACAAAATGTAAGGTGGTTATTACCCCACATCTAAAGGAGCTTGAAAGGCTCAGTGGCGTACCACTTGCAGAAATTGAAAGTAACCCCGTATTCTATGCAAAAAAATACGCTAAGGATAATGGCGTGGTGGTGCTTCTAAAGGGTACTGGCACAATAATAACCGACGGAGAAAATGTGACAATTTCAACCACAGGGTCGCAGGGAATGGCAACTGCAGGCTCAGGCGACGTGCTTTCTGGCATTATCACCTCACTTCTTGGCCAAACTCCAGACAAGCCATACGAAATGGCATGCCTTGGCGCATATATAAACGGCGTGGCAGGGGAGCTTAGTGCGCAAGAATTAGGCGAAATTTCAATGGTGGCAGGTGACACTGCAAGAAACGTTGCAAAAGCAATAAATAAAATCCTAAAAGAAGAGAACAGATAAAAAGGACTATCACTAACAAGCCGTACCCTTAAGCACAGCTTTGATATTTTTATCTACCGACAGAAAAAAGACGAGGAGCTATAAATGCTCCTCGTCCTTTTGGTTATTTATCTAAAAATTCAAAAATTTTATTCCATACCTCGCTATTTTGCTCGGTTATTTTCCACCAGTTTAGGCTGTTTTTAAATTCAAGACAGCCATCTTGCGTGTTAAACTGCCCTGTTTTTGCTCCTGCCTTCAGCTTTTTGTAAAAAAGCTTCTTTTCTTGTATTGCTGAAAGCGTATAGGTTGGGTTGTGGTCAGCCCCTTCAACCGTTAAAAACTCAATATTTCCTTTGCCTGAAAACACTTTTTTTAGCCTTAAAAAGTGGCGCTTGTATTTTACCATATGGTCGTTTGGTGAATGGATAATAAGCGCCTCTGTGTCGCAATTTGCAAGGGTGTCAAGGGCTGAAATTTCCATATAATCAGGGCTTTTTTCACGCTCGATATTATATATTTTCTTAGCGAAAATTCTTGCAATGCCACTCAGGTGCTGATAAATAATTTCCTTTGGAGAAATAAAGCCTGAAATAGGAACAATTTTCTTTATATCTGGGTGAAATTTAGGAATATTTAGTGTCGCAAAGCCACCCCAACTGTGACCCACAACGTAAATTTCGTAGCCATTTAGTGCCTCGATAGTCTTTAATGCAGTAATTACATCGTTTAAATCGCGTAGTGACTGAGAAAATCCACCTGTGCTATCGCCACCCGACTCCATACAGCCAGTGTGGTCATATGCAAAAACTAAATAGCCATGGCTAAGTAGCGTTTCAATTTCGCGAAAGTAGTTCTTGTGCCCACAAAACATACCATGGTCAAAAACCACTAAGCGACCCTCTTTTGGGTTATCGTAATAGTAAAAATAGCCCTTTAAATCGTGACCAAGTGAGGATTTAACCGTGTAGGGTGACTTGCTTATCCCCTCAAAATCCTTATCGGAGAATAAATGTATTTGTGGCAGTGCCTCAGCACGCGTATATACTGTTTTATTAAAAATTTCTTGTACCTTTTTTAGCATAACTCACCTTGTGAAAATGGCAGTGTCAAAGGTGTAGCCACCCTCACACCTCTTAATACCGTAATTTGTCTTTTTAATAAGCGTAAAAAGCTTTTCGCCGTCAATACCAACAAGGTCACTGACTGAGTCAAGGAAATATTCAGCGCTTGAGTGAAAATATGTAGTTGTTACGTAAATTCCGCGCGTTGCACTCATCGCATTCATAGCGCCATAAAATTCTCTTACCTCTTTTTCAGTAACGTGCGCACGGTCACGGCACTTCGTTTGTGCAACTATCTTTTCGCTAAAGCCAAGATAGTCAACTGTTTCAAGCACTATATCAATTCCACCGTCGTCACTGCCACCAGTTATATCGCAGTAAACGACCATTTGCCCAGACAGAGTATAGTATTTTTCAAGCAGATTTGCTACGAAGCTCTCAAAAAACCTTCCACCCATTAGCCAAAGCTGCTTGAAGAATTTCGGCTTAAACTCGTTTTCAGGCAGGGGAGTGTCAAAAATTGCGCTGTCATCATCATTTTTCAATACGTATTTTGAGTTAATAAGCTCTATTTCGTCAGTGCTAACAAGCTCAGATAGCATACTGCCAGCAATAGTGCGAAGAGAGTAGTCGTCCTTAAAGGAAATAGTCCTTTTAGTGCCGAAAATTTCCTCAAGGCTATCAAATATCTCCTCCTTTGAATAAGCGCCCCTCTCAAGCATGCTCATTATCTCAGTGCGACATTCGTCCTCGCTGATAATAACAACCTCCTCCTTGGCAAGAGAGTAAAGCTCACCAACGCGCTTAATATCCTTTTTGTTCATAAGGTCGTTTAGTGCAGTGCCCAGATAGCTTCTTATCACACTGTTCTTGCTCTTTGGTGAAAAATCCTCAAGCTCAGTCTTAGAAAGCCCGTAGCCATTAAGCGCACCCTCAATTAAAGCGTTTCTTGTCGATGCACCATTCATAGAAAGGTATCTTACAATAGCATTAAGCGCCTTTTTCCTCATTTTATTTGTAATACGCATAAAATCCCTCCTAAAGAAGCATTCCTCTATTACAATTTTATCATATTTAATGTAGAATGTAAATAATTTTGAAAAAGAAAAAGCCCACCAAATGGTGGGCTTTTCAAAGAAGACTTAGCTTTGAGTTTCCTTGCGATAAATTTCAGCAATAAACTCGGCAGTTTTTTCAATACCAAGGGCTGTGGAATTAAGCATAACTGTATAGTTTTCACGCTCACCCCAGTTTTTTCCTGTGTAGTATTTATAGTTTATGCTACGCTTTTTGTCAGTGTCCTTAACAAGCTTTTTTGCTTCCTTTTCGCTAAGATTTTTAAAGCGCATAGTTCTTGCAATCTTGTCCTCAAGTGGTGCATAAACGAAAACGTCAAGAGTGTCGTATTTTCTTAAAATGTAGTCAGCACTACGTCCAACGATAACGCAAGGCCCCTTATCAGCAAGCTCACGAATTACCTTTTCCTGAATTGCAAAAATCTTGTCCTCAATGCTCTCACCCGAGGCGCTTCTGCCAACAAATGAATAAGCAAAGATGCTTTTTGATGGCGCATATTCGCTTACACGCTTAATAAAGTCGTCGACAAAGCCAGACTCCTCGGCAATTTTTTCAATAATATCCCTGTCGTAGCAAGGAATACCGAGCTTCTTGGCAACCAAAATACCTATGTATTTTCCTCCACTGCCAAACTCACGGCTAATAGTAATAACCTTATTACTCATAAAACATCCTTTCCCGCAAAAACCTTGCCAAAGCACGCGTTTATAAAATTTGATTAAAAAAGCGCAAGAGCAAAAATATCCCCTCGCGCAAAACAACTCGATTATTAATTTATACCGAGCTATTTCGGCATATTTATTTTACCATATTTTATATACCCTTGTCAATTATTTTTTACAAAAAAGGAAAAAGCGCCACCAAAAATGTGGTGGCACTTGTGTCTTATTTGTCAAGAGATAGAATCTTATCAAGCACACGACGGCAGTTTCCTTGGTCATCGTAGGCAAAGAAGCTTGCGTGTCTTGCTTTATATACATCCTTCATTTGACAGCCGTTTTCCATATATTCAATGATGGTGTTAACAGCGGTGTCAAGGTCATAGGTTACCTCGCCAAAGCCATCGCGCTCATACTCGAAGTAGCCCTCTTTGTAGGTGTGTGAGGCAAAGAATTCGTCCTTGTCAAAGTGACAATAAACAATTGGCTTTTTAAGGTAAGCAAAGTCAAACTGTGTTGATGAGAAGTCTGTAAAGAGAAGTGCGCCCTTTCTAAATACGTCATTGTAGGTGTAATTTTTAGGGTCAACAAAAATCTCGTCAAGCTCCTTGAAATACTCATCAGCCTTTCTCATAAGGTGGTGAGGGTAGAAGCAAAGCCTATAGCCAAGCTCCTTAGCCTTCGAAATCAAGCGCTCATCAGAAAGCAACGCTTGATAGAATTTACAATAGCTTGAATTTTCAAATCCAGAAACTAAATCACAGCTTGAAATATCAACAAGACAGCCCTTTCTCCATGTTGGCAAGAAGAAAATTAGCTTTTCTGCCTCGTTTTTTAATTTGTCAAAGCGAGGAAGACCCGTAAGGGCGGTAATTTCCTCACCACACATATAAGCCTCGTTATATGCAATTGAGTCGTACTCGCCATAAGCCGAGGTGACAAAAATATGCATTTCGTCGGCAAGACGGTTATAGCAGGAGGAAAGGTCGTCCTTAATTATACCATGCTGTAAAAATATGTTTTTGCACTTAATAATGTCCTTAAGGTATGGACGGCAGAACAGTGGGTTCATAATATCATGCTCAAGCTGAGATGAAATATTCTTTGTTGCAAATGTGAAATATAGCTTATACTTCTTTGTTTTCGGGCTAAGGACTGGACCTATTTTCTTAAGACGCTTATAGTCTTTGGAGTCTTTGTTAATAACAAAGTATGGCTTAACTCCCTTAACCTTGTTCTTTCTTAAATATTCAAAGAATACCTCGCCGTTGTCACCTGCTGAGTCGGCCCTATCTGAAACAAGCCAAATTTGCTTTCTGAAAAATGGCTTAACAAGGTTGTGAAGTGTTCTTATTATATTTGCCTTCCTTGCATATGGGTCTTTTTTGTCCTTGCAAAGCTTTTTAACAGCCTGCTTAAATAAAAGCCTCTTTTCCTTTTCAAGCCCCTTTGAATATCTGTCGACAAACAAAGCATTGCCAGTTGGGTAAACAAGATAATTACCAACTCTTGCGTACATTTGTGTGTTATAGTCGCAAGGGAAGGACTGTGAGGTAAGGGTTTGGTAAGGCAAGCCTGTATCACGGCTGTAAAACTTAATGGTTGTTTCGCCATTAATTAAGTCATAAGGAATTCTAAATTTAAAAACGCTACGATGGTAGTATCTTGGCATAATTTCAATATTATGCTCAGTGATAAACTGCGCGCAAACCTCGGTGCCGTCAACAGTTGCTACAACGTCGTCGAATTTAACGCCCTCAACTGAATAAAGTGAAGCGATGAATTCAAGCGCGTCCTCTTTTGCATCAACAAAATGGTAAGAAATATAGTTCTTCCTTGGGATTTTATTGTAGGCTGAAACAATCTTGTTTTTGAAAACACAATTTGGTACGTATTTCCAGTAGTTTTCGGAAAGAGGCGAAATTCTATTATTCCAAGGCTTGATTGAGCTTGTAAAGTGTAGAATTCTAATATCCTCAGCGTCCTTTAAATACTGCTCCTGCTCCTTAGCTGGTAGATTTAGGGACTGGTCCTTTTTCTCAATGTGATAGTGCCAAATGTAGTTCCATTTTCTTTCAAGAAGATAAATATTGCCACTGCATACGACGTTGATAATATCCTGGTCTGGGTATCTTAAATTAGTGCGCACGGAAAGCTCAGAGAATAGCTTTTCTTTAATGCCGTCGTTTCTGAAGCGCTTGCAGTTGATAACTAAAACACCAGAGTTTATATATCCCTCTGGGTCAATGCCAAGCTCCTTGGTAACGTGCATTTTTGACTTTGTGTGCATAATGTCGTTTGCAGCACCGATAATATTGTTGCCGATATCGATTGAATAAAGCTCAGAAATATCACCAAGGACACAAATATCCGAGTCAAGATAGATTGCCTTATCGTACTGAGGAAAAACCTCAGGAATAAGAATTCTATAAAACATCTCCTTAGAGAAGTGGAAATTTGTGTACATAAGCTTAAGTTCTTTTTCAATAAATCGAGAAATGCAAAAGCATTTAACAGTTGCATTTTCATATTCCATTGACTCAAACAAGCTTATATTTTCACGACTAAGGTCGGTGTGTAAAACGTAAATTTGGTAATAGTAGTCACGTGAGGCGTTTTCCATAAGCGAGGTTATGGTAATGCCAGCGTGTGGCGCATAGTCGTTATTGGGCGCTAAAAAAATTGGAATAGTAGCCTTATACATAGTCAAGCCCCTCCTTAAAATTGCATCAAAAAAATTATAC
This sequence comes from Clostridia bacterium, assembly GCA_017501545.1. Taxonomy (GTDB): domain Bacteria; phylum Bacillota; class Clostridia; order Oscillospirales; family CAG-272; genus RGIG2000. The sequence goes on along the minus strand of JAFVWS010000035.1, from coordinate 23,836 downwards.
CATACATATAAATAAAAGTCAAGCAAGTTAAAATTGACAATATATGAAAAAGGTGGTATAATACTAAAAAAAGAGGAGGTGGAAAAATGAAGCTGTCTATAATTGTTTGTGTATATAATACACCAAAGGAATATTTGCGCGCTTGCTTTGAAAGCATTACCACCTCTACCCTGTTAAAATACAAGGGCGAATATGAAATTTGTATGGTTGATGACGGCTCGGAAATTGACTACACCGACCTTATTTGTGAGTTTGGCGTAAATGCGATAAAGACAGAAAACGGTGGCATTTTCTCTGCAAGAATGAAGGGCATTGAAATTGCAAGCGGTGATTATATCGCATACTGCGACGCTGACGATACAGTTAGTGCAAATTACTACCTTCCAATGCTTGAAACAGCTATAAATGAGGACGTTGATATTGTAATCAACGACTGGGCATACCACACAGGGGAATTAAAGTATTTTTGCAAAAACGACTACACAATTAAAAATGACCTTGATTTAAAGGATGACGAGGTTTTGCGTGCATTTCTTTCTCAAAGAGGTAGACACCACGCATTTTTCGTGCTTTGGAACAAGCTTTTTAGAAGCGAAACCTTAAAATCCGCCGTTATAAAAATCAATGCAATAGATTATCCAACCACCTCGTCCTATGGTGAGGATGCGCTGATAAATTTCTTCGCTTGGCAAGAGGCAAAATACGTAAAAAACGTACACTCGGGCTACTATTTTTATAGAATTCACGACTCGCAGGTGGTAAATGCAACCAGTGAGGAAAAGTTGAAAAAGCAAGTATACTATATGGCAAGGACCCTTGATGCAATCGGCGAAAGCTTAAGAAACCATATATACGCATCTGAGCTTTGTGATTACCTTGATAGCTGGCGCACATTAAGTGCACGTGCCCACTATTCCAAGGCTAAGGAAAATAAATACACCGACCTTTATGACTACATCAAAGCAGAGTATGGAGTGATAAAAAACGAGGGGGTAAGAAAAAAGGACTCCCGTGCGTACTTTGCAAAGACGCTCATTGGTGATAATTTCGATGAGGTCGACCAGATAATTAGGTCACTTTATAATTCAGACGAGGTAAAAAACGTAAGAAGCTATAACGACCGATACACAAAAAAATGTGTTGAGCTTCTTTTAAGAGAGGGCAAAATAACCAAGGACAAAAATAAAGCGCCCGATACTATAATTCCTAAGCTAAAATCAAGCCTTAAGCACAAATTAACCTATAATCCAGTGATTTATAAATTAGGACTTATTTTTCTTGGCAAGGACACAAAATTAAGAAGGCTACTAAAAAAGCATATTTAAGAAGGACCGATTTCGGTCTTTCTTTTTTATACCCTTGAAATATATATTATTTCGTGTTATAATATAAAAGATATTGAACGAGGTACAGAAATGATTACAGTAAACAACTTATCCTTCAACTTTGGAGGACAGCTTCTTTTTAAGGACGTAAATTTGAAATTTACACCAGGCAACTGCTATGGTGTTATCGGTGCTAACGGCGCTGGCAAGAGTACGTTTTTGCGTATTCTATGTCGTGAGCTTGAGCCTACAAAGGGTGAGGTTTCAATTCCCGACACAGTAAGAATGAGTGTATTAAAGCAAAACCACTTCGAGTTTGACGAGTATAGCGTGCTTGACACAGTCATTATGGGTAATGAGCGACTTTATTCCATTATGAAACAAAAGGACGCGCTCTATATGAAGGAGGATTTCTCCGAGGAGGACGGAATCTTAGCAAGTGAGCTTGAGGGCGAGTTTGCAGAATTAAACGGCTGGGAGGCTGAAAGTGACGCCTCAAAGCTAATTCAAGGCTTGGGACTTGACGAGGGACTGCTTTATGAGCAAATGGCTAATCTAAAGGAAAGCGAAAAGGTAAAGGTTCTTTTAGCACAGGCGCTTTTTGGCAACCCTGATATTATTCTTTTGGACGAGCCTACAAATGGTCTTGACATTGATGCAATCACATGGCTTGAGGACTTTTTGTCTGATTATTTTGGCACAGTCTTGGTTGTATCGCACGACCGTCACTTCCTAAATGACGTTTGCACAAACATTGTTGATATAGACTACACAGGCATTAAAATGTACGTTGGTAACTATGAGTTTTGGTATGAGTCAAGCCAGCTTATCCAGCGTATGATTAAGCAACAAAACAAGAAAAACGAGGAGAAAATTAAGGAGCTTCAAAGCTTCATTTCTCGTTTCTCTGCAAATAAATCAAAGTCAAGGCAAGCTACCTCTCGTAGAAAATTGCTTGACAAATTAACCGTTGAGGAGCTTCCTGCATCAAGCCGACGCTATCCATTTATCGGCTTCGATATGGATAGAGAGGCAGGCAAGGACATACTAACAGTTACGGATTTGTCAAAGAGCGAAAATGGCGTGTCCCTATTTAAAAACGTGACCTTTACTGCAAGGAAGGGCGAAAAAATCGCACTTCTTGGAAACGAAATGGCGATTACTGCGCTTTTTAAGGTGCTAATGGAGGAAACTGAGGTTGACGCTGGCTCGTTTAAATGGGGAGTTAGCATTTCAAAATCATATTTCCCTAAGGACAATATAGACTATTTTGATGGTTGCTCCGAGTCAATTCTTGACTGGATGAGAAGATATTCAAAGGACCAAACAGAAACCTACCTGCGTGGCTTCCTTGGTAGAATGCTATTCTCAGGCGACTCAATCTTCAAGCCTGTAAATGTACTTTCAGGTGGAGAAAAGGCAAGATGTATGTTTTCTCGTATGATGCTTTTCGGCTCAAACTTTTTGCTTCTTGACCAACCAACAAACCACTTAGACCTTGAGTCAATTACAGCGGTAAATAACGGACTTTCCGACTTCAAGGGCAACATCTTATTCTATTCCCACGACTACGAAACCATAAACACTGTTGCTAATCGTATTATTGAAATCAGAGAAGACGGAATTTATGATTTTAGTGGCACGTATGAGGAATTCTTAGAGTATAAGAAAACGCATTAATAAGCCTCCCTTGTAAAGGCGGGTGGCTCGCTTTGCGTGGCGAAGGAATTTTATAATCGAAAGGAGAAACGATGTACGAGCAAAGAACAGTTGCAATAATCGGCGGTGGACCTGCCGGTATGATGGGCGCTATTTACGCATCTATAAATGGTGCATCGGTGACTCTTTTTGAAAAAAATGACCGCTTAGGCAAGAAGCTTGCCATAACAGGCAAGGGCAGATGCAATGTAACAAACGATTGTGAGAATAGTGAGTTTTTAAAAAACGTAATCTCCAATCCAAAGTTTTTGTACGCGTCCATTAGCAATTTTACAACAAGCGACACAAAGGACTTTTTTGAAAACGCAGGTGTGCCACTTAAAACTGAGCGTGGCAGGCGTGTTTTTCCTGTGTCCGACAAGGCAATTGACATCGTAAACGCACTAAAAAAGGCGCTAAGTGATTATGGTGTAACCATAAAAAATGAAAAGGCTGTAAAAATCCTAACAGAAAACGGCAAGGTAACTGGCTTAAAAACCTCACGTGGGGAATATACCTTTGACGCTGTTATAGTTGCAACGGGTGGTGCCTCGTATACTGGCACTGGCTCAGATGGTGATGGCTTTCGCTTCGCTAAGGAGCTTGGGCACGAAATAATGCCACTTGTCCCATCACTTGTTCCCTTGGAAACAACCGAGGACGTGTCCGAAATTATGGGTGTTTCACTTAAAAACGTTGTTTTGAAAATAAAGAACAATGAAACTGGCAAAATAGTATTTGAGGAGCTTGGAGAGATGCTGTTTACCCATTTCGGTATAAGTGGACCGCTTACTCTTTCAGCCTCCTGCCATATGAAAAATATGGCGCGTGGTAAGTATTCAGCCATTATTGATTTCAAGCCAGCGCTTGATAGGCAAACGCTTGATAATCGCGTTCTTTCCGATTTTTCAAAGCAGTTAAACAAGGACTTTCAAAATTCACTTGGGGGTCTTTTGCCATCAAAAATAATCCCATTTATGATAAAAAGGAGTGGCATTGACCCAACCTCAAAGGTCAATTCCATCACGAAAGAGGAAAGGGCGTGCTTGGTTGACACATTAAAGGCTCTTACCCTTGAAATTTACGGCTTCCGACCCTTGAACGAGGCAATTGTTACACAGGGTGGAGTCAAAACGAATGAAATTAATCCATCTACAATGGAATCCAAAATTGTAAAGGGACTCTACTTTGCAGGTGAGGTTATAGATGTGGACGCCTACACAGGTGGCTACAATTTGCAAATTGCATTTTCAACAGGCGCGCTCGCAGGCACACACAGTGCATGGGCGGATTAAATAATTGCCAATAGGCAAACTGGAGGTATTAAATGAAAATTGCACTTGACGGACCAAGTGGGGCGGGAAAAAGCACAGTTGCTAAGGCACTTGCGAAAAAATTAGGAATAATCTACGTAGATACAGGGGCGCTTTATCGCACCGTTGGTCTCTACGTAAGAAATCAAGGCGTTAGCAAGGACGACGAGGAAAAGGTAATTTCCCTGCTTCCCGAAATTAACCTTGGTATGGAATTTATAAACGGAGAGCAAATAGTGACACTTAATGGGGTAAACGTTGGCGATACAATAAGAACTGGAGAAATTGCAATGTACGCATCCCGTGTAAGTGCAATTCCTGAGGTGCGCACATTTTTACTTGAAACCCAAAGAAAAATCGCACGTGAAAACAGCGTGGTAATGGACGGACGTGATATCGGCACGGTTATTTTGCCGGATGCCGAGGTTAAAATATTTATGTTTGCGTCAGCCGAGGCAAGGGCGCAAAGACGCTACCTTGAGCTTGTTGCTAAGGGCGAAAATTGCACACTTGAAAGCGTACTCGAGGATATAAAAACTCGTGACCACAATGACTCCACAAGAAAAACAGCACCAGCTATTCCAGCTAAGGATGCAGTTATGCTTGATAACTCAAATCTTGATATTGAGGGTACAGTTGAGGCTGTAATAGAAATTATTAAGTCGAAGGTTCAACTATGAAAATGTACAGCTTTATAAAATACGCCTTCGGTTGGATTTTTAAAATCCTATATAGGATAAAGGTCGTAAACCCGGAAAATTTCCCCGAAACAGATAAGCCATATATAATTTGCGCAAATCACTCACACCTTTTTGACGTTGTGCCAATGGTTATATATTCAAAGCGTAAAATTCGCTTTATGGCAAAAAAAGAGGTATTTCATACCCCGTTTTTAAGGGGACTTGCAAAGGTCATGGGTGCGTATGGTGTTGATAGAGGTGCCAGCGATATTGCCGCACTTAAGAAAACCATTGAAATTTTAAAGGGTGGCGACTGCATAGGTATTTTCCCACAAGGCACAAGATGCTCATATATCGACCCAAGAGATACTGAGCCTAAGGAGGGCATAGGTATGCTTGCATCACGTGCAGGCGTTGGAATTTTGCCCGTTTGTATAAGGACAAAAAGAAACAGAATGGGCCTTTTCAGAAAAACCGAGTTTGTAATAGGCAAGTACCTCTCACCAGAGGACTTAGCATTCCCTGAGCTTTCTGGTATGGAAAGAAACAGAAAAATTGCAAGAGTTGCCTTTGACCAAATTTGCGAGATGAACAACGTGATTGAAAGAAAGCCACTCCCACCGGAAAAAATAGCAAAAATTCAAGAAGAAATTGATAGAAAGACAAATAAGCATAAATGATTAGAATAGCGAAGAATGCGGGCTTTTGCTTTGGTGTGAAAAGGGCGACTGGTATAGTTGAGGAATTAATTAAAAGCAAGACCGAGAATGACGTAATATGCACTCTTGGAAAGCTTATCCACAACGAGCAGTATAATGAGTATCTTGAAAAAAACGGCGTAACTATTGTTACTCCCGAAAACGCGCCCGAGCTTTTTAAAATGGCAAACGAGGGCAAAAGCGTTAATGTCGTAATAAGGACGCACGGCATTGAAAGAGACGTGCAAGCACGCCTTGAGGAGTATGCCAAGGGAAGTAAGCACCTTACACTTGTTGATTCAACCTGCCCATACGTAAAGAAAATACATAAAATAGTTGACGAAAACTCTCAAAATGGTGAGATTATTTTCGTAATAGGTCAAAGGGAGCATCCTGAGGTAAAATCAATCATTAGCTACGTAAATAGTGAGTGCCTTGTTTTTCCCGATGAAACTGAGCTTGAAGCCTATTTAATTAAAAATGATTTAAAAAATAAGGCAGTAAATATGGTGGCACAAACCACACAAAAGCTGTCTTTATGGGAAAAATGTCAAAAAATTCTCAAAAAATACTGTACAAATGCAAAAATTTTTGATACAATATGTAGTGTTACTGAGCAAAGACAGACTGAGGCAAGCACCTTGGCGTCCTTGTCAGACGTAATGCTTGTTATCGGCGGCAAGGAAAGCTCAAATACGTCCAAGCTTGTGGCAGTGTGCCAAAGGCTTTGTAAAAGGACTATTTGGATACAAACCTATCGCGATATTAACCCCGATCTTGTCGGAGGCGCTAAAAATGTTGGTATAACTGCTGGGGCATCCACTCCAGACAGCTTAATAATGGAGGTAAAAGAAACAATGAACGAGATTATGGAAGAAAGCTTTGCTGAGCTTTTCGCTCAAGAGTGCGAGAAGGGTGCAAAGGTTAAAATATACACAGGAGCAACAGTTACCGGTACGGTTATGTCTATTTCAGAAAACGAAATCAGACTTGACCTTGGCACAAAAGTTACAGGTGTCATCACAAGAGATCAAATTACTGACTCAAATGAAGAAAAGCTATCAGACCTTTTCAAAATCGGCGATGCAGTTGACGCATCTGTTATCAGCGTAAGCGACAGAGACGGAATTGCAATCCTTTCAAAGAAAAAGGTTGACGTAGTTAAAAACTGGAACAAGATTGTTGAATATCAAGCAAGTGGAGAAACTGTAAACGCAAAAATTACAGAGGCTACTAAGGGTGGCGTGGTTGCAGTTATCGACGGCGTTAGAGTATTTGTTCCTGCATCAATGACTGGTGTTGCAAAGGACGGCGACATGGGCGCTCTTGTTGGTACAACTCAAGAGGTTAAGGTTGTTGAAATTAAGGACGACAAGAAAAAGGCAATTGCTTCAATTAAGGCAGTTTTAAGAGAAAAGAAAAAGGCTGAAAAGGAAGCGTTCTGGGCATCTATCGAGGAGGGCACAGTTATCGAGGGTACAGTTAAGTCCCTTGCATCATACGGTGCATTCGTTGACCTTGGCGCAGTTGATGGCCTTGTACATATTACTGAGCTTTCTTGGAAGAGACTCAAGCACCCAAGCGAGGTTGTAAGCGTTGGCGACAAGATTACAGTGTTTGTAAAGAGCGTTGATAAGGAAAATGGAAAAATCTCACTCGGCTACAAGACAGATGACCAAAATCCTTGGAACATCTTTAAGTCACAATATAGCGAGGGTGACACTGCAGAGGTAAAGATTGTTGGTGTTACAACCTTCGGTGCATTTGCACAAATCGTACCAGGCGTTGATGGCCTTATCCACATCAGCCAAATCGCAGACAAGAAGATTGACTCAGTAGCTAACGTACTCAAGGTTGGCGAAACAATTGAGGCTAAAATTGTTGCAATTGATGAGGAAAACAAAAAGGTTTCACTCTCATCTCGCGCACTTCTTCCTGAAAATGAGGAAGCAGCAGAGGAAGCAGTAGCTGAGGAAGCAACTGAGGCAGTAGCCGAGGAAGCTCCTGCGGCTGAGGACGCTGAATAATTGAAAAAACAAAAACCCACAAACCTTTGAGCTTGTGGGTTTTTTAAAAAAGCTTATGCTAAGCCTTAGTTATGGCAGCAACAGCAAAGAACAATAGCAGCAAGAACTATTATCCAAATGATATCGTTATCAAAAAGATTGCAAAGACAGTTATTCATAGTATTACCGTTCTCCATATGAAGGTTCCTTTACTTAAGATTGAGGGAAGGGTGATGCCTGCCCCTCTGATATAATACTATGTCGAAAAAGATAAAACGTTACCGAAAAAAGAAAAACGGCAAAAAGCCGTTTTACCTTATTTTAATGTAAGACTCTCAGTGTGCAAAAAATCCTCTGCATTTTGCGTGCTTCTTGCAGGGATGGTTGATTTTGCACCACAATTTTTACATTCAATTTCAACACTGTCATTTAAAATTTTTGCTAAATAGTCACCATGACCCTCGGGACAACGACAGTAAATCTTACCCTCGTCGTTTAAGTCGCTGATTACGTAAGTAATCATATCGAAAATTGCAGGGTCTGTATATTCCTCTTCCTCCTTGCCACGTAGGCTGTCAATAGGAGTGTCACCAAGTGATTTTAATATTTCGTCGTTTGAGCGTACAACTGCACTGGCAACCTCACGCTCCTTACCGATAAAGCAAATATCAATTCCACAAAGTGAGCAAGGAATTACGAAAATATCACTGCCAAAAAATACATTTTTAGAAAGTATATATGAGTGTGGTTGAGGACATACAAGACAAGGCACCGTTAGGCGCAATTTATCCTCGCGTGTTTTTTCAACTGTTAGGTGGCTGTGCCCACAGGAGCATTTAAGCTTAAACAAGTCACCGCTTAAGGAAAATGCACCAACCATGCTTGTTGGCACAGAGCCACAGTGAGGGCATCTATAAGCAAGGGTTGTTTTCTTTTGGTCGATAATCATTTTTATCCCCCTTCAAAAATTACTAAAACAATTATATTACAAAAAGAAATAAAAGTCAAGGAGGTAAAATATGTGCGTTTATGATAAAGAAACAGATAGTGTGTATATAAGCGCTTCTGAGCTTGCATCGTTTGTTTATCGTGGCGGAAGCATAGAGGCGCGCTTTGTAAATGGCAACAAAAACGGCGCATCAATAATTTCTCATAAAATACATGAAAAAAAGCCGAACATAGTTGACGCATATACCTTTACCACCATGCAGGGCGGAATAAAGGTTGTCTTATATACTTACCCGGAGTGTGTGCGCACGGGTGAGCACGGCTACTTAATTGACGCAGTATATACCGTACCATATAGACTTGACGACATAGAAAATGGAGAGCTTGAAATTGCACTTGTGTCATCTATGCTTTCAGCATACATAATGTATGAAAAATCAAAGCAATCAACCATTCAAATTAACGTTAGCTTTTTCCGTGACGGCACAGATGAGGCAAGAGAATACTCAAAGGAGTCAACACGTGAGGAGCTAATTCAAGCGTTTGACAAGGCAATAAGCTATTTTTCTCCATTTGCGAAAATTATCAAGGAGAAATCAACAAAAACACTTTCGGAGCTTCACGCACTTCGCTTCCCATTTGAAAGTGGCGCAAGAGAGGGGCAGAGAGAATTAATCGTCGAAGCATTTAAGGCAATACACTCTCACAAAAGATTAGTTGCTGAGGCGCCAACTGGCACAGGCAAGACAATGGCGTCACTATACCCAGCACTAAAGTCGCTTGGCGAGGGGTATGCCGACAAGATTTTCTACTTCACTGGCAAAACCACAACAGCGCTTTCAGCCCTTAACGCAATTGACATAATGCGTGACCAAATTCCAAGCCTGCGCTCAATTCATCTTTCCTCAAAGGATAAATGCTGTGTAAGCTTTTTGCCAAGCCAGAGAAGGAAATGCGACCCCAAGCACTGCCACGTTACCCGTGGTTATTTTGACAAAATAAACGATGCAATATATGAGCTATTGACGAATTATAGAACCTACACAAAGGACATAATCGACGAAATAAGCGCAAAGCACGGCGTATGCTCATACGAGCTATCCCTCGAACTTTCCGAATGGTGTGAGCTTGTTGTGTGCGACTATAACTACCTATTTGATTTAAACGCATACCTAAGAAGATATTTTGAGTACCCAGACGGCGCACAAAAGATATTCCTAATCGACGAGGCACACAACCTACCAGACCGAGCGCGCGAGATGTATTCAGTCACACTTTCTCGCAGTGAATTTTTGTCCCTTTCAAATAGATATAGCGAGGATAAATTCATCGGCGAGCCTCTTGCCGAGATACTAAACAAGTTCGACCTGTTTTATGAGCTTGCGATGACAGAAAAGCAAGAAATAGAGGGGGAGGTGTGCGGATTTTATATAAATTCGCAAATTCCGGAGGACCTGTGCGACCCGTTTTATAAGCTTATGACAGGGTGCAAAAAGCACTTCGCAAGGGAGCTTGATGATGACGAGATGCACGCAGTATATATGAACGCGAAAAAGCTTATTTCTATCTCGGAAATCTTTGACAAGCGCTTTACTATGTTTATTTCAGCCGTAGGCGAGGACGTGACCCTAAATCTTATGTGCCTTGACCCATCACACATGCTAAACGAGAATATGAAAAAGGGTGTTTCCTCTATTTTATTCTCAGCAACGCTGACCCCGCTTGACTATTTTGCAGATATTTTAGGCTGTGACGGTGAAAAAACCCTTACCCTAAAATCTCCGTTTGACAAAAACAAGCTATGCCTTGTCGGAGTAAGAAACGTAAGCACAAGGTACGAGGACAGAAAAAAGAGCGCCTCAACGGTTGCCAACATAATCCGTGCCGCCATTGAGGGCAAGGTGGGCAACTATATAGTTTATTTCCCGTCGTATCAGTATCTTACTGAGGTTGGCGAGATTTTTGAAAAGAAGTACCCCAAAATAAGCGTGACCTACCAAAAAAAGAGTATGTCAGAAAGGGCAAAAAAGGAATTTTTAGACTCATTTGATTCAAAAAAGGAAGGCACAATGGTCGGCTTTTGCGTCCTTGGCGGTAGCTTTTCTGAGGGTATTGACCTTCGAGGTGAAAGGCTAATCGGTGCAATTGTCGTTGGCGTCGGGCTACCTACCATCTCAAGCGAATTAAACATAATCAAGGAATACTACGACAAAACACGAGAAAACGGCTATGCATACGCATATACCTATCCAGGAATGATTAAGGTTATGCAGGCGGCAGGGCGCGTAATCCGTAGTGAGGACGAAAAGGGAGTTGTATTTTTGGTTGATGACCGCTTCGCCACTCCAGAATACCACGCACTCTTTCCCGATTACTGGAAGCACGTAAAATACATAGACAATGCCAAGGATTTACTAAAGGAAGTAACCGAATTTTGGAAAAAATAATAAAAAGTATTGTAAAACTGTATTTATGGTGATATAATATTAAATATTTTATAACTACTAAGCCCATTGTGGCATAAGAGAGGGCATAAAAATGATAAGAACAACTGTAAAAGAAATTTTTGCAACCCCTGAAAAATTTGCAGATAAGGAAATCACTGTTGCAGGCTGGGCAAGGACGATTCGTTCAAGCAATGCATTCGGCTTTATTGAATTAAATGATGGTAGCTACTTCACAAATCTACAAGTGGTTTTTGAGGCTGAATTTCTTGAAAATTACAATGAAATAGCAAAGCAAAACGTGGGTGCGTCTCTTATCGTAAATGGTACTCTCGTTCTAACACCAGAGGCTAAGCAGCCATTTGAAATTAAAGCAAAGAAAATTGAGGTAGAGGGACAATCAACTCCTGACTACCCACTTCAAAAGAAAAGACATACCCTTGAGTACCTTCGTACGATTGCACATCTTCGCCCAAGGTCAAATCTTTTCAGCGCAGTGTTTAGAGTTCGCTCAGTTGCTGCCTTTGCAATTCATAAATTCTTTAACGAAAGAAATTTCGTTTACGTTCACACCCCAATTATTACAGGAAGTGACTGTGAGGGTGCTGGTGAAATGTTCCGCCTAACAACTCTCGACCTTGATAATCTGCCAAGGACACAGGACGGAAAAATCGACTTTACAAAGGATTTCTTTGGAAAGAGCGTTAACTTAACCGTTTCAGGACAATTAAGCGCAGAGACCTACGCTATGGCATTTGCAAACGTATATACCTTTGGCCCAACCTTCCGTGCTGAGCGTTCAAATACTGCTCGTCACGCGGCGGAATTCTGGATGATGGAGCCAGAAATTGCATTTGCAGACCTTAAGGACGATATGCGCCTCGCCGAGGATATGATTAAGTACGTTGTAAGATACGTAATGAAGGAATGTCCAGCTGAAATTGAATTCTTTAATAAATTTGTTGATACAACCCTGCTCAACCGTCTTAATAACTTAGTTTCAAACGATTTCGGTCACGTTACCTACACTGAGGCTATCGAAATTCTTGAAAAGAGCGGTAAGAAATTCGAGTACCCAGTTAAATGGGGCATCGACCTTCAAACAGAGCATGAAAGATACATCACCGAGGAGGTATTTGGTAAGCCAGTATTCGTTACCGACTACCCAGCAGATATTAAAGCCTTCTATATGCGCCTAAACGATGACGGAAAGACTGTTGCCGCAATGGATATGCTTGTTCCTGGCGTTGGCGAGCTAATTGGTGGCTCACAAAGAGAGGAGCGTCTTGACTACCTCCTTCGCGCAATGGAAAAGTTCAACCTAAACGAGGAGGACTACTGGTGGTACCTCGAGCTTCGTAAGTATGGTGGCACCAAGCACGCAGGCTTTGGCCTCGGCTTTGAAAGACTTATTATGTATATTACAGGCGTTGCAAATATTCGTGACGTTGAGAGTTATCCAAGGACAACTGGTAGCGCCGAATTCTAATTTTGAGGCTTGATAGCCTTCGCTGTGCGTCGTTGCTCCTCGATGGCAACCTTGACGACGAACACCAAGTTCGCCTGCGTCTGCCCTCTGTGGTGCGCCTAGCCTAGCTTGGCTCTAAACCCTCAAATGCGTAAAAGTAGGGACAGGCGTCCTCGACTGTCCGTCAATCCCCTTTATCGAAAGGAAAACATATGAAAAAATATAGTGAACTTACAAAAGAAGAGCTTCAAGCGCTTAAAAAAGAGCTTGAGGCAAAATATAGAGAATATCAAGCAAAGGATTTAAACCTCAATATGGCAAGAGGAAAGCCTTGCGTTGAGCAATTAAACCTTTCAATGGGTATGATGGACGTTTTAAATGCGGACAGCGACCTAACCTGCGACGACGGTACTGACTGCCGTAACTATGGTGTGCTTGATGGTATTAAGGAGGCACAGGAGCTTCTTGCCGATATGATGGAGGTTCCATCTGACCAAATTATCATTTACGGCAACTCCAGCCTAAACGTAATGTACGACACAATCGCACGCTCAATGACACACGGTGTTATGGGCTCTACCCCTTGGGCTAAGCTTGACAAGGTAAAATTCCTTTGCCCGGTTCCTGGTTACGATAGACACTTTAAAATAACAGAATATTTCGGCATTGAAATGATTAACGTTCCAATGACCGAGGATGGCCCTGATATGGACATGGTAGAAAGATTGGTTTCCAGTGATGAGTCAATTAAGGGCATTTGGTGCGTTCCAAAGTACTCAAACCCACAAGGCTATTCATATTCTGACCTTACAGTGCGTCGCTTTGCAAGACTTAAGCCAGCAGCTAAGGACTTCAGAATTTACTGGGACAACGCATATACAATTCACCATTTATACGATGACAAGCAGGATAACTTAGTTGAGATTTTAGCAGAGTGTAAAAGGGCAGGCAACCCAGACCTTGTTTACAAGTTTGCTTCAACCTCAAAAATAAGCTTCCCAGGCTCAGGAATTGCAGCGCTTGCCTCATCACACAACAACCTTGATGATATCAAGGAGCAGCTTGCGGTTCAAACAATCGGTCACGATAAGGTTAACCAGCTTCGTCACGTTAGATTTTTCGGTGATATCCACGGTATGATTGAGCATATGCGCCGTCACGCTGACATTTTACGTCCAAAGTTTGAGGCGGTTATAGAAATACTAAAAAGAGAGCTTGGCGGTCTTGAAATCGGCACTTGGACTGAGCCAAAGGGTGGATACTTCATCTCCTTCGACTCACTTGAGGGCTGTGCTAAGGACATAGTTGCTAAATGCAAAAAGGCAGGCGTTATTATGACTGGTGCTGGTGCAACCTACCCATATGGTAAGGACCCATACGACTCCAATATCAGAATTGCGCCATCCTACCCACCACTTAGCGATCTTGTTATCGCAACTGAGCTTTTTGCCCTTTGCGTAAAGCTTTCAAGCGTTAATAAGTACCTATCAAAAATGAATTAAAAAAGGACTCAGATGAGTCCTTTTTATTTTTGTTATTCCTCCTTAGCTTCGCCAAGGTCAATTTCGCCAGTATTTATTTCATCGCCCTGACTTACTACCTTTTTCTTCCTTTTTCTAAATATAAATGAACGGAAGAGAATGATATTAAGCGTGATAAATAAAGCAATGAGAATTCCAAATACAACGTATGGGTGTACTGCAATTACCTTTGCCGCTGCAAGAAGCATAATAGGTAAGCCAAATGCAATAGCAGGGAAGTTTTGGTAAACTAAGTTGTCAGCTGCTGGGGTTTTAAACTTAGGGTCCCACTCGCGAAGCAAAATAATACCTGTTGAGGCTGTGCCTGTAAGCATACCGTAGGTTGCCAAGAATTGCTCATCAGCGTAGTCAGGGAATAGCTTCTTCGCGATAAACTTGAGGTAGAAGAATGTTGAAACTGCACCAACAACACCCATAATGAGAAGCACGTGCCAGTATTTGCCAAGTGTGTCAGGTCTGATTGCTGCCATACCCGCAATAATCATAATGTCAAAGAAGAAGCCTGCAATACGCTTCATAAGGAATGGGTTTATAAATTCGTGCTTGATAATGTTCTTCTTACGGCAGAAGCGAAGGACAAAGCAAACAATAGTTGCAACTAAAACACCAATAAGGAAGTTAAAGCCGTATATTGTGCTCTTCATACCAGGGATAAGTGAGCCAAGAAGATATAAAATGCCATAGGTTAAGAAATATGAGCCGATAATCAAGGCAAGCTGAAGTGTGATTTTGTCAACACCGCTTGACTCCATAGGTAATTCGTCCGAGGTTTGCACCTTTTCAATTGTAACGGTTTCGCCAAGGTCAGCATCCTTGAATTTCTTTTCTCTTTTGCGTCTTACGATATTTAGGTAAATAACGCCACCGATTGCCGCTGAAATAAAACCAATGGATGCAATTGAAAGACCAAAGTCAGAGCCGTTTGCAAGTACCTCAGCACCAGCTATATAGTTGTCTGCGTTCGGATTTGAGTTGTTGATGTTTTGGTATATGTTACCAAAGTTAAGCGCTTGACCTGTGCCTTGTCCAAAGCCAAAGCAGAGAATAATGCCTGCATAATTTGTAAGGCCAGGGATAAATAGGCAAGCAACCATGGTAATTACCATACCTAAAATTGCTTGTAACAAATAGGTAGAAACGGTAGTTACACCTGAATTAAATACCTCTCCACTACGCTTTTTCGTAAGCTTGCCCTGCGCTGGCTTAAAGGCAGTTGCGATAAAGCCAAGTGCCAAGCAGTGGTAGGTGACTGTTTCAAGCACGTTAAGGCCGGACATTTTAAGGTCATCTGCAAAGAATTCATTTCCTGCAATTTGCGAGTAAACTGATGAATATTTACTTGGTGCACCGAAGAATTCAAGCTCGAAAAGATATTCACCTCTTGTCGCAATTGTGTAAATCGAGGAAACGATAAGAACGATTAGACCAGCTAAAACTGATGTAGGGATGAGTGATTTTCTAAGTAGTGGAATTTTTCTCTTTAGCATATTTGCAAGCAAAAGTGCAAGCAAAAGAACAGCCAAAAGACAGAGAAATCCCCAGGCGTTAGAGGCCGAGAAATCCATTTTGGGTATCTCCTTTCAAAATGCTTAGTGCGTGATAATACACGTTTACGTATTTTACAGCATTAAAATGCTTGTCTGACTTAATTTGGAAAATTCTTTTTTGCGTGTAGTAGTTCATTTTGTTTCTGCCAAGCACGCCAGAGGCTGTAATGTCCTTATAATAAACAGTCTCGGTGCGTCCACCAAAATCAATTTCAAATCTGTCGCTAAATGCGCTGAATTTGATGCCTTCACCAAGTGGAATTTTCTTTTTACAAGGGATAACCTCGTATAAATTGGCAGTGTCAGAAAAGAGTGGCGTAGCATCATATGGCGTTAAATCAAGTGCGCGCATATAATTAGACTGCGCATCATACCATTCAGTCATAAAGCGATAAGGGAATGTGCCGTTTACACACAAAAGCTCCTTAGTAGGTAAGTATTTAATCTTAGTGCCACAATTTTTACACCAGGCATACTCACCCTCACTTGTCCACTCGCTGATTCCACAGCTTGGGCAGTAGTACATAGCCCTTTCAAGATTTTCAGCGCTTCTTTTTGACGGATACTCACCATCTATTATACCCTCGTCTACATAAAGCTTGTCACAAATTAGCTTGTAAAGCTCCTCGCCCGAGAGGGATTTATACTCATCATATTCTATAATTTCAGACACGCCTGCCGTCATTTTGCCACCACGCGTCTTGTCGCTCCACCTTGGGTGCTTGCCGTAGCCACCATTTATGTGGAATATAGCGATAGGAAGCTTAAGTGCCTTTGCAAAATCGCCGATTGATTCCTTAATTGCCTCGGTTTTTCCACTATACGTACGGTTGCCCTCTGGGAAAATAGCAATTGAGCCACCCTCACGCACAACGCGCATACAGTCCATAACCGCCTTTACGTCGGTTGTGCCCTTTTTGATAGGAATAGGCTTAACCAAAAAGCTAATAAGCCAAGAAACAAAGCCGTTACTAAAAAGGTCATCGTTTGTTACGTAATAAAGGTGCTTTTTAAATGCCATTCCAAGGAAAAACTGGTCATAGGTGGTTTGGTGGTTAGAGACAACTAAAAGCTGTCTTTTATCCTTGCATTTTTTTATCTTGATATTATACTTAATTTTGCAAAGCAGGGAAACAAAGGGATAGAGAATATTTCTAAAAAAAGTGTGCCTTGGCTTAATCCATTTGGCTTTCTTTTTCTTATTTTTCTTTTCCATTTTGATATCCTCCCTTCGTTTGTTATAAGTATGTTATAGACTTCAAAATTAATCCATCATAAATTTTACCATATTTTTGAAGATTTTTCAAGAAATCAAGATCAAAACCACCCAAAGCATGACTGTAAATTTACACTTTGTAAATTCTATTAACAATTTATTCACAAAATAAGCAAAAAAGCAAGCGTTTTTGTCGCTTGCTTTTCATTTTTATAATTTTCCATTATTGATAAAATCAACAAAATAAGACACTCAGTCAAGGATTTTTATGTTTTTTGGTACTAAAGCCTTAACAGTTTCTCCCCTTCTTTGCTCAATTACAATCTCACCCACAGGCGTTTTAATTTCCACCCTCGCTGAGTCAAGCCCAAGCAACGATGGGTTAAGCCTGATAGCCTTATATCCAGCCTCTAAAATTTCAACTCCACAAAGTGCGTGTGGCAAGGAGAATAATGGTGTACCACCCCATGCGTGGCTATAATCAAACCTATAGCTTGGCTCGGGTGGGTAAAAGCCCTCTGGCAAGCCCTTATTGCTTATCCTTAGTGCTTCCTTCCATTTTTCAAGCAGTAAAAGAGTATATTTTTCACGGTATCCACATCTATAAACTGCATCAAGCCAAAAGTGCATAAAATATGGCTGCACCTCGCCTAAGGATTCGTTTTCATATATCAAATCAAGCAAGCGCTTAGCATCTTCACCCTCTATAAGACCCGTGTAGCACGCAAGAATATTTGCATGACGGCGATAGTATCTTTTCTTTACGTTTTTGGGCATATATTGGTAAATCAATGCCTCGGGCGTGTCGGTATTTAGCCCCTCGAAGAAAAGTCCTCTTTCCTCGTCGTATAGCTCCTTGAAAATTGATGTCTTTAATTTTTCACGGCGTGTGTAGCACTCATTACTTGCAATTTTATCACCAAGCACCTCGTAAATCTTGCCCGCATACAAAAGCGCATCAAAATAAAACATATTTAGACAGCTTTGTCCAAGCGCCTTTGGTGGGTGGTGCATTGAAATTCCGTCAGGGACAAGCCAGTCAACAAACATAAAGTCTGGTGGCGTTTCAATAATGCCATTTTCACCAAGATAGCTATTAAATCTTGCAAGAAGCATATCAAGCGCAGTGCGTGAAAAATCAAGAATGTCACGCTTGCCAGTTAGCATATAGCATTCATAGAGCATTTTAACCCAAATTAAGCTATATGAAGTGTGGAAAAATCGTCCGTCATTATCAGCAATAGTGCGCGCAATTCTTTTTAGGTCAAAAAGGCAAAGAGAAAAGTCACCAAAGGAGTACCTTGTCATTTGCATTTCTATATAGTAGTCGCCAACGCAGGCAAGAGGCTCACAGTGAAGTGGGCTATCAAGGTGGTGTGACTGACGGCAGTATTTTAGCGTGTGAGCTGAGATATTTAAAAGCTCGTTTAATTCCTCGTCGCTTGTTTTTGTGGTAGCAACGCTATTTACTGGATAAAATGAGCGCTCAATTGAAATTTCAATCTCGCAAGGGGAGCTACCCTCATTTAAAATATCAATATCAAGGCCACCTATGCTTGAAAGCTCAAGGCTATAATAGGTGTCGCTTCTATAAAAGGTGCAGTCAGCAAAGCTTTGCCTGTTTTCCAGCTCAAAGGAAAGAAGCTTAACGCTAACCTTGCCCTGCGTGCGTGCGCTTATCTTAACAAAGCCAGCAAAAACACGAGGGTATTCAATGGTTTTTTCAAGTCGCTCGCCCCCTGCAATACTGAATTTGTAGGAATATGCTTTTTCAAGCGTGCAGGGTGGAATAGGTGCAATTTCAGCGCTCCAAATATCTGGTACTATCTCTGCCTCTGTATGTTTCAAAATCTTGCTTGAATTATCGAAAAAGCGTGGAGAGGTGTACGAATTTAGTAGCTTAACACTCCAGCTATCGTCTGAAAGGGCAGTGATTTTTTTACCATTTTCAAAATATATCGTGGCATAAAAGTAAAAGCCACCATGCCCACGTGAATATTCGCAAAGATGATAAGGCTCCATACGGACAATAGCCTCAAAATCAAGGCTTGGCTCGCTTGGCACGTACGATGATTTAAACGCGTAGTAATCGCTCCTTGGCTTATCGTTTCCAAGAAAGTCACCACCAGAGTAGGCAGGGCCACGCGCAATAGTGTCGCCATTACACATAAGCAAAAATGCAGTGTCAGCTGTGTACGTCATTTCAACAAGGACTGGCACACTATCAAATATATATGATTTTTTAAAGCTACAAACGGTGTATTTACTGCTTGCCTTGCTTTGCCCCAAAGGGTTGAAAAACGTATTTTGCCTGTCAGCATACTTGCTTTTAGGTAGCCAAATCCAGTTGCTTTCCACGGGCTTCACCTCCAATCATAATAAAATTATATCATATAAAAAGACTAAAAGCAATAAAAAACGAGCCCAAAAAGGACTCGTTTATACTGTTAAAATGAAATAATTTCAAATTCAGGCACGCTTTCAATTATGGTTGTGCCAATCTCTGAAAATTCGATTGTGCCAGAGGTATAGCCTCTTTCGCGAAAGGCTTTTGTTAGCTTGCCGTTTTCAAACCAAAGCTTGTACTCGCCATTTGATAAAATGTCGCCATCAGTAATTGAAAGCGTATAGCATTTTTCATTCTCGTTATATACCATGTCGTCATATTTATTGTCAAGCTGGCTACTGAAAACCATCTCGCCAAGGGTCAAGCCAAGGTTGACCTTAAGACCAATGCCGTTTGATACTCTGTAAACCGTGCCGTCCTTTTCTACGTAGTAGGTTTCGTCCCCGTCACCCTCAACTATCTTTACAGCACCCACAGTAGAATATATAGTTGAGGAGTCCTCACTGTCAAATGCAGTATAGCTTGTTGTGCTTAAAATTTCGTCCCACTCGGACTTTGTAATTTTGTTAGGGTCACTTGGAGCTAATGCCTCACCCTCAGTGTCCTTGTCAGATTCAGTGATAGTGTTGGTGCTTGTGCCAGTGTCAGTATTTGTGCCACCACACGCGCAAAATGCAAGCGTAAATGCAAAAAGCATAGAAATAATAAGTAAAATAGAAACAATTTTTTTCATGGTAATCACCCCTTTTAATTAATTATAAGTAAAACCACAAAAAAAGTCAATATCTATGCTTTAAAAAAGCCCTCGCCAATCACCTCGCGCACGTCGCTTATCACCAAAAAGGCACTGGGGTCAATTTTTGAAATTTCCTTTGCAAGGCGTGGTGCCTCCTTTAAGGAAACAACCGTAAAAAGCATAGGGCGCTTTTCGCCTAAAAAGCCACCCTGTGTATAAATTTCAGTCACTCCTCGTTTAAAATCCGTTAAAATTATTTTCTTAATCTCCTCATGGCTTTTTGACATAATATATATTGATTTTGCGCGATACCCAACGTCGATTACAGCCTCGCTAACACGCGCGGAAATAAACATACAAATAAGAGAGTAGATGGTTATTGAAGGCTCTGCAAATAAAGCGCCAGAAATAACAATAATTGAAGCGTCAATAATTAAAATTATTGTGGCAATAGAAACATGAGGTAGATGCTTTTTCAAGATGAGCCCTAAAAGGTCAGACCCACCACTTGAGCCACCCACGCGTATAATAAGACCAACGCCAAGCCCAACTAAGGCACCGCCCAAAATGGTAGCACCAACCATATCAAGCGTTGGGGCATCTATAAAACGTGAAAGCTCTAAAAATAATGAAAGAGAAAGGGCACCAAAAAGAGCTTTAATAATAGATGCGCGCCCAAGAGCTTTAAAACCAACAAAAAATAAAGCTATGTTAATTATTAGGTTGGTTAAGGAAAGAGGGATATTAAAAAAGTAGAAAAGAACAGTGCCAACGCCACTAATTCCACCAGGGGATAGCTTAAGTGGCACCAAAAACAGATTAATGCCCAAGGACAAAATTAGCGAGCCTAAGGCAACAAACGAGTAGTCTAAAAAATGCTTTTTCATAAAAACACCCCCATTTTATATTATGGTATGCAATTTATGAAAAACAAACCAAAAAGAGAGGGCATTGCAAAAGCAATACCCAAAAAAATTATTTATTTTCCTCGTTAGCCTGTGCTTTCTCTTCCGCCTCGCGCTCGTCATCTCTTGTGACAGCCTCGTCAACCTTCTTAACAACGTTTTTTCCAGTCTTAAAAAGCGTCTTGCCAAGACTCTTAAAGGCACCACCAAGCGCCTTGCCCGTGTCCTTCCAGTTTTCCTTAAGCTCCTTACCCATACCTACCTCCAGATAAATTCTATATTTTTATTATATTTCAAAGCCCCAGCTTTGTCAAGAGAAAGAAAAAAGACACCCAATGGGTGTCTTTCGTTTTGTGTTGTGCTTCCTTAATAGATGCCATTGTTGTTTTCGGTGTCACCGCATTTGAACAATTTTGTAGACTCCGGTCACAACAGATTTTGAGCGTTCTCCGTTTTCAAAGCAGAAATGAGATTCCATTTCTGCCGTTGCAGTGATACCATGCGGAATTTCTAAATCGAGAATAATACACTCGTTTTCCCGTCTCCACGACACCGATATTTTGCCGCGCGGTGTGATATGATAAGCCGACGCGTGATCAAGAGCGGTCACAAAGGACGGCGCAATCATGGTCTCGTTTACGCTGTTTTTGTTGGGATTGAGCTGAATACCTGTGATACACTTGATAAACCAAGCGCTGATATCCCCCCAGAAATGATGGTTCATGGAATCAACACTGTCAGGCATAAAGTTCTCCCAAAGTGTAGTTGCGCCCCGCTTGATCCAGTTCCCGTAGGAAGGATAATCCTCTCGTGTGATCATTTTATATGCAAGATCGCTATATCCAAATTGCGTGAGCACGTGGAAAATAACTCTTCCACCCAACACACCAACGTCCATATGATCATCGCAATCGTGGATCATCTTTAAGAGATTTTCAAATGCGCCGTTTTTCTCGGATTCATCAAAGACCCCATAATAAAGAGCCATCGCTTGACTGCTTTGGCAATCCCCCATAACACGCATCGTTTTGAAATCGACAAGCTCTTTGCGGATAGCCTCTCGGTATTTTTGTGCCTCGCCCCTGGCATAGTCCGCTTCCTCGGACATATTGACAGCATCAAACATAACTGCCATTTTAGAGGCAATATCCATTGACATGATCGTATCGGTAACCACCAAAGGTGCCTTGGGATTGATACCGCCAACGTGGCACCAATCGCCAAGTCCAATGCTCAACAAACCATTTTCGTCGCAGCGAGTCCTCAGATACCGCAGATAAGCCGTAAAGGACGGCGCGGACTCGGTGATCATATCCGTCTCACCGCGATAGAGATAGGTGTAGTACGGGAGATATGCCAGAACGCAGTCCCATGCAGGACCGTTGCCCCAATGGAAGCCCCAACCTCCCGTGGGAACGATACCCGGAAGCGCTCCGTCCTCACGTTGCGCCTTACAAATATTACGTATCCATTCGCGATAGTTTCTTTCGGGATCAAAATTCATCAATGCAGCTTCGCAGGAAAGGGCAGCATCCGCTGTCCAACCATTCTTCTCACGTTGCGGACAATCGGTGGGAAAATGATGGAAATTTGATACGATACTACGCCGTGTGATTTCCTGAAGCTTTGTTGCTATATAGTCGGAGCAGTTAAAATCTCCCCGTGTATGCAACTCGGTATGATAAACAAGATACGTAAGAAGCTCTTTTGTAGCCTGCTCCTCCGTAATTCCGCTCACCTTTACATAACGGAAGCCGTGATAGGTGAACGTGGGCTGATATACTTCAGTACCAATACCCTTGCAAACGTAGGTGTCTTTATGTACAATGTTTTTATCACGATCCCACATGTCCCTAACGAACCAAATCTGAACAATATTGAGATCTCCGTCTTTCAAGGAATCGGCGTATCTTAATTCAATTTTTTGCCCCTGAGCTCCGTTAATACTTAACCGACATACACCGGCATGAGATATGCCAAAATCGTAAATATAACCGTCCTCGCACTTGATAATTTGGACAGGCTCGATCTCACGTTCTTTCGTGATGGGAGCGGTATCCGCCAAACGCAGCTCACCCTTTGGCGCTGCTGCGGGCATAGCGTTTTTCCAATCGGAATCGTCAAAACCTACTCTATTCCAACCCTCAATCTCAAAATTAGCGTCATAAAACTCTCCGAAACGGTAATCATCACTCAGGATCGGCGACGGAGCGATTTTAAAGGATTCGTCACTGTGGAGCAAAACCTGTTGTCCCTGCGTTACAGTCATAGCAAACGTGGGAGCGCTTCTGAAATCTGCCTTGTCGAAATCCCAGATATATCCGCCGGGATTGTTCTGAAAACCGTTACCAAGCAGAACACCAAACACATTTTCGCCTGCATTGAGCACTACGTCATATTCATCGTAATATATATAGTCGTTTGTGTTGCTGATATATGGAGACAAAAAACCTCTTGTAATATGCTTCCCATTAAAATAAAACTCATAAAATCCACATGCTGCCACGGTGATCTTGGCTTTGACAGAATGATCTGAATGAAACGCCCGTCTGAAATAGTAAGCCGGCACGCTCTTTTCAAATGTATTATATTCCTCGGTTGCTTTTATGAAGTCTTTTTGTGAAATCATTTTTTCTTCCTTATTTTTTTAAAAATCAAGCGTCTAAATTATACCATAGAATTCCTGACAAATCAATAACATACACAAAAATCTGCTTAAAAGTCGATCCGTTAAGTTCAAATCCCATCCACACGGCGTTTTTGGCGTTTGGCATCTATTTAGGATGCACAATATGGGTGCGGAGATGGGATTTGAACCCTCGAACTCAATCACGGCAAAGCCGTGTATATCATCAATGCGCAGCATTGTATATCACCAAAACGAAGTTTTGCATATCATCAAGCCGCAGAAATACACGCTAATGCGTGATGATATACACCTTCGGTGATGATATGCGCCTAACA
>JAFVWS010000034.1 GCA_017501545.1 Clostridia bacterium | reverse complement strand
TTAAGAAAGCTTGAGATGCAAAACCCAATATACCTAAGAAGTGCGTCAGCAGGACTAAGTGCTTATCTTGACGAGCTATTTGGGTATGACCGTATGCCTCTTTGCAAGGCCTTTATGGCTCGCTTGCAGAGGACTATTTAAGGAGGCGCCTAAATGAAGAAAAGGAATGTAATTATAATATCAGCAATCCTTGGCATAGTATTTTCACTTGCTATCTTCGGAGTTATGATGGTGGCAGGTGTGTTTGATGCAAAGCTTGAAAGACTTGTTTTTGTATCAGGCAGTAATGAGCAATTTTATAACGGCGCTGAGCTTACCTCTGACGAGTGGGAGCTTGTCGATGGGGAGCTGAAATCTGGTCATTATATAGAGGCAAAAATTATAGGAAAGCAAACAAACGCAGGTGAGTCAAGAAACATTATGTCCGTTACCATCTTTAACGAAAAGGGCAAGGACGTAACTGACCACTATGAAATAGAATATGAATACGGCACTCTAAGGGTAAACCCTGAGCAGATTAGAATTCAAGCAAGCAACGCAACAAAGGAATACGATGGAGAATTAATCACGTGCGACTCCTATACCTTGGTTAGTGGAAGCATCGCATCAGGTCACAAGCTTCAGGTTGTAACTGCAGGCGAAAGAGATGAGGTTGGCGTTATAGCTAACACAGCCCTTGCCACAGTAATCGACTCTGACGGCAATGACGTAAGCTCAAACTACGCATTTTTCTACGTTGACGGCACGCTTGAGGTGACACCAAACGAAATTACAATTCAGTCGGGTGGTGGCAAAAAGGTTTACGACGGAGAAGCGCTTACTTGCCCTGACTATGAAATTGTCCTTGGTGAGCTTGTAGAGGGACACGAGCTTGAAATTGTCGTAACAGGTGAGCAAATTAATGCAGGTGTCGGTCAAAACACCTTTGGTGTTGAAATCAAGGACAAGGACGGAAACCCAGTTACTCACAACTACAAAATCAACGCAATTTATGGTCCACTTGAGGTAGAAAAGCGTCCTATAACCGTGCGTTCAGGCAGTGCATCAAAGGTTTACGATGGTGAGCCACTTTATTGTGAGGATTTTGAGGTTGTTTCTCAAACAAACATTTTGCAAAATCACAATATATATGTAAAAAACAATGGTGAGCAAACAGAGATTGGTAAAAGCGAAAACCTAATTGCTGAAATCATCATTACAGATGGTGAGGGCGAGGTTGTTACCTTTAACTATGATACAACCATACATCAGTATGGCGTTTTAGAGGTGCGCGAGGAGGAGCAGGGCGAGGAGCCAGAGCCAACAACCCCTGAGCTTCCAGAGGAGGACGACCCATCACAGGACCCAACCACACCACCCCCTCCAGGACTTAGCCTTGATGGAAACATCATCGGCCCTGAGGACAGTGAGGCTGGCGAGAACGTTGTTCTTCGTATTTATTCAAGCGAGAGTGGTGGAGTTTACCTAAGGGCTTGGAGCTATGGCAACTATAACGGTCAGGGCTGGGATCACTCAATTGCCCCTTATGGCGAGCTTATTGATGGC
Organism: Clostridia bacterium; assembly: GCA_017501545.1. Classification (GTDB taxonomy): domain Bacteria; phylum Bacillota; class Clostridia; order Oscillospirales; family CAG-272; genus RGIG2000. Next base: position 29,193 of record JAFVWS010000034.1, on the reverse strand, counting down.
AGATATAGCGCAAACTATCTAACTGGCATAGCACTTGAAAGCTCTGGTAACACAAGCTATGGAATGAAAATAGAATCATTAGCTGGCAACTATGTATTGCCAACCTATATGGACGCTGAAAAATACAACTACGCAATTCAAACCAGTGATACAATTTATGGTGGCGTGGTTGAGGGAATATACTCAGTTTATTACTATAATGTAAATTTCACTGAGGAAATGAAAAATATCAGTCTTCCAAATGCGTATAGTGAGTACGAGGAAGACTACAGAAAATACGTATATGATAATTATTTAGACGTACCAGCGGGCACAAAAGCATATTTAGACATATTAATTGCGTCAAATGGCTTTAGCAAAAGCAACGAAAATATAATTAGTGAGGTTGCAAGCTTTATTCAGTCAAGCGCAACCTACAATATGGAATATGACAGAAACCTCGACAAGGAATCTGACAAGGTTGTGGCATTTCTTTCAAAATACAAGGAGGGAATTTGCCAGCACTATGCATCCTCTGCAACACTTTTATTCCGTTCACTTGGAATACCAGCACGCTACACAGCAGGCTTTTCGGCAACAACCGTCGCAGGAGAATGGAACGATGTGCAAGCAAAGCAGGGGCACGCGTGGGTTGAGGTTTACCTTGACGGAATCGGCTGGGTAGCAATAGAGGTTACTGGCGGAGGTGGAGGCAATAATGGGGAGCCAGTGCCATCACCAGACGTTCCAACTCCAGATGAACCAAATCCAGATGAACCAAATCCAGATGAACCAAATCCAGACGAACCAAATCCAGACGACCCAAATAATGAGACACTTATTCAAATTTTAGTTGAGTCCGTTTCAGTTGACCATAAATACGACGGGGCACCATTCAGCGTTGATGAAAAGGGAGCAATTAAAATTGATTCCTACTCGCTTTCATATTTGATGGAAAACGGATACACCTATGATTACACGCTAAGTGCAACGCTTGATTGCTCAGGACTTATACCAATTGAAATTTCATCATTTGAGATATTTGACTCAAACGGCGAAAATGCAACCTCAAGGTTTTCAATTGAGAAAAAGCTTGGTCAGCTTCACGTATATGAATCCGAGCTTTATATCACAAGCATGAGCTATTCAAAGGTTTATGATACAGCACCACTATTCTCAGACCCAAATGGATATACTTATTCCATATTAAAGGAAGGATACGACCCAACACTACTCGAAAGCACACATGAGGTAGTGGTTAAATTCAGCGCCTCTGTGACAAATGCACAAACCGTTGCAAACGTATTTACAGCAAAGGTTATGAATGGGGAAGAGGATGAAAGCGTAAGATACAAAATTACTTATATCTTTGGAACGCTTTCAGTAACACGTAGAAAAATAGTTGTCACAGCAGACAGCTATATGCAAAAATACACAGGCGAAACAATCACTTGTCAAACATGGCAAATTACTGATGGTGAAATTTGTGAGGGACACAAGGAAATTGTTACAATTGTTGGTGAGCAAACCGTAAGAGGCTACTCCGACAATAAAATTACTGACGTTGAAATTTACGATTCAAATGGTAACAAGGTTACGTCAAACTATACAATCGTATTTGTACACGGCAGACTTACAGTATATTAAATTTTTAGTAAAGGCAGGAAGCTATGCTATATCAAGAATACAAAAATAAAATGGCAAAATTAGTACGCATACTTGATTTTATCAGGCGATATAAGGCTCTGATAATTTCTGTCGTGGCTACAATATTTGTTTTAATAGTAAGCTTCCTTGCCACTAAAGGAATATTGCTTAAATCATCACTCGCCTCTGATACAATTATTTATGGCGAAAAAATAGAGTTTAGCGCCAAGTCCCTTTTCTCGAAAACAAATTACGAGTATCAAAAAGAGGGAGATAGTGAGTGGACAAGTGATGAGCCGGTAAATGTAGGAAAATATCGTGTGCGCGGTGTTTCAAACTCAAGCTTTGGCACTCATCGTTATAGTGACGAGTATGAATTTAGCATCGCTGAAAGAGAAATAAGCCTTGAGGTTTTGGAGGATTCTATTGTTTATGGTAACACGCCAAGCGTAAAGGCAGACAATGCCATTTCAACTGACAAATTCGAGTGCGAGTTTTTCTATAATGACCTAACTCAGCGTAAAACAATTGTTTATCCAATAGAGGATAAAATCAAGATAACAAACAAGGACGGAGTTGACGTAACTAAGTCCTACAAAATCACAATAAATACAAACGATGAGATAGAATTTATTAAGCGCCCTATCACAATTACAGTCAACTCTGTGACGGAAATGTATAGTGGCATAGAGGTAAAGGCAGAGGGCTACGTTCAAGATGGAGAGCTTGCGTTTAATGACAAAATTGAAGTGGGTGAGTATCCATCACAGTCTGGCACTGGAAAAATCGAAAACGACCCAAGCCCAATTATAATTATCACCACTCCAGATGGCAAAAACGTAACAGAAAACTATCAAATCAACCTAATCAAGGGTACAATTATTGTAAACCCAAGACCTATTACTATTAACACCTCAAGCGCTGAATTTACATATGACGACACTGACCACTCAAGCGAAAAATACGAGGTTGATGCATCAACCCCACTTGTTGAGGGACACAGAATTGTCGTTTCTGAAAGCACTAAGATTAGATATTTTGGCACAGCTGATAACGTGCTTGATATTCTAATTTACGACACCGAGGGCAATAACGTAACCGAAAACTACGAAATAAAATACACACTAGGAAAACTAAGCGTTAATAAAAAATCCGTTTCAATTACTACTGAGGATGCAAGCTGGGTTTATGATGGCATAGTACACACCCAAGAGCAGTATCAAGTCAAGGATTTAATTTCCGGTCACACTCTAAAGACAAAAGAGGCAACCTCGGTAACAAGCTTTACAAACGGAAAAATTGAAAACAAGGTTGAATATCAAATTTATTCAGCCGACATCGACGTAACAAATAGCTACGACATTACTTATACCTATGGCACAGTTGAAATAACAAAGCGTCCAATTAGCGTGCAGTCCTTAAATGAGTCACACGTTTATGATGCAGAGGAGTTTGGTGGCTCGCTCTATGAGATAATAAGTGGTACTCTTGCAGATGGCCAAGAAATTAAGCCAACGTACACTGGCAAAATTACAGACGTTGGTACAGCTAAAAACGATTTTACGATTGATATTTTATCATCAGGTAACAAAACAAGCGACAACTATGAAATTACATATTCATATGGCACCTTAACAGTTACAAAGCGTCCGATTGCAATTTCAGGACAAGCAAAGGAAAAGGTTTATGACGGCACACCGCTAACAAACCAAGCATATGATTTAATTTCGGAGCTTGACGTTGTATCAAAGCATACAGTAAAATACGTTAAATATGCATCTATTACAAACGCAGGCTACATAGCCAACGAAATTGAAATAGAAATATACGAGGGCGAGGAGAAAAAAACCTCAAACTACGATATAAGCTATCTTCAAGCAAGCAACTTAGTTGTTTATAAAAGAGAAATAACTATAACTGCAAACAGCTTAGAGGAATACTACGACGGCACAACCATGACAAATAATTCATATACCATTTCTGCCCCGGGCATTGCCCCCAACCAAAGAGAGGTGGTAAAGGTTTCTGGTGGACAGAAAAACGTTGGCTCAAGCGACAACATAGTTGTTTCGGTTGAAATTTACGACGCCGACGATAACGACGTATATGATAACTATATAGTTCATACCGAAAAGGGCACACTCACAATTATGGCGCGCCCAATCACACTAATTTCAGATATGGCTTTAAAGGTTTACGACGGCATTGCGCTTGAAAACCATACAGCCATGGTCAGCCCAAGTGAAGGTATGGGCCTTGCGCCTAACCAAACAATCACGTATAGCTTCACTGGAATACAAATAAACGTTGGTACAAGCTTGAATTTCTTTACTGCTAAAATGTGGGCAGACGGGCTTGAAACAACCTCAAACTACGATATTACGTATAAGGAGGGTGAGCTTACTGTAACTCCACGTCTAATTGTGCTTATTTCAAGTGATGCTGACAAAATCTATGACGGCTACGAGCTTATTAAGCACGAGGCAGTGGTTAGCGAGGAGCAGGGATTAGGACTTGCACCTAACCAAACCATAACCTATAATTTCACAGGAACACAAACTGACGCGGGAAGTAGCCTTAATGAGTTTACTGCACAAATGTGGGCAGGCACAGAGGAAACAACCTCAAACTACGAAATAGTTTATAAAAAGGGTACTTTAAGGGTTGATAAGCGACTTATCCGTATCACAACCGAGTCGGAAAGCAAGGTTTATGACGGCTGGGAGCTATACCTACCGGAACCAATGCTTGTGGTGGAGGGCGACTACTTGCCACTCGCACCTAACCAAAGCATATTTGTGCTTGAAACAACGTCGATAATCAACGTTGCAAAAGTTACAAATGAAACAATAGTTTCAATTGTTGATAAAGATCTTATTGACCGTACAGAAAACTATATAATTGAGTACCAATATGGTACTCTTGAGATAACCATAAGAAGCATTACCATAACAACTGGTAGCGCTAAAAAGGAATATGACGCTACCCCGCTGACAAGCGATATTTACACATGGAACAAGGGTCCTGACTATGGCTTGGCAGATGGTAAATATGGTCAATTTATCGACCTGAAAACAAACGGAACAATTACTTATAAGGGCGTAACTGAAAATACAGTTGAATACTGCATAATCTACGATGCAGACACCGAGGTTACCGATAACTATGAAATTACGTATATTCTTGGTGAGCTTGAAATTACCGCACGTAAAATCACAATTTCTGCCCAAGACCGTGAGAAGGAGTATGACGCCAAGCCACTTAACGGCTCCAATCCTGTTACAATAGGTGGTAGTGGCCTTGCAGATGGCGACTCGATTTATGCAACCTTTGAGGGTAGTCAAACAATTCCAGGCTCATCGCCTGTTAGCATCGCTGGCTACACAGTCACAAGAGGTAGAGAGGACGTAACGTATTGCTATGAGGTTACAGAAACCTTTGATGCAACTCTCACAGTACACAAAAGAGAAATAACAATAGTTGCAAACAGTGCCTCTAAGATTTACGACGCAATAGCCTTAATCTCAAATGGCTATGAAGCAATCGGTGGTTCTGGACTTGTAAGAGGACAAACGCTTGAGTCCTTGACGGTTATAGGCTCACAAACAAACGTTGGTGAAAGCCCTAACGTACCAAGTGATGCAAAAATCGTTGACCATGAAGGAAATGACGTAACACCATACTATAATATCACATACGAAAACGGTACGCTTGTAGTGACTCCACGTCCAATTACAGTAGTAACCGGTGGTGGCGAAAAGATATATGACGGCTTACCACTTACTAATTCCCTTGCATACGTAAGCGATAATGAGGGAATGGGAATTGTAAACGGACAAACCGAGGAAATAACTGCAACTGGCTATGGCGTTGACGCAGGGGAATACCAAAATACCTACGATATCATAATTAAGGATGCAAACGGCAACGACGTTACCTTTAACTATGAGATAACTCCAAGCTATGGAATACTAAAAATAAATCCTATAGACCTGTATTTTAAGACACAGGGTGGCGAAAAGGCATATGACGGCTATGCATTAACAAACCCATCATATGAGCTTTTAGGTGGTGAGCTTTTAAGTGGGCATATGTTTGAAAGCATCACTGTAACAGGTAAGCAAATAGTAGCAGGTGAATCAGAAAACACAGTGGCAGTTAAGATAATCGATGAATTTAGCCTTGAGGACGTAACAAAGAACTATCGTATCAACTTAGAGGCTGGTATGCTTAAGGTTACAAAGCGTGCAATTACTATTGTGACTGGCAGTGCCTCAAAGAAATACGATGGCGAAAAATTAACCTGTCCTGAGTGTGAATGTCAAGAATGGGAGCAACTTTTTGACATTCTTGCCTTTGGTCACGAGATGAAGCTAAAGGCAACTGGTGAAATTGTCGAAATAGGTACAACTCCAAATACATATGAGCTTCATATTCTTTATATGGGAGAGGACGTAACTGATTCATTCGAGGTGACAGAAATTCTTGGCACACTTGAAATTACTTTACCAGACCTTGTGTTTGAGTCAGATAGTGACGAAAAATCATATGACGGATTGCCACTTGAGTGTCACTTCGCAAGACTAACAGAGGGTATGCTGGCAAATGGCCACGTTGTAGGCTTTGACTTTACAGGCACGCTTACAAACGCAGGTGAGGCTGACAACACCTTTACCGTAAGGATTTACGACTCGAATAATGGTAGCTTAGATGTAACTGACCTTTATCCATCAATTACCTGTAACCCTGGTAAGCTTGTGGTTACACCAATTGAAATAACAATAAAGGCATCAAGCGCAATCAAGCAGTACGATGGCACACCACTTTATGCACCACTTGAGGTGCTTGACCCATATCAGCATCTTTCAAGCTTAAATTTAATATTCGACGGCAGAGAAAGATTTACATGGGGCGTGCTTTCCTCTGCAGCGTCTATAACCGACCCAGGCGAAATTCAGTACGTAATTAGTGGAGTTGACGCATTTGGCAATGGTGAATTCCAAATTTACTTTGATAAAGAGCCAGTGCCGATGACAAACTTCATAATCACCTGCGAGGAGGGTACCTTGAAGGTTGTTGAAAAGCTTTTGACAATTAACCTTTGGGAAATTGAAAAGGAGTATGACGGTACTCCACTTACGTATGAGGACTACTACTGGTATATGGAAGAGGAGGAATACGGACTTGACGTATATCTAAGTCTTGCGGGTAGCTTGACAGATGCAGGCAGTCTTGACAACTTTGAGCTTGCTCAGCGTATGATGGACGAGGGCAGGGTTCGAATTTACAAGTACGGTGTTGACGTAACCTCAAATTATGCAATTGAATTTGTAGGAAAGCCACTTACCGTGACTAAGAGATTTATTGAAATCACCGCAGGCTCAGCCCAAAAGGTTGACGACGGAAAGACACTAATTGACCATACGTTTGTAGTTTCAAAGGGTTCACTTGTTGGTGGACACGAAATTGATCTTGAAACAATTAGCTTTGACGGCTTTATTGCAAGCGTAGGTACAGCTAAGAACTCAATAGACCCAGAAAGCATTCAAATTTTCGATGCTGATGGAAATGACGTTACGGACAACTACTATATCGTGTTAGTAGATGGTGTATTGGAAATCACCGAGGAATAAAAAGCAGGCTGTCAGTTTTCCTGACAGCCTTGCAAATACTTTAAGAAGGTACAAAATGAACATAAACGAAATTTTAAAGGGCTTTAAATGTAGCTCTTGTCAAAGAGAGCACAAATGCCAAATAGAATCTGTGTATATTGAGGGCGGTGCTATTTCAAGGCTTAGTGAAATAGCTAAGGATTATAAAAAAATCCTTTTAGTAGCCGACGAAAATACATATGAGGCGGCAGGTGCAAAAACAGAAGAAGCACTCAAAAACAAGATACAGGGTCGTGTTATTTTCTCTGGAAGGACTGTTTTAATTCCAGATGAAAGAGCAATTGAGTCAGTAAATTCCAAAGTAGGGGATTCTGACCTTATTGTAGGCATAGGCTCAGGCGTAATACAGGACCTTTGTAAATATGTCTCCTTCTTTTCAAGGATTCCATACGTAATAGTTGCGACAGCCCCATCAATGGACGGCTATGCCTCAACTGGTGCTGCCATGATTTTAAAGGGAATGAAGGAAACCGTCCCTGCGGGCTTACCACTTGCAATAGTTGCTGACACAGAGGTTTTAAAAAACGCACCTATGGAAATGATTAAGGCTGGCTATGGCGATATTATCGGTAAGTATTCAGCACTTAATGACTGGCTTCTTTCAAACGTTGTAAATGACGAATACCTTTGCGATTATATTTACAAAACTACGTTTGAAATGATAGAAAAAACGCTTAAAACCGCAAAGGGGCTTTTAGCGCGTGATGAGGAAAGCGTGAAAAATCTTACAGAAGCTTTAATTGTTGTTGGAATTATGATGAGCTTTGCGACAACCTCGCGCCCTGCCTCGGGCAGTGAGCATCATCTTTCACATTTCTTTGAAATAACGGGAATTGTAAAAGGTGAGCCTTATTTCCCTCACGGAATTGACGTTGCTTATTCTACTATAATTACTGCTGAAATACGCGAAAGCATATTAAATAAGGAATTCCCAAATAAGCAGTATTGTGAGCCGAAGGAGGAGTACCAAGCAAAAATAGCCGAGTCTTATGGCAGTGTGGCAGACGGCTGTATTGCACTTCAAGAAAGGCTTGGCACCTATAAAAGAGATAGGCTTTCAATATATAAGGCAAACGAGGCAAAAATTAGAGAAATACTAAAGATGATGCCGAGTAAGCAGGAAATTATAGAAATGCTTGGCTTGGTGGGCCTTGATATTAACGAATTTTATAAGCTTTATGGTGAGGAAAAGATTAAGCGTGCTATAAGGTATGCAAAGGATTTAAAGGATAGATACACAGTCCTTTGGCTTAACTACGATATAGGAGAATAATAGAATTACCATAGACAAAAGAGGGCAAAGGGAAGTTAAAAATGGACAAGTATAAAATAAAATTAATAGCTATGGATTTAGACGGCACGCTTACTCAGCATCGTGAGCCTTTAACACCAAAAAACAGGGCAGTGCTTGATAAGCTATCAAGAAAATATAAGCTGATTATGGTTGGCGCAGGGCAAACAAGCAGAATTTTTAATCAAATGGGAAAATACCCTATTGATATAATAGGAAATTACGGCTTGCAATACGCTAAGTATAATAAGGAAAGCGGTGAGCTTGATATAATAAGAAATCTAAGCTTCCCACACGACAAGGAGAAAATAGAAGCAAATATTACGTATCTACGTAATAAGCACGGCTTTACTGAGTTTAGAGGCGATAGCGTAGAATATCACGTCTCAGGCTGTGTTACCTTTCCGATATTAGGCACTAAGGCAATCCAAGCAGAAAAGCTTGCATTCGATCCAGACAGAAGCAAAAGAAGAGCATTTTATAGCGAGGTGTGTAGCCTTTTTGAGGACTATAACGTCTTTGTCGGTGGCTCCTCATCCTTTGATATGTCACCAAAGCCGTACAATAAATATTACGCCCTTGACCTTTATTGCAAGGAAAATGGCATAGCCCACAGCGAGGTTGCCTACATAGGTGACGACTACGGAGAGGGCGGAAATGATGAGTCCGTTTTCAAGGCAGATTTCAACTATCTAAAAATCGACGACTATCGCACCTTTGAAAATGTTGTTTCTCCACTTTTAGATGACTGATTTTAACCACAGGGTCTATAAAAACAAAAGAACCGAGTAAATCTCGGTTCTTTTTTTATTCTTCAATATTTTTCTTTTTGCTTAGGTTTTCCTTGGCAACAACAAGCATAAGCTTGATTCTGTTTTCTTGGTTAACCCTTGTTGCGCCTGGGTCGTATTCAATATCGACAATGTTTAGTCTTGGGTCGATACGTCTTACCTTGTTAATCATGCCCTTTGCTGCAACGTGACATGGAAGACAACCAAATGGCTGAACAATTACAATATTTTCGTAGCCGTGGTCAGCAAACTCAAGCATTTCGGCAGCTAAATACCAGCCCTCGCCCATGCTATTACCAACATTGATAACACCCTCGGCACGCTTCTTAAGGTCGTTTACACGCTCAGGTGGAACAAAATTAGGGTTATTTTCAATAGCGGAGATAAGTAAATCCTCCATCTTGAACATATATTTCATAGCGACCTCTAAAATCGCTTTTTTAGCCTTATTTCCACCATAAAGCCTCAAATCCTCAAGCGCACCATTTGTCTTGTAAATTCCAAAGCCTAAAATGCTTGGAACGTACACCTCGCAGTCCTGCTCAGCCAAAAACTCCTCAAGGTGGTTGTTACCAGGGGCAGAGTATTTTAAGAATAGCTCACCAATAACAGCAACCTTAACCTTAGGTGTCTTTTTAATTTCAATAGATGCAAAGTCGTTGGCAATTTCCTTAAGATTTTTCTTAATAGCCTTTGTGGAAAAGCCCTTGCCCTTGAAAAATCCCTCACCAAGCTGTGTGGTCCACTTGTCAATCATCTTGTCAGTTTCGCCCTTATTTACCTCATATGGTCGCACCTGATTACTGCAAATCATAATCATATCGCCATAGATAAGGCCGGCAAGCGCCATAAGAAGTGACTTTGGCGTAAGGTTTATGCCAGAGTTAAGCTCAAGTCCCCAAATGTTGGCAGAAATAAACGGAACGTTAGGATATCCCGCCTTTTCAAACGCCTTTCTCATTAGGTGAATGTAGTTACTGTCACGACAGCCACCGCCAGATTGAGTGATAACCATTGCAACCTTGTCAGGGTCATATTTGCCACTCATAATAGTAGCAAGCATTTGTCCTGTTGTAAGCATAGAAGGGTAGCACATATCGTTATGTAGATATTTAAGTGCAAGCTGTAAAACCTCAGGCCCCTCAGCGTCCATGATTTCAATCTTGAAGCCCTGTCTTAAAAGAATAGGCTTAAGTATCTTAAAGTGGATAGGCGCCATAGCAGGGGAGAGGATTGTATATTCCTTCTTCATTTTAAGGGTAAATTTAATTCTATCCCTGTAATGTGAATTCTTATCCATTGCCGTCCTCCTTGCTCTTTTGCTCAATAGCCGCAATTAGGCTTCTCAAACGAATCTTAATTGCACCAAGGTTTGTTACCTCGTCAATCTTGATTTGAGTATAAAGATGTCCGTAATGCTCCAAAAGGCTACGCACCTCGTCCGTTGTAAGTGCATCAAGACCACAGCCGAAGGATACAAGGTGCACAAGGAACATATCGTCTTGTGTCGCAACGTACTTTGCTGCGGAGAACAGTCTTTGGTGATATGTCCATTGGCTAAGAATATTCACCTTGAATTTTGGAACTAAGGAGGCAACAGCATCCTCGGAAATAACGGCAAAGCCAAGCGCGCAAATAAGCTTGTGAATACCGTGGTTAATCTCTGGGTCAGCATGGTATGGACGTCCTGCAAGAACAATTATTTTCTTGCCCTGTGCCCTTGCCTCATTAACAATTCTTTGTCCCTCGGAAATAGTGTCAGCCATATAGCTATCGTATGCCATATAAGCGCGCTTGCACGCTCTTTTTACATCACTATCCTTAAACTCGCCAAAATGCTTTGTTAATACCTTCTTAAAGCGAGCAGGGAAGGCTTTTCTTTGGTGAGGTCCAACGTAATCGTTAATATATTTAATATTACCAAAGTTTAATGTATTTGCTTCAATAACCTCTGGGTAGCCAGCAATAACTGCACAGTTGTAGCAGTTTCTTGCCTTTTTCTCGTTGAAGTTATATGTCATGCATGGGTAGAATATCGCATCAACACCCATTTCAATGAGCTTTTGGATATGTCCGTGCACCATCTTAGCAGGGAAGCACACAGTGTCAGATGGAATAGTGCCTTGCCCCTTAAGATATAGCTTTCTGTTTGAAAAGCCACTCATTTTTACAGTAAAGCCAAGCTCACGGAAAAGAGTATTCCAAAATGGATACATTTCGTACATATTAAGCCCCATAGGAAGACCAATAGTACCACGAGTGCCATCACCCTCTGGAATCTTTGCAAGCTTTTTAAGCTTGTATTCGTAAAGGTTGAGTGAGTCGTCCTGTGCTTTGTTTGTAACAGGCTTTTCGCAACGGTTTCCACCGATAAATCTGCGTCCGCCACCGAAATCGTTAATTGTAAGCTGACATTTATTGTTACAGCCTTGACATGTAACGCTCTTGATTGAATATGTAAATTCCTTTAGTTCCTCGTATGAAAGAATAGAGGAGTAGCCCTCGTGCTTTTTCATTTGGTTAGCATAAAGTGCAGCACCATAAGCACCCATCATACCAGCAATATCTGGGCGAATTACGTTTACGCCTATCTCTTGCTCAAACGCGCGCAAAACTGCGTTATTTAAGAACGTGCCACCCTGTACAACAATTTTCTTACCAAGCTCGTCAGCAGAGTGAACTCTAATAACCTTATAAAGCGCATTTTTAACTACGCTTATAGAAAGACCAGCAGAAATATTCTCGACACTTACGCCTTCCTTTTGTGCTTGCTTAACGGATGAGTTCATAAATACTGTACAGCGTGAGCCAAGGTCAACTGGGTTATTTCCAAAAAGACCAAGGTTTGCAAATTCATCAATAGGATATCCAAGTGAGCTTGCAAAGGTCTGAAGGAATGAGCCACAGCCGGATGAGCATGCCTCGTTTAGGAAGATGTTGTCGATTGCGCCACCTCTAATTTTAAAGCACTTCATATCCTGTCCGCCGATGTCAATAATAAACTCAACGTCAGGCATGAAATATTTAGCCGCTGTAAAGTGTGCAACGGTTTCAACAACGCCAATATCAATACCAAGCGCACTTCTCATCATATCCTCGCCATAACCAGTTACAGCACTTGATACAATTTTTACGTTTGGATATTTTTCATACATTTCTATAAGGGTGTCCTTGACAACGTCAATAGGCTTGCCCTGATTTGATTGATACTTCGAGAAGATAATTGAGCCGTCCTTGTCGGTAAGAACAACCTTTAGGGTTGTTGAGCCCGAGTCAATTCCAAGGTATGCATCCCCCTCGTAGCTTTCTCCTTCCTTTCTTGGAACAGAGTTTTTATTATGGCGCGCAATAAACTCGTCATATTCCTCCTTGCTTGTAAACAAGGGCTTAAGTGACGATTCAACGCCAAAATCGGACTTTTCACCGATAATATCGTATGCCTTTTGTAAATCAATCTTATCCTCAGCATAATATGCTGCACCAAGCGCAACAAAAACAAGTGAGTCCTCTGGGCAAACTCCCTCACACTTAAGTGTTTTGTCAAACGCACGTCTTAATTCAGAAAGGAACGTAAGTGGACCACCAAGATATACGATGTTACCCTCAATAGGGTGACCCTGTGCAAGACCTGTTATCGTTTGGTTAACGATAGCATAATAAATGCTTGCAGAAATATCTTCCTTTCTTGCGCCCTGGTTAAGCAGTGGTTGAATATCAGTCTTTGCAAATACACCACAGCGAGAAGCAATAGAATAAATCTTTTCGTGGTGCTTTGCAAGCTCGTTCATTTCGTCTGGGTCAATCTGCATAAGGCTTGCCATTTGGTCAGCAAATGCACCGGTACCGCCTGCACACGTACCATTCATACGAACCTCAAGGTTTCCCTTTAGGAAAAGAATTTTTGCATCCTCTCCACCAAGCTCAATAACAACGTCGGTGTCAGGCAAGCGGTGGCTTATAGCCACCTTTGTGGCATAAACCTCCTGCACGAAGGGAATACCAGCCCTCTCAGCAAGACCCATACCAGCCGAGCCTGAAACGGCACAAACCACAGGCTCGGTTATATTAAATTTTTCTATTAGTCCCTTAATGACCTCGCGGGTTTTTTCCTTAATCATTGCAAAATGGCGCTCATAGCTCTTATGCAATAATTTACCCTCGTCGTCAAGCACAACACACTTAATAGTTGTTGAACCAATATCAATGCCTATTCTCATGGTTTTCCTTTCATTAGCGAATCTTTTTCATATAGCTAAGGTATCTAACACCTATCTTAGACCATTTAAAGTTTAGCTTTCCAAGCTCCTTAACAGTAAACTCATTGCTCATAGGAATGTTCTTTGAGGTTGAAGCAATTGAGTTATAGAAGGAAAGCACAGCAACGTCCTTGTCGTTAATTGACTCCTTGAGTGACTGCTCAAAGGTCTCACGAGGAACCTTCTTAATACGTCTATAATACTTTTTCTTGAACGTATCAACAGTGAATAGCTGTGGATGGTATAGGTTATAAATGTTGTTTACCTTATTATGTAGAGCAAGTCTTACGTATGCATCGGCACACTCGTCAACTGGAGTAAAGTCGATAGGATACTCAGCAAGCTCCTTGCTGTATTTTCCAACCTTAAGCAGTCCTCTGAAGCGTCCTAAGAAGCCGTTGTCCTGTGAGTTGCGCTGGAATCTACCATCGCTCATTCTCCAGGTGAGGTTACCAATGCGGAAAATGTTAGCCTTAAGCCCCTCCTCTCTTGCAAGAAGAACAAGCTCCTCAGCCTTGTATTTTGAGTGAATATAAACGTTTTGTGTATGGTTTTGTCCTATGTCAAGGCTAAACTCGTCAAAGGTAGCATCTGGGTTGTTTTGCTCAACCGTGCCAGCGCCGTGGATGCTTGCCGTTGATGTGTGCTGAAGTGGCGCGCCTGCTTGCATACAAAAATCAATAACGTTTTGTGTACCAATAACGTTTGTACGCTCAAACTCCTCGTATTTACCAGCGTGGTTAACGTTTGCCGCTGTGTGAATTACCATATCAACCTTGTTAAGTAAATAGTTGTATTCCTCAGCGCTTAGACCAAGCTTAGGAAGCTGGATATCGCCGATTCTAACCTTGTATCTAAAGAATTCATGTTCCTTAGGGAAGTAGTATTTAAGCACGCTCTTTAATTTCTCCTCATTACGAACAAGGCAAATTACGTGCATGTTTCGTCTTAAAAGCTCACGTAAAATATGCGAGCCAAGGAAGCCCGTTGCACCTGTAAGAAGCACGTACTTAACCTCATTGTCACGTAGCAAGCTTGAATTATGCTTGATAAGCTCGTTTACGTTAATGTACTCCTCCTTCGCTGCCTTTTGCTTATTAACAACAATAGCCCTTTCAAGCTTTTCAGCAGTCGGGTTATCGTATATTTCTTGCGCCTGTATACCAAGCAGGGCAGCAGCCTCAAATGCGAGAAGGCTGTAGCCACCAAGTTCAAAGAAGTCGTCCTTTATACCAATGTTTTTGCGTCCTAAAACGTTTTCAAACGCGCCAACAATTCTTTTTTGCTCCTCAGTTTCTGGGGCAACGTAAACGACAGCCTTATTGACAACAATCTCGTTAATCATCTTAATGGCTTCCTTACGCTTGATTTTCATAGTTGTAGTCTTAGGAAAATCTCTGCCGATAAAGTCAAGAGCAACAATTTTTTTATATGAAGGCAAGGAAGCATTTAATTCCTTTACTGCTTGTCTTATGCCTTGTGTGATTTCCTTGCTGTTAATATCCGTTGGCTGAATTGCTGCACAAATTTTGCCGTTTCCGTCATAGACCATAACGTCCTTGACACCCTCAATTGTAGCAATTTTAAACTCAAGCTCCTCAGGATAAATATTTTTACCATTATCAAGAATAATTAGGTTCTTTGAACGGCCAGTTATGTATAAATATCCCTCATCGTCAAAGTAGCCAAGGTCACCAGTACGAAGATAGCCGTCCTCAGTAAATGCCTCCTTGGTAGCCTCTTCATTCTTATAGTATCCAAGCATAACGCCAGGACCCTTGACTAAGATTTCCTCATTTTCTATTTTAACATCCATATAGGAAACAGGCTTACCAACTGAGCCAAACTTGTTTTCCTTAGGATAGTTTGCAGAAATAAGAGGCGCACATTCTGTAAGGCCATAGCCCTGATACATATTAATGCCAAACTCGTTAAAGGTTTCAGCAATTTCTCGTCTTAATGCAGCACCACCGACAATTACGTTTGTAAGGTTACCACCAAATCTATTAAGGAGTTGCTTATAAAGCTTACGTCTTGCATCAATTTTAAATTTTTTAAGCAGGCAGTTAAGCTTTTTAGCAACGGCAATCTTACGCTTGGTAGGGCCACTTGAAATGCTTTGCATTACCTTTTTGTAAAATACCTCGGCAATGGTTGGAACAACCAAAATAACGGAAGGCTTAAACCTGTTAAGGTTAGCAACGATATTTTCAACCTTGTCGTTGATACAAACAGTTGCACCACAGTAAAGAACGCCGAGGTTGTCCACGGTCAATTCAAACGTGTGGTGAATAGGAAGCACAGACATAACCACAGGGTCCTTTTTGACGTTTTGTGCATAGTCCATTCTGTATATATCGTTTATGTTTGAGGCAATATTTCTTTGGCTAAGCATAACACCCTTGCTAACACCAGTTGTGCCAGATGTGAAAAGAATTTCAGCAAGCGCATTTGGGTCAATAGTAGGAAGCGTAGTATGCTCAGTACGAAGTATTTCGCGAAAGCGTGTGCCAGAGAAGCTTATAACCTCGCTAACACCATTTTCTGCGCCTTCGATATCACGCATAATAGGCTCAAATTCCTCAGAAATAAATACCAAATCAGCATCGCCAAGCACCAAAAGATTGAGTATATCCTCCTTTGGAAGCATCTTATCAATAGGAATAACAACGTTTGCACTGCAGGCAATACCTAAAAACGTTGTAACCCAGTGATAGCTTGATGAGCCGATAATGGCAATATGCTTGCCATGAAAGCCCTTGTTTATAAGCCAAGATGCAACAGAGTAGATATCCCTTTTGAATTCCTTGTAGGTTTTGCTAACCACAGTGTCCTCAACTAAATATCTGTAAGCATCTCTGTCACCGTATGCCTTTTCAATTTCCTTTACAAATTCTTGTAAGTCTACGATCATTTTGTTCATATGATAGAAGCTCCATTCTAAACGCCTAAAAAATTTTTGGGACATATAAAACCATTTTATATTATACTATATTTTTTCGATTTAGCAATATATTTTCGCAAAATAATTATATTTTCGCGCGCTTTTATATATTTATACAATGAAAATTTTCAAAAAAATCGGAGCAATTTCACTAATTACTCACAGCTAAAGTTGTTGACTTGTCAACTTAAGCTTGCAAAAAACAGGGCAAAATCGCCCATTGCATCATCGATATAGTATGCATTCATTTTTGCGCAAGTACACCTATTTTATCACATTTTTGTTGATTTGTCAACTATTTTTCCATTAGTTACTAATTCAA
This sequence comes from Clostridia bacterium, assembly GCA_017501545.1. Lineage (GTDB taxonomy): Bacteria > Bacillota > Clostridia > Oscillospirales > CAG-272 > RGIG2000. The sequence continues at coordinate 12,291 of JAFVWS010000034.1, read as the reverse complement.
GAAAAAATTACTAAAAAATTGCAAAATCAAACGCTTTATGATATACTATTTCATAACGAAGCAAAAATGGGGGGTAGTATGAATTTTACAACCAAAACCGAAAACCAAGTTGAATTTGAAGAAATAAAACAAATCAAAAGTGGCGAAATAAGCGAGTACCTTGTTAAAATTGTTTTTAAAGAGAAGGCTTCGCCAAGTAAATATACAATTTCCTGGGAGGAGCCACAAATTGACATGCTCGGCTTCTGGTCCTCAAAATGCGTAACACAATATAACCTTACCCCAGACTGGTTTCCTCGTAAGGAGGAGAGTAGGACCGCGTCTGGCATGCCACTTATCACAATTTATAGTGGCTCAGGCAAAAATCGCCTTAGCGTTGCACTTTCCGACCCATCAAGCCCAAGCACAATTTCTGCAGGAGTTGTTGAGGAAAACGGCACTTTAATAATGAAAATTGACTTGTTTTCTAAAATTTGCAGTTCCATTAAGGAGTACGAGGCTATAATCAGAATTGACAGACGAGAAGTTCCGTTTTTCCAAGCAATAAAGGATGCAAGGAATTGGTGGAGTACTCTTGGCTACGCACCTATGTATGTGCCAAACGAGGCAAAGCTACCTATGTATTCAACGTGGTATAGCTTTCACCAAAAAACCATACCGGATGAAATTCTTTACGAATGTAAAATCGCCAAGGAATATGGTATGGACACAGTTATAGTTGATGACGGCTGGCAAACTGATGATAACAGGCGTGGCTATGCCTTTTGTGGAGACTGGGAGGTTTGTGAAAATAAAATCCCAGATATGAAGAAATTCGTTGATGACGTTCATGCTCTTGGTATGAAATTTATGATTTGGTTTTCCGTTCCATTTGTTGGTCTTGAAAGCAAAATCTACGATAAATTCAAGGGAATGTATTTATATATGCGCAAAAACGCGTGTGCATCCGTTTTGGACCCTCGCTTCAAAGAAGTGCGCGATTATCTAACTGACATTTATGCAAGTAGTGTTCAAAAATATGGCTGGGACGGCTTAAAGCTTGATTTCATTGACAGCTTTGAATTAAGTGACGAGGAAAGCTCAAGGGACTTTGAAAAAATGGACACTGTCTCCGTTGAGGAGGGCTTACAGCTTCTTCTTAGTGAAACAATGGAGAAATTAAAGAAAATCAATCCTGAAATAATGATAGAGTTCCGTCAGTCATATGTAGGGCCTGCGATTTCTAAGTATGGTAATATCTTTAGGGTAGGAGATTGCCCAGCAGACCCAATTAACAATAGAGTAGGCTCACTAAGCCTACGACTGACCTCTGATACAACTGCAGTCCATAGCGATATGATTATGTGGAACAACAATGATACAAATGAAAGCGTACTATATCAGCTTCTTGGCACTATGTTTGCCGTGCCACAAATTTCTGTGCGCTTTGACGCCATAACCTTTGACCACAAGAAGCTACTAAAGAGCTATCTTAGCTTCTGGCGTGAGCATAGCGACGTTATCTTAAACGGAGAGCTTAAGGTGTACGACCCAGATGCAAGCTTCTCACTTGCAAAAAGCAAAAAGGACGGGGAGTGTGTCGCTGTTTTGTATCGTGGAGTGGTTGAAAAAATAGAAAACGACGTTTTGGAATATGTTTTTAACGCAACCGGCAAAAATGATATTTACATAGAGTCGGAAGAAAATCGCACATACGAAATTTACGATATCTTTGGCGAAAAATATGCAACTGGTAAAATTGCAAGTGGCGTAAACAAAATACCAGCGAAAAACTGCGAAATGGTCAAAATCATATGACCCCTGTGTAGTTTAAAGCGTGTACCTTTATTGAAAAAATTCATTTTAAATATTAAAAAAGGGACTGCCGAAAGGGCAGTCCCTGCTTTATTTAAAAGCTATTCACCAACAATTTTTTGTATATCCTTTACCTCTACGTCGCGCAGTCTTTTGTTTTGCTTAATCGAAAGTGCAGCCGCAGCTCCTGCAGCCTCTCCAAGCGCTATGCAAACAGACATAATTCTAAAGTTTGAGTGTGCCATGTGTGACCCACTTATATTCCTTCCGGAAAGCAAAAGCCCTTCTACGTTCTTAGGTAACAAGCATCCATATGGTATAGTATAGTCGTTTTTTTGCTTCCAGTTCTTTTGTATTCCTGTCTTATCAAGGCTTGCACCTGTCAAATTGTGAACGTCAAAATTAAACCAAGCGCGTCTTACAACCCAGTTGTCAAAATATTTTGCTTCTAAAATATCATCCTTTGTAAGCGTTTCAAGACCCTCAAAGTGACGTGTTTCACGAATTCCTATAAGTGAGGCTGAGCCCATTAGCCAACAGTTTTCATATCCTGGAACGTATTCTCTTAAAAACTTAATAATAGGTACAATTTGAGAACGGCAGGTGAAAACACCCTTGGTAAGGCTTTCAGCATTTGTACCGTCAATTTCAATCGCGTTTGTCATATTACAGCATACAGTGCCTGGTGTTGGCTGAGCATATAAAAGCACGTGTCCTGCAGGGAAAGGCAAATGCTCCTTGCCGAGCGCTTGAATTTCGCCCTTGGGAAGCTCAATTGTAGTTTCAAATGAAGGCGGAAAAACTGCACGACTATAATCAACACCGGCAATCTTGAACATCATAGTGCATGGTTGCATTCTGCCGTCGCTCTCGCGTCCCTTGAAGTATGGAACTCCGGCTGAGGCAGCAACGTCGCCGTCACCCGTTGAGTCAACAACACGCTTAGCTTTAACAAAGCCGCGTCCACTTTTGTTTTCGATAATAGCACCGATAATTGAGCCATTTTCAACAACTGCCTTACAAACTATAGTGTAGTATAAAACCTTGACCCTTTCCTTTAAAAACATTTCCTCAAGGACAATTTTTTGCACGTCGTGATATATCGCGTCTTTATTACACCTGTCTTCGTTTGTCCAGCCTATATCCTTGGCTTTTTCATATGTAAGCTCGAAAATTTCCTGCATAACCTTGCTTGATGAGCGACCACCCCAGTGTGACATCATTCCTGCTGTGGCAATTCCACCAAGACAACCGAGTGACTCAACTACTAAAACAGAAGCGCCAAGTCGCGCAGCCTGTATTGCTGCACCAATGCCTGCAGGGCCACCACCGCAAACTAAAACATCAACGTCATACAAAACGGGAATTTCGTTTTTTTCATTAATATACTGCATAAAATCACCTCGCAATGAGTTATGAAATAAGTATATCATATAGGTGACAAAAAGTAAAGGAAAATCTTCTTTAAAGAGCCTTGAATAATTGGCATTATTATGATAAAATAAAATCATAATAACGAATTCAACCAAGTATATCCCAAGGAGCAAAAAAATGATAGAGAATAAGCATGCGAAATATGCACCATTTGAAAACAATTTCCTTTCAGTTACATTTGACAAGCAAAGGGGATCAATTGCCTTTTTAGGAATTGAGTCAGGCGGACGTGACCGTGATAAGCACGCAAGCTATAACCTCTTGATTCCTTCATATGGTGCGCAAGCAGGTATATTTAAAAAATCATTGCCTGTAAGCTGTGAAATAAATGACGACACAATAGCCTTTACAAGCAAAGAGGGCAATAGGGTGTCTTACGAAATAACAGGCACACACACCTTTAAGGCGGTGCTTCAAGACCCAAGCAAAAATGATATCTTTACTACAAGGCTTTCTGTTAAGACAGCACCACCTACAATTTGGACAAAAAATCAACCGAAAAGACTAAAAAGCCAAAACCCTCTTACAATTCATAAATCAAAATTTGAATTACCACTAACAATACATTTTCCTGACTTTGGCAGACTAAAAATCACTGCAAGCAGTGATGAGGTTTACTGCGTTGAGGAGCTTCAAATGTCAAGGGACTTTACTGGTATTGAGCTTGGTGGAAAAAACTTCAGCCATAACCATAATAGAATTCACGGCTTGCATTATGGTAGCTCATTTTTGACCTTTAAATCAAAAAATCCTTTGAAGGTGGTTGAATTAAGCTTTGAGGTGCTTGATGAGTGCTACCCACCACTGCCCGACGAGAGGGACGAAAGATTTAACGGACTAAAGCGCAACTGGATTAACTCCTTTGCTATGAATAGAGAACTATTTGATATGGGCGATAATATCTATTTCCACGGCACAGGACACTTGGCGATTCATATGAAATCCGATATGCTACAAATTGTCGACGAAAACGATGAGCAATTTAAAATGGTGCGCCGTGTTTTTGAAAGACAGGTTGAAAGGACGTTTAAAAGATGTCAAGCGCACGATGGAGAGGTTAGCGTTAACTTTTTTGATAAGGAAAAGGAAAGGGGCTTTGGCTGTGCAGTTGACTCCACCCCTGGCGCTATAATTTCCTTAACTGGCATTTCAAGCTGGAACCTACCTTTTGCAAAAAGACTTCTTCCATATGCTATTAAGGCTGCAGATTATCTAATGTCACGTGACGTTGATGGTGACGGAATATTTGAGTCACCATATCCAGGCGACTATATGTTCCAGCCAGCCGAATTTGGCTTGCAAACCAACTGGTGGGATAACTTTGCGTTTGGCCACAAGGATATATATTTTAACTACCTATGCCATCGCGCAATTCGTGAGCTTTGTGAGCTTATGGAAAGATTGAATATGGAAAATGAAGCAAGGAAGTATAGAGCTCAGCTTGAAAAATTTGACAAAAGCTTCTTTGACACATTCTATAACAAAGAAACAGGGCTTATGGCTGGTTGGATTAGTAAAAATGGAAATGTACATGACTACGCATTTACCTTTGCAGTATCAATGGGCATTAACGAGGGGCTAATTCCAGCCGACAAGGGCAGAGAAATGATAAAGAAGCTTCTTGCGATAATGAAAAAGGCAGGCTATGGCGATTTGCGCTTCGGAATTCCTGGAAATGCAAGACCCGTTGCACAAGAGGACACAATTTATTGGCCTTGCATGAGCGACTGGGGCAGATACGAAAATGGTGGCTTAAATGGTATGAATGGCTTCCACTTCCTAACCGCGATGTATAACGTGGGCTTAGATAAAGAAGCAGACAAAATCCTTTTCGCTATTATAAACACCTACGAAAAGGAAATGACCCACTCTGGGCTTATGCCTGGCTACTGCCAAAGCGTCGACTGGAGAACTAAGGAGGGTGTGCGCTGTGGCTACAACTACTTGGCTGACAACTACTATTTCTTGCTCTCAACATACGCAGGCAAATATAAAATGAAGCACCCAGCGATTGTACGCTAAAAAAATTAAAAGTTATAAGGAGACAAGCTATGAAGCGTAGAAAAATAATATGCCTTTTAATAAGCACATTTTTTATTCTTTCGCTTTTAACAATTTCAGTTAGCGCCGATACAGGCCCAAAGCCCTCGGTGCATGTCTCGTTTGAAAATATGGGCGATGGGATCTATTATGCAACGCTTCTTTCAAAAAACGATTCAACAGGACCATTTTCCGTTTGGGATGGAAACGAGGATGAGGCGTGGCATAGTGGAAATGATAGGTATGACGAAAGCACGCCGGAGGAAATATGGCGCGCATTTGTAGAGTATAAGGACAAGGACGGCTATTACTTCTTACAAGGCACAGTTTGGGAGGTAGGCAAAGATAAGGAGCTTGCGTGGACGTACTACCCACCAAAAAGCTTCAAGGTGCTTATTTATAACCCGGAAAATGAAACGTTTTTAGTAAGTGACGTGTGCGAAAAATACGCCTTTGACTCGTATTTTACAGCAAAAATTGATGGTGAGTCAATAAGCGTAAGGCGTTCATATAAATGGGGACTTGAGGTGGCATCGCTTCTTGCACGCATACTTATTACAATTGCTATTGAGATAGGAATTGCGCTTGCCTTTGCCTTCCGTAATAAAAAGGAGCTTTTAGTTCTTGTAATTGCAAACACCACAACGCAAATTATACTAAACGTCATTTTAAATATCATCAACTTTAATTCAGGTCAAAGAGCATTTGTTGTTGGCTATATACTACTTGAAATAGCAGTATTTGTAATTGAAGCAGTCCTTTACACACTTTTAATGAGAAGGCTTGCAGAAAAGCCAAAGCCAATATGGCGCTACCCGCTATACGCGTTAGTTGCAAACTTATCATCATTTGGTATAGGACTTTTAATAGCAAGAATAATTCCTGGTATATTTTAAATAAAAAAGCCTTGAGGTTTTGCCTCAAGGCTTTTTGCTATATTGCTTAATCATATTTCAAGTCTTTATCCGTTGGAAGATGCCGTCTATTATGTGTTACAGACGGGTTCGATTGGGTATACTGCGACTAATCTAAAGCTATACGTAGCGGGGCACGCCATATGGTGAGCTTGGACGAAAGAAATTCACCCTTTGAAATCTCTTCAAGGTCGGAAAGAGAATTAATTTCCTTGTCACCAACACCAACGATTACGTCATATGGCAAAATTCCCTTTTCAAGCGCACCAGCGAATTGCTCAACATCCAAGACAAGCACGCCATTATGACCTGCCGTTGCAAATACTGTCATTTCGCCGTCCGTTTCAATATTTTTAACCTTCATGCCGAACAGCTTAATAATATTAGACCTGCCCTTTTTTTGGCTTTGATTGGCTTTTGGTAAAATAGGAGTCCTTGCAAGCTTTTTTAGTGGCTCATATCTTACGCCAAACTCGGAAGGGAAGAGCTCAAAACCAGAAATTTTTGGAGAAATCAGTGTATAGTCTCCGTGCCTTACGTCTTTAAAAACGCATTTTGTCTTTGTTGAGCCCTTGTCCATGCCTGTAATTTTTTCAAGCTCGGTTGCTTTTTTAACGCCCTTTGTATTCTTTGAATGTAAAACGTTGAAGTCAATTCTTTTTCCAAAGCCGTGCTCCATTAAAATTGGCTGGTATTCTGTAAAAATAATGTTGTTTTCAACCACGTCCCCGCAGTTTTCATACCAAACGTGCAAATGTATAGAGTTGTTAACGGTTATATTATGATGAACGTGTCTATTAAAGCCCTCACGCAGCTTTATACCACCATTTAAGCATAAATTATTGTAAATTTCATAATTTGATGAGCCGTCGTCAAGGTCAATATCCCAGCCTCTGTCGCAACGGAATCGGCTATTTCTGATAACTGTTTTTTTAAGGCTATCAAGCTTGGCATATTTGTAAATTTCGTTCTCGGCAAGGTCGCTAAGATGCCAAAATCTGTCCCTGCCCCAGGAGTTAAAGCTACCATGGTCGCCCGTTTCCTTAACCGTGTCAAACACATCACACCCGTCAATTAAATGACCACCAAACGTACCCTCGGAAATATTTATTCCTGCACGGGAAGCGTCATAAATGCTCGTGTTAATAACGCTTATGCCATAAGACATTGAAATTTCAACGCCAGTTGCTTGCTTTTCAACTATGCCAACGTGCTCAATTAAGCAATCCTCAACAGAAGAGTCCTTTGGATATTCGTCACTTTTGGGACCTCTTTTTTTGTCTATTTCAAGAAAGCTTTGACTTTTTGTCGCCTCAAACAACGGGCTTCTAACGGAGCTTGATTTACCGACAAAGCAAACAGCACTTGCCCCTATGTCCTTAAAATGGCATTTTGAGACAGTGATGCTTTTGTTTTTGCCATCAACGAAAACACCATTTGTACCAATATCAAAAAGAGAGCATTTTGAAATAGAAGAGCTTTTTGAATTTGTAAAATAAATTGCGCCACCTCTATATATTGTCCAGTCGCTACGCAAAAGAGGCTCACTTGTTAGCATAAAGGTTCTTTTTGCACGTCTAAATTTAATGTTTTCAAGGCATACGTTTTTGCAACCCTTAAACACGAAAAAGCTTGAGTTTACACAAATTTCACTACTGTCTAAGCTATGCCCAGCCTTTAAAATTACGTAAACACGTCCGTTTTCCTTGTCGTAATACCATTCTCCAGGCTCCGTCATCTCCTCACGCACGTTTTCAATGTACTTAAAATCGGAGTGCATACCCATTTGCCTGTTGTTTTGCCATCCTCCAATATAGGTAAGATTGCCGTTTTCATCCTTGCCGGTCACCTCATAGGAAAAGCCACCCCAATTGTGTAGGTGCATTGCGTGTATGTAAGCACCCTTTGGATTTTTCCAAGAGTCAGCCTTGCTTTTAGATAAAACATCTCTTGAAAATCCACCAAAAATTCTTATGTTGGGATTATATTTAGGAAAACGCGCCATTTGATACCTTTCACCATTTATGTAAAGAGCATCAGCATCATATTTTGTGCTTGCAGAGAATACACCACCACCCTCATCTACCCAGCCGTCAAGCTTTACACAGCCCTGTATAATAGTGCTTTTATCTCCTTTAATAGTAATGCCCTCGCCCTTAACCAAAATTGCCGAGGTCAAATTGTAAATGCCATTTTTCAAAGTAATGACAGTTTTTTCACCGTCCTTATGGCAGGTAAAGCCACCAGCTTTTTTGCCGTTAATTAAAGTGGAAAGCTTTTTATAAGATAGCTTTTTTAGATACTCCTCGCGACATTTTGCCTCTTTTTTGCCCTCAAACACCTCGAAATAGCAAAGACCAATCGGCAATTTTTTATAGAGAAGCTCAGAGCATACGCCAAAGCTGTATTTTCCCTCACTGCAAGTTAAATAGGTATAAAACATAATCCACCTCAAAAGCGTTTTTCTTAATTATACCTTGAAAATTAGATGAAGTCAATTATAAAAATCAAATATAATTTGATTTTCGATATATTTCGTGATATAATCAAATTGTTATATTCAACAAATATTGAAGGAGCAAATATGAACCGAAGAATTTTAAGAGATAAGATACTGGGATGCTTTAACGGAAAAAATGTAGGTGGAACACTTGGTGCTCCCCTTGAAGGTAAAAATGGATTTTTTGATATTGAATATTTTATTCAACCGAATATCGAAAACAATCCACAACCCAATGATGACCTCGATTTACAAATTTCATCCTTAAATGCTGTAAGAAGATTTGGCAGATGCGTAAATTCTGAAGTTTTAGCAGAATATTATAACATCTTTGTTAATCCAAGCTGGGCAGAGTATGGAGTGGGTAAATCAAATTTAAGACGTGGTATTCCAACCCCAATATCGGGCTATCATGCTAATAGCTACAAGGACAGCTGCGGCTCGTTTATTCGTAGTGAGATTTGGGCATGTCTTTTTCCTGGTCATCCCGAGCTTGCAACTCGCTATGCATATTTTGATTCTTCAATTGACCACGCAGACGAGGGAACATATGGTGAGATTTTTTGGGCTGCTGTGCAAAGTGCCGCTTTTTTCGAGAGCGATATTAGAAAGCTAATTAATATTGGACTTAGCTATATTCCTAAAACAAGTGAGCTTTATAAGGGAATTACAATAGTCATAAATTGCTATGAAAACGGAAAAACTTATGAGGAAGCAAGGGATACTATATTTAGAGAAGTAGTAGGCGCCTTTTCATACCAACACACAAAGCTAAAGGATATCAAGCTGACAGAATATACCCCTGCACCAGCAGGCTTTGATGCTCCACAAAATATAGCAATTGCCATTTTGGGCTTACTATATGGAGAGGGTGATTTTGGCAAAAGTATGCTTCTTGCAGTAAATTGTGGTGAGGATGCAGACTGCACTGCTGGAACCTTAGCAGCAACACTTGGCATTATCCTTGGAAACTCTAATCTCCCCGAAAAATGGATAAAGCCTATTAACGATGTAATTATTACAGCAACGCTTAATACCTTAGATTTTGGAATGACAATGAATATGCCATTTTTCTTGCCAAAAACCACGCAGGAATTAGCAGGCGAAATTATTCGGTGCATTCCTAAAATGTTGAGCGCTGATACATTCAACATAACGGACGAAGGCTTGGAGGTGTTCCCAAATAATGATTTTTATTGCAAGGACACCGAGGAGGTTTATTATAGGGGAGCATTCGGTAATAGAGGAAAGGAATATTTTAGCACCACAGAGCTTGTAAACTTGCCTCATTATTCAATTTTTAAAGAATTTTCACTTTTTAAGATGCAAGCAATTTATGAAAACGATTTCTTTTTTGAAAACGAGAAAGAAACCTCTGTTAAATTGAAGATTTACGATAATGGCGAGTCGAAAATTCAACATTGGCTCACAATTCGCGCCTATACACTGGATGGTGTAGAGGTGAAAGAAAAAGTTACCACCGTACCCTTAAGTAATTGTAACGGTGACATAACCGAAAAAACCTTCCACATTCTACCAAAGCATGTTGAAGGCGATAAATTTGACGTTATTTTTGATATATCAATGGAAGGTCATGCAAGCATGAACTTGCTTAAAGTAAGCTTTTTTGCAAAATAGATTTCACCATAGAAACAAAAAGACCCACTCAAAAGAGTAGGTCTTTTTTATGACCGATATGATAGGATGGCTTCGCAATAAATTGCTCGTAACACTTCCCGCGCCTCAAATCAGCAAGCTATTCTCGGCTTGGTCGCTAGGCGCACCAATTTTGACATAAGGGGTTATCGCATTTTGAAAAACAGCTAATTTTTGCGAAAAATGTAAAGCTAAGAGAAAAAATCACATAAAAATAATGTTTTTTAATCTTGAAAGCCTTTAAGGGAGCTGACAGAGCCGTCAATTAAACAACGATAGGTCTAAAAGTTATTGACATATACCAAAAACTGCGCTATAATTAGCATATACCAAAAATAAGGAGACACCGAGATGCCAAGACCAAGAAAATGCCGCAAGGTTTGCAAAATGCCCGTTGTAGATACATTCGTCGCTAATTCAGCTAAAGAGGAAACAGTCGTTTTGACCGTTGATGAATATGAATGCATTAGACTTGTTGATTATCAAGGCTTTTCACAGGAGCAATGTTCTAAATATATGCATGTATCTCGTGCTACTGCACAGCTAATTTGTGATACTGCAAGAAAGAAGCTTGCTTCAGCTCTTGTAAACGGATATACAATTCGCATAGAGGGTGGTGATTACCATCTTTGTGACGGAAAAGAAGCACACTGCGGATGCGGTGGCTGTCAAAAGCACTGTCAATGAAAAAGTGATAGTGAAAAATAGCGTTTTCATGCAAAATTAATATTTAAGAAATGGAGGTATAAAAATAATGCAAAGCAAGAAATGGAAAAGCATCGTTGCATTTTTGTGCATATTAATAATCATAGCTTATACCTCTATTGTTTTCTTGCCCCACGCGCACGACTGCGTTGATTCTAACTGTGCAGTTTGCGCTTTAATTGAGGCATCACGAAACACAATTATCGGTCTTATACTCGCTAACACAGTTAATCAATTTGCTAATATCGTGTTTGCAATTTTAAGCTCATATAAATCCATGCCATTAGGCAATGATGGTACTCCCGTCGCTCTTAAGGTAAAGCTTTCGGATTAAGCTTTGTTCGTTTTATCAGATCAAATCTTAAAAACGAAAGGAAAAACAAATGATTGAAATTAAAAATCTCGGCAAGCAGTTCCAAAACGAGACCGAGATAGAATACAGTGACATTACCTTTGAGACCGGTAAGTCCTATATGTTACTCGGTGCATCGGGATGTGGAAAATCCACCCTGCTCAATATGATAGCGGGTATTCTTTCTCCCACAAAAGGCTCTATTGTGATTGATGGCGTAGAAATGAGTGCAGCCACGCAAAAGGTAAAGGACAAATTCAGAATAGGGAAGATCGGCTATATCTTCCAAGATTTTAAGCTGATAAACGATATGACGGTTGCCGATAACATTGGCATTCTCCGTCTTGAAGGCGTAGATATTTCAGGTATGGACGATATGCTTCGTTCTCTTGATATCTACGAAAAGAAAAACGCGAAGATCAAGCATCTTTCCGGAGGACAGAAGCAGAGGGTCGCTATTGCACGTGCTCTTGTAAAGCACCCCGACATTATTCTTGCGGACGAGCCTACTGGCAACCTTAATTTTGCCATTGGCGAACAGGTTATTAAGGAATTGATCGAAGTCTCACGCGGCAAAACCTTGATTGCCGTTACTCATGACGACCGCCTTGCAAAGTATTTCGACGAGGTCATAGATATGAATGAAATGACCAGCGGAATGAAAGATACGGTTATCGGAAAGGCGGTAGATTGAGATGTTAAAATTTGCGTTAAAAAATATGGCGATCAAAAAGGTACAGATCATTCTGATCGTCCTCTCTATCGTTATCTCCGCAGGCATCGGCGTTCTTGCCTTTAACGTAGCAACTCAGGTTGACGAAGGTATAACCTCGGGTGCACAGTATTATTCCGCTATCGTCGGTCCTGCGGGCAGTAACACGCAGCTCGCTATGAAT
>JAFVWS010000009.1 GCA_017501545.1 Clostridia bacterium | reverse complement strand
TTTTAATGTCCTCCTAATGTGATTTCTTTGTGCAACTGCCAGGTCGCACCTTTATTATATCACATTAGGAGTTTTCTTTTCTGCCTCACCGGTGGAACCTTCACTGAACCACGCGACTATCGCGTGGTTTTCGTTATACAACAAATAAAAGCAGGAGAATCCTCCTGCTTTTGTTTTAGATATATAACGGGAGGAGCAAGCCCCTTACCTACATTTTAATTTATAGTGTTACATCAAGACGAGAGACATCCTCAGGTGTTTCACGCTTTATCACTACTCTGTCGGTGTCACCAAGAAGCACAACTGCTGGGCGTGGGACACGATTATAGTTTGATGCCATTGAGTAGTTATATGCACCTGTGACAAGGACTGCGATATTGTCGCCCCTTTGTGGCTTTGCAATTTTAACGTTTTCTTGGATTAAATCGCCGCTTTCACAGTTTCTGCCTGCTATTGTACATTCATAGCTGGCTTCCTTATCCATCTTGTTTGAGGTTAAAACCGTATAGCTTGACTGGTATAATGCATAGCGTGGGTTATCAGTCATACCACCGTCAATTGCAACGTAGTTTTTATATCCGTCAATTTCCTTAATGGAAAGTGCTGTATATAGTGTCATACCACTGTCGGCAACGATTGACCTACCCGGCTCCATTAAAATGGTTGGCATTTCAATTTCGTTTTCTTGGCAGTAGTCCTTAATATGCTCGGAAATTAATCTTATATTTTCTGCATAGTCGATTACTGGGTCGCTTTCAACGTATCTTACGCCAAATCCACCACCGAGGTTTAGTATTTCAGCCTCGAAGCCAAGTGTCTCCTTAACCTCACCAACAAACCTAATCATTATGTCGGCAGAGTCGCAAAACGGCTTAATATCGAAGATTTGTGAGCCGATGTGGCTGTGATATCCACGAAGGTCAATTCCCTTCAAGGAAAGCGCCTCCTTAACTATCTTTAGTGCTTGTCCGGTTTCAATTGCAGTGCCAAACTTACTATCAACCTTGCCTGTTGCAATGGCTGAATGTGTATGTGGGTCAATGCCTGGAGTTAAGCGCAAAAGAATTTTTTGGCATACTCCCTTTTTTTGTGCGATTTTGTCAATAGCATAAAGCTCATCATAAGTATCAACTATAAAATAGCCTATGCCATTATCAATTGCAAATTCAATATCAGAGTCACTCTTTGCATTGCCGTGAAAAAAAGCGTTTTCAAGCGGGAAGCCTGCCTTAATTGCTGTGTATAGCTCACCAATTGAAACGATGTCTGTGTTTATCTCTTCTTCCTTAGCAATTTGATAAATGCCAACAAAGGAAAGTGCCTTTGATGCATAAAGTGGCTTTGCGCCCTTGCCAAAATACTTTTCCATTGCGTTTTTATATATACGCATAGTATTTCTTATCTTCTTTTCATCAAGAAGCATAAGTGGAGTGCCGTATTTCCTTGCAAGAGTGGTTGTGTTATAGTCGGCGAAGTATAATGTGCCGTCTTTAACACTTAAATTGTCGTGTAGTAATTTAGTTTTTTGACAGTTCATAATACCTCTCCTTCCAGTTTATTTTTTGAACATATCATTCATTGTGTAAAGACCCTTGTCTTGATTTACAAGAAATCTTGCCGCCTTGATTGCGCCGTCTGCAAAAAGCGCACGGTCATAGGCGTTGTGGCGTAATACAAGCTGTTGAGAGTCGGTTGTGATATAAACCTCGTGCTCACCAACGATATTTGCCATTCTAAGTGCGTGAATACCAATTTCGTTCTTTGTTCTCTTGGCTTCGCCTGAGCGTCCATAGACATATTCCGCCTCCGGGCGCACCTCTTTTATAGAGTTTGCAAGCATAACTGCTGTGCCACTTGGCGCATCAACCTTACGGTTATGGTGTGCCTCTACAATTTCGATATCAGCATCTGGGAACATAGCGGCTGCACGCTTTGCAAAATCTGCAAGAAGTGCAACACCAATTGACATATTAGCAGCGAGGAAAACCGGCACCCTTTGTGAAGCCTTAGCTACTGCCTTCTTGTCCTCATCGTCAAGCGCGGTTGTGGCAATAAGCACAGGGCACTCAACCTTAACTGCGTAGTCAAGCACGCTTTTAACAAGGGTGTGGAAGGAAAAGTCAATAATAACGTCAGGCTTTCCCTCTACCTTATCAAAGCTGTCATAGTATTTATAACTTTCTGGTCCTTGTGATTTTGGGTCGACTCCACAAAATAGCTCCATATCATCGCTCTTAGCAATTTCAGCCATTACGTGGCCACCCATTTTTCCTCCGGAGCCGTGGACTAAAACCCTAATCATACGTCAAGTCCCTGCTCTCTCATAAGATTAAGCATAACCTCATATTTTGCTTCACTCATTGGTGTAAGTGGAAGTCTTAGTGTGTTTGTACCAAAGCCCATTTTTGCTGTTGCAGCCTTAGCTGGAATTGGGTTAACCTCTGAGAAAAGTGAGTCGATTACAGCGTGCATATCAAACTGAATTTCAGCTGCGCCCTTAACATCACCCTTTAAGAATCTTGCGCAAAGCTCAGCTGTTTTTCTTGGTAAAATGTTAGAAACAACAGAAATAACGCCCTTACCACCAAGTGACATAATTGGCACAATTTGGTCGTCGTTACCACTATATAGGTCAAGCTTTCCGTTTACATAAGACATAGTTTCAACTATCTTGCTTATGTTACCATTTGCCTCCTTAATAGCGATGATATTCTCATGGTCGCAAAGAGCCTTATATGTTGCTGGCTCAATATTAACGCCTGTACGAGATGGCACGTTATATAGGATAACAGGTGCTTTAGATGCATCTGCTAAAATGTTGTACATTTTAATAAGTCCTGCCTGAGTTGCCTTGTTGTAGTATGGAGTTACAGTCAAAACTGCGTCAGCACCTGCATCGCAAGCGTATTTTGTTAAGGAAAGCGCGTAGTCAAGGTCGTTTGAGCCTGTGCCTGCAATTACAGGAACACGCTTGTTTGCCTTTTCAACTACTCTTGCTATAACCTGTCTATGCTCCTCGTCTGTTAGAGTTGAAGCCTCGCCTGTTGTACCGCAAGCAACTAAAGCACTAACGCCCTCTTTAATTTGCCATTCAACTAATTTGTCAAGAGATGCGTAGTCAACGCTTCCATCAGTATTCATTGGTGTTACAAGTGCGGTTGCAACTCCCTCAAATAATGTCTTTTTCATAATAAAGCACCTGCTTTCATAGTTTTTTGACTTTAGTTAAGTAAAGTAATATACACCATTATAGCAATAAATATTTATACTGTCAATAATTTAGCGCAATTTTTTTAGCGCACACGACAAAATTTGTATTGACAAAGGTAATGCTTGGTAGTATAATTGGAATATCAAAAAAGGAAGTGATAAAATGAAAAGAATAGTTACTATTCAAGATATCTCCTGCTTTGGAAAATGCTCAATCACCGTTGCGCTTCCACTCGTTAGCGCTATGGGGGTTGAATGTGCAATTATTCCAACCTCGGTTTTATCTACACACACAGGTGGATTTAAAAATTTCACCTTTAGAGACCTAAACGAGGATATTCCTAAAATTTCAAAGCACTGGCAGGAATATGATATCAAATTTGACTCAATCTATACTGGCTACCTTGGAAATGAAAAGCAAATCAACTATGTAATTGACTTTATTTCAAAATTTAGAGGCGAAAATACATTTGTCTTTGTCGACCCTGCAATGGCAGACAAGGGCAAGCTTTATGCGGGCTTTGATAGCGAGTTTCCTTCTCACATGGCACGCTTATGCGCTGTTGCCGATATGATTGTTCCAAACATCACAGAGGCTTCATTTTTGCTTGGTATTCCATACACTGAGGAATATGATGAATCATACATATTAGATGTTTGTAAAAATCTATGTGCGCTTGGCGCAAAAAAGGTTGTTTTAACTGGAATTCACTTTGGAAATACGACACAGGGTGCGTATTTTTATGACAGTGAGACAGAAAAGACATACTATTATGCACGTGATACAATTGATGCCGCGTTCCATGGCACAGGTGACACCTTCTCAAGCGTTTTATGCGCTGGTCTTACACGCGGATATTCAATTGAAAAGGCAATTAACATAGCCGTTGACTTTACTGTTTTATCAATACAAAAAACCTTGCCAGACAAGGTAAACCACTCCTATGGTGTTAAGTTTGAGGAATGCATTCCTGAGCTTATCGAGATGATGGATAACCTATAATTTTGTTAAACAAAAAAAGAGATTTGCCGCTTGGCAAATCTCTCTTTTTTATTCCACTACCGGAATTACTATTTTCTTAATTGTCGCAGTGTCGCTTATTGAATCGCAAATATATACTATATTTGAATCAATTATCGCGTATGCGTTACAGTAAATAAATGTACTTAGATTAATGTTTGTTATTTTAATTTCAATCAAGCTGAATTTAGTTCCTGTCATATCTGCTATAATGGTTGATTTTCCCACAACGATTTCGCCATCGTCATTAAAGCTTATCGGTTGTCCGTCTGCGTTTTCAGTTGTAATTCCTGCGAGCATTCCGTATTTTATGGTTTCGCCAGAAAGCTCCTCGTAGGTTGCCTTTGCAGTTAAATTAACAATTGTTTTGTGACCGATATGGGTTGGATCTTTTTCGTCAAAGGTATATCCACGAACATCAAATATTTTTTCAATATTCTCTGTTCTTTCAACAGTTTGACAGTCGGTGCACATATATGTTGCAACGATGTCGCAATCAAGGCTCATTTCGTTGCCATTACTATCATTAAAGAACCAGCGATTTGCATGTACTGCATTTGGAAGGACTAAAATTTTACCGCAGCCCTCTCTTGAGCAAATGCCCTTACAGGTTGAGCCCTCGACAGCTCCCTTTACATCATGCTCGCTCTTATAGAATAGGTCGCAAGGATTACATCCATAAACGATGATATTTTTATCAACTGATGCGCCTATGAACTCGCTTACGTGAACCCACTCAGCGTTTAGGATTGGCTTGTTGTTAGTTGCGCTGATTGTTAAGCTGTTTAATTCGCCTGTGTAGTAGTAAACAGTACCCTTTTCGTTAGTTCCGTTTACAAAGCCCGTCGGCAAATCAAAGCCTGCCGGCATATACATTTCTGCAAAATCCCAATACTCAAAGGTGTAGTCGTTTGAAACGGTTTTAAGTGACGCAGGGAGATAAATCTTTACTCCCGCCACACCTGCTGCACCGCTATTTCTTGTAAATGCGTGGTTTCCGATTGAGGTTACACCATTTGGAATTCTTATCTCAGTTTGAGTTGATTTATGCTGATAATATGCGTAGTTTCCAATAGAGGTAATGTTCTTTGGGAAGTAAATTTCCGTAAGCGGGCAAAGGTAGAACATATTAGATCCAACTGACGTTATATTGTCAAGAAGGTCATATCCGATTACACTTGTGAAGCTACCACAGTTATTGAAAATACCGTCACCGAGTGCGGTAAGGGTTTTTGCAAAAGGTGTGAAATCAAAGCTTGTTAGTCCTGATTTTTCAAAGCAATAATTGCCGATTGAGGTTATTCTTGTACACTCTGAAACGTCAACCGTTTTAAGTCCTGAGCAGTTTGCAAAAACGTGGTTTTTAATGGTTAGCATACCAGCAGGAATTTTAACAGTGGTAAGGTTTGTACATTCTTGGAAAGCACGCTCGTCAATATTAGTAAGAGTTGATGGGAAGGTTACTGAATTAATCTTTGTTCCTTTAAATGAGTTATCTGGAATTGAGGTTAAGCCCTCTGCAAAAACAAGGTCGATTCCCTCTCCCCATTTTGTGCCGTTAAGCACCATGGGTCCTATTCTTGTTGCCTTAGCATAGTGCTCCTTAAGACCGTTAATTGTAACAAGCTCATAGCATCTTTGGAACGCGTATGCACCGATATATTCCATAGATGAAGGAATAGTTGCCTCAACCATTATCTTAGCGTCCTCAAATACGGTTGCACCGCCGCTTTTATTTGGGTTCATTTGTGTAACGCCCTCTGGAATTTCCATACGAACGATGTAAGCTCTTATATCAGAGGCTGAAGAAATGCTACGGCCGATAATCTCGTTAACCTTGTCGTTTTTCTTCCACGTAAACGTAGCGTTATCTTCTAAGATATAGTAAGATGGGAAGGTGTAATAGGTGTCATCGCTTGCCTTGATTACAACCCTTGACGTAGAGTCGATAACGGCTGGCACGGTCTCACCCTCAATTGGTGTGATTTCACCAAACGCATTTGTGCTTGCACCTGCTGCATTTACAGCAACTGCGAAAACGCAAACGAAAAGTAAAACGAGCAAAAGTGCGAGTAAAACTTTCTTTTTCATAATTTTTTCTCCTAAACGTATATTATTACAAACTAATATTAACATAAAGCTTTGTTAATGTCAAGAATTTTCGCGCACCGTAGAAAAAGCGTCGGCAAAAAACGACGCTTTTACTTTATTCTTCGTGGCACTTGTAGTGCTTTGCAAGTCCACCTGATGAGGTTTCACGATAGTCACTGAGCAGATTTTTGCCAGTTTCGTACATAACCTTAACCACCATATCAAAGCTGATTTTGCGTGTATCGGTTAGGAAGTTTGCCAAGGAAAGGGCATTAATTGCACGCATTGCGGCAACTGCATTTCTTTCAATGCAAGGGATTTGCACAAGACCACCTATAGGGTCACAGGTAAGACCCAAGTGGTGCTCCATTGCCACCTCTGCTGCATACTCAATTTGGGAAAGCCCCATTTCAAACAGCTCAGCAAGTGCGCCTGCTGCCATTGAGCATGCAGAGCCTATCTCAGCTTGACAGCCACACTCAGCGCCACTAATTGATGCGTTTTTCTTGATTAAATTTCCTATAATTCCACCAGTAGCAAGCGCCTTAATGATTTTTTCGTCACTAAAGCCGTTTTTCTCTTGGTAATACATTAGAACTGACGGCACAACTCCACAAGCACCACAGGTTGGGGCGGTAACTATTGTGCCACCTGACGCATTTTGCTCACTAACTGCAAATGCATATGAGCAAACCAGCCTATTTTCTCTTGTTTGTGCTGACTCATCAATATGTCTTTGGTTATAGAGGAACTGCGCTTTTCTTTTGGTTTCAAGTCCACCAGGCAAGACACCAGTTGTGGTAAGGCCCTGTCTTACCGAGTCCTTCATTTGTTCCCATACCTTGCCAAGATACGAGAAAATTTCTTCACCCTCATATTCTAAAACGTATTGCCAAATGCGAATGTTTTTACTTGCGCAATACTCACAAATTTCCAAGAACGAGTCGTGTGGGTAAACGTTTTTTTCCGGCTTGATTGTTTCGTTTTTGAAGGCAACCGTGCCACCACCAACGCTATAAACCGTTTCCTTGCCTATTTCCTTGCCTGCCTTATAAGCATAAATTTCCATAGTGTTAGGATGCACGTCACACGGTGTCTTTTTATCAAAAACTATTTCGCACTCAATGGGTGAAAAGGTTTCAGCAATTATTTTGTCAGTACCGTGCCCCTTGCCAGTTAAAGCAAGTGAGCCATAAAGAACTGCCTTATATGAGTCTGCCTCTTTATATTTCTCCTTGATTTTTAAAACTGCCCTCTCTGGCCCCATGGTATGTGAGCTGGACGGCCCTCTGCCTATTTTATAAAGCTCCTTTAAAGATTGCATATACACTCCTTAAAATGTTCTTATCTATATTTTATATTTAATTTCGGTAATTGTCAAGGGGAGTCGATTTTTATTCTTATATGCTCCTTTGGATTTACAAATTCCTTACCACGTGTCGCATTTTTCATTTCGTCCCTTGCAAAGTCATAGCTTTCGCCAAAGTAAATCGCTACATCAAGATAGTCCATTTCGTAGCTGTATTCCTGCTTGTAGGTAGGGCCATAGGAACCGAAAATTGCTATGTCGGCTGTTTTTGATTTTTTGGCGGTATAATAATCAAAAAGCTCATAGGTGGCGCTTCCAAAATAAGCAAGCTCGATGCCATTTTTCTCTATACCAAGGCTGACTGCGCGCTTTTCTGAGCGTGCAAGCGTATCACTTTCATTTATATCAAGCTTATAGCCTATTACCCGAAGCTCACTTGGCAAAAATTTGATTTTCGTCACCTGCCCATTTGTTATTTCCTTGATTTTTTCAAATACCTCTATTTCCTTTTCGCTTTCGGGTGCTGGCAGGTATAGCTCTCTTACTATGTACCACTTTAATATTTTCTCAAGGTATTTGTCTGTCAAATGAGAATAATCAAAAACTATATAGCTATCAATTTCAGTATAGCCAAGAGAATCCATAAGCGAGATAGGGATTGAATTTTTACCCGTTGACGTGGTTGAAATATCGGCTATCGCGACTCGATTTTGAGCTTCAAGAATGATGTAATCATTTTTACCATCGCTTTTTGCTGACACATATGAATTGTTGCTCTTAACTATGAAATTTGACAAGCTTCCACCGACTAAAAGAAGCACGCCTATACTAATTAGCGCAAAGGTCTTTAGTAGGTGCTTGCGCTTGACTATCATGACAAAAGCTAAAACTGCAATAATAGCTATAATGCCTATTATTTGTACAGTGTTATAAATCGGCACCACAATTCCACGAATTGATGCTATCTTCTCAATAATATTTAATAAAATTTCAGTTGATTTCTCTGCCACAAATATAAATATATTTGAAATATAGGGAACATTTATAAGGGCTAAAAGGAATGGTGCAAAATAAATAAAGCACGTAAACACCGGAACAAATATTAAGTTTGAAAGTGGAGTAATTAGCGATATACTGCCAAAGCTATACCATAAAACTGGCATAGTAAAGCCCATTACGAAAAGACTGGCTACAAGCGTATAGGTAATATATCTTAAAATCTTATTTCTTACCCATCTTCCAATTTTTGCACGTCTTATAAATTTTGAGGATACAATACAGCCAAGAAGTGCAAGAAACGAAAGCTGAAGCGACACGGAAAAGATTGCATACGGCTGAAAAATTAGTATTAAGGTAACCGACAAAAACAGTGAGGTGAGTGTATCGGTTGAAAATCCAAACAAGGAAAGCGACCAAAATATGCACATCATAAGTCCTGCGCGCACTGCTGACATTGAAAAGCCTGTTAGCGCAACAAAGAACGCTATGGCAAAAATCATTATTATTCCCTTTAAAATCCTTGGCATTTTAGTAATCCTAAGACCCAAGCCAAGAAGCGTGGTAATCAAGGTTATGTGTAAGCCACTAAGCGCCAAAACGTGGCTGATGCCTATGCGTGAAAAATCACGTCTTACGCCTTGGTCAAGCAAATGGTCGTTTCCTAAAAGAAGCGATGAAAACAGTGCAGAGGTTTCTTCATTTAGATTATTTTCATATTGCATTGAGAGGAAGCTGTTTAGGCGACTAAAGATATCCTCCTTGTCGTCACCCACCTCTAAAATCGTACACTCCTCTGCTTCTAAGTAGGTGAATATTCTCTTTTCAAGATATGCTTGAGAATAAGCACCCTCTATCTCCTCTAAGGGAGAAAGCATTGCCCGTGTGCTAAATTTGTCATTTACGTTCAAATAACCATTTGGCACAACTAATATGGCTTTTAGCTTTATATCCTTTTCGCCGATTTTGTTAATTTCTATTATATATTTGCCCTCGTATGGCTTTTCATACTTTTCTTCCTTGATAGTTGCTACTATTTCTAAATCTTGTCCATAGTATTCTTGCTTCTTGTCATCTGAGCCAAAGACAAAAATGGAAATTGCCATTGATAGCGCTATTAAAAAGCATAAGGGAGCATACTTGATTATTAAATCAAGCACACTCCTCTTTTTCTTTATTAGATATATTATTACAAGCGTCAAAAGGGACGCAAGTGATAGAGCCAAAAATATGATACTAAAAATGGTGCCAAGATAGTATGAAAGAAATAAGCCCGAAATAAAGCCGAGGCAACCAAGCGCCAAATTTCTGTATCTAAATAGCTCCATATTATTGCTCCATTATTTTTTCAAATTCCTCTTTTGAGTAAAGAATGTTAATCGCGCTAAGCATAGCGTTTGGGCTCATATTAACTGGTAAATCAAGCTTTTTTAAAAGCTCCTCTCGTCTTTTTGAGGCATTATTGGTGCCACTTAAGCCGTATTTATAAAAATCCACCTTGGAAATTTCGCCACGTGGCTTTTCGTTTGCACCCTCAAGGTAAGGCGCTAAGAGCTCAAGGATCTTTTTAGAGTCCGTGCCCTCTACTCCTAAAAAGCCCTCTTTTGAAGCTTCCCTTTTCCTTTTTTCCTTTCCACCGACCTGTGGAATATATAGGTTTATAATTTGCTCAGGCGAAAGTGCAGTTTTAATGTGAGAGCGAATTAGGTGTCCAGCCCCGTCCGAGTCGGTTAGCAAAATAACCTTAGAATCCTTAGCAAGCTTTTTTATAAGCTTAAGCCTTTCGTCGCCATTAAAAATTGCGAAGCCACCTGTTGTTATAACGTTAGCACAAACGAGTGAATCAAGCTTGATTTTGTCGTACTTGCCCTCAACGATTATGGGGTACTTAATTGTAGGCTTCATCTCTCACCTGCAAAATAGCGCACACAGGGTGCTAACTAATCTTTCAACTGCAACGTACGACGCAAGATTTGACTGAGATTTAGACTTAACGTCTGCCTCGCTACAAAGCTCTAAGGCGCGCTTGAATTTCTTTGGATTTTCGCCAGAAATGCATCTTATATATTTGCCAACCTTAAATTCGTGTATACCTGTTGCATCCTTTATTTGTTGCTTCGTTTGACCTCTTTTCAAGAGCCTTTCAACCAAAAGAAGCTCCGAGTACATACGCACAATTGATGCAAGGATTGAAAACGGTGGCTCAAAGGATGATTTTTGGCGATGTAGTGTTTCAAAAACAAGTTTTTTGTTTTTATCAAGAAGTGCATTCGTAAGCTGAAAATCATCGTATTCGATGGTTTTACAGCAAACATCTTCAATGTCAGAGGCAAGCACGCTGTCTCTGCCGTTTTCTTTTGCGTAGGCTGATAGCTTGTCTATCTCGTTTGAAAGCGCCCACATATCGTGTCCGCACACCTCAACAAGCTTTTCGCCAAGGCTCTCATCAAATTTAACTGAATTATCGGAAAAGTGTCTTACAATCCAAGATTTGAGCCTTGATGCGCTTGGGAATTCAAGCTCAACTGGCTTTATATATTTTGTAAGCTCGCGATATGGCTCGCTTGGGCTTTTTGGTAGTCTACCTGCATTGAATAGGTCATTATCTGCGCGAATTATAAGCACTGTATGCTCATTTTGGTCAAGCGTTGACAATACGTCACAAAGGGCACTTAACGTGTCCTTTTTCATTGTATTGAAGTCAACACAGCGTACCTCGACAAGCTTCCTTTCTGCCATCATCGGCAAGGCGCTTATTGCCACAGATAAGGATTGTGGCGTAAAGTCCTCACCATAAAGGATAATGTGATTGAATTCATCAAAGGTGCCGTCAAGAATACGCTTTGCTACCTCCTTTGAATAGGTATACTTTAAGTAGTCCTCACCACCGAAAAGCAAATACCCACCAAAGAGGCTTTTTAGCTCAGTCCTGAATTCGGCCTCGGTCATATTCTCTCCACTTCCATTTTGAAAACGGTTTTTTGGGCACAAGCGCCCTTAATTTCTACTAAATAAACAAGCTCTAAATAGCCGTTTGTCATTAGCTGATTATCAACGGTCTTTGAGTAAATACAAATTTCAAATGGCATAATGCCTGTGTTATAAACACAGATATGGCGCTTACCCTCCTCAAAGTACATATAGCTTTCAAGCGCACCTGTCCTTGAAATTGAGATTTCCTTTGGCTTTTCCATATCAAATTTAATCTCTGTAAAGACTCCACCCATGCCCTCGGCCTCTTCCTCATATTTCACGATAAAGCTACCGTTTTTGCATGCTATATTTCCATAAAGTGAGGTTTCTATTGTATCCTCACCAGAGCCACTATCAAAGGTTTCTGTAATTAGAAGCTCCTCTGCTGCGCGCTCAAAAATTGATTTACCCTTATATTCAACCTGTGAGGTTGTAATCTTTATTTTTGCGTTCATTTTTTGTCCTTTAGCTTTTTATTATATGCTCTGGTTGCTTTACGCTTACCTTTGCGCCACTTGCAATTGACTCAGTTATAAACGAGTTGCCACCGATAACTGCACCCTCACCAATCACAGTTTCTCCACCGAGAATTGATGCACCAGAATAAATTGTAACATTGTCGCACACGGTTGGATGTCTTTTTTTGCCAGCTAAGCTTTGACCCTTTCTTGGGGAAAGAGCACCAAGAGTAACGCCTTGATAAATTTTTACGTGATTACCGATTATGGTTGTTTCGCCTATAACTATGCCTGTGCCGTGGTCGATAAAGAAATATTCACCGATTTTTGCGCCTGGGTTTATATCAATACCAGTTTTAGAATGTGCATGCTCAGTCATAATTCTTGGCACAAATGGAACACCATTTTCGTAAAGCAAATGTGCCACCCTGTATACAAAAATTGCATATAAGCCAGGGTATGAAAAGATAATTTGCTCCATACTATCAGCAGCTGGGTCCCCCTCAAAGGTAGCCTCAACATCCTTTAGAAGAAGGGCGTGCACGAGTGGTAGCCTTGAGATAAAATCATCTGCTATTTTTCTTGCATTTTCTTGTGGATTTTCCTTGCTTTTTACAATCAACGCAAGCTCAATTTGCTTTCTAATTCTGAAGCTTACTGAGCTAATTGTGCGCTCAACAAAATCCTCCTCGTTTAATGAGGAATCAACAGATGCAAAATACGCAGGGAAAAATAGCCCTTGTAAATCATTTAAAATTGAAATAATCTCGTTCTTGTCAGGAAGCTTGAGATTTGATGAAAAAGTAATAATTTTTGAATCCTTATAGGATTTCACAAGCTCGGCTGCTGCCCTTTCGTTTACTGTCATAGCCTTCTCCTTTACATAGCTTAAGGAATATATAAAATATAATAACATAAAGCGCTTGAAATTTCAAGCCTATTATAATATATGCAAATATATTAAAAGAGAAAAGAGCCGTTTGGCCCTTTTCTTACTCTTCAATTTCTAATATTTCTCTTGCCTTGCTTTCGGAAATTGTTCCTATCTCCTTTAGCTTACGGCTCATCACATTTGTTCTGGTGCCAATAAGCTTAGCAAGGTCAGCATCAGCTGACTCAACCTTTTTCTTTGCTGTTGAAAGTGCCTCAGCAAAGTTTTCAAACTCAGTTTTAACAGCCTCAAGTAGCTTAAATACATCTGCGCTCTTTTTCTCAATTGCAAGTGATTTAAAGCCCTGCTTTAACGCGTTTAGAAGTGCGGACAGAGTTGTTGGTCCTGCCATATTAATTCTGAATTTCCTTTGGCACTCCTCGTAAATTCCTTGGTCGATAACCTCAACGTAAAGCCCCTCGTTTGGCAAGAACATAATTGCAAAGTCTGTTGTATTTGGCACGTCAATATATTTTTCAGAAATATCCTTTGCGTATGATATAATTTTTTGTCTTAGCTCCTTGCGTGCGCTATCAAGTGCATCCTTATTACCCTCGTCAATTGCATCCTTGATTTTATTGTAGGATTCAAGTGGAAACTTTGAGTCAACCGGCAAGTAAATAAACTCACCGTCAGATGCTGGCATTTTTATCGCGAATTCAACCACGTCCCTTGAGTTTTTCTTTGTTGCAACGTTTGTTTCATACTGCTCAGTGGTTAGAATTTCACTAATGATATTTCCAAGAATCACCTCACCGACAATGCCCTTTGTTTTTACGTTTGTAAGCACGTTTTTAAGTGAACCAACGTCGGTTGCAATGCCCTTGATTTCTCCGATTGCCTTATTTACGTTGCCGATTTGAGAAACGACGTTTTCAAAGGACTCCTTAAGTCTATCATCAATAGTTTTTTGAAGCTTTTCATCAACCGTCTTTTGTACTCCATCAAGCTTTTCGCCAACGGTCTTTTGCATACTCTCCAAGCGCTCGAAGTTTTCACGACGAAGCTCAGAAAGCTCCTTGCCGACGGTCTTATCAACCTGCTCGTATTTTTCTTGCATGCTTTTTGAAAACTCGTCAAATCTTTTGTTAAGATTTTCAATTGCCTTTTGGTTTTCCTCACGCGTTTCCTTGCCCATTTTTGAAAGCGCGCTGTTTAGAGTTTCCATCATGCTTATGTAATTTTTAGTATTTTGCTCGTTTAATGATTTCATTTCAGCCACAAGCTTAGAAATTTTCTCATCAATTGAGTTGGTATATAGCTTGTTTGTAGCCTCGATTTTCTCAACCTTTAAATCAATTACATCCTTAATTGGTGCTATATCAACCTCTATGTTATTTTTCTTTTTCGCACTGATAACCACTAATATGCAAGCGACCATTGCGACAAAGGAAAACACCACTGATGCTATTGCCAAAATTAGTATAGCTGTTTCCATTTTACCCCTCCAAATTTGACTATATTAATATCTTAACATTTTTTGCGCATTTTTTCAAGTAAGTGTTTGAATTTGTTATTAATATATGTTATACTAAGATATAAAGTAATATTTCTACGACATATGAGGAGATTTTATGGCAAAATATAGAAGAAATCGTATAAATGACGCTGTAAAAGAGGAAATGGCTCAAATTTTAAGAGACGTAAAGGACCCACGCATTGCAGGCGCGCTTGTTTCAATCACTGGTGCTAACGTTTCTGGCGATTTGAAGTTTGCTAAGATTTATTATTCCGTTTTAGGTGGCGACAAGACAGAGCTTGCAAGGGCACTAAAAAGCGCAAGTGGATTTTTCAGGTCCGAGCTTGCAAGAAGAATCAATTTAAGAATCACCCCTGAGCTTTCGTTTGAATACGATTCCTCAGCTGAATACGGCGCAAACATTTCATCAATTCTCAAAACACTTGATATTAAGGACGAAGAGGACGAAAATGAATAATGCTCTTACTTTAAACGAGCTGGCAAATGAGATAAAAAAGCAAAAAAGCACGCTTATTCTCTGCCACAAAAACCCTGACCCCGACACTCTTGGTAGTGCTTTTGCCCTTAAGCATATTCTTTTGCACCTTGGCATGAATGCTGAGGTTGCATGCTGTGACCTTGCGCAAAGAAAGTTTGACTTTATAACGGGTGGAGCTAAGCTTGAATATACAGGCAAAAAATATGAGAGATATATCGCAGTTGACGTTGCGTCCCCTGCTCAGCTTGGTGAGCTTGAGTTTTTGGCACCTTCTGTTGATATTACAATCGACCACCACGCAATGAATACGCGCTTTAGCAGCTACTACGAAAGCTTCCGTGCATCCTGCGCTGAGAATATTTATCTATTAGCAGAGGAGCTTGGAATTTTAGACACTCTCCCCATCAATTTTTACGAGTGCCTTTATGCGGGCATGAGCGCTGACACTGGTGGATTTAGGTTTTCTAACGTCACCCCTGACACAATGTCGCTTGCTTCCTTAGTTATTGCAAGAGGAATTGACCACGCAGAAATAAACCGCATTATTTTCGATGCTAAGTCGCTTGAAGAAATAAGAGCCCAAAAGCTTACATACGAGAAAATGGAAATGTATGAAGACGGCGCTATTTCGATTATAGTTTTCACAAACGAAATGAAAAACGTAAACAACATTACCGATGCCGATATTGGAGATATTGTAAACTCTGTAAGAGGAATTGAGGGCGTTTTAATTGCACTTGCATTAAAGCAAAGCTCAAAGGATGAAGCTAAGTTTTCCTTATCCTCTCGCGCAAACGCCGACATTGACGTTTCAAAGGCTTGCGCTATTCTTGGTGGTGGTGGGCATAAGCGTGCTGCTGGTGCTACAATTACAGCCTCCAGCCCAAATGAAGCGCGCGATATTGTAATTGAACAATTTACAAAGCTACTTCGTGAGTACAAGGCTGGTAACAAAAATGGATAAGGAGCTTTCGGGTGTTATCCTTGTTAACAAGCACAAGGGTGTTACCTCTCACGACATAGTTTTTAAAATAAGACGTCTTTTTGGTACAAAAAAGGTTGGCCACACTGGCACCCTTGACCCTCTTGCTACTGGCGTTTTGCCGGTTTTGGTTGGGCGCGCTGCAAAGGCGGCTGAATATCTTCTTTCAGAAAACAAAAAATACGTTGCCGAAATTATGCTTGGCATCACCACTGACACTGAGGATATAACAGGCAATATTTTGACAAAATGCGACACTCTTCCCACTAAAAACGAGTTTTTTGATGCTTGTCGTCATTTTGAGGGCGAGATTATGCAAACGCCACCAATGTACAGTGCCTTGAAGGTGAACGGACAAAAGCTTGTTGACCTTGCAAGACGTGGCATTGAAATTGAGCGTGAGGCAAGAAAAATCACTATTTTTAAAATTGTACCAAGCGTTATCGACGAGGACGCTGGCAGATATAAAATAGAGGTTAGCTGCTCAAAGGGCACTTATATTCGCACCCTTTGCGCTGATATCGGCGCTTATCTTGGATGTGGTGCAACAATGGCAGAGCTTGAAAGAACCCAAAGTGGTGACTTTAAAATTGAAAACGCATATACGATAGATGAGCTTGAAAAAATGAGTGAGGCTGAACGAGCATCACTGCTTTTGCCTCCTGAAAATTTGTTTTTAGAGGCGCCCTGTGTGCGTTTTAGCGAGTTTTACACACATCTTTTTAAAAGTGGATGCGAAATTTATCAAAGGAAAATCGGCACAGACTTTCCTCTTGGTACGCACCTTCGTGTTTATGATGGAAATGAATTTTTGGCGCTTGCTAAGGTAAATGACTATCCCGACGGCACGGCGATAAAATCAATTAAATTTTTTAAGATTTAAGGAGTTATTATGAAGCTGATTAAGAACCCTGAATATTACCACATTTGGGAGCATTATGCATCAGAGCTTTTTACAGAGTATAACCAGTCACTTGACGAGGGGCTTGATGTTGAGCCATATAAGGCGATATTTGATGAGGCACAAAAGCTACCCGAGGGAAGCTTCAAGGAAGAGATTGCTGACGCGATTTCCAAGCTTGTTTTAGAGCTTCCTACACGCGAGGGATACAAATATAACGAGCCAAGCGATTTAGAGGGAATTAAGGCGCTTCGCAACCTTGATTTGCGCACTAATAGCACCCCACGCGTTCCACTCGATAAAAAGGTGGCTGGCGCTTGGTATGGTAGAATTTCTGGTTGCTTACTTGGTAAGCCTATTGAGGGTGCGTGGACAAGAACAATTCACGCAGTTTTAAAGGACTCAAACAACTTTCCACTACATAGATATCTTAAGCGCACAGACTTAGGTGATACACTTCCAGACAATGCAAGATGGCTAAAAAACAGCCACAACTACATTGACGAGGTTGAGTGTGCGCCATTTGACGACGACACAAACTACACAGTTATGGCGCAATGCATGATTGATAAGTTTGGTATTGACTTCACCCCCGTAAACGTGCTTGAAACCTGGACTGATATGCAACCAAAAAATGCATATTGCACAGCTGAGCGCGTTGCATTTGTTAATTATCTAAAGCATTATTTGCCACCATACACTGCATACCACAAAAACCCATACAGAGAGTGGATTGGTGCGCAAATTCGTGGCGACTACTATGGCTACGTTGCAAGCACACCTGAGCTTGCGGCTGAGCTTGCTTGGCGCGATGCCTCAATTTCTCATATTAAAAATGGTATTTATGGTGAGATGCTAATTTCCGCTATGCTTGCAAAAGCAAAATATAGCGAGAATATTTTAGAGGTTATTTATGCAGGTCTTAGTGAAATTCCATCTACCTCTCGTCTATACGAGGAAGCAATGGAAATTATAAATAACTATAAAAATGGCGCTACAAAGGATGATGCATTTAATCTAATTCACTCACGCTATAACAATGAAATTTCACACCACTGGTGTCATACAATTTCTAATGCACTTATCGTTATTTCCTCTCTTCTCTATGGTGAGGGCAAGTTTGGCAAGTCAATTTGTATGGCAGTTGAAACAGGCTTTGATACTGACTGTAACGGCGCAACCGTTGGCTCAATTATCGGTATGATGTACGGAATTGACAATATCGAGCCTGAGTGGATTAAGCCACTTAATGGTGTTTTAAAGACGCAAATTCTTGGTCACGAGAAATCAACAATTGATGCGCTTGTGAATAAAACGCTTGAGCATATTGAGAAATATAAATAAAGAAAAAGGACACTTTTTAGTGTCCTTTTATTTTTTTGCTTTTTGGCTTTGTTAAATCGTAGCTGATATCAAGTAGCCACGAAATAGTGTCGTTATCGCACATATTAAGCGCTATTGTCAGCCAGTGAATTTTGTTCATATGATAGGCGCGAAAAATGCCAGTCTCAATGCCAGCTAAGGAGTCGATAACCTCAGGTGCGCATTTTAGATTGACAACGTCTATTACCTCATCTCCAAAAAGTCCTATCTTGTCTTTATGTATTTTCATAGCAAGTGCAAACCATTTTTGACTTGAGGGGTGCCTAAAAACGCCAGTTTCAAAGTCCTCGTCAAATGGATAATCTGCTTTTATCCCATATGCCTCTTGCACCATTTTTTCAAATTCTTCTCTATTCAAGGCTTAATCCCTTTCGTTTGTGTGGTTATAGGTTTTATAAATCTCCTTACATACGTCCGTGTGTGATTCACAATCAAAGTAATGCGCTATTTCCTCATACATTTCATTTGGGAACGCGCGATATCTTTCTTGACCCTCAGCAAAATCACGCCACATATCCTCCCACGTGCCGTCCTCTAAGGATTTACTGCGCTCGTATAGCTCACTAAGTAGTTCTTCCTTCTCATTACCCTTAGCAAGTCTAATACCAAGCCCAGAAGCAACCGTTGGTATAAATTCAATTTTTATATCGCTGTCAAATTCAAGGCTCACTAAAAGACCTGTGTTCCACATTTTTCCACCATCTTTTTCGTCCTCGGCATCCTTCCAGACAAAATGAAAATTGCCTTGACCATAAAGGATGTGTCCACCCATATATTTCTCATAGCATCCTATTGCGTGGCTGTGCTGACACAAAACAACGTCTGCCCCATGCTTTATCATTGAACGGCACGCCTTTAAAAGCCTTGGCGAGGGATAGCGACAGTTCTCCTTGCCACCATGATAGGTAACTATAACGTAATCAGCGCTTTCCTTTGCCTTTACAATGTCGTCGTTTGTATCGTAAGGGTCATAAGGGCGTGCGCCCATTCGATTCTTTAGTGCATATGAATACTCGTGCTCGCAAACGGAAATCAGAGCAATTTTAACCCCTTGGTGATTGATAATCATATCCTTACGGGAGTCAAGCTCATTATCTCCAAAGCCGGTGTAGCCAAGTCCTTGTGCTTCGAGTTCTTTTATAGTATCAAGTGCGCCTGCCTTACCGAAATCAAAAATGTGATTGTTAGAAAGGATACAATCGGTAACTCCTACCTCTTTAAGTGCTTTTATAGTGTTTTTTGGTGCGTTAATATTAGGTCCTATTTTCTTTATAGGAGTATTTTTATCGGTCACTGCACACTCTAAATTTACTATCACCCTGTCAGTTCCGTTAAATATTTCTGTCACATCAGAAAAAAGCTCCTTTGTCTGACAGCTATCAAATAGCTCCCATGAATCTTTTATAGAAACATCTCCACCGATTACAATTCTCATAAAGCATCCTCCATATCGTTTCTTTTATAATTTTACTATAATATTAATTTTGAGTCAAGTGGAATAAGGTAATAAAGAATGAATAAAAATCTATTTCTTTTTTTAAAAAGATATTGACATAACGAAAAAAATGTGATATTATACTTAGGCACGAGAGATTGTGCACAGATATGAACATTTAAATATGCAGGAATATCGAAGCGGTCATAACGAGGCGGTCTTGAAAACTTCCTTCGTCTGTTTATGTAATTTCTTGAAAACCCTTGATTTTATTGGTTTTTTCGCATCTTCGGATGCACTTTGCGAGAAGCGTTTCTCGCAGTTTTCTCGCAATTTTCCTTGACTTGGATTGCGATTTTTGATAAAATTGAATACACGGAGGGTTATCGAAGTGGTCATAACGAGGCGGTCTTGAAAACCGTTTGCCTTCACGGGCGCGTGAGTTCGAATCTCACACCCTCCGCCACTTGCCTTGGAATTCGGTTGAATTCCAAGGCTTTTTTCTTTGTTTACTGCGTATCAATTTTTGATTTGTTACGCTGTGAACGAAAGGGCGTTTTCGATAACCGATGCGCTTCCTCTCTTGCTTTGTGCATCGAGGTGTGCGTAGGTGTCAGCTGTAATAGTGATGGTGCTGTGTCCAAGCCATCCTTGGATTTTCTTCATGTCCTCACCGTTTGAGAGCATCAAGGTTGCACAGGAGTGACGCAGGTCATGGAATCTGATCTTGTCGAGTCCGTGCTGACGCAGGAGGACGGCGAAGTGGTTGGTTACGTAGTTCGGCTTGAAGAGGTTGCCCATCGAATCCACGCAGACGTATTCTTCATACTGTTTGTTGTACGATCCACGAAGCACCTTCTTCATTTCTTCTTGGCGTTCCTTCTCCTTGCGGAGTTCCTCGCAGATGAATGTCATCAGAGGCAGGCTTCTCATCGAGGACTTGGATTTCATGATGTCCATTCCTCGGATGACCGTCTTGCCGTTTGACTTGTCCTCGATGACCTTGTGGCGGAGATGGATGAGTTCTTCATCGTAATCAATTGCCGACCACTTGATGCCGAGAACCTCGCTTCGTCTGACACCGTAGTAGATAGTGAGCATGACGACGATCCGGAGCGGATCATCTCGCAGAGCCATGAGCAGTTCCTTGAGCTTGGTTTCGTTGTAATAGCTTGCCACGTACTTTACCGCTTTGGGGCGGTTGGCTTGGTCACACGGGTTGAAAGGAATGATTCTTTTCTTCATTGCGTGCTTGAAGGCAAGGTGGAGCAGGTTGTGATGCTTTTGAGCCGTACAACCCGACAACCCTTCTTCGAAGAGGTAGTTGTAGTAGGCGTTCAGTTCGTCGCCGGTTACATCCTTGACCGATATTTGGTTTTCTTCGAAGTAGGGGTAAAGCCTTGCTTCGATCATTCCTTGATACGTGCTGTATGTTGTCGGTGCGATGTTGTAACGGTATTCCTCTAACCAATCCATGAGGTATTTGTGCAGAGGCATATCCGCAACCTTG
>JAFVWS010000033.1 GCA_017501545.1 Clostridia bacterium | reverse complement strand
GGGCTGGGCAAATGATATGTTTGAATACATTGAGTCAGATCCTGTTTACAGAAAATATATGCACGAAAAGCTTACATTCCCTATGATGTATGCTTTTAATGAAAATTATATCTATCCTATTTCTCACGACGAGGTTGTGCACGGCAAGAAATCATTGATTGACAAAATGTATGGTAGCTATGACGAAAAGTTTGCATTAATGCGCGCGTTCATGACATATATGATGACAATGCCTGGTAAAAAAATGACGTTTATGGGCACTGAATTTGCCCAGTTTAGAGAGTGGGATTATGAAAATCAGCTTGAATGGTTTATGCTTGATTATCCGCGCCATAAAGAAATGCAAAGCTTTATAGCAGAGCTTAATAATTTCTATCTTGCTAATAAAGAGCTTTGGGAAATTGATAACTCGTGGGATGGATATGAGTGGGTAGAAACAAACGAAAGTGAATGGAACATTATTTCATTTAAGAGAAGAGCAATTGATAAATCAGAATTAATTGTTGTTATTAATTTTTCTCCTGTTACAAGAAATAATTACACTGTAAAGATTGATAGTTCGGGATATTATGATGAGGTCTTTACAAGTGATGAATATTGTTTTGGTGGAAAGGGAGTAATAAACGGCAAAAGTATTAAATCAAAGGAATATCAAGATCAATCTGGCAAAATTCAAAATTATGTTAATATTAATCTTCCTGCAAATGGTGCGGTGATTTTACGCAAATCAAGCGGGAAAGCAAGGAGAGTATAGATATGTTCAAGAAAAAAGAATGTGTGGCAATGCTTTTAGCAGGTGGACAAGGAAGCAGACTATATGCTTTGACTGAAAAAACAGCAAAGCCTGCTGTTACATTTGGTGGTAAATATAGAATTATTGACTTCCCAATGTCTAACTGTGTAAATTCGGGGATTTTTACAGTTGGTGTGTTAACACAATATCAGCCACTTGTATTAAATGAATATATTGGAAATGGTCAACCATGGGACCTTGACCGTATGAATGGCGGAGTTATGGTGCTTCCACCATATCAAGGAAAAAACGGTGCTGATTGGTATAAGGGTACCGCTAATGCAATATATCAAAATCTTGATTTCATCAAAAGATATGCTCCTGATTATGTTTTGATTTTGTCAGGCGACCACATTTATAAAATGGATTATAATGCTATGCTACAGTCACACAAGAATTCTGGTGCTGACTGTACAATTGCAGTGTTAGAGGTTCCACTTTCCGAGGCTAGTAGATTTGGTATAATGGTTACTGATGACACTGGAAGAATTACAGAGTTCCAAGAAAAGCCAAAGAACCCAACGAGCACTAAAGCCTCAATGGGTATTTACATATTTAATACAAAAGTGCTTGAAAAGTACTTAATTGATGACGAAAATACACCAGGCTCAAGCAACGATTTTGGTAAGAATATTATTCCAAATATGCTTGGAGATGGAATGAAAATGTATACTTTCCCATTTGAGGGCTATTGGAAGGATGTTGGAACCATTAGTAGCCTTTGGGAAGCTAATATGGATTTGCTTGGAGAAAAGCCTGAGTTTAACGTTCATGACAAAAAATGGAGAATTTTCTCAAGAAACTATGCAGCTCCTCCACACTATGTAGGTGAGGACGGAAATGTAAGTGACTCAATTGTTTCAGAGGGATGTGAAATCTATGGTACAGTTGAACATAGCGTTCTTTCTGGTAATGTCATAGTTGAAAAGGGTGCAATTGTCAAGGACTCAGTAATTATGAGTGGCACAGTAATAAAATCTGGCGCTGTTGTAAACTATTCAATTATTGATAGCAACAGTATTGTTTCTGAAAATGCTAAGGTTGGTGAAGACAAGGAGGGCGCAAAGGGGATTGCCGTTATCGGTAGTGGTCTTTGTGTAGAACCAAACGTGGTTATTGATTCAGAAGCAATGATAAATAACGATGCATTTGATGGCATCACAAGCATTGAGGAATAAGGGGGAGTAAGATATGTCAACAGCAGGAATTATTTTTTCAAACATTCATGATAACAACATCCCTGAGCTAACAAGAAACAGAACAATGGCATCTGTTCCTTTTGGATGTAGATACAGACTTATCGACTTTGCTCTTTCAAATATGGTTAACTCTAATATTAATAATGTTAGCGTAATCACACACTATAATTATCAATCCTTGATGGACCATATTGGTTCTGGTAAGGACTGGGATTTAGCGAGAAGAAGTGGTGGTATTAAGATATTACCTCCATTTATTCGTACGACTGCCAATAGCGCTAATCAGCTTTATACTACACGCCTTGAGGCGCTAAAGAGTGTAAACTATGCTATTAGTAAAATAACTGATGATTATGTTGTTTTATCTGACTGTGATGTTATATGCAATATTGATTTAAATGATATGATTAAATATCACAAGGCAAACGATGCCGACCTAACTATGGCAGTAAAAAAGGTTAATTTAACAAAAGAGCAAGCAAAAATCAATGTTTTAGTTGATTCAAATAGCAACGGAGAAATTACTGATGTTCAAGCTTATCCAACAAATTTTGAGGGTGAAGCTGACATTAATCTTAATATTATGGTTATGACAAGACAATATCTTCAAGAGATAGTTGAAGATTCAATTGCTCACAACTATACAAGCTTGACAAAGGACATAATTTTACGTGGTATATCAAGAAAAACATATAGAACATATAGATATGATGGCTATTTTGCTTGTATTTCCTCATCGCAGGATTATTATGCGTCTAGCATGGAACTAATCAAGGATAAGGATGTCAGAAAGCAACTATTTGGAGTTAAAAACAGACCTGTTTATACAAAGGTTAGAAACTCAGCTCC
The DNA here is from genome assembly GCA_017501545.1 of Clostridia bacterium. Taxonomy (GTDB): domain Bacteria; phylum Bacillota; class Clostridia; order Oscillospirales; family CAG-272; genus RGIG2000. The sequence continues at coordinate 18,140 of JAFVWS010000033.1, read as the reverse complement.
AACATACTATAGTCCTGAGGCAAAGGTTACCAATTCGCTAATTGCCGATGGCTGTGAGATTTTTGGTGAGGTTGAAAACTCAATTCTTTTCCGTGGCACAAAGATTGGCAAGGGAACAAAGGTTAAAAATTCAATTCTTTTCCAAGATACATATACTGGTGAAAACGTTGTTCTTAATTGCGTTATAGCCGATAAAAATGTTGTTGTAAGAGATAACAAGGTGCTTTCAGGTGATGAAACCTTACCATTCTATCTTGCAAAAGGAAAAATGATTTAAGGAGAAAAATATGAAAATACTATTTGTAGGTGCAGAGGCTGTTCCATTTATATCAACTGGTGGTCTTGGCGATGTGCTTGGCTCTTTGCCACAGGCGATTGCTTCTAGCGATAGTAATATAGATGTAAGAGTCGTTCTTCCTTTATATCAAAAAATAAAAGAAAAATATGCGAGTGAGCTTGAATATGTTGGTAATACTACTGTTGGGCTCTCTTGGAGAAATCAATACTGTGGTATTTATAAGTGTGAAATGGGTGGAGTAACCTATTATTTCCTTGATAATGAGTATTACTTCAAACGTGGCTCAATTTATGGCGATTTTGACGATGCCGAGAGATTTGCTTTCTTTGGCAAGGCTGTTCTTGATATTATGCCAATAATTGATTTTTACCCGGATATACTTCATACCAACGATTGGCAAAGTGCTACCTCGGTTATTTATTTAAAGAGAAAGTACTATATGAACCCATATTACTGCGATATTAAGACAATTTATACAATACACAACATTGACTATCAAGGTATTTATTCAATGTCAATTTTAGGTGATGTATTTGGTCTTGATTGCTTTGGTGACCGTAGTATAGTAGAGTATAATGGTAATATTAACTTAACAAAGGGCGCAATTGTATGTGCAGATATAGTATCTACTGTAAGCCAAAGATATGCAGATGAAATTCAAACTGAATTTTATTCAAGTGGACTTCATTATATTTTGCATCAATATAGCGATAAAATAACTGGTATTGTCAACGGTATAGATATTGACTATTATAACCCAGCAAACGATGCTGTTATAGCAAGCAAATTTAGCTCTAACGATATGGCAGGAAAGGCTGAATGTAAAAGGCAGCTACAAGAAATGTGTGGTCTTGAGCAAAAGGCTGACGTTCCAGTTGTGTCAATGATTTCAAGGCTCGCATCACATAAGGGCTTTGACCTAGTTAAGTTTATTTTGCCAGAAATGCTTGATTTAGGCATACAATTTGTGTTGTTAGGCACGGGCGAATATGAGCTTGAGGAATATTTTAAGTCGATTCAAGCAAGATATCCAGAAAATGTGAAGGTTTTTCTTGAATTTAATAAGGATTTATCTAAAAAAATCTATGCAGGCTCCGACATTTTCTTGATGCCATCAAAGAGCGAACCATGCGGACTTTCTCAAATGATATCTTCTGCATATGGTGCTATTCCAGTTGTTAGAGAAACTGGTGGTCTTTATGACACGATTAAGCCATACAATATTTATAATGGTGAAGGAAACGGCTTTACGTTTGCAAACTATAATGCTCACGAAATGAAGGATGCGGTTGCAAGAGCGGTTGAGCTTTATCATGACAAGAAAAAGTGGAATTCACTTGTAAAAGCAGTTATGAATACTGATTTTTCTTGGAGCGTATCTGCTAAAAAATATATTGAATTATACAGAAGCATATCTAATAAATGATAAACTCTGTCCCGTATTTATCTGCGGGACAGTTGTTAATACAAATAGGCAAAAAATGTAAATAAAAGTTGATTTTTGTGTTTTGTTTACATTAAAAGGAGATTATACCAATGAACCAAATTTTTTCAAAAGAATCTGTTAAAGAGGCGCTTTCATTAAAGCTTTCAAGATACTTTGGAGTTAATCCCGAGGATGCTAACAAGGACCAAATTTATAAGGCTACAATTTTAACAGTTAAGGACATACTTACACAAAAAAGGTCATCATTTAAGCATAAGGTTAAAAAGGAAAAGGCAAAGAAAATTTATTATCTTTGCATGGAATTTTTAATTGGCCGTTCGCTAAAGAGCAATTTAAGAAATTTAGGAATTGCAGACTATTATGCGGATGTTTTAAATGATTACGGCTTTGATATTGATGAAATATACGAAATGGAGCCAGATCCAGGCCTTGGAAATGGCGGACTTGGTCGTTTAGCAGCTTGCTTTATGGATTCATTAACATCATTAAATTATCCAGGCGATGGTTTTTCAATTCTTTACGAGTATGGTCTTTTTAAGCAAAAGATTATTGATGGTAACCAAGTTGAATTACCCGATACATGGCTTCCTGGTGGAGAAGAATGGTTAGTTCCCAGAACTGATAAGAAGTTTACCGTTAGATTTGGTGGACAAATTAAGGAAGAATGGGAAAATAATAAGCTTTTGATTAAGTATGAAAACTATGAAGAGGTTGAGGCTGTGCCATACGATATGATGGTATCTGGTGCTGGTACTGCTGTAAACAGACTTCGCTTGTGGAAGGCTCATGATATTACCAATTTTAATATGAGCTTGTTTTCGCAAGGACAATACGTAAAGGCAATTCAGCAATCAAGCAATGCTGAGGTTATATCAAAGGTTCTTTACCCTTCAGATGAGCATACTGAGGGTAAGCTTTTGCGTCTAACACAGCAATATTTCTTGGTTTCTGCATCACTTCAAAGCATTATAAGCGACCATATTGCAGCATATGGTTCAATGAATGAGTTTGCTGACAAGGTTGCAATTCATATTAATGATACTCACCCAGCTCTATGTGTGCCTGAGCTAATGAGAATTTTGATGGATGTATACAACTATACTTGGGATGATGCTTGGTACACAGTAACCAAGACTATTTCATATACTAACCATACAGTTATGCCTGAGGCTCTTGAATGTTGGAACGAGGACTTATTTAGCTTCAAGCTACCAAGAATTCATTCTATCGTCAAAGAGATCAACCGTCGTTTCTGTGCTGATCTATGGAACGCATACCCAGGCGATTGGAATAAAATATCAAGAATGGCTATTATTGGTCACTCTCAGGTTAGAATGGCTAATTTGAGCGTTGTGGGCTCTCATACAGTTAACGGAGTGTCAGCTCTTCACTCTGATATTCTTAAAAAGACCGTATTTCACGATTTTTATAAGTATACACCACATAAATTTACTAATGTTACAAATGGTATTGCTCATAGAAGATGGCTCTGCTATTCAAACCCTGAGCTTGCTTCCTTGATTAGTGAATGCATTGGTGATGGATATATAACAAATCCAGCTGAGCTTGAAAATCTTCTTAAGTACTCCGATGATAAGACGGTAATTAAGAAGTTACACGAAATCAAGGAAAACAATAAGGTCAAGCTTTCAAAATATGTATTTAACAAAACTGGCTACTCACTTGATACCTCATCTGTTTTTGATGTTCAGGTTAAGAGAATGCACGAGTACAAAAGACAGCTATTAAACGCTCTTAAGATAATTTGCTACTACAATGAAATTGAAGAGCATCCAGAAAGAGAAGTAACAAAGAAGACCTTTATCTTTGGTGGTAAGGCGGCTCCTGGCTACTATATGGCAAAGGATATTATTAAGCTTATTTGGAACCTTGGCGAGGATATAAGAAAAAATCCGCGTGTTAAGGATAAGCTTGCTGTTGTATACCTTGAGGATTATAATGTAAGCACTGCTGAGGTTTTAATGCCTGCATCTGAAATCAGTGAGCAAATTTCCTTGGCTGGAAAAGAGGCGAGTGGAACTGGTTGTATGAAGTTTATGATGAATGGCGCTTTGACAATAGGTACTCTTGACGGTGCTAACGTAGAAATGAAGGACGCAGTTGGAGATGAAAATATTTACATCTTTGGTCTTACTGCGAAAGAGGTTGATGAGCTTTGGGAAAAGGGTTATCGCTCAATCGACTATTATAACAATAGCGTTAGAATTAAAAAGGCAATTGACCGTCTAAACAAGGGCTTCAACGGCGTTTCATTCGCTAACATAGCTAACTATCTAATTGGTGGCTTCGGCGGTGTTGCTGACCCATATATGTGTCTTGCTGACTTTGATTCTTACTATATCAAGGCTGAGGAAATATTCAAGGCGTACAACAATAAAGCAGAGTGGGGAAAAATGTCACTTGTTAATATTGCAAAATCTGGATTCTTTGCGGCTGATCGCAGTATTAAGGAATACGCAGATAAAATTTGGCATTTAACAAGCGTAAAATAATTAATGAAAATTTTTGAAAAAAAGTATATTCAAGGCAAAAACATTTCAACCTTTGGGGCTTTTTCTCACGACAAAATAGTTGATTTTAATGTTATTCTTCCAAGAAGATGCGGTGCAACATCAATAACAATGCATCTTTTTGGAGAAGGCATTGAGAATCATAAATATATGAAATATGATTTCAAATGGGTGTCAATTCAAGGCGAAAACGATGTTTATGCCTGTAAAATTGATATGTCAAAGGTTGGAGTTGGATTATATTACTACAAATATGAGATTACAACTGATGAGGCCTTTTTTGTTGGAGAAGGTAAAAGGATAAATGAATTAACAAAAATTGAGCATAATGACGGACTTATACAGTTGACTGTATTTAAGGAAGAAAGCAACTGCGCAAAATGGATGCACGGTGGAATTATGTACCATATTTTTGTCGACAGATTTAACAAAAGTGGTAAATGTAAGCCTAAAAAGAACGTTATAATGAACGATGACTGGTATAATGGTGTGCCACAGTTTGCCGATGTGCCTGGTGGTTACGTTGAAAACAACATGTTTTTTGGCGGAGATTTATATGGTATTATCGAAAAGCTTGATTATATTGAAAGCTTAGGTGTAACTTGCTTATATTTAAGTCCAATTTTTGATGCTTATTCTAACCATAAATATGATACTGGCGATTATATGTCGATTGACTCTATGTTTGGCTCTGAAAAGGCACTGGATGAGCTTATAAAAGAGACAAAAAAGCGAGGTATGCATATAATTTTTGATGGTGTTTTCAATCATACAGGTGCAGATAGTATTTATTTTAATAAAGAAGGAAATTATGATTCCTTAGGTGCATATCAGTCGAAAAAATCACCATATTATGAGTGGTATAATTTTAGAAATTACCCAGATGATTATGAATGCTGGTGGAATGTAAAAATTTTGCCACGTGTAGACAGTAACAACCAAACCTATAAAAATTACATTTTAGGCGACGGTGGGGTTATCGAAAAATGGATGAAAAAGGGAATAGATGGCTTTAGACTTGATGTTGCTGACGAATTAAGCGACGATTTCTTAAAAACTCTCAATAAAAAGCTAAAATCCGTTAACCCAGATGGCATAGTTTATGGCGAGGTTTGGGAGGATGCATCCAACAAAATAGCTTACGACAAGAGAAAGAAATATTTCCTTGGAAATGAGCTTGATTCTGTTATGAACTATCCATTTAGAGAGGCAATTATCGACTATATTAAATATGGTAATTACGATAGATTTTATAGCACATGTAAAATGCTTTCTTCTCACTATCCGAAGCACAACGCAGACCTGCTCATGAACCTGCTTGGTACACACGATACAGAGCGCATTTTGACCGTTTTGGGAACTGATAGCGTTGATGGTTATACAAATGCGGAGCTCTCTCAAAAAAGAATGTCAAAGGCTGAATATAAGAAAGCCAAAGAGCTTTTGATGTTAGCATATGCAATAGTTGCAACAGTGCCTGGAGTTCCTTGTATATATTATGGAGACGAGGTCGGTATGCAGGGTTATCGCGACCCATTTAACCGTTTACCATTCCCATGGGGCAAGGAAGATACTGAAATTCTAAAATTTTATCAAAAAATAGGTAAAATTAGAAAACAGGAACGTGTTTTTAAGGGTGGATTATTTAAATTAATTGAATGCGATTCTAATATACTCGCCTTTGCAAGATATGATGACGAGGAGTTTACCGTAACACTTGTAAACAGAAGCACAGAGAAATATAGCTTTGAATCGAATATTTCTTTAAAAAGCTGTGATACTAACAGAAAAATTAGCGTTTTAAAGCCTATGAGTGCCAATATTTTAAAAGGAAAAGGCGATGCATTAGCTCTTGAGCTTGAATTTTATAAAGACTAAAAAAGGGACGTTTTTACACGTCCTTTTTCGTTTTTAAAATTTTTTGTGTTTATTATTTCAAAATAATTATAAAAATTATAGACATTTTAATTTTTGCGTGTTATAATTATTTAAATATAAATTTTGAGGTATAATATGGATTATAATTATCTTGCAGAATTACTTTTTCCTAACATTACCGAAAGCCCAGCGGATGTAGAGGCGAAATATCCTCCACGTAATTTGCCCGAGGGCGCTAAGGTAACAAGATTTGCACCAAGTCCAACAGGCTTTGTACATTTTGGTGGACTTTTTCCATCAACGGTAGGAGAAAGATTAGCTCACCAATCGGGTGGAGTATTTTATCTTAGAATAGAGGATACCGATGCTAAGCGCGAGGTTGAGGGCGCAGCTGAGGGACTTATAAAAACACTTGCTAAATATGGCATTAATTTTGACGAGGGTGCTATTCTTGACGAGAATGGAAAAATCAGCGATAAGGGTGCATATGGACCTTATAAGCAAAGCCTTCGTGGTCCTATTTATCAGGTATATGCAAAGCAGCTTGTTCGTGAGGGAAAGGCTTATCCTTGCTTTACAACTGAGGAAGAGCTTGACGAGCTTCAAGCTGTAAACAAAAAGGAAGAAATAAAGAATACAGACTGGCAAGCAGAGGCAGAGGCTAAACGCGCAGCAATGTTAGCAGGTCGTAACTTTACCATTGAAGAGGTAGAGGAGCATTTAAAGGCTGGACACCCATTTGTACTTAGAATTTTAGCAAATGGCGACCCTGAAAAGAAGTTTAAGTTTACTGACCTTGTTAAAGGAGCGCTTGAAATTCCAGAAAATGACGAGGATTTCGTGCTTTTAAAGTCTGATGGAATTCCAACCTATCACTTTGCACACGCAGTTGACGACCACTTAATGGGCACAACTCACGTTATTCGTGGCGAGGAATGGCTACCAAGCTTGGCAAAGCACGTACAGTTGTTTTCTTATCTTGGCTTTAAGCTTCCCAAATATATGCATATTGCTCAAATTATGCGTATTGATGAAAATGGTAACAAGAAAAAGCTTTCAAAGCGTGATATGGGCGCAAATATGGATGACTATACCTCAATGGGCTATTGTCCGGAGGCAGTTTGCGAGTATATTATGACACTCCTTAACTCAAACTATGAGGAATGGCATATGCAAAATGCGGACAAGCCATATACAAGCTTCCCATTCAATATTAAGAAAATGTCAGTTTCTGGCTGTCTTTTCGATTTTGCAAAGCTAAATGACGTTTCAAAGAACATTATTTCAAGAATGACTGCTGATGAGGTTTATAATCTTTCAAGTGAGTGGGCAAGGGAATTTGACCCTGAATTGTATGCTGAATTGTCAGCTAATCCCGAATACACAAAGTCAATTTTTGCAATTGGTAGAGGTGGAAAGAAGCCAAGAAAGGACCTTTCAGTTTGGAAGGATGTAAGAGACTACGTTGATTTATTCTTTGATAATCTCTTTGAAATAAAGGATTCATACCCTGAAAACTTTACAAAAACTGATATTAAGCTTACCCTTGAGGAATTTGCAAAGACCTTTGATGCAAATGATGATATGAACACTTGGTTTGAAAAAATCAAGGATATTGCTGATATGCTTGGCTTTGCATCCGATATGAAGGCTTATAAGCAAAATCCAGAGGCGTATAAGGGCAATGTATCTGATATTAGTATGTTTATAAGGCTTGCTGTAACTGGTAAGCTAAATTCCCCTGATATGTATAGTGTAATGCAGATTTTGGGATATGATAGAGTTATAAATCGTGTAAATGAAATGATAAAGGTGTTATAAACAATGGAAGAAATGAATTCAAACTTTATACATGATATAATTGATGAAGATTTAGCAAATGGCTTTTCAAGGAAAATTCACACACGTTTCCCACCTGAGCCAAATGGTTATCTTCATATTGGTAGTGCTAAGGCTATTTGGATTAACTCTCAAACCGCTAAAAAATACGGTGGCGAGTTCAATCTAAGATATGACGACACTAACCCATCAAAAGAGGACACAGAGTATGTAGAAAGCATTCTTGAGGACTTAACTTGGCTTGGTGCAACACCTACTGGTGGCATTTACTACGGCTCTGACTATTTTGATAAGTGCTATGAGTATGCAGTAAAGCTAATTAAGGATGGCAAGGCTTACGTTTGTGACCTTTCTGCTGACGAGATGAAGGAGTATAGAGGTACACTTACTGAGCCTGGTAAAAACAGCCCATATAGAGATAGAAGCATTGAGGAAAACCTTGATTTGTTCGAGAGAATGAAGAACGGAGAATTCCCAGATGGTGCAAAGACTCTAAGAGCTAAAATTGATATGGCATCTCCTAACATAAATATGAGAGACCCTGCAATTTATAGAATTTTAAGAGCTCATCACCACCGTCAAGGTGACAAATGGTGCATTTATCCACTATATGACTATGCTCATCCAATCCAAGATGCAATTGAGGGAATTACTCACTCACTTTGCTCACTTGAGTTTGAAAACCATCGTCCACTTTATGAGTGGGTTGTTGATAATATCGGCTTTGAAAACAAGCCAAAGCAAAGAGAATTTGCACGTCTTAACGTTACTTACACAGTAATGAGTAAGAGATATTTAAGATACCTTGTTGAAAACAATATGGTTGATGGCTGGGACGACCCAAGAATGCCTACACTTTGTGGACTTCGTAGACGTGGATATACACCTGCATCAATTATTGACTTTGTTAGCCGTGCAGGCGTTGCTAAGGCTTATAGTATAGTTGATATTGAGCTTTTAGAGCACTGCATTAGAGAAGAGCTTAATATGACTGCACAAAGAAGAATTTGTGTATCTAACCCAATTAAGCTTGTTATCACTAACTATGATGAAAACAAGGTTGAATACTTCCCAGTTTCCAATAATCCAAACGACCCAGAGTCAGGAACCAGAAACCTTGCATTTACTCGTGAAATTTATATTGATAAGAGCGATTTTGAGGAGGTTCCACCACCTAAGTTCTTCCGTCTAAAGCCAGATGGCGAGGTTCGTTTGATGGGTGCTTACATTGTTAAGTGTAATGAGATAATTAAGGATGAAAACGGAGAAATTATCGAAATCAGATGTACAGCCGACCTTGAAACAGGTAATGGTATGCCGGCTGACGGACGTAAGATTAAGGGCACAATCCACTGGTTAAGCAGTGAAAATGCTCAAAAAACAACCCTTATGCTATACGATAAGCTCTTTACAATTGATAATCTCGGCGATATGCCTGAGGGCAAAACCTATAACGATTACTTGAACCCAGAGTCCCTACAAAAGGTTGAAAACGCACTTGTTGAAAAGTGCCTTGACGAGGCAGAGCCTGGCGAAAAGTTCCAATTTGTAAGAAATGGCTATTACTGCAAGGACACAAAATATCCTAACACCTATAACCGTATCGTTGGACTTAAGGATAGTTATCCTAAGAAATAATAATTAAGCGAGTGCTGATTTTTCGGCACTCGTTTTTCTTATTAAAACTCAACTTTCCGTTTAGTTTATGTTGCTTTTCTGTATGTGTAAATGGTATAATATATGTGATACAATATAGTTACGGTACCGAAATACATTTTACGGAGGACTATTATGGCAAGAACAATTGGTGAAATTATAAAAGAGTTAAGAAAACAAAGAAAGATAACACAGGAAGAACTTGCGGAGCTTGTTGGTGTAACTCCCCAAGCAATATCAAAATGGGAAAGAAATGTAGGCTATCCTGACATTACACAAATAGTTCCCTTGTCAAAGGCATTCGGTGTGTCAACAGATGAAATACTTGGTGTGAATTTTGATAACGATGAAAAACAAGTGGAAGATTATATCTTTTCATCTTACAAGGCTATTGTTACAGATGGTTACGAAAGAGCAATAGAGATTTTAAGAGAGGCTCAATCGAAGTTTCCAAGGTCGTATTTAATAAAAGTCAGGCTTGCTAATACTTTAATTTCATCTAATTTTAAAAACAAAGACAAGGCGGTTTATAATGAAGTTGTTAACATTTTAAATTATGTCCTTGAGCATTGCACCGATAGTGGAATAAGGAATCAGGCTCTTGACTCTTTAGCAACGGCATACGATTACACGGGTGAAAAAGAAAAAATGATGCATGTCGTTGAGCAAATGGTTCCATTCTTATATTCAAGAGAGCAATTTATGCTACATAAATGGGGCGATTATGGTCAAGAAGGATTAGAGAAAAAACAAAGCTACTTGCTTGAATTATTTAGCGAAATACTTCAATGTATAGATTTAATTTCATATCATTTTATTGACAAAAAGCCAGTGTATTCAACAGAAGAAAAAATAGTTATGCAAAAGCAAATCGTTGGTATAATGGATGTGTTATTTCCAAACGGTGATTATCAATTCCATTCGCAAGTCGCAGTCGATGCTTGTAAAACATTATTAAGATTATATCTTGAAATGGGAGATACAGAAAATTCAATAAGGTGGCTTGAAAGAGCATGTGATTTTAGTGTGCATTTTGATACGTACGAAATTAACCATCACACAACGCCGTTATTAAAAAACATTCAAGAAGCAGGTGGAATAAGAGTGGACGGAAAGTCACGCAGCGAAATTCTTTTGCAAGAGCTAAAAGAGATAAAAGAAATTGACAAGATTATTGAAGATGAAAGAGTAAAGACCGCCATGCTCAAATTAGAGAAAGTTAAAACGGAAGAATACCGCTTGCGTGAGTATTTGAAAAAGCATTGAATTTGATAGAAAAAGCGAGTGCTAAAGCACTCGCTTTTAATTTTGAACAATGATATAAATCGTTTACTAAAGTAAATATTTATTGACATATATGCTTGTTTATGATATTATAAAATTAGAAAGGAAGTGAGCAGATGTATATAGATTATTCTAAGCTATGGAAGCTACTAATCGATAAAAACATGACAAAAACCGAGCTTATGGAGGAAACCGGGCTAAGCTCAAGAATTATAGCTAAGCTTTCTAAAAATAAAACAGTTACAACCGAAACACTTGTTAAAATTTGTACTTGTCTTAACTGTGATATTTCCGACATAATGGAATGTAAGGAAGAAAAAAGCCTTTCTATTTATAATTATTATCATAAATTTGGCACAACAATCGAATATAATGAAAATTATAACGTAGTGAAATTTGAATACGAGGGGCAGAATTATACTGTATATGCAATAAAAGACCCAATAACTAAATCAACTATAATTCATTGTGGAGAAGATGGCACAATTTATAAAGAGGAGTTATTTCCTTTCGGTGGAATAATGCGACCAAGTAGTGTAAAAACAGCACTAATAAAGCCAATTAAACAAAAGGATGAAACAGTAATAGTTTTATTTTCTGGAAAACCAAACTTTTTTGGAATTGATGAAGGTGTATTTATTTCCTCTAAAAATAAAAATAAAAAAGCTACAAGCATATATGTTATGACAGAAACCGCTTTCAAGCTTTTTGAAATTTAAACAAGCGAGTGCTTCGGCACTCGCTTTTCTATAACACGCTTGAATTAAAAACCAATATGTAGTAAAATAAATTTAGAAAAATTTCAAAATTGTTCCAACATTTGTGTTTTTTGCGACACTATTATTGTGACGGGCAAGGAACCAACCCGAAAAACTCTTAAAGGCGGATAAAATGGATATTTCAAAGGACATTATAGAAAAGTACGCAAAGAAAATATATGGATTTGCATTTTCTAAGACGAGAGATTATAACGATGCTCAGGATTTATCGCAAGAAATTCTTGTAGCATTGTTTGACAAAGGTACAAAACTCTCTCAAATTGAAAATATGGATGCATACATATATAGAATTTGCTGTTATACTTGGATGAACTTTTACAGAAAGGACATTCAAAAAAGAAAAAATCTTGAAAATGCAACTTTACTTGAATTTGTAGCTGACGAAACTGATATAGAGGAAGAATATATCAAAAAGGAGCTACACGAGAAGCTTAGGCAAGAAATAATGTATCTCTCCAAAATGAAGCGAGAGGTAACAATAATGTTCTATTATGAAAATAAAACAAGTAAAGAAATATCCGAAATATTAAATATCCCCGATTCCAGCGTACGATGGTATTTAGGAGAAAGCAAGAAAACACTAAAGGAGCGAATTGAAATGACAGAACAAGGAATCTATAAGCCTGTTAAAATAGGTATAGGTCATAATGGTTGGACTACCGATTACGATATGTTTGGGCTAAGAAGCGATGTTTTAATGCAAAACATTTGCTATGTTTGCTATTTAAAGCCATGCACCACAGAGGAAATAGCAAGAACTCTTGGGGTTGCAGCGGTTTATCTTGAGGATAAGATAGACAAGCTTTTGTATATGGATTACTTAAAGATAGTTGGTAAAAACAAGTATCAGACCACATTTTTTATAATGGAAGATAAGTTTTTCCGTGAAAGCAAAAGGTTTATGTATAAGCTTGCTGATAAAGTATCTGTTCCATTATATAATTTAACAGTTAACGCAATGAATGAACTAAAGAAAAGCGATGTATTACTTGGTGAATATAATGACAATTTCTTTATGTGGTCGCTACTTATGCTTACAATAGATAATGCTGTATATTACATTCACGACCTTGTTTCAAAAAAGAAGGGCTTGAATTATTCACCACCAAAACGCAAGGATGGAAGCGAGCATTTTGTATCTGCAACAATGGTAACCGGAGAAACAGTTAATATTGAGGACGAAGATTTTAAGGAATTTTTCTTACGATGTGAGGGCTGTGGGGTAAAAACAAGAACAAGCAATAAACTAAACTCCATACAATATGATATTAAATTCTTTGGTCAGGGTTGGCGAGATTTTGACGAAACAGAATTAAACCAAATTTCAAGAGTGGTTGATATTCTTGAAAATGAAGAAAAACCAAACGAATACGATAAGCACGCGGTTGCCAATCTTGTTAAAAAAGGCTATGTTCGAGTTGAAAACGATAAGCCTATAATTTTAATACCATATATGAAACGTCAAGAAAATCCCATTCTTTATAAATACTATGACAGAGCACCATTTTTTGAAAGTATAAATAAGGAGCTTGATGTGGACGAAGTAGTAAATATGTGCTGTGAGCATATAGACAATGTACGAAAGCTAATACCAAGCTTTCTTGATGAAAACGAAACAAATCAAATTTTAAGTAATAGCTTTTCAAATCACTATTCTTTCCTTTGGAATTTGTGGAAAAAGGGATATTTGCAAACACCATCAGAGGAAGAAATCAAAAGGCTATGCACATTTGTTTATGAAAAATAATATTCAAAGAAAATCTTTGAATTATAACCTCCTAAAAAGCGAGTGCATCACGCACTCGCTTTTATATTTTAAATTATAGATAAGTTTTCAATAATTACAATTGACTACCAAGGAAAACTATGGTAGAATAAATATGAAATATTTATCTTTAGGGAGAAAAAATATGTTAAGACAAGAAAAAATGGATTTTGCAAGAGGTGCAGCGGCTGATGGTATCGTTCTTTTAAAGAATGAAAATGGCGCGTTACCTATTGCAAAGGATAAAGAAATTGCTTTGTTTGGACTTTGCTCATATAGATGCTTCCGTCTTGGCTGGGGCTCGGGCGATATGATGGCACAGACAATTTCTCAAATAAATGAGGGGTTAAAGGATGCTGGCTATACACTTAATGCAGATATTGAGACTACTTACTTAAATTATGCTAAAGAATTGCCAGACCAAAGACTAATGAACAGAAGCTGGGATGAGTGGACATGGAGACAGGACGAAATTAAGCTTGACGATGCTATAATTGAAGCATCAGCTAAAAAGTCCGATATTGCTGTTATTACCCTTGGCAGAAATAGCGGAGAAGCCTTTGACTTAAAGGACGAGGAGGGCTATTTTAGACTCCATCAGGATGAAATTAATCTTGTTAAAACAGTTTCTAAATACTTTAAACAAACAATCTTGCTTCTTAACACCTGCGGTCCACTTGATTTAAGAGCAATTGATGACTGCGATATTGATGCAATAGTTGACGTTTCCTTGGGTGGCGAGATGTTTGGCTTTGCCGTAGCTGACGTACTTAGTGGCAAGGTTACACCAAACGGAAAGCTAACAACCACTTGGGCATATAAATACGAGGATTATCCAACAAAAGAGGGAATAACAACCAAGGAAGTGCCTTACAAGGAAGGCATTTACGTTGGTTATAGATACTTTGATACCTTTGGCGTAGCTCCAAGATACCCATTTGGCTATGGTCTATCTTATACTGAGTTTGCAAGCGAGGTTATTGACGTTGAAATCGATGGTCAAATTATTGACTTAACAGTTAAGGTAACAAATACTGGTAAATATAATGGAAGAGAAATTATTCAGTGCTATCTTTCAGCACCTTCTGTAAAGCTTGAAAAAGCATATCAAGAGCTTTGCACATATGCAAAAACTGATATTCTTGCACCAAATGAAAGCTGTGAGCTTCTTTTGTCATTTGACCTAACCGAAATGGCATCATATGACGAGGAAAGAGCAAGCTTTATTCTTGAAGCTGGCAAATACTACCTTAGAGTTGGTAACTCATCAAGAAACACTAAAATCGCGTGTGCAATTAACTTAAATAAGGAAGTTATTTGCGATGTTGTCAAGAATAGATGCACAAAATTAAAGGACTTTAAGGAGCTTTCAAACAAGGGTGCTATTCCTTATACATATGAGGGTGAAAAGGCTGAAAAAGAGAGCGCAAATGTGCTTGAATTTGACTGTGACGCAGTTGAAACAGTTGTACATAATGTAATTGAAAACAACCCACCAAAGCTTTTAGAGAAAAAGAATAACGAGCACTATACATTAAAGGATGTTATAGATGGAAAAGCAACTGCCCAAGACGTTGTTGCAGAGTTTTCTAATGCCGAGCTTGCTGACATACTAAATGGCGTAATTTACGAGGGCTCTAATGCTAATGCCAACGTTGGTAGCATGTCTATCAAGGTGCGTGGTGCTGCAGGCGAGATGTGGTCAAGCGAGAAATACGCAATCCCTGTAAATGCTTGTGCTGATGGCCCTGCTGGCGTGCGTCTTGCTATATTTACAACACCAATTGACACAGATACTGACCTCTCCCGTGAGGTTGTTGCATACCCATCGGGCACTTGTATGGCTAACTCTTGGGATCTTGAGAGTGCAAGAAGATTTGGCGAATGTGTTCGTGATGACTTAATCGTTTCTGATATAGAGGGCTGGCTTGCTCCTGGTATTAATATTCACAGAAACCCACTCAATGGTAGAAACTTTGAATATCTATCAGAGGATCCAATTATCTCAGGTAAAATAGGCGCATATATCACTATTGGCGTTCAATATGATAATAATGCAGAGTCAACTGGTAAATATACAACAGTTAAGCACTTTGCTTGTAACAATATTGAGTATGAGCGTGGCGTTTCTGATTCACAGATTTCAGAAAGAGCCCTTCGTGAAATTTACCTAAAGGGCTTCAAAATCGCAGTTGAAGAGGGCAGACCTCACGCAATTATGACTGCATATAATAAAATCAATGGTACATTTGCATCAACTAATTATGACCTTTTGATGGGTATTTTAAGAGGTGAATGGGATTATGAGGGCATTGTTATGACAGACTGGAACCCATGTGCAAACCCTCAAGAGCATGTTCACGCTTGCAATGACCTTATTATGCCTGGTCGCTTTAGAAAAGAGATTATTGAGGGTCTTGAAAATGGAAATATTAAAAAAGAGGATGCACAATTATGCGCAACCCGTCTACTTACACACATTTTAAAGACTAATTACAAACAAAATATCTAAACGGGTAGCCATATTAAGGCATAAACATAAACCACGAAAACAAAAAGAAACAATATTAGCAGTGTATCCATTTATAAAACAAGGTTGAAAAACTCCGTTTTTCTTTAATAATATGGTTTATTATCGTCGTTTGCTAAACTCTCGACGTACGCAAGTACGCCTTCGGTCGCAAACGACGATTTCTGCTCTTAATCTGCAACCCGCAGTAATTTAGAAAAATTTTCAAAAAATTCAAAATTACTATTGACAAGAGTAAAAAAGTATGATAATATAACTAAGCAAAAGGAAGCAGAACACTCCGTTCTCACCCAAGGACATATGGTGCTTGTGGTTAATAATTTACTACTTTAAGTGGTTTTTTGTTGTGCGGAGATTAGTGTTTCTTTCGCACATTTTTTATTTTTGCATACCATGCTTTTGGTAAATTGGAGGTGCTTAGTTATTAGCAACGCAAAAGAAATGACTATCAATGAAGATATTCGACTAAAGGAAATCCGTGTTGTTGCCGACAATGGTGAACAGCTTGGTGTTATGTCATCTGATGCAGCTTTGGAAAAGGCATATGCACAGGGACTTGACTTAGTTCTTATTGCTCCAGGTGCAAACCCACCTGTATGTCGTATTATGGATTACGGAAAATTCCGTTATGACAGAGATAAGAGAGAAAAAGAAGCTAAGAAGAAGCAACAAACAGTTGATGTTAAGGAAGTTCAGCTTTCTTGCAGAATTGATACTCACGATTTTAATACAAAAGCAAACAATGCAATCCGTTTTCTAAAGAGCGGAGACAAGGTAAGAGTTGTTCTTTCCTTCAAGGGTAGAGAAATGGCTCATACTGAGGTTGGTGTAGAGATTATCGGAAAATTCATTGACCTCTGCTCAGAATATGGAACAACAGATAAGGCTCCTACACTTGATGGAAGAAGAATGTCTGTTACAATTTCACCTGTAAAAAAATAAGATAGTATATCTACTACGAAAGGAAACTAATATCATGGGAAAAATCAAAACACATAAGGCATCCGCAAAAAGATTCTCTTTGACAGGCACTGGAAAAGTAAAGATGTTCCATGCACAACACCGTCACAATCTTGGTCTTAAGACAGCTAAGCGTAAGAGAAATCTTCGTTCTGGCTCATATTTAAGCGAGAGCATGGCTCCTACAATCAAGAAGCTTATCAACAAATAATTGGATGAAACGTTAGTACAAGGAGGATTTTTAAGATGGCAAGAGTTAAAGGTGCTATGATGGCACGTAAAAGAAGAAATAAAGTATTAAAGATGGCAAAGGGTTACTGGGGCGCAAAGAGCAAGCACTTCAAGATGGCTAAGCAAGCTGTTATGAAGAGCGGCAACTATGCATTCGCAGGCCGTAAGATGAAGAAGAGAGACTTCCGCTCTCTTTGGATTACAAGAATTTCTGCACAAGCTAAGGTTAATGGCATGAATTATTCAACATTTATGCATGGTCTTAAGCTCGCTGGAATCGATCTTAACAGAAAGATGCTTGCTGAACTTGCAGTTTCAGACAAGGAAGCATTTGCAGCTCTCGTAGAGAAGGCAAAGGCAGCTCTTTAATTGAAAATAAAACTCGGCTTTGCCGAGTTTTTTTGCATTTTATAGAAGTGGAGAAAAGTCTATGAATGAAGAAATTTTTGGCACTGAAATCATAACAGGAAAGTCAAATTCTACAATTGTAAAAATTAATAAGCTTGTAAACAAAAAATATAGAAATGAATATGAGCTATTTATGTGTGATGGAACCAAGCTGGTAAAGGAAGCAATCGCTTTTGGAGCTAACATAAAATACATTGTTTTAAGAGAGGATTTTTCAGTAGAAAAGGACCTTGAAATTGCTATAAAAAAATGTAGAGAAAATGGAACAAATATTTTGGTTGTAAGTGAGCAAATTTTTGCTAAAATTTCAACCGAAAATGCACCACAAGGCATTATTGCAATTTGCTCGTTTTTAAAAGATATTCACGTGCGTTCAAAAATCGCAAAAAATATACAAAAAAATGAAAAAATTATGATGTTTGAGTCGGTAAGAGATCCAGGAAATATTGGCACAATTATAAGAAATGCAGTAGCATTTGGACTTGATAGAATAATTTTATCATCAGATTGTGCAGACATATATTCGCAAAAGGT